>JBGAJQ010000005.1:0-142316 GCA_044224875.1 Gemmatimonadaceae bacterium | reverse complement strand
CCTCGGTCCGCGTTAGGTGCGTAGAGGTGTCCGATGGCGGCGACGAACAGGACGTTGGGGTTGTGGGGATCGACCGCGATCTTGCCGATGTGCTGGGTGTCCTTCAGTCCGATGTAGGCCCACGTCTTTCCAGCATCCGTGGACTTGTACACGCCGGCACCGTAGCCGACCGAGTCGCGCAGGGTGGATTCGCCCGTTCCCACGTAGACGACGTCCGGTGCCGATGGCGCCACGGCGATGGCGCCGATGGACGCCACCGGCTGGGCGTCGAAGATAGGCTTCCAGACGCGGCCGGCATCGATCGATTTCCACACACCGCCGTTGACCGCACCGAAGTAGAACTCGTTAGGTCGCCCAGGAACGCCAGTGGCGGCGGCCACCCGCCCGCCGCGAAAGGGTCCCAGCATACGCCACTTCAGCCCGGCAATCACGCTATCGGCCGCCACGTGTGGATAGGCTATGGCGTCTCCGGGCGTCACCACGTCTCCCAGACCGGTTCTCGCCACGCGCGGAACCGCGCCGGGCGCCGTGTCGGCGAGCGACCGGAGGGGGCTGCCAACCAGTGACAGGGCCCACCCGGCCTGCCCGGTTAACGCCATGAAGTCGCGACGGCTGATGTCAACCGTTGCGGCCGTCTGGCCCTGGCTAGGGAGGTGTCCGTCGGTCGATGCTTCGTCGTGCGCTTGGGCAGCGTCGCCGTTCGAGAGGTTCAGCGGGTCGCGACGAACAATCGCGTCGTGCGCACGTTCCTGGGATTCACTCCGTCCGCGCGCATTCACTGGCGAGTCGGGCACCGTGAGCTCCTGATGTCGGTAGGGCTTGGGCGCTGAAAGAGCGCAAGCGGTCAGTAAGATCGAGCTTAGCTCGCGAGCCGCCCATGTCAAGCCGATTCCGGTGCCGACATTCATGGCCTGTCGCATCAGCTATTCCAGCCCCTTTCACGTTAGGCGGTAGAGTCGGACGCATCGACGATTCGCCAGTTCGTGTTCCCTCCGCATTCTTGAACAACAACGCGCGACTAGAAGCGGTATCGCTGGCCCTGGCGAACCAGAATTCGGCGTCGGCTCTTCACGTGTTTGGCATCCGAAGACAAGGAGCGCGGCGACGCAATTCAGCGTGCGCAGCGGCTCGTCCCCGGACCGACGTCTTCGCCCTGAAGTGCGTCGTTCGCTGTCGTGCCGTAAAGGTCAGGGAATCACCGTCACAGGGAGTGAGGCGGTGCCCGTGGCACCATCCTTGTCCGTCACCTCAAGCCGGAACGTGACCGTCCCCGGGTTGGCAACCGTCAGCGACACAGTCTGACCACCACCCACCGGCGGTTGCGTGGGAACGCTGCCCGATTGCAGGAGTGTCGAGTTGCGGAACAGGGAGAAGCCCCAGGGTCCGTCGAGCGTTCCCGTATCGTTGAATCCCAGCCGTACCTGGAACGGCACCCCTGCGCGAATAGGCGGACTCGTCACGAGCGACACTTGCACGACCGGGGTGGCGTTGGTCACGGTCACCAGCCTCTGGAGCACCGCACTCAGGTCCCCGTCAGTGAGGGCAAGCGTAGGGAAATATGTCCCGTTGTCCAGGTAGGTGGAACGAAGACTAGGAATGAATGGCCCGGTGTATCCACCACCGGTCCCCACGTCGAAATGTTCGAGGGCAGAGGGCTGCCCAGTCGCGGCGCTGAGGTCGAACGTTGCCGGAACTCCCTCGACGATACTCGTTGGAGCTGTGAAGGCGGCGACCAGCTGGCAGAGACCCTGCAGCGCGGTCATGTACATACCCGAGATTTCCCCCGACGAGAGCGTTCGATTGTGGATCTGCACGTCGTCGATGCGGCCGTTGAAGGATCCGCGCTTGGTGGCGTAGCTCGTCGACGGACGTGCGCCAAGCGTCAAGGGGGTGCTCGTCACGGCCACGTGCGACCCGATGAATTGGGTCGCGAACAGCGCTCCATTGATGTACAGGAAGACGAAACCGTTGGCACGGTTGTAGGTGGCGGCCACATGATTCCAGGCGCCGGGGGTGATCCCGCTGGCCACCGACACGCCAAACAGAAACCCTGCGGTCGTCCTGAACTCGAAGGTCAGTCCGGTGGTGCCGGTGGCCGCGTACTGCCAGAGGTTGGCGCCGTTGTCGTACTCGATGATCGGCCCAGCCCCGTTCGGACCCGATGAACTCGTGCCGTCAGGATGAATCCACGCCGACATGCTGAACCCGGCTCCCACGCCGACGTTCAGGCTCGCCGAGGCCGGGACACGGACTGCGTCGTTGACACCATCGAGCCGGAAGGCGACCCCCACCTTCGCAGTCGAGCTGAAGGTCGTTCCGTTCTGGAGGGTTCCATGGTTCGCTCCTGCCGCATCAAGGGCATTCAGGTCGCCGCGCCACCACGCGACGTTGCCACTCGGCGGTGGAGCGCATGTGGAAAGCACCCCATTTCCGGCGCTCGTTGCGGCTGATGCAAAGACGCGCGGCGGTTCGCTGGTCACTGCCGTATCGCAGGCGGTCAACACCACCATGCATCCACTAATCGTCATGCGCCAGTTCATAACTGCGTGCTCCTGTGGCCTTCGTGTGTCACGATTGTTCGAGACGCCATTCCGACATGAAACGCAGCGAAGGGCGGCTGTTCGCCGCTTCCTGGTGCCTGGGACTCCAGCACGATCCGCGCTCCGACCGGGCGGTTCGCCCTCAGGGCACGATCGTTACCGGCACTGACGCGCTCCCCGTGGCACCATCCTTGTCCGTCACCTCAAACCGGAACGTGACCGTCCCCGCGTTGGCAACCGTCAGCGACACGGTTTGACCGCCACCCACCGGCGGCTGTCTGGTAACGCTGCCCGATTGCAGGAGCGTCGAGTTGCGGAACAGGGCGAAGCCCCAGGGTGCGTCACGTGTTCCCGTATCGCTGAATCCGAGGCGCACGAGAAATGGCACGCCGGCGTGAATTGGGGGGGGCGTCACCAGCGTGATTTGCGGGACTGGAATCGCGTTCGTCACGTTCACCACCGCATTCTGGCGCGCGAACGGTAGCGACGGACTGTTGAGCGACATGGTCGGGAAGTACGTCCCGTTGTCCGGGTATGTCACGTCCCGCTTGGGAATTAACGGACCGAAATATCCACCGGAATTGCCAGAGTCCACATAGAAACTCAGGGTGGTATTCGGCTGGCCAGTCGAGGCACTGAAGTCGAACGCCGCCGGAACGCCCTCGACGACAATGGTCGGTATCGTCATGACCGCGACCAGCTGGCAGACGCCCTGCAGCGCGGTCATGTACATTCCCGCGATTTCCCCCGACGAGAGCGTTCGATTGTGGATCTGCACGTCGTCGATGCGACCATTGAAGGATCCGCGCTTCGTGGCGTAGCTCGTCGCCGGCCGTGCGCCAAGCGTCAAGGGAGTGCTCGTCACGGCCACGTGTGACCCGATGAACAGCGACCCGAAGAGTGTCCCATTGATGTAGAGGAAGACGAAGCCGTTGGCACGGTTGTAGGTGGCGGCCACATGATTCCAGGCGCCGGGGGTGATTCCGCTGGTCACCGACACCGCAAACAGAGACCCGACGGTCGTCTGGAATTCGAAGGTCAGCCCAGTGGTGCCGGTGGCCGCGTATTGCCAGAGGTTGGTGCCGTTGTCGTACTCGATGATCGGCCCGGCCCCGTTCGGACCCGATGAACTCGTGCCGTCAGGGTGAATCCACGCCGACATACTGAAGCCGTTTCCCACGCCGACGTTCATACTCGCCGAGGCCGGGACACGGACTGCGTCGTCGACACCATCGAACTGGAAGGCCGCCCCCACCATCCCGCTGGGACTGAAGGTCGCCCCTTGTTGCGCCGTGCCGTGGTTCGATCGCGCGTTATCGAAAGCATCCATGTCGCCCCGCCACCACGCCACCTTGCCGCTCGGCGGCGGAGCACACAGTGAGAGAACCCGACTGTCGGTGTTGACCGCGGCTGACGGCACGATGCGGTGCGGGTCGCTGATCGCGTCCCAGCCGCAACCCGTTATCACCATCAAGCAGGCGCCAAGCTTCGTCGATCGGTTCATCGTCCCATTCTCCCGTAGCCTTTGGTTCGCGTCACACGGCGCGGCGGATCGCGGACTTGAGCACCACCGCCTCGCCCGAGTGGCCGAGTCCGTAGTCGCGATGGCCGTCCCACCATAGAACGCAGAGGCGCGTCGCTTTTCTCACTCGCCGCGGTTTGCTGTCCTACGACCGTCCGAACGCAGCGCGATCACGGCCATGGTGAGTGCAGGTCCCAGACAGAGAACGTCCGCGCCGGTAACCGCTGGATCCCTTGCTGCCCTCGCTGACACGGACGAACATTCACCGATGTCCGAGTCATACGATGCCGCGGGCTCGGCCAGCCCACCCGTTCCTACTGACTCTGACGAAATCGAGCGTCACGTGAGCCAGTGGAGTGGCCTGATTGCGCGGACGGCCACGCGCTTTGGGATCTCGTGGGCCGACTTGGACGACTTGCGCCAGGAAGTTCGCATACGCGTCTGGCGCGCCACGAAAGACTCCGGTGAGAAACGGAGCGCGCTCACTTCGTCCTATATGTACCGCATCGTGCGCTCAGCGATGGTCGACTACCTGCGACGGCGTCGGGACCGTGACCACTTGTCGCTCGACCGTGCGGTGACGGTCCACGCCTCAACCGACGTGACGGCTGAGGGGTTGGAAGCCGCGCTCGGCGAAGCGTTAGGCCGTCTGGCGCCGGAGCGGCGGATTGCTGTGCGATTGCACCTGGACGGACGACACCTGAGCGAGATCGCCGAATTGCTCGACTGGAGCGAGGGAAAGGCACGCAACCTGTTGTACCGTGGGTTGGAAGACTTAAAACACACACTGCAGGATCGTGCGGCCAGAGAGGAGCGATGACCAGCGACCCCGAATTGATGCGCGCCTACGCCCGATTGCGCGACCGCCGAGGTGATCCGTCAACTCCAACGCCGCCCGTGCCGATCGAGGAAATCCTCGAGCTGGCGGAACACCCTCCGTGGGATGCCGCCGGGCTGGCGCGGCTGGACTCGGTGCTTGCCGATCGGGAATCCCGCGATGCGTACATGATGCTGCGTGCGTTGGCGCGCGAAGGGTCGCGACGCCAGGCGAATCGCACCTGGTACGTCGCCATCGCCGCCGCGGCCTTGCTGGCGGTGGGTCTTCCGCTCGCCAGGCGAATTGTGGCCGATCGCGGACCGGTGCTGCGGGGTGTGGAAGACACGTTCCGCTTGGTGGAACCGGTCGCCACAGAGCGATTCATTGCTCCTGGCAGCCGGATCACATGGCGCCGTCTGGAGCGCGCGACCTACGTTGTCGAGCTGCTGGACCCCAATGCGGACCCAGTCTGGACCGTTCAGACCAAGGACACCACGCTGGTGATTCCGTCGGATGCCCAGCTCCAACCCAACATGCAGCTGTCACTCCAGGTGTTGGCGATCACTCCTGAGGGGGTCGAACAACGTACCGTCGCCCGACAGCTTATTTCGAAGCCATGACGCCGGCGAGCGGTCGCACTCCACCATCTCCATAGACGGCGACTCCCGCCCAGACGCTGGCCGGTGCGCCGCTGCGCAAGGCGGTGAGTTTGGCGCTCCGTAACGCGGCCGCCGCGGCTCCCCCATCACGAAGCTCGCCGTACATCGTACGCATCAGGCCGAGCAGGGCGCGGTCTTCCATATCCCAATAGGTGGCCACGACCGACCGGGCGCCGGCTTCCAGAAATGGCGCCACGAGTCCCTGCAGCCCCTCCCCCACCGTCACCACACCGCCCAAGGTCCGGCATGCGGAGAGGACCACCAGTTCGGTGTCGAGTTGCAGCTGTGCGATTTCTTCGGTGCCCATCCGGCCGTCCTCTTCTTCCCCCGGAGACAGGTACAGTGCGTTGTTCAGGATGCCCCAGTCTTCCGCTTGGGCATGGGCGGCGATGTGCAGCACACGAACGGTGCCCAGGTCCATCGTGGCGAGGGCGTGTTCCGATGCCTCGGCGCCTATCTGCACTCGGCTGCTGCGGACGAACGCGCCGACCAGGCGCGCCTCGGTACGTGATGCCGGCAGCGCGGGGAGCCCGGTCGCCCGATCGACTGCGGGATCGCCCAGCGCCACGACGAGTCCCGGTCGCACGGGCAGCGGCGATTCCCACCACCCTTGGGCTACCCGCAGCGATGGCGCGAGCGTGACCTCGTAGCGTTCCAGCACGAGACGGCCGTCCGCTAGCCGCAGCGCGTCGAAGGGAAGCCGGTGCAGCGGGCCGTCAGGTACAATCACCAAGCGTGTGATCCCCGTACCAAGTCGGACGAGGGCGCTATCCAGCAACGTCTGACCTAACGAGCGGGCCAGCGCACCGCCAGATCCGCCCGATGCCACGACCGACACGAAACGGCGAATGGCGCTCGCGAGCGTGTCAGCGGGCGGTAGATGATGCGCGGCGATGCCCGCCGCGGTCAGGACAAAGAGCGTGGTGGGTTCTCGGCCGCGCCCGGTCACGTACGCCAGCGCCGCCGTTGAAGCTGGTAGGCTCCGGCGAAAGGCGGCCACGTTCAGGCTATCCCACTCGGCGCGTCGCCCGGCCACCTGGCGAGCCTGCACAGAATCTCGAACCAGGGCCAGACGCCTCAAGGCCTGTTCTCGCAGATTTCTCGCACGGCGTGCATCGGCGATCTGCAGCGCCTCCGCCGGTCGGCCGCCGACCACAAATCCCGAGACAATCGAAGCCAGCCCAAGGTCGGGGTCCAGGTCGAACCGTCGCCCACTCAGTACGGTCACCCGTGACGTGCGATCGGCGAGGAATTCACGAAGGGTGCCAACGGTCACGGCGGCGCCTAACACGGCCTTGGCCGAGTCGAGGCGGCCGCCGGCCACGAGGGCCTGCGCGATCCGATGTCGTGCGTCGTAGTGATAGTGCGGTGCGTTGCCAACGTTGCGGCGAAACAGCTCGAACTCCCGGATTGCCAATCGCCAGTCCCCGCGCGCCAGTCCCTGCATTCCCCGCTCATACGGCACATCGACGTCCAGCCACCCACGGCCACCGACGCGCGTGGCAATGGCGATGACACTGTCGAGCAACGCCGCTGCCCGTGCCGGTTGGCGTTGCTCACGCGCCAGGGCGGCCAGTCGATACAGGGCGGCAGGCCTCGAGGATGCCGCGCCGAGCACGACGTACAGGGAATCGGCCTGTTCGAAGGAACGTTGGGCCGACGCAAAGCGCCCGCCGAGGAACGCCGCATCCCCGACCACAAACAACGCATTGGCTACGCCATACCGGTCCCCCAGCGAATCGAGGGTCGCAAAGGCACGTTGTGCCCGGCGGCTGGCCTCCGACACATCACCCAAGCGGAGCGCGTGCTGTGCCAGGTTGAGCGCGGCCCAGCCGGCAGCAACAACATTTCCAGAACGTGCGCCTTCTCGCACGGCATCGACGGCCACAGTGCGGACGAGATCGAAGGTGAGGGTGAACAGTCCCTGGTAGGCCTGATACTGCAAGGCCGTTGCGAGCCATTCGCTATCGCGGCTGCGACGGAGCGAGTCGACGGCCGCCGCCGTCGTGTCGACGGCCCGCGCCATTTGGCCGCGTACTTCCATGACTTGAGCGCTCAGTAGCTGACACGCGCCGCGTGCTCGGCGATGCCCGCGTTGTGCGGACTCGCGGCCGAGGGTCAGCAGCGAATCGGCGCGTGCCATGCTGGCTTGGCGCGCCACGCCGGCCAGCAGGCAGAAACTCGTCGCATTGATCGAAGGATCTGAGGTCGGCAGCAGGCTGCTGACTCGCGCGACGAGCGCCCGCGCACTGTCGGGATTCCCCACTCGCGCAACCAAGCGCAGGAGACCTATGAGGGCTTCCACTTCTCCCGCGCGGTCGCTGGTGGCTCGCGCCTCCTGCGCCGCCTGCGAAAGAAACGTTCCCGCCTGCAAGAAGTGCCATCGGGACGCGTGGGAAAGACCAAGCCCGAGTCGGGCGTAGGTCCGCGAGATCGCGGGGGCGCTGCCGTCGCCGGCCAGATGCGTGAAGCGCCGGTCGGCATCGGCGTAGTCATACGTAAGGCGCGAGAGCGTCGCCAGGGTAAGCGACGCGGTCGCATCCCGTGGATCCTTGGCCAACGTCGCACGCGAACGAGCCCGAAGGGCAACGACGCTGTCAGCTTCAACCGCCCGAATCGCCGTGTTCACGGCATCTCGGGCCGGCCCGGCTGCAGCGGGTTGCTGGATGGCGGACGCCATAGCAACCAGCACGCCCCAGAGAGTAGTGGAAGTCATCACTTGGCTTACGACCTTCTCCGTGCGCGATTCTTATTAGCGGTGTCGTCGGTGGCGCGTTGCGGTCGCTCGCGGCCAATGTGCGCGCGCGAGACTCGCTTGCATTGCGTTCGCCGTGTTGGTGCTCGCGGCAGCCGGTCGCTCGCCGCAGTGCTACCAACGCGACAGGCGACGCGCGTTAGTCTGTTGGAGCGTTGCGAAGAGACTAGCCGGGCGGCCGCTGCGGTTCCTCGTACAAACCAAACTCGTTTCCCACAGGATCGGCAAACGCCGCGAATACTCCCATTCCCGGCCCAATGTCTGTGCGCGGTGTGAGCACTCGCCCGCCCGCTTGTTCGATTTGCTGCAACGCCGCGGCAATGCTGTCTACCATGATGTAAGTGCGCGTGCGTTCGTCGGGAGTTCGATCGGCTTCCTTCACCCAGGTGCCGCTCACCCCCGAAGGGTCATCGAATGCGAGGTTCCCGTCCCCGCGTTCTCGCACCTTCCAACCGAAGATGTCCGAGTAGAAGCGCGCCGAGTCTTCGGAGCGGTTTGCCGGGATTTCGAGATAACAAATCTTGCCGTGGGGCATAGGACCCTCCTCGTCTCAGTCGCAGTTCGGCACACCAAGGAAGCACGGGAGCTGATCAATGACAACACTTACGTAGGCATATCCGAGGACCGCGATAAGCAGGATGACGGCCCATTCTGCCATGGTCAGCGCACCGAGACTTCGATCGGCCCGAATGCGTCGCAACACCGGCGTGATCAGCGTAACGATCACCAGCGAGAGCACCGACATAAACGCGAAGAGCGTGAAGGGAAACTCTTCGTTGTAGCCTCTCCGGGTGATCAGTTCGAGGATTGCGAATGGCACAACGAGCGCTACGCTGACGAGGAGCGACATACTCAGCGACTTCGGCCCCCGTGGAACGCTTCGATTCCGAGTGATCGTCGTCATGACGCACCTTTGGATTCATGAGCCCAGAATCGGGCGGTGGACCAATTGCGCCCGCGCGTGGAGTGCCGGAGATGTATTGAAACATGGCGAATTGGCGCGCGGTCCGCATCCGGGCTATCTTCGCGGGGACGAGGGGTCAAACGAGCCATACAACTTGATGCGCGATCTGCGTCTGACCGGGGGCATCGAATGACCACCACGTTGACCGACGGGAGCGATACGGCGCTTCCGCTCGTCCCGCGCGGTTGGTACTACGCTGGCCCGGTCACCTCGATTCGACAGCCGACTAGAGTTCGCCTCGGCAAGCACGACTATGTCGCGTTTGCGAACGATGGTGCCGCGCACGTACTGGACGGACGGTGTCCGCACTTTGCAGCCAAATTGTGGCGCGGTTCGATCGTGGACGGGCAGCTGCACTGCCCGTTACACGGTTGGCGCTTTGCAGCTGACGGCTCCTGTGCAGGCACTCCCTCAGGAGAACATCCGCCCGCCGTCGCGCGGCTTGCCGCGTATTGCACCACCGTGGTTGGCGGGCACGCCTTCTTCCACACGGCCTCCGCTGGCGACGAGCACCTTCCGTTCTTCCCCGATGTTGACCCCTCCGATCTTATCTCGGCGCCGCCATTCGCCTTCGATGTGAAGATGCCGTGGTGGCTGGCATGCGCCAACGGATTCGACGGACAGCACTTTCTGTCTGCTCACGACCGGCGACTTGTTGGAGCACCCGCTGTTGAAGAGCGCGAGACCTTCTTTTCCGCCAAGGCGCAGTTCGAGGTTGTTGGCGGGTCGTGGCGCGATCGATTGACTCGCGTTGTAGCCGGCCCAAGGGTAGAGATGACTGTGCGGCACGTGTGCGGGACGATGGTCCAGGTGGCCTCGAGGTTTCGGCGCACGCTGACGTTTGGCCTCGTGAGCGTTCACCCCCGGTCACAGGGAAAGTCGCGCGTTCACGTCGTCATCTGGATGCCCAGGCGACGACTTGGCGTGTTGGTTGATGCGCTTGATGTTCGCGTCCGCGCGCAGTTCATTCGCGCGTTCCTGCAGCCGGACATCGAGGCCGGCAACGGCATCCAGTTTTCTCCGGATCGCCTGATCGGGGCGGATGCGCTCCTTGGTCAGCATCAGCGGTGGCTGCGACGACGCGAGCGAACCGCCGAGGCCGCGGCGATGGGGCCGAGTATCGCCGCAGTCACCTGATGCGACATCTACGGTAACAGGGTGCAGCTGAGGTACGTGTAGTTCGCGGCGACCCCGTGCGCGACGACAAAGCGACCCGAGGACTCACCCCACGGCAGGTGAAGCGCCGCGTCGAGTGCGATCGTCGCGCCGCTCGCCGTGCCCGTGACCGTGGCCGACAGGTTCGTGCGACCGCCCGGCCCAAGCTCCAGCACAAACCGGCCGGCCGCGTCCGGTATCAGCGGGCCGGCAGCCCGGTACAGACCGCACCCGATCCGCATATCGATGGTCGTGGCGCTGGCAGTCAGCTCGGCGCCTTGACCACCCCACTTGCCGAGCAATGCGCCAGGCGGAGCTGACGGACCACTTGATGAACATCCGGCTGCCAGCACTACAAGACCAGCTACCGGCAACTGACGACGAAGACGCATACGCTCCCTCCTGCGTGTGATGATCGTTCCACGAACTTGTGTCGTACCAGCCGATGCCGGTGCAACATAGGCTCGGCCCCTACTGAGCAGTTGGACGTGCCTCGCGAGTTTCGGAATGCGCAGCGTAGCCAATCCGCGCGCGTGCACTCGACACGGTTGTCGGCCGCCGTCGCTGCGAGCCGGCACGCCAGGCGGGCCGCCTAACCGCGCTTGAACCGATAGTGCGTGTAGAGGATCTCCAAGTGATAGGCGATGTGTCCCGGCGGTATGTGCAGGAGCGCACGTACCGTGAATTCGAGGTCGCTGGCGATACCGCGACGATCGAGCGCGTCCTCGGGGAGTCCAGCCACGAGTGTGAGTGTGTGGTCACGTACGCTGAGCCACTCGTCTAGCAGGTCGTTCAGCGGGCGGGCGTTGAAGTTTCCGTACGGCTCCCACGCGTCCTGGTCGAAGGATGGCAACCGAGCGGGGTCAGCGCGCGCAATCGACAGCGCGCGATAGGTGAAGACACGTTCCGTGTCGATCAAGTGCCCAACGACTTGTCGCACAGTCCACTTACCCGGAGCGTAGGTGAAGCCCGCCCGCGCGTCGTCGAGATTTCGAAGCAAGCGTTCCAGTGTCGTGGCCTGAGCGGTCAGAATGTCGATCAGGTTTCCCTCGGGTACCTTCGTGACGTAGCGCGCATAGTACGCTGCATACTCGTCAGCGCGCGGACGGTCGATGATTTCACGGGGCATGGAAAGTCGCGAGCGTAGAATGGCGTGCGGCGCGGACTGCAGCTGCGGCGGACCCGCGTCGGGTCGCACCGAACGCGACCTCAAGAGAAGGGTGGATCTCGTAACGGCCCCACCGGAAGCACCATTTGGCGTCAGGTGATGGGGCCATTCATGGTGGCCGGTCCGCCTATTCCGAGAACGGCAGCGAATCGAACTCCGCGGCAGGAGCTTGGCCAAGCACTGCTACGCGTTGACGCGCTTCGTCAATCCAGCCACGGCGCGCCGAATGGAGTCCGGTGTGGAGCCTCCGTAGCTCAGCAGAAGACCCTGTTGCTTGCGCGAACCGACGTAGTATCGAGAGAGCGCCGCCACGTTCAGCCCCCGAACGAACGATGACCCCACCACACGAGCGTCGTTCAACCGGCGTGTGAAGTAGGTGACCAGGTGCAATCCCGTGTCGGAAGGGCCCAGACGCACGTTCTCTCGCCAGTCGCGCTCAATGCTGCTGACCAAGGCATCACGGCACGATTCGTAGTGTTGTCGCGCCTGACGAATATACGACGCAAAGTGACCGCCGGTGAGAAAGTCGGCCAGCACTTGCTGCATGAGCGGCGATGAAAATCCATCCGTCAGACGCCGGCCAGCCGCAAAGGAGTCGACCAGTTCCGGTGGCACCACCAGGTACGCGAGCCGCACGCCGGGGAACAGCACCTTGTTGAAAGTCCCGATGTATAACACCCGGCCTGCGCGATCGAGTCCGTGGAGTGCAGCGATTGGCCGACCGACATAGCGGAACTCGCTATCGTAGTCGTCCTCCAGGATCCACGCCCCGGTCGCTGCCGCCCATTGCAAGAGCGCCAGCCGGCGTGACAGGGACATGGTCATGCCTAACGGGTACTGGTGTGACGGCGTGACGTAGACCAGTCGTACATCGCGATGCGTCGCCAGCCGCTCGACGACGAGTCCGTCACCGTCCACCGGCACCGGATGTACCACGGCTCCCGCCGCCAGCAACGCTCCCCGTGCACTCAGGTACCCTGGCTCCTCCATCGCCGCCCCCTGCCCTGGATCCAGCAGCAGCCTCCCCGCCAGGTCAATCGCTTGCTGCGCGCTGTTCATGACCACGACCTGCCCCGCCGTGCACTGGACTCCGCGCGTCAGGCGCACCTGATCGGCGATCGCCTCGCGCAGCTCGCGATTGCCGAAGGGGTCTGCCGATTGTAAAGTCGCCAGCCCACCATTTCGCGCGCGTCGCGACAGGGCGGTATTCCAAGCGCGGCTCGGGAACCCTCGCACTTCGGTGGGTCCGGGTCCCGTTGGTCGCTCCGTTTCCATCTCGGCAACTCCAACATCCGTGATCAACCGGCCGCGCCGCGATAGTGCTGCCGCTGGGCTCGTCGCGCCTGTCGCCTTTGCATCGCGAGCGACCCGAGCAAACGGCGCCGCGTCTTTTGCCGAAAGCGCGACGACAGTACCCGCTCCAACCTTCCTGGTGATGAAACCCTCGGATTGAAGTTGAGCAAAGGCGGCTTCTACGGTGTTGCGGGAAACACGCAGGTCGCGCGCCAGTGTTCGCGCTGACGGCAGGCGAGCGCCCGGCTTGAGCGCCCCGGAGAGTGCGTGGGCACGCAGCTGCCGATAAACCTGGACCTGGAGTGGCACGTTGGCCGACTCGGGCGTGTCCACAAGTCGGATGTCGTGTCCCAGGCCGTCGTGGCGCGTGCGACGACGGCGCGGCCCTTCCTGACGTGGCATGCAATCGTTCTCGGCAGTAGTTCAGGCGTAGCGGGTCACCCGACCCGTGATGGTGGGCTGCAGGCCCTCCTTTCGCTACAGAATGTGCACCGGGCAGCCTCGAATGCCACTGGCGTGGGGCGAGGCGCTCGCCGTGTCGCACCTGACGCTAGAGAACCGCGGTTGCGACGACACACGAAAGCCGACCTGGCTGGCGCCCCAATGTCCGAGGCGCTCGGCACCGACGGTATTTGGCCGTACCCTTGACGCCCTTAAGCCTAGACAGCAATAGTATTACGACACCTGCCTCGCGAGGACGGAATGCCAGAAGGTGCACGCGATCGGCTCCGCGGAACGCTGGAATTGCTTGTCCTGCGCGCGTTGGCATGGGGCCCGCGCCACGGCTACGCTATCGTCCGCTGGTTGCAGGTGACGACGCGTGAGACTCTACGTGTGGAGGAGGGGTCCCTCTACCCTGCCCTGTATCGAATGGAACAGCGGAACTGGATTGTCGCAAAGTGGAGGACCTCGGAGTTGGGACGTCCAGCGAAGTTCTACGAGCTCACGGCCGCCGGTAGACGACACCTGACCGCCGAGACCGCGGAATGGAAGACCTTTGCGACCGCGGTGTCGCGCGTCTTGAGGGCAGACGCATGAGTGACGACACCAGAGAGCGCATCGTTCCGCCGAATCCACGAGCACGCGTTGAGGCGGAGCTAGCCTTTCATATCGAGATGCACACGCGGGACCTCGTCCAGCGCGGGATGACACCCGCCGAGGCGCGGCGCCAAGCCGAAGCGTCATTCGGAGATCTGCAGCGTCTTAGCGCGGAGTGCCGCCGACTCGATCAGGTGACGACGCGGCAGCAGCAACGCTCCCTCCTGCTCGCCGAGCTCGCGCAGGACGTGCGATTCGCGTTCCGCATGCTATCGCGTCGACGAGGGTTTGCGGTGCTCGCGATCGCGACGCTGTCGATAGGGATCGGTGCGGCTACGTCGATTTACAGCGTCGTGGACGGCGTGCTGCTCCGTCCGCTGCCGTACAGTGAACCCGATCGTTTAGCCGCGGTATGGATCCGCCAACCAGAGTTTGCCAAGAATCCGGCCATCGCCGCTTTCGCTGAGGCAACGCCGCTAGGTAACGAGGAGTACTCGGCGATCCGCGCCGAGACCAAGACGGTGCGCGATCTCGCCATGTGGAGCACGGGCGCCGCCTTCCTGCGTGGCGATGCCGGGGTGGAACGCATCCCCGTCACAAGCGTCACTTCCAGCATATTCGGCACACTGCGTCTTCGCATGGCGCTGGGTCGCTCATTCGTGAAAGGCGAAGACGTGCTGAATGGGCCAGCGATAGCCGTACTGAGTTGGGAGGCGTGGCAGTCGAGGTTCGCTGGCGACTCGAGCGTCGTTGGGCATGCGGTAACGCTTGGCGAGACTCCCTATACGATCGTCGGGGTGCTTCCCCGCGGGGTTCGGTTGGATCGAGCGCAGGATGTCCCGGTGATGTGGGTTCCTGCCCTGCGCGACTCGTTTGACCTGATCGAGCGACACAACCGTGGATACCAGGGATTGGCGCGTCTTTCGCCAGGAGCAACGTTTGCCAGCGCATCTACCGAGTTGAGTCGCATACTCCGCGCCGTCGTGGGCGATAGTACCGTCGGTGCTCGGGTAGAGGAGTGGCAGGTGGACGCTACCCGCGACTCTCGCGGCGCACTGTTTGTGCTGTTGGGAGCCGTGTCTCTCCTGCTCGTGATCGCCTGCGTGAACGTCGCCATGTTGATGTTGGGCGAGACCGCGAACCGCTCGCGTGAACTGGCGTCCCGAGCCGCCTTGGGCGCCGGCCAGCGCCGACTCGTACGGCAGCTGTTGACGGAAAGCGTCGTCATAGCATTGGGCGGCGCACTTATCGGAAGCGCGTTGGCGTGGGCGTTCACACGTGGGCTCATTGCGATGGCGCCTGCGCGCCTTCCGGGGATCGACGACGTCGGGATGAACGTTCGAGTCTTGCTGTTCGCGGTTCTCATATCGGCAGGGACTGGCATCTCGTTCGGCCTGCTGCCTGGACACTCCGCAGCGCACGTTGACGCGTCGGTGTGGGTGCGGGTTGGGCAAGGGCAAAGCGGACGACGCAGTCGTGTGCTGCAACGTTCGTTGGTGGCCTTGCAGCTGGCGCTGTCAGCAGTCCTGTTGAGCGAAGGTGCGCTGCTGGCGCGCAGCCTACTGAGGCTGACGGCGGTAGATCCGGGCTTTCGTGGAGCCGACGTCGTCGTCGCGCAGATTGAGCTCCCGCGCCGATATGACGACGAGCAGGCCGCTCGGCGTTTCGCGCGAGATGCCACCACGCGTCTGCTAGCCATTCCCGGCGTGTCGCAGGCCGCCGCCACGTCTCGTGCCCCCTTTGCTTCGGGTGGCAGCAGCTCGCCCGTTCTGGCGGAGGGTACCACTCCGGCGGACCCCGCTGGCGTTCATACGCAGCAGTCCTACGTCGCGCCCGGGTACTTCGCGGCGATGGGTATTCGCCTCGTAACCGGTCGCTTCTTCGATGAAGGCGACCGGGCAGGCAGCGAACCCGTGGCGATCGTAAGCGAAGCCGAGGTGCAGCGTGACTTCGGATCCACATCCGCGGTGGGTCGTCGGGTCAAACACCAGAACGTATGGCGGCGCATCGTTGGCGTGGTGGCTGACGTGAAGTACCGTGGCTTGGCCAAACCCAACGAGGCCATGATCTACGTGCCGCTGGACCAGTACCCAGGCCTCAGCGCGTTCGTACTGCGGGGGCAGCCCGGTGCCGGCCTGACTTCACTGGGCCTAACGAGCATTCGCGCGGCGCTGCGGGAAGTCGAGCCCGAGGCCGTGGTGACGCAGGTGAATGAACTGCCAGTGCTCATTGCGGCATCGTATGGACCCGAGCGGTACCGCACCGTACTCGTTGGTGCCTTTGCGGCGATGGCGGTGCTGCTGGCGGCCGTGGGAATGTACGGCGTGAGCGCTCGTGCAGCCCTGGGGCGGTTGCGCGAGGCGGGGATTCGCCTGGCGCTCGGCAGCACGGATACCGCCCTCACTCGACTCTTCCTGGCAGACGCCATGCAGGGGGTGGTGATTGGTGTGGCGTTCGGGATTCCGCTGGCCGCGTGGTTCGGACAGCTGATGCGGCCCTATCTCTTCGGGATCGAGCCGTATGACATCTTCACGTTCGCGGGAGTGGCGGTTTTCCTGGCGGTCGTGACGGCGGTGGCGAGTTATGTGCCCTCACGTCGCGCTGCGTCGGCGGATCCGGTGACGGTGCTGCGGAGCGACTGACGAGGTTCACGTTACCTCGGTGGAAGGCGACTTGAGGGTGCCTTGGCGGAGGCGAGCCGATTCACGCGGGCCGCGTCTTGCATCGGGTGAAATGCTCGCCGACGTCCTGTAGATTACGGGGAATGACTGCCGAGCCACTCCTTACGATTGTCGCAGATTTGCTCACGAAGCACCGGCTCGATGCTGTGCTGATCGGCAATGCGGCCGCAGCCCTTCAGGGTTCACCGGTGTCCACCGTCGACCTGGACTTCATGTTCCGGAAAACGGCACGCAGTCTCGCCAAGCTTCGAAAGGTGGCGGATGACCTCAACGCTGTCGTTCTCAGACCGTATTACCCCGCATCGGAGCTCTATCGAGTCGTTCGCGATCGAGATGGGTTGCAGCTCGACTTCATGGCCAAGGTGGATGGTATTCGCCGGTATGAGGCCCTGAGAGCGCGCGCAACGTCGATTGCGTTCGGAAGCGGGCTGCTTCGAGTTGCGGCACTGGAGGACATCATCCGGAGCAAGGTCGCAGCGGACCGACCTCAGGACCGTGCGGTGCTTCCGATCTTAAGGAGGACCCTACGTGAAAAGAAATAAGCGGAAGCGACGACCAAGGTCGGCGCTACGACGAGAATCAGATCGAGCCCTCGTCGAGCAGATCCGTCGGTTGCTGGCACTGCCAATGGAGAAGCGAACCAACTTCTTGCGGCAGCGACGGGGTTTGATCGGATCGGCGATGTAGTCGTTCGGGTATAGCGCGCCGGCGGCTGTGCGTGCGTCAGGCGCACTCGCGGGTTGTCCGTGTTGTGCATCGCCTTGGCCGAACGGGACGCCGTCGCGAGATCGGGGGATGGACCGACAGGCGTCGGACCGAGCGGAGGACCCGCAATCTTCGACGCTACTTCTTCTTCGCGTCCAATGCAGCAAAGCCCACAACGGTCCTGTACACGTCACTACGCTCGCGATACCAACGCGCCGTCCCTACCAGGACTGGAAGTGCCTTCATGTCCTGCGGGTGAAACGCACCGGCACCCTTGAGGTACGGTACCTCCTCACCCTTCATTCGCGCGTCAATCATAGCCGCGAGACTCATGGTCAGATCGCCCGCCGCCTTCAAATCGCCGCGAAAGAGCAGCAGGGCAATGAGCGCGGTAAACAGCGCGGCGAAATAGCCGGGCGACACATCCTGGCCGGAGTCCAGCGCTCGTCCCCACTGGTCATCGATCGCGGCGAAGTACTGGTGGGCGTACTCCAGCGACTTGAATCCGGCCCAGTGTCCCCACCCGCCGAGTTGCTCGATGTTGGAGCCGTCGGCACCAGTCAGCGTCCCGAGCACCTCCTCAGTGAGTTCATCTACTCGACGGAAACCTCCCGCGGCGCTTTCGAGATTTTCCGGGTTCGTCACGAATGTCCGCTCGATCGCGTTCGCGGCGTAGAGCAGGTCTTGCTCCTCGCGAAGTCCCCCTTCCGTACTCGTGTTGGCGAATACAATCGCGTCGCTGGCCCTGATGAGGTGCTCCGCAGACTCCTGCCACCGTTGGATTTGATTCCACATCGGTGTCAGGAGATAGGGGTACGAATTTTCATTGAGTTCGTATCCGCCGGCAGACGCGTCGTGAGTCAGGTAGCCGCTGAATGAGAGCGCGTCGGTGGGGTTCGCGATCCACATGACGGGATAGGATGGGAACTTGCGCTCGATCTCGCCTCGGAGTGTGGTGTCCACGTCGAAGCTGACGGCTGACTGGAGTGCGCCCATCTGCCGAATGACGACGCCGGGATCTTCGCCCATGAAGGCGCTCAGGCCAGTATCGACACGGCGGAACTTTCTCAGGAAGAGTATGATGGGTGTCCGATTCGCATTCTCGGGTGAGAGCACTTCGCCGCGAAAGTTGTAGTAACGCACCCCGCAGTTGAGTCTCACTTTGAGCTCGAGGTAGATCCACTCCAGCCAATCCTTCTTGAAATCGTGCAGCGACGGATACGTCGGCTCGCGCGTGAAGTCCCGATTGGACGCGAACGCGCTCGAGGAACGAGCGGGAACGCGACCGCCGTCGAAGAGTTCCTCGAACGGTGCGATGAGACCGATGAAGCAATCGCGAATGACCGGGGGAACGCCATTGTCATCGAACGCGAACAGATCCTTGTACGAGAAGCTGTCGTTCGTCATCGGAACTCAACCTCCATTGAATGCCAGGGCGCTCGGTTGCGCGCCGGCTATGGGGATCGGGAGGAGCCGAGCGTTGACGCCCGGATGTCAGGCGGTCCGAGGTGCAAACGCTGCAATACTGCGGCGAAGCGTGGATCGGGCCAGAGGGCCATGAAGAACGGGTTGGTGCGCAGGGTGTGCATCAGGTCTCCCCGCTCTTCCACTCCGCGGTGGAGCCATTCGAGCGCCTGATCGGGTTCATCGAGCAGCAGGTGCAGAAGCGCTGCGAAGAACGGCGGCGTGTCAGGTGAGCTCCGCAGGTCCGTGATGATGGTGCGCGCTTCATCGAGGCGACCGGCACCGCGGTACGTGGCGGCGAGCAAACCGCGGAATGCCGCCGAGTTCTTGCTGACGGCATGCGCCTCCTCGGCGATCCGGATGGCGTCCTCGTGACGGCCCAGCCCTTGGTAGGCGTTGGCGAGCCAGCTGTGCACGTGGATGAAGCCTGGCTCCATGGCCAAGGCCCGCTCCAGTTGTGCAGCCGCTTGCTCATGTTGCTGCGCGAACGAGTAGGCGATGCCGACGCGAATGGTTGCGACAATCGAGAACGGGTCGAGTGCCGCCGCCTGCTGCGCACACGTGATCGCTTCCTCATGCCGTCCCATGCTCGACAAATAGCTCGAGTACCATTGCCGAGCGGTTGAATAGCTGGGATTGAGCTCGATGGCCCGTTGCAGCTCTCGTTCGGCGGCGTCCCAGTCCCAGTCGAAATTCAGCTTAACGAGTCCGAGCGAGGCGTGGCCTTCGGCGAGGTCCGGATCCAGCTCAATTGCGCGAAGCGCGGCCGCACGCGCCTGCGGGTAGGCGTCGAGGGGACGGGCAACGTTGCTGGAAGCCATGAGTGCGTGCGAATCCGCCAGGCCGGCGTAAGCCGGCGCATACTCGGGGTCCGCCTCGATGGCGCGCTGAAAGCACTCCAAGCCCTCCCGCAGCGAGGAAGCGGTGCGTTTGTTCCACGCGTACCGGCCGAGCAGATACTGGTCGTACGCCGTCACGCTACGTGCGGGATGCACACGGGCCGGGGTCACCGTGCCGAACGTGCCCAAGGCATCGCGGACGGTTGCCGTGATGCGTCGCGACAGCTCATCCTGTACGTGGAAGACATCAGCGACCTCTCGCTGGTACGTCTCGGACCACAGCAGGGTGTCATCCGCCACGCGCGACAGCTGAGCCGACAGCCGCAACTGGTCGCCGGCGCGTCGGACACTCCCAGTCAGGACGTAACCAACGCGCAAGCGCGCGCCAATCTCGGGCAGAGGCATCTCCCGCGTGCGAAAGGCAAACGCGGACGTGCGCGAGACCACGCGAAGGCGCGGGATGCGGGCGAGCGAGCCAATCAGCTCGTCCGTGATGCCGTCGCTGAAGAACTCGTTTGCATTGTCACCGCCGACGTTGGCGAAGGGGAGGATCGCCAGCGACACGCGGGCGTCCGCCGATTCCGGCGCCGGAGCGGCAGGTGTCGCTCCGCCGGTCGAAGCGCGCAAGGCCTCGCCAAAGCTCACCGTTGAGGGCCAGCGATTCTCCGGAGACTTGGCGAGGGCGCGTTCCAGTGTAGTTGCCAGCGCTTTGGGGACATCGGTGCGTCGCGCAGCTATCGGTGGAGGCAGCTCGGTGATCTGGCGCGCCAGGATCGATCGGAGCGTGCCGGCATACGCTGGGCTTCCGGAGAGCATCTCGTACAGGAGCAGTGCCAGGCTGTACTGGTCCGACGCCGGACCGATGTCGTGCTCGCCGGCCGCCTGTTCGGGGCTCATGTAGCCGGGCGTGCCTAACCAATGGCCTGCTTGCGTTAGGCGCTCGTCGGCGGCCGCCGCCTGCACGAGGGACGCGATGCCAAAGTCGCAAACGACCGCGTGGCCACGCCAGATCATGACGTTTTCCGGCTTGATGTCGCGGTGCACGACCCCCTGAGCGTGTGCGTACGCGAGGGCGTCGGCCACTTCAATCGTCAGGCGCAGCGCCTCGTCGATCGGCATCTGACCTTCGCGCGCCATACGATCCCTCAGCGACTCTCCGTCGACAAAGGGCATGACGAAGTAGAGCGCGTCGGCCGCGACCCCCGAGTCATGCAGCGGCAAGATGAGCGGGTGCTGCAGCCGGGCGAGCAGCTTGATCTCCCGTTCGAAGCGTTCCACATCCGCGGGAAGCTCGGAGCCGCCCCGCAATACCTTGAGCGCTACTGGCCGGTCGTTCCGCTCGTCACGGGCGAGAAAGACGGTCGCCATGCCTCCAGCGCCGATCTGGCGCTCGAGCGTGAACCTCGGCGTTAGTGCGGCGAGGACGGCGGGGGGGAGGTCGATATCTGCGGGCACGAGCAGAGATAAGCACCGGTCCCACCCGTGCGCAAATGGCTGGGTATGAACGGGGTTATGGCCACCCCAGATGGGTCTATGTGCAACCCTCTGGCGAGGCTCCTCTGGTGTTGGTGGTTTCGCTTCGGTGCCTTCGCGTTCAGTGATCCCGTGGAAGTGCGGATCCGTCAGTCCTTGACACGCCGCACGAGATCCTGCACCGACGCATGGCCCCGGCGTCACGCGCGCCGCGCGAAGGCGCCGTGTTCGACGAGTCGGGTATACTGTGTCACAGCCAGTGATCGCGAGGCTCGGCTTCCGAGCTGGCGCTGGCACTTTCACTCGTTCCGTTAGGATGTCCAGGACCAGCAGCCGCAACAGTCGAAAACGCCGTCGCGGTAACCGGCGGCTGCCGACGCAATGGGAGCGACACCTGAGGTCGTGCTCGGTCGGCCAGAGGGCCCCGAGTTCGGTAGCACACACTGCGACGAGGCGATGCAAGCGCCCGAGCCGTCGGACACCTGCATCGCCTTCGCTGTCAACATGCGGCCAGTGCTCGGTGAGCCTCCCGGTCGCTGCTGACGGGCGCGACTACGGGGTGATGGTCACCGACACCGTGCCTGTGTTGCCCGGCACTGCCGGGAGGATCCTCACGTTGTAGGCATCCGAAAGCGCTGTTGCCTGAAGCGGAATCGTGGCCGTGGCCCCCGCTCCTGCCGATGTGGCTGTGGCCACGACGGTGCCTGTGCTGTTGTTGATGAAGTCGATGGTCACGGCCATGGTGGCCGACGTGGCGGAGATTCCTACGCTGCCGACGCGCGCCGCGAGTAGCGCGAGGTGCGACGTGCAGCTCACGGTGAGGGTGACACTGAACGTGACACCGTAGTCTGAGGAAAACGGCGTGCAGACGGGCAGCCCACTGATTGTCGTGAGCCTGGCGCCGGTATAGAAGTACTGGAAGGCAAACGGATTCGTCCCCTTCTGCAGGTTGAACCGATTCGGGCCTGCGCGCACGAACGCAAACGCAGTCTGGGTAAGGGAGCAGCTGCGCGAGTAGGCGCGGGACGTGCTCAAGATGCCCACGACGTACTCGAATGGGGTGAAGAACGCTCCGCATCCGTTCTGCGCGAACATCGCCGCCTCGAGCTGCACCCACGTGTTGGTCGGCGCCGTATATGAATAGTTGTCCCTGCCGCTCGCGCAGAGGAAGGTCGTCGGCATTGTGTAGCCGACTGGCACGGGCATGATGTTGGTGCAGCCGTCGACGACCGTCACGTCATAGGTCCCAAACTTGGTCGGGTCCGCGACAGAGGTCGCCGTGATCTGCGTCTGCCCAGCCGCGTTCGCCACGACGAGTCCGCTCACCGACACGCTGGCGATGTTGCTGTTGCCAGAAGCCCACGTAACGGTCTGGTCCACCCCTGGTGGTCCGTTGACGACCGCGGACAGTTGCTGCGTCCACCCGAAGCCTGGCGTGGATCCACGAAGTGAACCAGAACTCGGCGTGACGACCACGGAGGTAACGCCTCCGCTCGTGACCGTGATGGCCGAGGTGCCGCTCACGCCCTCGGATGTTGCCGAGATGTTGATCGGACCACCGGCGGCGACACCGGTCACCAATCCGGTCGAGCCGACGGTGGCGATGGCCACATTCGGTGAGGACCACTGAACCTGTCGGCCCGTCAGGACGTTGCCATTGGCGTCCTTCAGGGTGGCGGTCAGTTGCTGGGTGGCGCCAACTGCCACGTTCGCCGACGATGGAGCGACCGTGACGGATGCCACCGCGGGTGCAATGTTGAAGACGATCGAGACCTTCTGCGGCGAGTTCGAGGCTGCGGTGGACAACACCGGAATGGCGGCCGTGTACGAGCCGGCAGCGAGGGCCCCCGTTGTCGGCTGTACCGTGACGGTCGCCGATGGGTTGGCGGTCGGTGAGCTGAGCACCGGGGCTTGCAGCCACCCCGTCGCGCCTGGCCCGTACGTAATCGTCCCGAGACTTAGGCCGTTGAGCGTTCCGCCACCGCCGTTCGTGATCACGCTGAACTGGCTGGAGGGATTGCCCTGATTCTGGATCGCGTTGAACGTCAGGGTGGTGGGCGACAAACTGATCAACGGGACGCTGCCAGCGAGCGAACACCCGATCTGGCTTCCCACGTTCGGGCCAATGCGCCAGTTCTGCTGGATCAGGTAGTCCTTGCCACCTAACGTCACGTTCGCCGTGGAGCCATTCGCCGCCGTGAATGTTGGCGTGAATTGCCACGCACACATCGACGCGTTCTCGAGGCCACCGGCGTCGAACCACGCGTTCGCACCGGGGTCGGTGTACGAACCGTCGAGGGTCGCGGCGAGCAGGTTCACCTCGGCGTCGGAGGCGAAGTCATTGGGAGATCCGGTTCCCGGCGTATTGATCGCCGTACACACGCCCACCTGGTCCGCGGCGTATGGCATCACCGCATACAGGATCCACTGGCCAGGATTGTTCGGCCGGGCGAAGAAGCCGTGGTACGAACAGTACGTTGTCCCGAACCCGCCACCCAGGTTGACGGCCGTGCCCGCAAACACGACGTAGATCGTCTGCTGGTCGAACGGAAGCGTCGCCGTTCCGACCACCGACTTCAACATCGTGCGAATCGATGCGTCGCTGACCACGGCGCCGGGCGCAGGCGCGCCGGCGTTGTTTGCCATGAAACGCGTGTAGTTCAGGGTGTTCCCCACGCGATGTGGCGCGCCCACGTTGTCCGTGTAGTCGTTCAGGATGCTCCAGTACGACGAACCACCTAACGAGCGAAGGAAACTGCCGACAACCGATCCGTCACCCGTCCCGACGCCGTTTGTGCCGGGCGCCGGCCCGCCAGCGTAAACGACGCTGTTGCTCCAATAGATAGTCGCCACCTTGGGCTGCGGAATGACTCGCCCCGGTGAATGGTAGACGATTGGTCCGGGGGCCGACGATGTCCCAGACGCGCGCGCTGCCGCAGCCATTGGAACGGTCGGGACAACACGCGGCGGTACGTTGTGGCTGCCGAATCCCATCGATTCAGAAGCCGCCGTCGCTGCCGAGGGTGAAATGGGCGAGCGCACGCTGCTCGGTGCGTCGGTACAGGCGGCGAGCAAAATCGCCGCCGCCGCGGGAAGCGCCATCGTCATCCGCATGCCACGTCCTCCGCAAGGTATGTTCGAGTCGCGCCCGCGTCGGCGAAGCTAACCGCGCGCGGGGGAGAGGAACAGGGTGAACGGAGGTAACAGCTCGAATCGGAGCGAATGTGCGGGAAGCTTCTCCGGCCAGGTCCAACGCCTTCAAGCCCCCGTGTCCGCTGGCGCCGCCTCGATGTGTCGACCTGCTGCAACATCGCCTAGGCCCAGACGTCTCCTTCTGTCGATGGACGCGAACGCCTGACACCGGGGCCTCACGTCCCTCCTTCGGAGATATGAAAGGGCTAATGTTGGTCTCAAGCTGTTTTCCTCCGTCGGTTGGGCGAGCATGGGGCTTCCTAGGCGCCCTCGCATGACAGGCCCGATCAACCCCAAAACCGACGGTCGCCGGAACGAACGGCGCGCCCGAATCGGCGCGTTGGACAGCCGCATCCGGCTCATACTGGCGTAAGAAGCGCCGTGCAACAGCCATTGATCGGGGCGAGCCGCTCCCGGAATGGACCGATCGTACTGGGCCTCTCCCTCTTCCCCTAGGGTGCCGAGCCGCAGGACCAGCCATCGTCTACGCCAAGATATCTGGACGGCGGCATGAGCGTCGCGTCGAAAGGCATGACGGTGCCTGGGAGACTGATCCGCGTGGCGCGTCCCACCGCGTCGAGGACTATCAGGTGCAACACCGGATTCCCCGTGGCGTGGGCTGTCGAATCTGCCTGAAGCCAGAGTTCCTGGTCGCCATAACTCTCTCCGAACAATGGTCCGCCCCGGCCGACCCTGCGGTTCGTCGAGCAGCGATTCAGCGTGAGGGGAACCCCCGGAAGATCGATCGTTGCTTCGAGAATCACGGGATCGCCGGCGAGGCGTGCCGCGACATCGACCAACGGCGTGAAGTAGACATCGGATTGCCCGGTGTTCAGCTGGAGCAGTCGAAAGGACGAGGCTGTGATCGGCGCCTGCTCTATTGGGGTGGTTTCGGTCGGCCGCGGTAGCACCGTGACGAGCTTACGCGCCGTATCGCTCAGGAAGCCGGACGCACTCAGCCAGGCCGTGCCTGTTACCCCTGCTTGAACAACCGCCCACGAAGCGACGAAGCCGAACGACAGCACATCCGCATCGGAGGATGCCCAGCTCCAACCACTGGGGTTGAATCCTTGCGGCACATTCTGGGAGAAGCTGGACCAGAATGCGGCTGGCGCACCCGATACCAACCATGTTGGGCCATGGAGAGCCAACGGCACGAGGGCAGCCTTGGGAGCCGGCACCGGAAGGGGGTCGACGACACCCGGGCCGTCTGCATCGTGGCAAGCACCGAGCGTGACTAGCAGCAGCACCGTGGACAACGAACGGCGACTCACGAAGCACTGGTGGCGCACGAAAGTCTCCGGTTGAGCGTTAGGAAGGCGACCGACAACATCCAACTCTTGCTCCTTCCGACTCTTGAGTTCAGTCGCAGAACCAGGCTTCGTCGGCTTTCAGGTAGCGCGATTCAGGAATGAGGAAGACGTCGTATGGCAGCAGGGTCCCCGTGACTTTGACTTCTGTCGTGCGGGTACCCAGGGCATCCGTCAGGATCAGATGCAACACTGGGTTGCCGGTGGCACGGGCGGAGCTGTCCGCCTGCATCAGCAGCTCCGGATCACCGTAGTATCCGCCAACCAAGCCAAACAATGGGCCGCCTTCTCCCACCTTCCGATTCGTGGAGCAGCGACTGGACTGTAGCGAAACACCGGGAAGCTCGACCGTCGCCTCCAGGATCCAGTTGTCGCCAGGCACGCGTTGCGCGAGATTCACCAGTGGAAAGAAGAAGACGTCCGACTGCCCGGTTTTCAGCTGCAACAGGCGAAATGACGCCACGACAACCGGCGTCTGTTCCATCGGCGTCGCCGCCACCGGTCGCGGCAGGACGGTAATGTTCGTGTTCGCGGTATCTGTTCCGAACGCCCAGACACGCAGCGAGGCGCTGCCAGCGGCGCCGGCCTGTACGTTCGCCTCGGGGCCGAGCGCCCAGGACACCTGCACCGCCGGGTCGGACGACGACCAGCTCCAACCTAGGCCACAGCACGATCCGGTCCCGTTGAAGTCCACGCTCGCGCGATAGGACGCGTGCGTTCCCGATACCAGCCACGTTGGGCCGTGCAGCGACAGCAACGACGGAAATGCCGGGGGAACGACAGGGGCTGGGTATGGGTTGACAACGCCCGAGTCCGACCCGCCGCAGGCAGCGAGGCTCACGAGCAGGCTCGCGACCGCGTAGCGGCCGGGGCGAAATGAGTAGAAGGTGCGCACGAGCATCACGAAGGTGAAAGGTGGGATCGCACGAGGACGTCCGATCATGCATGGGACGAGTCTCTCCGCCGTCACGCGAACGTCATCTGCTCCGTGGTCGCGGTCATGAGACGGGGCCCGACGTTCAGCGACAGTACCAGGCTTCGTCCATCGTTCGGTATTGCGTTGTGGGGACGAGCGCGAAATCATAGGGCACCACTGTCCCGGTGAGACTGACTTGCGTCGTAGCCCCCGTCGAGTCCATCACGACCAGATGCAACACTGGCGCGGCGACCGCCTCATCATCGGTAGCTGGCGCGCCGAGCCACACACCATCCCCAAGTCCGAACAGTTGCGCGCCAGTGCCAAGTTTCCGGTTCGTCGAGCAGCGACTCTTCACCAACGACACGCCGGGAAGCTCGATCGTCGCCTCGAGAATCCAGAGATCGCCAGCCACACGCGGCTTGAGCTCCACCAACGGTGCGTAGCTATCCTGGTAATCGCCCGTCGGATCGGCACGGAGGCGCATCAAGCGGAACGCCCACGACGCTTCGACGGGGGATTGTTCTATGGGCGTCGAACTCGTCGGCCGCGGCAACACGGTGATCGCGCGGCGCGCGGTATCCGTAGCGGCCGCTGACACGCTCAAAATCACTGTCCCGGGTAAACGCGCCAAGACGACTGCCGTGTCGGAGTCGATGGTGGAAATGAGCTGTAACGCTGGATCCGATGATGACCAGCTCCAACGGCCGCGGTCCGCTCTGTCCACCAACGCCGAGTATCTGGCGGCACTTCCAGAAACCAGCCACTGCGGTCCGACCATGCGCATGAGGGCGAAGGATGGCGGGACGACGCGTATTGGGACTGGATCGACAATGCGCGAGTCCGAGCCGCGGCAAGCACCAAGCAGTATGAGCGGCATCAGAATCAGGGCTGCGGAAGCGAGTCGTTCACCGAAAGCACTGCAGGGAGGGCGCATGCGAGGAGCGGGTCAGAGGATGCGACGATCGACAACGACCCGATCATGCACGCGTGGCGTCTCGCCAACGCCTCGCAGCCGTTAGGAATTGCAGGTGACGTTTGGAAGACGGCGCGAGCGCGTTGTTCAGCACCCCACCGCGGAGTCCGGCTCAGCGAGGACGGTCTTTCGCGACTCGTTCGAGCAACTGGATGAACCGCGGATCACGCCGCGCGCGGTCCAGTAGGGGATTGCAGGGAAGCTTGAGGACGGGGGCCTCTCGCGCCACACGCAGGCGTTCGAGCGTCGCCAGACCCTCCTCTACCCGACCAGCTCCAACCTGCAACGTGCCGAGCTTCCATAGAGACACCCAGCCCCCTTGGCGCGCCGCCAACTCCAGCGTCGTCAGCTGGCGTTCCGCGACGACAGAATCCGCCGCCCAGTAGTCCGCTTCGCCGCGACCCTTGGTGAGCCTCGTGGTGAGCACGGTGTCCTGTGGCGATACGCCGCGACGCCACGCCTGCAGCGCCTCATCCCAGCGACCAAGTCCCGCCAAGGCACGGGCTTCGGCTCGCCGAAAGGCACGATTCCCGGGATCGGTGCGAAGTCCATCGCGCAGCGTCGCCAAGGCATCGTCTGGCCGGCCTGCGCAAAAGTCGACGTCGGCTTCCATGGCGACGTATCGAACGTCGAGTGGAGACAATGCGCGTGCCATGCGGATCGCGTCGAGCGCCTTGTCCCACTCCCACGCCAGCCGATACATCCCCTCCATAGCCCAACGCACTTCGGGATTGGCTGGTTCCATGCGAAGCCCTTTGCGGAACAGTGCCACACCGTCCGCCAGGTTACCGTCCAATGCGCGAAAGATTCCCAACGTCCCCCAGGCCGACGCTTGCGTGGAATCCAGGGCGATCGCCCGTTCTGCAGCTGCAACGGCACTCCGTGACCCGTCCTGCCAGGGGAGTTGAGCCTGGAACGACATCGCGGAGAACGCAGACGCCAACCCCGCCTGCGCGCGTGCATTCATGGGGTCCGCCGCAATCGCGTCGCCAAAGAGTTGCCGCGCCGTTGCGGGTTTGCCGACGATCTGCTCGCGCCACCCCAGAATCGTGAGCCGGTAGGACAAGGAATCCGACGTCGGTGGCCGCGCGCCTGGCAGTTCCGGCAGCGGAACGCGCAGAATGGCTCCCGCCACCGATGCTGCGAGCCGGCTCGCGGCATCAGGGATGCGTGCGGCGGTGAATCGGACGTGCCCCAGGTCCCGCCGGCGTCCGCTCGTCACGTCCAACGCACTCGTGGATACCTGGAGACTGTCGCCGTCGCGATCCAGCTGCAGGTCGAGCACGATGCGGCTTCCGAAGGTCCGGCCGGCGCTGACGACGGAGGTATCCGCAATCGAGTCCACCTCGAAGGAGCTGACGGCGGCCAGCCGCAGACCCTCAATGGCTCCGAGACGCCGAGACAGGTCGGTGGAGAGGCCGGCGGAGACATAGTCAAATGAGGGCCCAGCCATGTTGCGCACGCGCCCGATCATGAGCGCACGTTCCGCCGGCGTGGCATTGGCGGATCGCGTTAGGCGAAAGGCAAGCAGCGCGATCACCACGCCACCGGCCAGCAGCAGCACCCGCCGAGACGCCCACTGGCGCTTCCGCGACGTGTCGACTGATGGCACGGCCACCCCGCGTTCACCTGGGGTCGTCGGCTCAACACCGTCGGTGCGCGGATCGGAGCGCGGCGTGAAGTCGGGTAGCGAGTCCGGAACCGCTGCCGTCACAGCGGAGGCGATCGATGGGTCAGCGATGCGCCGCTGCTTGATCGCCGCGGCCAGTGCCGTCGTTTCTGGCGAAGGACTCGCGCCGAATTCGGCATCGAGCCGGCGCGTGAGGGTATCGAAGGTGGCCAGGGCTTGCGCGCGATCTCCGACGCCATCGTACAATGCCATGAGGCGCCGAGCGCTCGCCTCGTCGTCGGGCTCGAGTTCCACTGCGCGCCCCAAGGCCGCTGCAGCTCCACGCCAGTCACCTGAGGACTCGCGTTGTGTGGCCACCGCGAGTGATGACGTGTGCGCGAGACGGCGCAGCCGGCGGCGCTCATCGTCCAGCCACTTCTCGAATCCCTCCGCGTCCTGCACGAACAGACCGGGAAGGAGGTCGCCGTGATACGCACCGCACGCTTCCTCGTGTCGTCCGGCGTTGCACGCATCCTGAAAGGAGGCGACGTCCGTGGAGAGCATCGCCGGGTCCAGTGAGACATCGTCGTCCCCGCGAGTGCGGATGGTACCGTCCGGCAAGTGGCGCCGCAGCACGTACAGCGCGTTGCGGAGCGCGGTCCGAGACCGCGCCACATCGAGCTCCGGCCAGAAATGGGCCAGTAACGTATCGCGGCGGTGCCAGGTGCCGGGCACCGGAGACGCCAAATATGCCAGCAACGCCAGTCGTTTTGGCTGACGGAGGAGCTCATCGACCTCGCGCCCGTCGTCGTTGGCGAGTCCGATCCGCCCCAGCATCCACATCGTCGACATGACCGGTGACGCTAGCGGCTCACGTCGGTCGAAGGAAGGGGAGTTGTCATGCGGACGGTCGGTCATGGACGGAAGCGCAGGCCGAGTTGCACCTTCCACCGCGAGAGGTCGGAGAGGACTTCTGGGGCGGGCGGCGCCCGGCGGAGGGCATAGATCGGACGTTTGGCGGCGGCATCCCATCCCTGGACATCGATGAGCGCCTCACTCTCGTTGGCCGTGACCTCGCGAAGCAGGCCGCGCGAGTGGTCGATGAAGTTGAGCAGGTTGAACACGTCGGCCGAAAGCTCAAACGTACCGAGGCGGGAGTGCCAGGGCCGGCTGAGGCGCAGATCCATCGTGGCAAAGGATGGGTTTCGGCAGGAGTTTCGCGCGGCAAGGTGCCCGCGCTGGCGCGCCAGGCACGGCTCCTTGGCAATGAAGGCGTTCAGCGTGTCCCAGGACGCGGGGTTCGCCAGCCGGATGTCCGCCGAGTCACGCGGGATCCAGGCGAGGTCGTTGGCGTTGAGGCTGTCGGCGTTGGCGTCGCCGCGAACGATGTACGAGAACGGCCGACCGGATTGCGCCCGGAACGTGAGGCTGATATCGAACGCACGCGGCAGCGGTGTGGCAAACAGTGCGGTCAGGCTGTGCGGAACATCGTAGGTGGAGCGCGCGCGCCGGCGCGATTCCGCCGATCCATCGATTGGGGTGTTCTGGAGGGACGCGAGCCCTGAGCGTCCCGTCGGTGTCATACGCTCGACGGCCCGCGAATGTGTGTACCCTATCTGGACAAAGCGGTGCTCACCCCAGCGTCGCGAGAGTTGCGCCGACCCGGAAAACGAGCGATCGCCATTGCCGTAATTCTCGTACACGAAGACGGCGGGAATGCGCCCATCCACTCGCTGCGTCAGCGCTGTCGCCCCGTTGTACGTGCCATAGAGCTCCCGCCCCTCAGCGTCCGTGCCAGTTCTCGTTAGGTTCCGATCGATCACCGTTAACGCCGATCGTGCCATCCCCACCATGGCGTCGACCGTCACGGTCCAGCCATTCCCCAATCCATGGTCAATGGCTGCCACGACGCGATCGTCCGCCGGGAAACGGGTCCCGGGCGCAACGGCCACGATCGGCGCTGAATTGACATAGAGCGTGGAGCGCGTGCACGCCGTCGGTATGGCGCCCGGATCGGCGACCGGCGCTGGCACACCAGTGGTCGGCACGCACGTGAGGGTTCGTTGGGTGAGTCCGGTACTCAAGAACGCATTGCTGATCCATACATAGGGCGGCAGCGCCGCGAACCGACCCGCCCCCAACCGCAGGCGCGTGCGCCCCGCGGCGTCGAGTGAAACGACCAATCCAATTCGCGGCAACACCCGCGTGGTGCCTGGCAGCAACCCGGTGTCCACATTGAGCGGCGAGTTGGGGCTCAGCAACCTGGCATTGGTGGGGGGCGCATCGGACGTCGTTCGCTCCACCCGAATGCCAGCCGTCAGCTGCACGCGTGACCCCACGCTCCAGCGGTCTTGGATGTATCCCGCCGCAACGTGTGCCGCGAACCGGGCCACCGACCCATTGCCCTCAGCCGTCGATGCGAGGCCGACATCAAAACGCGTCGGACTGCCGATCTCCAGGGAATCGATATTGGGAAACACCCATGCTCCCCACCGCAGCAGCAACAGGTTGTCCACGAACGAGAATCGGGTAAGGCGTCCACCTACGGTCAGCTCATGGCGTGGCCAGGTGAGCGTGACGTCATTTCCGAGTTCCGCCTGGTGTTGGTCGAGCACCGTGCCCTGGGCGTTCCTGAATGACCCGGCGGCCAAGTACGCCTCGGTCGGCGGTGTGTACCTAACGACAAAGAGGGGCGCGTATATCCGCGAGTCACGCAGGTCGCGGCTGTACTGCAAGCTGGCAAAGGTCTCATTGCGACCGTGGTCGAACACCGATCGCGCCGAGGCGCGCAGCGCATCCACCCGTGTGGTCACGCGGTAGCCACTGCCCGAGAGCATCCACCCCTGACCACGATCGACGGCCGTGCGGCCGAATCCATCGGTGCTGGCTCGAATACCATGGTAGCTGAGGTCAAACGCGTGGTGCGCCGCCGCGGTCCAACTCAGCTTCGCGAACGCCGAACGGCTCGGCTGGCGAGTGATGGGCACGTCCTCGCCACCCGGGTCGAACCCAAAGCGCCGGATGATCGCAGCACGCATGCGTTCAACCATGCCAGGGGGTACCTCCGGGACATTGCTGGATGCCGATGCCTGATAGGCACTGTCGCGTCGCAGGGCATCAACCGTCACCAGGTAGTGAAGGCGGTCGCGAACGATAGGCCCCTCGGCAGTGACAGCGACCTGCGAATAGTCCAGTGAGGGAGCCCGCGGCGCGCCGGCATAACGTCCAATGAGGGCGTCCTGCTGGTAGGTCGTGAGCACCGACATCGTTCGTCGATTCGTTCCTGAGCGAGTCTCGAGCTCAATGGCGGCGCCGGTAAATCCACCGTAGCGGACGTCCATCGGTGCCATGGTGACTCGGACGCCGGCAAGCGCCTCGAGCGACAGCGTTGGTGCTGCAGCCTGATTTCCCGGCGTCAGCCCCATGCCAAAGACGTCATTGCCAATCGTTCCATCGATCCGCACGGTGTTAAACCGCGCGTTCTGTGAGCCGAATGATGGAAGCCCGCGTCCCAATGCCTGAGGGACGAGCTGCACCAGGCCATTGAGGCTTCTATTGAAGAGGGGGAGGTTGCGGAGCGCATCTCCTGGGATGCCGTAGCCGGTGGCTTCCTGACGAGGAACTTCACTTACGATCGTCACAGTGGGCAGCGCACCCACCGAATGCTCGAGTTCGACCTCGAGCTGGAGGATGCGACCGGGCTCGAGGGATCTCAGGTCGCGTTCCGCCGGTTGCAAGCCCAATCGGCGCACTGTCAGACGCAATGGGCGCCCGGCAGGGAGCAACTCAATCGCAAAGCGCCCTTCGCCATTGGTGCTGCTCTCGTACCGGATTGACTGAACCGAGTCCTGCAAAACGACCGCGGCACCCCGAACAGGGCGCCGCTCTGCATCCAGGACGATGCCGTGAACGGCGGCAGTCCCGTCCGCACTCTGTGCGGGGCTTTTGGACGGAGAGCTGAACAAGAGAAATGCACCGCTCACCGCCCAGTGTGCCAGGCCGATGGCGGAGCGCCCGCTCGATCTACGGACAGTCATGAGATTCGCGCCCATTCTTCCGTTCAGGCGTGAGCTAACCGTGAGTTGAGAGTTTGTGCGATTCCCAGGGCATTGGCTAGCGGCGGTTGGCGACCCGCGCCACCCGACTCAGCGTCACCGTACCAACCTCGCGGCCCCCGATCGCGCCAATCGGCGCAGTTCGAATCAGTCAGCGACCGCGCAGGACGCTCACATGCGTTCGTGAGAGCCGCGCAGCTACTTCCCCGCAAGCTCCATGATCCGGAGCCGCATTCGCTCCAGCTCGCGGGGCGCGAAGTAGCGACCGTCAGCGACTACGGCCACCACACGGCGCGTGTTGGCGATGTCGGCGAGCGGGTTGCCGGCCAGCACCACGAGGTCCGCCACCCTTCCCTCTGCTACGGTCCCGAAGTCCTGCGTCTTGTTGAAGTATCTGGCCGGGTTCAGCGTCGCCGTCTGCAACGCCTGCAACGGCGTCAGGCCCGCGCGAACAAAGAGTTGCAGCTCACGATGCAGGCTGCTACCCGGCACCAGATCGTAGCCCTGCGGTGCGTCCGTGCCCGCCAAGAACGGTACGCCAGCTTGGAACATCATGCCGATCTGCGCGACACGGCGACGACTGCGTTCCTGAGAAGCTTGCGTCGCTGAGTCGGTGGCCGCGAGTCGTTCGGAGGCCGCTTTCCGCCAAGACTCCACTCCCGGTCGCAACCAGAACGGGAGCCCTGGATCGCTGGTGAAGTCCGCGGCGGTTCCCACGCTGTTGATCACCGTGGGACACTGCCACACCTGTTGCTTCGCCAGATCCGCGATCAACGCTGTCGCCGTGTCGCTCACTCCGATCAAGTGCTCGAAGCTCCGTTGATGCGCGGCGATCGCCTCGACGGCGGTGATCTCTCGCGGCACGTGGCCTTCGAAGGGGATGCCGATCCTGGAGGCCTCATCGGCAATCGCGAAGTAGGCGTCGCGCGGAATCAGCGTCTGCGTCTTGATCATGTCTACGCCGCGTTGCTTCAGCATCCGTACCGCCGCGCGAGCTTCGTCTGCCATGGCCACCTTGATCGCCGCCTGGTATCGCGTCGTTGGGCCGTCGAGCATCGGGCCAGACACGAACATCCGGGGACCGATGAGTTGATGGGCGTTGATGCTGTCGCGGGCCGCGAGGGTCGCGTCCAGGTTGCTGCCCAGGTCGCGCACACCCGTAACGCCGTTCACGAGGAAGAGGGGAAACATCACCTCGCTGGTGCTGTGGAATTTCGAGGTGTCGTTCGTGAAGTAGGCGTGGATGTGCATGTCCCACAGTCCCGGGATCACGAACATGCCCGTGCCGTCGAGTGTGGCCTTGGCTCGCGTCTCGTCGGACGACTTCACGATTCGAGCAATATGCCGGCCTTCGATGACGATCGTCTGATGCTGTTGCAGCTTGCCCTTGGCGACATCGACAATCGTGATGTTATCGATGGTCGTGGTCTGCGCCTCGAGCGTGGTCGAAGCGATGCTGAGGCATAACGCCCACGTCAGAAGTCGCATTGCGGTCATCGGAGATGGTCTGGTGTTCACAGTGAGCCCGCCGTAAGAGAGTACGCCAAAGCGCACCGCGGAAGGAGGGCGAGGCTCGCGTTACCAGATACGCAACCGCCTGGTACCCGAGCACCGGATACCAGGCGATGCCACCCGCCCTGCGTGAGCAGCTACGGCTAGTGCACCATCGTCATGGCATCGTTCGCGTACTGACAGTTCACCTGCGGGTTCCAGCTGGCAAAGATGCCGCTGGGATTGTCCTGCCCGACCCACGCATGGAGTCCCCACAGTTGGAACGTGTCGTTCTGCTTGAACTGCTGGCCGAAGAGGACCGGTGCCTCGGCTTCCCGCGCGTGGAAGGTGTACGGGATGATGTATTCCACGGCGACCAGCTTCATCTGACCGTTCTGCTGTGGCACGTAGAGCAAGAGCTCGGGTTCGTCCACCTTCACGGAACCGTCGATCAGGGCCGTCTTGCCGTAGTGATAGCCCATGCCGCCTAACGTTGGGTCGGTCATGCAGCCGGTGATCTTGGCGGACCACCCGGCGTTGGACCCCGCGTCGAAGGAACTCAGGGGATCGGTCACCTTGCGCAGTTTTGCGAGGTCGCGATTCACGGCGGGGTCCAGCCCATTGCCGGTGGGCGAGTCACTGCAGGCGGCCGCCAGGGTCAACAGGGCGACGACGGAGGCGATGCCGATGGTCATGTATGCGTTCTTCATGGTCGTATTCCTCGAGTGTATGGATTGGGTGTGACTTCGATGTGATGGTGTTGCTTAGGCGCCAACGGCAGCGGCGACGAGCCGCATGGTCGGATCGATCATGGCGCGAACGACGGTGATCCTGGTCGCAGGGAATCCCGTACGGGCCGCGTGCTCGCGGATCAGGTCCTCGTTTGCCGCCAGGTACACGCAGTAGATCCGGTCGTCCGTCACGTAGCTGTGGACCCACTGGATATCCGGGCCGAGCTCGTCGAGTACGGTTGTGGACTTGGTGGACGCCGCGTGCAGCTGATCTCGCGTCAGGGAGCCAACGCCCGGGATGGCGCGCTCGATGATATACTTGTTCATACCTGCCTCCGGTTGAATTGGAATTCGTGAGCCGAAGGTAGGGATGGCCAAGGGGTCGCAGCTTCGCCTCGACGTGCCATTTTTGTGTGTCGGCGGGGCGTGGCCCCATTGGGCCATGGCGTTCTCATGGGGCCATACCGTGCCACGGACGCACCCCGGGCCGGCGCCGTAGCCGTCGGCCGGCCAAGCCAGAGTCAACGAGGCGCGTGGAACGGCGTGTTGCAGCCGGCGCTCGATCGAATCGCCCCGACACAGCGACATCCCTGACGCGACGTCGGGTAATCACGGGGGCCGAGATGGCGCCTGAGCCCCTATCGTTGCGCCGTGGCCCGGAGTCTGTCGGAACCTAACGATGGCTGCTCTGCCCCCCGAACGACGCTTGGTCCTTCCCTTGCCCGACGCAGCTGCACCCCTTCAGGAGTTCCCGACCATGTCCCTCCGAAGAAATGTGATTTTCGTCGCATTCTTGCTTGGCGCGACGGCGTGCCAAGACATCACAGATCCCAGCCCCAGCCTGTTGCCGTCCGCGGCGGTCTCGTCACCCTCGACGTCTCAGGTGTTCGCTCGGTACGCGCTCGACTTCATCTCTACCGCCGCCACCGCCGGCGGCATGAACGACGCGGGGGACATCATCGGGACCTCGTACTTGGATACGGGTTGCGGCTCGTTCTGCCTGCCACCGCAACAGACCGTGGCGTGGCGGGGTGGCGCGCGAATTGTCCTTCCCCCGCTCCCGGGGTTCAGCGGCATTTATCCAGCGTTCATCAATAGCCAGGGATGGATAGCCGGCGTCGCCGGCATCCCCGGCGTCAACACGCACGCCGTGGTCTGGCGACCGAATGGTCCGGGCTACACCATCACGGACCTCGGGCTGCTTCCGGGAACATCTGTCGCCGAGGTCGCCGGCATCGACGGCCAGGGTCGCATAGTGGGGTGGGTGCGCGATGGCTCGCTGATTCCGACGGTTGCCGCGCCGTTCCTGTGGACGAGCGCCGGGGGCATGGTCAACCTGGCCGCCCAGGGGTATCCGAACGACCCGCCGGAAGCGCTCAGTCCGAACGGGCATGTGGCGTCCTACGGGTTCCACTATCAGCTCGGGAACCCAGGCAGTGCGGTTCCCATGCCGGCACCCCCTTCAGGATTCCTGTACAGCGCCCGATCCACCGCGGTCAACGACGCGGGCGACCAAGGCCGCTTCCTGGTCACCGTTGGCGGACAGAACCTCCTCTATCCGTTCCGCTACAACGCCAGCCTCGGCACGCTGCAGCAGATCTCGGCAGCTCCAACTGGACACCTCACCCGGTACGGCATGGGCGGCATCAACAATGCGCTCGACATCACGGCCACCGTGCAGAGCACGGGCGTCGTTGCGGCAGGGCCATCGGGGACCGCGTTGTCCCTGTCAACACTGATTTCACCGGCGTACCCGGGTGCGGCGCCCACATCGGGCGGCTCCATGAATGCTAGCGGCCAGATCCTGACCTCCTCCGTGATCGGCGCGAGCTCTCGGGTTGTTCGCATGACGCCCGTGTCGTCGTGCGCCGGGAATTGCGCCCGCGTGTCGCAAATCCAGATGGCCGCGAAGTTCGTTCAGGATCCCCAGTTTCCCGGCAGCTGCTTCCAAGGCGGCAGTATGCGCAATGACTTCGGCGTGCGCGTGACCGTGACGAGCGAAACCGGCGCAACGCTCCCAGGGGCCGTAGTCAGTGGAAGGTTCCTCGATGCTTACTGGATGGATAGGATCGTCCAGGGCACAACCAACAATCAGGGCTGGGTCCAGCTACAGAGTACGGGCCCGTGCGGCGTTGGAGGCATCACATTCTTCGTTGACAACGTCTCGGCCGGCGGCCGAACCTTCGATCGCTCGACGGGAATCCTCACCAAGACGAAGATCCCCCGGTAGCGCGAGGCGTATCTCTGTGTCAGAAGGCGGCGCTCGGCAACCCGGGCGCCGCCTTCGGTGGTGATGGGGGTTTCGGTCATGCTCCGTCTTGCTTGACGGGAAGCTCGCCGGCCAACCGCCTTCTAGCGCGTCGCTCAGTTTTCGTGGCGGTCCTGCTGTGTCTCCGATGCTTGCAGGATCCACTGCTCCATCTCTTCGCTACAACGACTCGCCTTCAGGCGATTGAAGAGCGACAACGCGCGGTCGGCGTCTTCCATGGCTTGATCGCGCATTCCTCGCCGCATCCGGCACTCGGCGCGAGAACGCAAGCATTCTGCCTCGATCAGCGTTGCGCCACACCCGCGAGCCTCGGAGACCGCCGTGTCGAGGAGCGAGATGGCGATCATGTCGTCGTCCTGCGCACTACGGGCCACGCTCGCCAGACGCAGGGCGTCAGCGCGACGCGCGGGATCGGGGATACGAGCCAGGTCCTCGGACGCCCGCAGGGCGGTCGCTTCAGCAAGCGCAGCATCACCCGTTCGTAGCTGGATCTCCGCCCGACCCACCATCGCAATCGCCACCAGACGCTCCTCGCCCGCCTCACGCGCGTACTCCAGCGCCCGACATTCGTGCTCGTCCGCCAGCTCCAAATGATCGGTGTCTCGATAGGTGATCGCGATATTGTGATGACTCTCGGCAAGCCCGCGCGTGAATCCGAGTCGCTGGTAGGCAGGGATCGCCACCCGGTAGTTGGCCAGGGCGGCCTCGTGGTCGCCGTGAATATTGGCGATGAGGGCTAGGTTGTTGGTCGCACGTGCGACCGCTAGATCGTCCGAATCGGCCAACCCGAGCGTCAGTGTCTGCTCGAACGCGGCGAGCGCGTCCTCCAATTCGCCCAGCTCAAAGTGGGCAGCACCTCGCAGGTTGGCGACGCGACGCAACGTGATGGTGTCGCCCCCGCGTTGAAGCTGCGGGATCAGTTCGCGCAGCGTGCGGCAGGCATCGGCCGCCTCCCCGGTCCGCAGGTACGCCTCGGCAAGGAGTGCGCCCAACTCAGGCACCGTGCGCGTGACGGCGCGGTGCGTGCTGAGCAGGCGACACACCTCGGCCCACGCGCCTTGTGCGGCGAGGGAGCGGGCGTCGGTGAGCAGGGGAAGAGCGTCCAAGAGTCTGTTGACCCCGAGTAGCCGTTAGGTGTGCGTAGCGTCAGTACGCAACCACGTAGTTGGTGAAGCCGCGGATGTCGGCTTCCACCTCGTCCAGTTGGCTCGAGACGATGGTCGTCAGCTTGACCCACGGATCGGCCACCGTTTCGCGACCATAGATGGCGAAGCGTCGCTCGATCGCGGCATCTCGACCATCGATGTCTCCGTCACTGTCGTAGTCGTGGTTGGTCTCCAGATACCAGAGATTGAGCTGTGCTGGACGTCCACTGCAGAAGCGGAGCCCCTGCGGCTGGTAGTCGACGATCTGCTTGGCGGCATCGACGACGGTCAAGGTGATGAGGATCGAATCCCCTGGGGCGATGGGAGTGCCGTCCGGCCGGCGACACAGTGACTTGTTCCCGACCCGAAATCGCAGGAGCCGAGTGGAGTCCGTTTGGCCAACCCGCGGCCGGTACCACATCGTCAGCTCGCGGTTGTCGCCTTTCACCGCGTAGAAGCTGGCCGAGGTGGCCGCCAAGGGGGGCGCATTCGGATCGAGCGAGAGGAAGAGCGGTTGCGCCTGGACGCCGTCGGCACGGAGGGGCGCCGCCACTTCGGCGAGTTGGTCACCGGACGATGTTGCATCTGACGAGCAAGCACATGCAAACGCCGAGAGGAGCGTCATCATCGCGCGTCGGGGGGATTTAGGCATCGGGAACTCCGAGGTCGGTAAGGGAAGCGTCGGGATTGAGAAGACGGGTGAGGCGCGGGCGTGAGATACCAAGCCGTCGCGCCGCCTCACTCTTGTTGCCACTACAGAGCTCGACCATCTGCTGTGCGGCAGAGGTAACGAGTTCCTGGATGGTGCCTGGAAACGGCAGGCCGGCATTGGTCGACGATGAGACGTCGTTACTTCGCGCCTTGAGAAACGCGAAGTCCTCGGCGTGAAGCGTACCGCCTCCTTCACCGAGCAGCATGGCGCGTTCGATGGCGTTGCGCAGTTCGCGGACGTTGCCGGGCCACGGATAGCGCTGCAGCGCGCACTCGGCATCCGAGGCAAGCCGCGGCGGAGTCATTCCATATCCCTTCGCCAGCTTCGCCAGAAACAGCCGGGCGAGAACGAGTATATCGCCCTCCCGTTGCCGCAGCGGCGGCAGCTCCAACGGCACGACGCTCAGTCGATGAAACAGGTCGGCACGGAATTGACCGGAGCGAACCGCGTCCTCGAGGTTCACGTGCGTGGCCGCGACGATCCGGACATCTACCGGGATCGCCCGCTGGCCACCGACGCGACGAATCACCCGCGTCTCCAGTGCACGCAGCAACTTGCCCTGCAATGCCATGGCCAAGTGGCCGATCTCATCGAGGAAAACGGTCCCGTTGTTTGCGAGCTCAAACAGGCCGGGCTTCGCCGATGTGGCACCGGTGAACGCCCCTTTTTCATGCCCAAAGAGCTCGCTCTCGAGGAGTTGGTCCGGAATGGCGGCGCAGTTGACGTCGACGAACGGCGCCTCACGTCGTGGGCCTTGATAATGGATGGCGCGCGCGAGCAGCTCTTTCCCTGTCCCGGTTTCGCCCGTCAGCAACACCGTGACGTTGCCGTGCGGGATGACGCGGGCCGCCTGAGCCAGGGCGCTCTGTAGGAGGGGGCTGGCGCCTTGGATTCCCTCGAAGGAGTACTTGGCGCTTTCGGCCGTCGCGAAACGCGTCCGATTCTGACGCGATCGCTGGCGTTCTGCACGCTCGGCAATCCACCGCCGCAGTTGATCGTAATCGCCCGGGAGCGCGAAGTACTCCGACGCGCCGGCACGAATAGTCGCCACGGCGAGCCGGTGATCGGGCAGCGATCCGACCGCCGCCACATCGACACCGGCGACCGTCAGTTCACGCACGACGTCGGGGAGCGACTCTTCCACGCCACCCGCAGCGACGATCCCAATGGCCTCCGGAACTGCAGCTACATCAGCACGTTCAACGACCTCGAGTGACAGCTCACACTCCCTCGCCAGCCCATCCCATACCGCCGAATATGCGTCGCTCAGTCGCCAGACGATCAGCGAAGTCATGGTACTATTGTAGCGGCCTGCTTGCCCCAACGCTTCACTTGCCACGCGAATTGCCAACGGCAGTCGGCGAAGGGGCTCCGTGGCGCGGTGAACAGCCGACGAACGGCCCGTAAAATCCTGCGCGCCCCCTCCGGTATTCTGGCGCCCGACGCACTCAATAGAGACGTCGGTACGATGATGCTCGGCAGCTACGACACGGGGGCTGGAGAGGTGCATGCCTGACGCTAGGGCAGGATGCGGACCACCGCGTATTCCTTAGTTGCCAGCGTCCAAGTGCTTCTGCTGCGCTCGTTTGAGTCGCGCCGCTCGTCCGGGGCCGCGCATCGCAGATGGAATGAAGCATTACAGATGTATCGCCGCATTACGACCCGCATCGCGGTGCGAGGATCGCCTAACGTGTTAGAAGCACGGGACTTGGCGCTGCTGAGGAACGAGGACCCCAACTTGCCTTTGTCGGGGCCGTACCTCACCCATTACACAGGAGATCCCGATGTCCTCACGTTCACGCTCGTCCGTCGCTGCGCTCGTCGCCACCATGGCCCTCATGGCCTGCTCCGCCAGTGATCGCGTCGTCGCGCCCGCCACGCCCACTGACCTCTTTGCCACATCGAGCGGAGATGGCTCCGCCAGCATCAACGCCACGATGCGTCTTCGTTGTGAGCTCCGTATTGGTCGTAGCTCGAAGATCTCGGTCGATGGCAATAACCTGACGCCGCTGAACGGACTGTTCCGCTCGGGCGTGCGTTCTGGCGGTTCGACGATCACGCACCCGACCAAGCAGGCCGTGCTCGATCAGGTCGAGTTCGACTACTCCTCCGATCCGAACGATATCGCGGCCGGCGCTCAGCCCATTCCAGCGAACTACATCGTGGTGAACCCGAACGCGCAGGCCGGCTGTCTGATCGCCGGCCTTCGCGCACCACCACGCAAGAGCGCGCAGGGCGGGATCGCGTGTCGCAGTGGGCTCCCCGGTCAGGGAACGTCGCGGAACCTTACGTACACAACGTCGGCCCAGCGGCCGTCCGGCCGCTTCCCGCGATACAACGGTGCGACGTGAATCTCCGATACGTTCCCACTCTGCTCCAACTGCACCATGAAGTGTTCGAGCTGTGAGAGTTCCGCGAACTCGACGCTGACATGCCACCCCTGCTCCCGTTGACCCACGCTACGCAGCGTTACTCCGGGGGGCAGCGCAGCCATTGCTCGGCGACGCACCGTTTCGAGTCCGGGAATGGGCGGTCCGTTCTCCAGTTCCTGCTCTTCCCTCCCCAGCCGGTCGGCTGGTACTTGTTGCTGACGGTCGGGAGTCGTGCCCGTTGGATGAGCCTCGCTGGAATCATACTGACGCGCCGTGCTCCACCCTGATCGGCGTGTGAACGTCCACGGGAGTGGAATGCCTTTGCAGCCATCGCCACACCACACCGTGAACTCGTCAAAGTCGATCATGTCGAGTCGGGCGACGAGGTCGCCCGTTGTTGTGGACGCGACGCGCATGGCGCGACGGCGTGGATGCTCGTCCGGCTCCAACACGTCGCTGTCCCATGTATTCGGTAGGTCGCGGTCGCGAAGGACGATCCAACCATCCGCGCACTGGTAGTCACCGGCGCGCTCCCCTTCCTTCCGCATCGTACCCTTGGCCACCGACCCGTCAACGCGTTGTACCGTCACCTGCATCGCCGAGTCGGGTGAGCCCGTGAGCTCAAACCATTCCCAGGCTGCGTGCGTGCTGTCGTAGGGCAGGAAGCGTCCCGCCATCATATGGGCGATCGGCTCCGACGTGCGCGCGAAACGCCCAAGCACGTTGGGGCATCCGTTCTTCTTGCCTAGCGATATCCTGCCAAAGTTGGCTGGCATACGGTCGTCGGGATGGCAGGCGACGAGAAGAAGGCCGGCGGCGTACGCCAAGATGGTCTTGCGTGGAACGGAAGGCATACATTAGAGACGATTCGCGGCATGATGAGGTTGCGATCCGCTCTCGATCAATCGCCTCCCTCGCTTCCTCGTTGGAAGCGTCGTTCCACGGGGCAGGTTTCGTGGTCGGCGACGAGCCGGGCCAGAGTGAGCGGCTTAGCGCGCGAGGACGAGTCCAACAGAGATCGACCGCTGCAGGGGATACCCAGGGCTTACGGTCATCCGCTCGATATCAGATGGCAGCGACCACTCGCGCGCGGCCGGGTCCGCCAGACGCAACGGTGACCACGTTGCCAGGTTCCGGGCCACCACCTCGATCCGCGCACCAACGCCAGCATGGGGAGCCGCGCGATGGCCGGTCAGGTCCCAGCCGAGCACCAGCTCACGCCACCGCATGTACCCGCCGTCTTGCACGTACACAGGAACACCGGACCTCCCCAGCACGCTCCTGGCGCGGCCGCCATCGGCTTGGTCAGGAGAGAGCGCGTAGGTGTCGCGACCGTACTGCGTCTCGTTGACGACGTCCACGCCAAGGGCACCGTCCACCTGAGCGCTCAGGTGCAGGCGATGCCAGCTCAATTCCTGCACCGTCGACAGCGAAACGACAGGCGCAGCGTCACCGACGGTGACGACGCTGTCCTGAGGATCTATCTGGGCGATCCTGGTCAGCGACGTCCCAGGATCCCAATGGTATCCACCGATGCGCAAGCTCGTGCCACCGGGAAACACGCCATCCACCGACACGATGGTACTGCGAGCGCGCCATGCTGATGTCGTGGCACTCCAAGTGAGGGACGGTGACACATTCGTCGTGGTGCGCAGCGCCAGCTCGAACCCTCGCGTCCGGATCTGTCCTCGCCCCAAGGTCGCAAACGAGAACCCACCGGCAGATGCTCCTCCCGGCACGAACATGTCGCGCGTTGTGCTCGCGAACCCAGACGCGTAGACGCTGACCCGATCCTTGGCGTCGTCGAAGCGTACTCCGCCCTCAAACTCAAGTCGACTCTCCGGCGACGCGCGATCGTCAGTGGCGCGGACGCCGGTGGGTGGCGTGAGGAGCAGCGACAAGGGGACCATCGCCGGCTCGGCCAACGGTGACGCCTGCGCCTGCCCGACGCTTCCCCATGCGCGAAGCTTTCCCCCACGCACCGTCCATCGATAGGCACCCGCTGCGCGCCAGGACCATTGGGCATCCAAGCCGAAAGCGATTCCGCCTGGTTGCTCCCGGCGAACGTTGGCGGCAAGGACTGCGCGTCCCCCGCCCAAGTCCCACGTCTGGTCGGCGACGATCGCGCGGCCGGTGGTTTCGCCGCGGATGCCAGTTTCATTGGTGCCCACCTCAACCACTGTTCCACTTCGTTCCGCACCGATGTGGGTCGAGCCAACGGCCGATCCGCGCACCGTCGTGAGGCCGATGCGCGCTGACACAAAGGACTCTCGGGACGCCTCGCGTTGGGCAAAGAGGACGCGAGTGTCACTCCCGTTGGAGCCGCCGGTGACGGCATCGGAGGTGTCGGCCCTAACGGCCCGGTGGAGCCCACCGGCCAGCTGCAGGGCCAACGTGTTTCTGCCGAAGGTCGCGAGCTGGAAGGTGCCGGAGGCCGTGGTGAAGTACTGCCAGAGGGCTCGCCTGGATTGATTGGAATCGACCGCGACCAACGGGTTCATCGGGACGTCGGTCGCGAGAAATGCGCCGGGAACGCCACGCAAGTTCAGCCAATCAGGTCGAGCGAAGAGCGTGAGCAGGTCAAACGTGGAGAGTGGCTGTGCGTCAGCCGTCCGTGAGACCAGCTGGTTCACCCGAATCGCCAGACGATCCTTCCACTTGTGGTCGAGCCCCGCGCGACCCCCGACGTAATTCTCATTCCCGCGTCGGGCTGGCCCACCCTCGCGGCGCCCCGTCAGGTCAATCGACCACGCCGTACCTCCGGCTCGTCCGCGAGCGCTGGCATCCGTCTCGACCATGGGACGACTCCCACCGAAGATCTCGTCCAACGTCCCGCAGCGCCCCTTGCAGGAGTCCCAAGCGGCCTGTCGCTGCGCCGGCGTGAGGTTCACGAGGAACAAGGGTTGTGTCAACGCCTCATCGCGCGGCACCAGGCGCACATCCGGCAAGGAGGCCGCAGCTCGCAGGCCCACGCGCTGCGTGAAGCTGACGGACAGACCCTCACGCGGGGGCTGTCGCGTCACAATGCGAATGACTCCGCTGTACGCCTTTGGTCCATACTGCGCCGCAGCGACCGCGCCACGCACGATTTCGACGCGATCGATCGCGGTGAGAGGCAGGTCGGCAAACAGGATCGGTGCAATGCGCGACCCAACGCTCGCGTTCAGCCGCAAGGGCACGTCGTCCACGAGCACCAGCGGTGCGTCTGCGCCTACAAGGGTACCGGAACCGCGCAATCGAAGCTGCGCCATGGAAGCGAAGCCGCTCCCCTGAAATACCTCGAGCCCCGGAACCTTGCCGGCCAAGGCCTCGCCGAGCGACCGTGCGCCCGACTGTCGGAGACGTTCGCCGTCGACGACAATCACCTCGTCTGCGCCCTGCGACTCCCAACGAATCGCAGGGCTTCGTCGATCGGTTGTATCTGGACGCTCGCGCTGCTGGGCCGCCAGGGTCCCGCTGCACATTCCCATTGCGCACGCCAGCCAAGCGACTCCAACAAATCGCACCACCCGTCCTCACCTATGCCGAGACACGCTCAACTTACTTCCCGTCAAACTTCCTCGCGATGTCCTCCGCCATGCGCTTCAGCATCGCCGTCTCGTCGGCGGCTTGGTTGCGCGCCTCCAGCGTGATCATGTACCTGTAGCGTGCAACGGCCGTGACCTTTGAGTCCTTACTGTCCTTGTTGAATTCTTCCGAACCCCAGGTGGCCGGCGTGTCCATCTTCAGCGTCTTCATCCGCTGGTGAGCATCCTCTTGGCTCAGGTTCATCAGCATGGGCATCGCCACAATCGCGTATGCTCCTTCCGTGCCTCCAAAATCGACCAGCGTCACATGCACGCTCGGAGTGGTTCCCTCCGGGGACGACGGCATCGTGAACGTCTGTTCAGCCTGGGACACTGAAAAGCCGGTCATGCTCTGACTGGAACCGCCAGGTTCTTCGGCTGCGCTGTAACCGTCTGGGGCCGACGGCAGGTACTTCTGCAGCTCTTGATAGGACATCGCCACCGTGTCACCACGACTACGACGTTCCTGTTGAAACTTCGCGGCTTCGGCCTGGCTGCTCTCCATTCGGTTTGATGCCGTCGCGACGGCTTCCACCGCATTCGCCGCATTCTTCACTTCCTGCGCCTTTTCACCGCAGCCGAGTACGACGAATCCGGCAAGAACAACGAGCACACGCGTATTCATACCCGCCTCCTCGAGAGTGACGGCCTTCAGTCCTTCGGCTCTGCGAGAGGTAGCTCAAACGCGCGCCCGACTCCATAGGGGAAGTCAGCATTTCGCCAGCGGTCTCTCCCCGACGCATGCGACGAAGCAAGCGATCGCACATCGAAGGTGCGCATCGAGTCGGTGCGCTAGATGAGCCCTATGCGCACCGCCTGCGCGACAGCGGCCGCCTGCGTCGACGCATTCAGCTTAAAGCGGATGTTGGAGAGATGTCGGTGCGCCGTATGCGGGCTGATGTACAGCTTGTCCGCGACCTCGCGCTCGCTCATCCCCTTCGCCACCAGGACCAACACTTCCATCTCGCGCTGCGTCAGGGGTGCGCTCGGCCCGCCAGTGCCTTTCGCCTTCTGCATTTCGCGACGCGCCGTCTCAGCTTCGTGTACTAAGCCCGCGTGATCGTAGATCGCTGCCGCATCTTCCATCAATTCGGCAGCACGTGACTCGTCGCCCTTGGATGTGGCGAGCGTTGCCTCAGCGGTAAGCAGCGCGGCACGAAGGAGCGGAAGGTCATACTTCGCGAGTGCTTGCTCGAGCTCTCCGAGCGGTATCTCGGCGTCGGCCGGCTTCCCGGATTGCGCGGCAATGCGAATGAGCAACTCGTTCGCCGATGCACGCTCCAGTAGCGCATCCGCGGGAAAGCGACGCAGGTACGCACGCGCGCGCTCCAGCGCGCGCACCAGATTGCCTTGTTCAACATCCACCCACGCGCCGCCGAGGAGCGCGAGCGGATGACTGCCCGCCTGCTCAAACAGCTGCACCGCTTCGTCGACTCGGCCCTGACGCCGGCGCAGCTCGCCCAGTCGCGCGTAGGCGGCCGGGAGCACGATGGGACGCGCGGCGCGCAGGTCGGCGATCGCCGCCAGTAGCTCCGTCTCGGCCTCTGCCCATTCGCCCCGCGAAATGAGCACACTGCCGTACTGGAGCCGGCACGTCGTCATGAGAATGGCAAAGCGCTGCCGCGTGGAAAACTCTCGCAAGCGCGCGCACCACTGCGCCGCACGGTCGTAGTCGCGTACGCGATCGCAGGCGCTGATGAGGTAGCAACAGGTGAGCCCCGCCGCGTACGGATCGGAGATGTCACCGCCTAACGCTGCCGCGGCCGCCTCGTCCAACAGCGCGAGCCCTCGATCCGGTTGTCCGTTCATGACGAGTGCGAGCCCGCTCATGGCGGTCGCCAGCACCTCGACGTCTGGGCAACCGATCTCGCGGGCCAGTCGCAATGCCTCGTCCGCCAGTCGCGCCCCCTCGGCCGTGTCCTGACGACCGATCAGCGCCAAGCGCGCTTCCCACACCTCCAGCCGGGCGTGATCGGCTGACGGAGGAAGGGGTTTCAGGAGACGCCGTGCGTACTTGAACCAGCCGTTGGATACCGCCGCGTCGCCTCGAAAGTCGAGGAAGTCATTGCCGAGCGCGATCGCCATTCGGGCAGCCGCAACGTCGTCGCCTTGTTCGCGATAGAGGCGGTAGGCGTTCAGGCGCGCGTCGATCATGAGGCGCGAGTCCTGCTGCAGCCACGCCGCTTCGGCGAGGCCAGCCCAGGCCTCCGGGGCGTTCGTCTCCCGGGTCATGGTTTCGTACAGGCCCACGGCACTCTGCCAGTCGCCCGTATCGATTGCTCGGCGTGCCTCTGATAAGCGAGGATCGGTACCCATGGGATCTTGATTGTAACTCCCGGCTCAGGAAGCGACTATTGTCGTGTCGCCGATCTTGGGGCGATCGTGGTGCCTAAGGCCAATCGGGCGCTACCACGCTGGTTACCTCACCAGCCTTCCCATGCGCTCCGTGTTCGGCTACCACATGGAGCAGCTTGCGCGAACACGCCCTGATTGGTCAGCTGTGAATCCAGCCGTAGAGCAGATGCGCCGCCGCTCGCCACCACGGTGTGTCGAACGCCAGCAACTCGAGTGACTGCTCGATGATAACGGCCGTGCCCCCGAACGCGAGCACTGGGTGCACGTTTCCCCGAGTCCTCCAGTCTCGCAGCATGGCGATGACGATCCAGGCAAACGCCAGGACGACGCCGAACCACACATCGGGACGTGGAACGGACGGAAACCAGTGGCGAAATCGGAACCACGCCGGCCAAATCACCACGAGTGTTGCAAGGAGTAGCCACCGGGAATGGGACTCGCGATCGTGGCGCGCGATAATGCCTGCACTGACCAAGACGAGGAAGAGGGCGCCGGACGTGACCACGCCGAGCAGTGCCGAGATCGCCGCGGGCCCCCCGGTCGCGGAATCACGGGTCACTTGAAATACGCCGGCGGGAACCATGGTGATGGCCACGCCCAGTGCCAGGGGCAAACCGATAAGGCCTAGGCGCCGGTGAAGTCGAGTCTTGCGCCACCGTACAAGGAGCGGCTGGATGCAGAACAGCACCACCCACGAGAAGGCCAACGCACCGTGGACGTGTAGGATTCTGGGCCCAGTGAAGGTGCCGCGCACCATGGGCGCCGCGTAGGTGCGGCCGAATCCAACGACAACCGCGAAGAGCGCCACGGTGCCCATGCCACTAAAGAACCATGAACGTTTGCGCAGAGATTGCCTCCAGCCTGCGGGTAGCGAGTACCGCCTAACGTCCGAGTGGGCGTGACGTTTCGCGTTCAGCTAGGCGAAACGCCTCGAGCCGCGCGAGCGCCTCCTCCAGCAACTGTTCGACCTCGGCGCGGTTCCTCAGGTCGCGCAGATTGATCCTGCGAGATCCTGCCTGCTGCGTGGTCACGAGCGCCTCGTCTCCCAAGAGCGCAATGTTCGATATCTCCGACCATGCGGCATGGAGTCGGCCGTGCCATCGTTGCCAGATGCTGATGCCGTCGGCACTGAGCCGCAGTTCCCTGCGACGCCGCCCCCAACCCGCGATTCGCCCGTGGAGCACACCGATGGTCGCGAGCGCGACCGCCAGCAGCAACGTTGGGCGCGGCAGGTGCCCCGTCTCCTGCCGATGCACGAGCGCCTCGGCCAACAGCGTCGCGCCAAGGAACACGTCAACCCAGTCGACGCCGTGCGGCGAGTGTTCCGTCGCCTGCATGCCCGGCCGAAGTCGCCGCACCGATCGAATGAAGCCGACGATGACCAAGGCACTGCTTACGACTTCAATGGCCGCCAGAGACATCGATCCAACAGTCTGCCCCTCTGCGGCGGTGAAGCGCTGCAGCCCATCAAAGAGGAGTAGGACAGACGGCACGACGTGTTGCAGCTTCTGCACAAGTGCGCCCCGCTCACTCCGCGCTGACACCAACGGGACGGACCGTACGGCGTCTCCTGAGAGGCGCACAGAGTCGGTCACCGCGTGCTCGCCGGTTCGCACAGCTAGCCTTCGGTGGTGTTCAGCGCGTCGCGCGGCTCGAGCGCATGAGACTGGGCGTGCGGGATCACCAGCAACGCACAACCGCGAACCAGCGGCAGGTCCCAGCGGACGGTCGAGCCCGTTCGTGCGCCCCGGAGCTCCTGTCGCGCCGAGGTTCCGGGATGGAGAACCGTTCCCGACGTGCCAGGATGGCGCAGGGTAATGGCGATGCGCTCTTGCCTGCCAGCGAGTCCCACGAACACCACCGTGCTCCCGTGTACGTCGAACACATTCGCCTTGGCAGCTCCGTCAACCGCAACCACTCCAGGACGCAGGACCCACGTGCGTCCCATGATCGCCTTGAACAGCGGACCGTACGCCAAGTACAACGGTTCGTTGAACGCGTTGGGGACCAGCGTGTGATCGTTGCCGGCGTAGGGGATCGTCGGGAACGCACCGAGGTACAGCAATCGCTGGAAGTAGAGGTCGGGGTCCGGCCTAAGCGCGTCGTCGTCGGGCGTCCAGCAGACGAGCGGCTTGCGCAGGGCCAGGAATGCACTCGTGTTCAGGTTGAACGGGAAGTGCCCGTGCTCATCGTAGAACCCGTCGACCTGCGTCATCAGCTCCAATCGTCGGTCCATGTCGTTGCCGAAGATCACCTTTCCGGCCTTGTGGAAGATCGGCCCCAGCTCGTCCATCAGCGACATCCAGGATCGGCGGAGATGCCGCTGCGGTCCGTCGATCCACGTATGCCCGTCGTCAGCGTTCGGGTTGTACCGCGTGAGCCAATCCATCCGATCGATGCAGATGCCATCTGACGCCGGCAGCTTCTCCACGTGCTTCCGCGCCTGATCGAGCAATAGCGCGCGATAGTTGGCCTCGCCGCAATCCATGATCAGGCCCTTGCCCCACGTGTAGATGGGATTCGGGGTCTTCAAGACCGCGTTCTCCAACTCGCCGTGAAGGAGGTCGTTGGAATCTCGCCATCGATCGGCCGCCGTGGTCTTAGGCGCCGGCGGCGGATACACGATGTTCGTCCCGAACTCGGTCACGTTGAAGTAGTTCAGCACGTGGAATCCGTTCCGCTTCATCGCGACGGAGTACTCGTTCATGTGCCGAATCGTCGTCTTGCCGTAACGCCCCTCGTCACTGGCAACATGGACACCGTCGCCGCCACCGGCAAATCGATTCCACTCGACGTCGTCGCCAACCGGTGGCAAGAAGAGTCCCATGTACGGAAAGTCGAGCGATGCTTTCCAGTTCATCGTGAATCCCATCGCGTGCAACGTCTCGGTGGGTAGCTCGCCTTCCCATCCTGAGTAGGCGCCGCCACCCCCTACGGCATGAGCCAAGGGGTTCGGTGCGTTGAAGTATGCCGGATACGTGCTCACAATCGCGCGCAGGGCCGCGCGCACATCAGGCTCGTGGACGATGACGTCGACGTGGAACCTGACGGGAGCGGCGCCACCCCCGAAGCGGTGAAATGCACGAGAGAACCGGATCTCGCCTGCCGCGGTGGTCGTGACCTGCATGTCGATGAGCACATCGCCCGGGTTCTGAATGAACGACACGCCAACGCCGGCCTCGTGATCCAGCACGGTGGCCATGGGCAGCGAGAGGCCGCCCTCGCGATTGAAGAACGCGCCGTACTCGTACGTCTTGTCCGCGAACGCGCGCGGCTCGAGCGGATCCTGCCACTCCCACCCATGGCCCCATGGCAGCCACACGTGCGCTCGCGCGTTCGGCCAATGGAACACCGTGTCGACCGGTGACGTCCACGACGCAGATGCTCGTGAGGCATACGCCCAACCCCACGACACCCCCCCGGCGATGGGATCGTACCTGACCGTGCCATCGGTCGGGCTTCGGTTCACCGCTCCTGCCATCAGCCCACCCCACACCGTCAGCGCGACCTGCTTTCCTCGATGCGTGAATCCGATGAGTCGCGAGCCTTCCAGTTCAAACACGCGTCCCGCACTTGCCAACCGACGCCGCGGTCCACTCGTCACTGGAACGTGCTCTGCCGCATCATTTCGCACCAATTCGGCGTCGGCCCAATTCACATGGTCACAATAGGTCCCGGTGTAGGTCACGATCAGGCGCAGGTGGTTCGCCGAGCCGAGGTCCAGGTCCACCAACCGGGCGGGCGTCTCCTGCGACATGGTACCGCTATCGAACCGCTGTACGCCGTCCACAAATACCTGGAACACGGCTGTTGCATCTGGCGTGCGCTGCTTGGTGGCATCGACCCCCACCCACGCGCGAAAGTGGGAGTACCGACCGCCCGTCAGGTACACCAGATCGCTCCGCGCATGTGTACTCACGCCGTGACTAAAGGTGCGGTCGCCGATCTGCAAGGGCCGCCCGTCGACGCTCACGTCGTAGAGCAGCGACCCCCAACCCTGATTCACGAGGCGTGGGCGCAGCGACGACAACCGGACTACGCTTTCGGTGCGCCGGCGCGGAGCGTCGACACGAAGGGCTCCGGCTGTCGTGGCTAGGGCGCTGGTGACAAGAAACGAGCGGCGGTCCATGAGTGTCCTCTGAGTGTGGCCCAACACGACCAATCGTGCGGTCGAACATGGCCGCACATCATGGTCCGCGCAACGCATGGGGACGGTCCTTCCGTCGAAGCTGATTCAGTTGCACTCGGAATCCTGCAGATGCTGCCAGTGTCCACGCGTATCGAAGCTCGTCACGCCAGCTGCGACCTGCGGTGTTTGGCGATCCTCATCCCCCACCTGGCTGCGTCACTTGCATCTGTCCTTCAGCACCGACGTCGCGACCTCGTCGATCACTGGCGTGGCCGCGCTTCGCAGGTCCACGACCAGGCCGCGGGGATCGGGATTCATCAAGGTCGGTAACCCCGCCATGGTGAAGCACCCTGCCCCACCACTCGTCAGCAATTCTCCCGGGAACGGTGGCACGCCCGGCGCCGAGATGTGGCCACGCGCCGAAGGCCAGAGCACGAGGTCGCTCGACAGCGGGCCGTAAAGACCGGGAGCGCCCGTGTCGTCCATCACGTTAGGCTGTGTGCTTGGGGCCACCCCCCAACGGAAGCGCACGGTGTGCTTCGTGGGCGGTCCCGCGCTCGCCCACAACACGTGCCCTCCAAGACCGATCGTCCCAATGACCGGAGGGCTCATCGGGACGTCCACGACCTGCGGAGTCGCCGCAACGGTGTAATCGCCACCTGAGGCACTCCGGTGCGCAAACATCGATGCCAGAACCATGTTGCCAAAGTCGTCCACGGTCCAACCGCGCGATGGAGCGACCACCGCGAAGCCGAAGCTCGAGGCCCACCGCGGGCAAAGGCCCGGACCGGCGAGATTTCCGCGCGTGTTCGACGGACACCCTTTCGTCCATACGAACACGAACATGCCGTACGGACTGTTCGAACACGACTCACCCACTTCCATGACCAGTGCCTCGCGCCCGAACGGCTTCGCCTTACAGCTGAACGGCTGCTTGGGTGGTAGTGCCAGTGGCACAGACAGCCGCGGCAAGATATTGGCGTGGCAGGCGTGGCCGTCCTTCACCTTGACGAAGAGGATCTTCGTGTACGTCGGATCGCAGGCCTCGACGATGAACGACCGTTGCGCGTCTGCCAGGTAGTCCGGCCAGGTGAAGGTGACGCTCCCCTCGCTCCACGTGTCGCTATCGTCGACGTTCCCCGAGTTGGCGTAGTCCACGTCGCCGCCCACGGCTTCCCCATCAGTCGGATGTGCCTCGGTGTTGTAGGCGTGGACGTTGTACCAGTCGTGACTCTCTCCCGGCAGCTTCCACTGTATGTGTACGAAGCGCTGTTGCTTCTGGAAGGTGGTGTCCATCCATGCCGCCGCGACATGCTCTGACCCCACCGCGTCGCCCTCGCGCATCGCCAGGGTGCCAAACTCGAACTCCCACACCGTCCACCCGCGCGTGCTCTCCTCCCGATGCAAGAGGCAGCCCAGTCGCGGCACGACGGGTGGCGTTCCAGCGGGGGTGGATGCGAGCATCGAGGTGATCGGGATGGGAAGCTCCGGAGTGATCGGACACTTCGCCAGGTCGCTCGCGTTGAACGGGTGCGATGGCATCTCCAGGTCAAACCCGCACAGAAACCCTTCAGCGACACACGTTCGCGGGTCGGGATTCTCGTTAGGCCGAGCGATGACGGGCTGGCCGAATCGCAACGTCTGGCCTCGACTGAGGCCACCGGCCGACGGAATCAGGAGTGTCGGTCGCATGACGGCCGTTTGGTTCTCCCACAGCTTGTCCGACTGTTTGTTCGAGGCAATCGTCTGCGGCACGAAGGTTCCGACCAAGAGTCCGATGATCGCTGCAATGGCGGTCGCCGCACCGCCGACCACGGTCACCGTGCCGACACCGGCAAGAACTGCGATCAGCAGCATGAGGGCCGCCAGGACGGCAGCGGCAATTAGCGCATAGGCGAGCGCCGTCGCCGTGCTTCGTGGCGGGTCGCCAGGGATGCCGGGGCCGATGGGTTCACCGCCAGCCACAATCGTCCAGTTGCGGTTCCCTGACACCAGCTCCACACCGTCGTTCGCCTGATTGAACAGCGCGGGATCCTCGGCCACGGGCGACTGGTGCCGGATGCCCTGCACGTACGTGACGCGATTGGCCGCATTGTCGTTGTATCGCGTCACGCGCCAATCCCGAATGGCACTCGGCAGCCGGTACTTCGAGTCGGCGATGTCGATCAACTCAGCGAGTTGGTCCTCGTCGACCGTACCCAGCGCTGGAAAACGCGCCAAGTCGCTGAGCGCCGCCCTTGTGGTCGCGGTATCGAGCTGCAGGTCGATGTCCTCGTGTCCATGCTGGATCGGGCCGGCCAGGAAGGCCGCCTCCAATGTTGTGGCTGTGGCCTGGCTTCCCCACCAATCGGTGGCGGCAAAGAGCTTGGCGTCCGGGAGCCGGCGATATGGACGCATGTCGCGATCGAGATTCCCGGAGAGCGCTTCCTTCGCCATGAGCCAGTGCAGCACGCCGCGCGCCGCTCTCGACACGACGCTGTCCGGTGCATGGTCGTGCAACGCGAGCAATGCCTTCATTTGGTAGCGAGTGTACGGCAACGCGTTGTACTCGTACATGTCGCGACGGACGATCGGCCCCAAGAAGCGTAGCAGCCAGTCGCGGTTGGCGACATTCGGCACCGGGGCGTTCTCGCTGAGCAGCGCGTTGATCAGGTAGCGCGACGCCTCCTGAAGCAGAATGTGATTTTCCGTCTCAATGATCTGGAAGCCATAGCATGTTTCGTTAGGCGGCGTGACATACGGGCTGACCCGAGGTGTTCCGCCCCAAGGGGCGAGCAAGGCGCGGAGGTGGTTGAGGGTGGTCACACTCAGCTTGTCGCGGTGCCGGAAGATCAGAAGCAGCAATTGCGACGTATCGATGTCCAGGTCCCCGCTGCGCGGACAGTCGCTATCGTCGGCATCCGTCCCCGGTGCACGCCCGGGACGGAGTGTCGCGCTCCCCAACCAGGCATCGGCCGCCGCGCGAGGTGAGTGTCCGTCGATCGCGCACGCCCCTTCGCGTCGCAGCTTCACGGTGGCACGCGCCACTTCCCCTTCGCCCGGTTGGTCGCTGGCGTCCAGCCGAGTGAAGCATGGAAGCCAGTCCGGAAGCGCCGCGTTCACGCGTTCGCCGAATCGGCCAGGGCTCGGCGTCGCCATACTCGGGACGTCCAATCGCGCAGCGAAGTCGAACGGACGCTCCTGCTGGTAAAACTCCGGTGTCGCGTACCGCCAGGTGCAAGGATTGCCCTGACACTTCCATAGCGAGATGAACTCGGTTTGCTGGCTACTTCGAATCCAGCCGCCACGCGCCCATGTCGCCGCGGGGGCGGCGGAGTAGGCCGTCGCCGGCCCGTCCCGTCCGGCTGGAACGAGTCCGGCGCCATATCCACTGCTTTGGTCGCCCTTCCACCAGACCGTCCACCCGCCCAGTCCATGGACGAATGCCGCTTGGAAGTTGAGCTGTGGGAAGCGGCCCACCAGAATCCAGCCGCGTTGGAATCCCTGTGCAATACCGTTCCAACCGCTGAGTGCGTCGAGAACGACGACGACGGCGTATCCGGTGGGGCAGCCGAGCGGACCGGCGCTGCCGCCGGCAGCCGGGTCGAGTGATTTCCAGATGGCGTCGACTTGCGAAGCCTCGGGGAGAAGGATGGGTGGGGTTGAGGCTGACGTGAATTGCCAGCCGACGGTTGCGCCTGGGCAGCGGAGGCTTTCCTGCGCACGGAGCCGCGCGGTGAGGAAGCAGGTGACGGAGAGGAGGCGCAGAAGCGTGCGCATGCGAGCCACGAGAGCTGGGTCATCGCTAGGATGCGCGCACGCTTCGTGGCGGGCAAGGTTGCCGAATCCGTAGTCGTGGATGCGGCCGCCGCTGAGGCGCACCAGACTCTTCATCGCCCCAAGGCTCGTCAGCTGGAGTGCTCGCCAGAGCGAAACGCGATGTTCGGCCGGAGACCGAGGGCGTCCTGGAGCCAAAGCAAGAAGATGCACCCGCTATCGAGCGGGAGCGAGCTCCGCTCGTCCGTCGTGACTCATCGTGCTGGTCCGTGCCCTGTTGTGCCGATGGCGCCGGCCGCGGGCAGGTACCCTTCCCACGTCTACAGGAACGGATATCGCGGCTCGTGTGGAAGCGCGAGGTGGGGGTCACGACCTCGTCTTCCGCCGCGAGGACGCGCCCCCGACCGAGAGCGGCCGCCGGCGGGCCGATGTCGGGCGAAGGGACGATCTTACGAATGAAGAAGGGTTGGCCTTTCCCGCCCCCTCTTCTCTCGAGCCCGACATGTTCCGTCCTGAGATCACACGTTACGCGCGGTTTGCACTGCTCATGTTCACCGCTGCTTGCCTCGACCCCGCGTCGCCACGCACACCGCTTGCTCCCGATGCGGCGCTCCGAGGCCTCGGCTCCGCGTCGTGGCAAGTCAGCTACATCGGTTCCGACTGGTATCCACGCGTACGGTCGTGGGCCGTCAACGACTCAAATGTGGTAGTAGGATCCGCGCAGACGGGGGCGAACATCCAGACGACGACCGCCTTCCGCGCGGCCGGTGGCGCGTTGCAGCTGCTCGCCCTCGGCAACGGGCGCATCTCGCACGTCGCGCGGGGCATCAACAGTTCGGGCGAGATTGTTGGCTTTGTTTCTCGCGGCGGGGGCTTCTACGATACCGCGCCGCAACTGGAGGATTCGGCGTTCTACCGCAACGCGGCGGGAATCACAACCATCTTACCGACGAATGCGCTCACGTATTCCGCCGGTGCCTTCGACATCAACGAGGCAGGCTCGATTGCGGGGTTCGGTGTGGGAGACCCCGATGCCTACCTTTGGACGCGTTCGCACAATGGCGCCTATGTTGCGAACGAACTCGCCGGCCCGCTTCCCGATGGCGTCGCCCTCAATGGCGCCGGAGTGGTTGTCGGCACGTCGTGGGCACTCGGTGTCGGTGCCTTGCGCCTCAGCTTGAACGGATGGCAAGACCTGTCCGACGCCGGATACTGCGCTTCCGACATCAACGATGGAAACATGGTTGTAGGTGTCGGGCCAGACTCATCGATCGTGTATACGTTCGGATTCGGCATGATCTCCATCGGCGTGAAGGCCGTCGAGCGGAACTGCCGAGGGGACGCCCCGCGGATCAGCAACAAGGGCCGCCTGGTGGGCACGCGCACTGGGCAGGGCGCCTTCACGAGGATCTACGGCACGATCGAAAACTTGCCGCTCCCGGCTGGGGCGAGTTTCGCGTTTGCGAACTCCGTCAACACGTGCGGCACGATCGCCGGGACCGTGGTCAGCAAGACCACTGGCCTGCAGCGCGGAGTCATTTGGCGTCGCATGGCGGTCGAAGGTCAGATCTGCGATTGACTGCGCGGAACGCCTGAGCTCACGCGTCTACGGTCGGACCTCGTCGAGCGCGCGCGCAAGGAAGAGTCGCGCCTTCGTCCAATCGCGTTCAACGGTCCGAGTGGTCACCTGTAAGCAGGTGGCCACCTCGTCGACCGAGAGTCCGGCGAAGAATCGTAGCTCGACGACTTGGTGCAACCGTGCGCTTACTCCACGCAGGCTCTCCAGCGCGGCATCGAACTCCAGCAGGCGATCCAAATCAATGTTGATCACTGCAGACGCAGTGGTCAACGCTACCTGACGCCGCTGGCCCCCGCGCTTGGCCGCATATCGCTGTCGCGCGAGGTCAACCAACACCAGGCGCATCGCCCGCGCCGCCGACCCGTAGAAGTGCGCAGCGGAGGCGAACGCCTTGGGTCCGCCGAGTCGCAGGTAGGCTTCATGCACGAGCTCCGTCGTGCGCAGCGTGTGCTCCGGGGCACGCGCACGAAGCAAGGCATGGGCAATGCGTTTGAGCTCTCGATATACGGCATCGTCAAGCGGCTGGTTCGGCGCGCGCGGTGACGCCGTCCTGGGGTCGCTCACTTGGGTGTAGGCACCGGCGATGGCACCGGCAGAGACCGCGCCTCACTGACCACGGCGCGGAGCTGTGCCGCCTCGCTCGCTCGGCCGAGGCGATCATAGAGGTCCACGAGTCCGTCGGCGGCACGGAGTGTGATACGGTCTCGCATTCCGCGTTTGGCGCGGAGCGTCTCGTACACACTGCGCAGCAGGTGTTCTGCCTCACGATACCGACGGTCGCCGGCCAACGCGCCCGCGAGCGAGATGCGCGTGGCGCCGAGCAACCCGCTGCCAGGGCTCACGCGCGTCTGGAATTCCGCGATGCTTCTCTGCAACTCGCGGATCGCTTCCCGATGCCGTCCCGTGCGGCTCAGTGCATCTCCGTACACGTGTCGCAAGCCGGCGATCACCAGGGTATCCGATGGTTCCAGACGCACCGTCATCTGCAACGCCGCGGCGTAGTGCACCAGCGCCGAGTCGGGCTTGCCCATATCGCGTAGCGCGGTCCCCAGCTTCTCGTGGGTGCTGGCGACCGACCGATGCCCCTGGGGAAAAAGCGCTTCGTGCTCCGCAAGCGAGCGTCGCATCAACGCAAGCGCATCTTCCGGGTGCCCCTGACGCGATCGTATCCATCCCAGCTGTTCCAGAGCGTCCGCCATGTCGAAGCCGCGACCGCCGTAGACCTGCTCATAGATCTTCACGCGGGCTCGCGCGTACCACTCTGCTCTCGCCAGCTGGGTGCTGTCGTCGGAGAAGTAACCGAGCAGGTCTGCCATGGACGCGAACTGCTGCGCGACCTCCGGGTCCGGCTCGATCGTTAGGTTCTTGGAGAGACGCTCCCATTCGTCGATCAGCGCGTTGGCCTCGTCTCCCTGGCGCGCGTGGATCGCCAGCGCGAGCATGAGCATCGTATACCGCGTCGCCGTGGCCGTGTCGCCGAGCACTCGGCGCTGCACCGCCAACGCCCTTCGGAATCCAGACTCGGCCGAGTCCAGGTTGCGCAACCTAACGTCAACGTCGGCAATCTGCCGTTCGAAGTGCGCAAGTTCTGCTTGGCTGGCGGACGGTAGGCCCCGGGCAATCGCGAGCGCCTCGACAAAGTTGGCACGGGCCGCGCTGTCGGCGCCCATGTCGCCACGAATCACCCCCAAGACTTCAAGCATCGCTGCCTGAAGGCCAGGGTCGTGCGTTCTCGCGCGCGCTACTGCTTCTCCCCGGGCAATCAGCATCGCCGCCGGAACGGAATCGGCGGAGCCAGCTTCGGCGGTTTGCGAGCGAAAGAGATCCACGAGAAACCATGTGGTCCGGTCAGCCTTCTCTCGCAAACGGTTCGATTCGGCCAACGCAAGCGAGATCCGCTGGTTCTGGCGAGCGACGGTCGCCGTGTATGCTCCAACCGCACCCACAGCGGCGACTGCGGTGGCGACGAGCCGAGCGCGCCGCGCGAGAAAGCGCCGCACCTGATACGCACGCTCTCCCTCTCGGGCGCGCACCGGCTCACGTCGCTCAATACGCTCGAGGTCATCCGCCAACTCATCGGCGGACTGGTACCGGTCGCTCGGGCTTGGGCGCAGCGCCTTGAGAAGGATCGCGTCGAGATCTCCGGCAAGCTCGGATCGTACGGTCGATGGGCGCACCGGGTCCTGCTGCAGCACAGCGAGTTCGTACGGCTGCGCCGTCACTTCAATCGGCCTACGCCCGGTGAGCAGCTCGAACAAGACGACGCCCAGCTGGTACACGTCGGTGGCGGTGGTGGTCACCTCGCCTCGCACTTGCTCCGGCGCGGCATACCCAGGCGACAGCCAGCGGTGTCGGGTCGCCGTGTCGGTACTGGTACCGCCCGCGTCGAGGAGTTTAGCGATGCCAAAGTCGAGTAGTTTGGGATTCCCTTCCTGCGTCACCAGGATGTTGGTCGGCTTGAGGTCGCGATGAATCACCAGTTGCCGGTGTGCATGCGCGACTGCGCGCGCGACCGTGACGCCGAGCCTAACGCGGTCCCGTGTGGTGAGCTGTCGCGCCGAGCACCAGTCGTGGATCGGCTCACCGTCCACGAGTTCGAGCACGAGATACGGCCGGCCGTCGGCAGTGGTTCCTCCGTCCAGCAGGCGAGCAATGTTCGGGTGTTCGAGGGCAGCAAGAATCTGGCGTTCGCGCCGAAAGCGGTCGACGTCGATCGCGCTATCGAGACCAGCACGCAGGATCTTGATCGCCACCGCCTGCTCAAACGCGCCGTCGCTGCGTTCTCCGCGGTATACGCGGGACATGCCTCCGCGCCCGATCTCTTCGATCACGCGCCATGGGCCAATCGTCGTCCCCGCTGCAAGAAGGGCCTCGGGGCGCTCAAGGTTCTCCATGACGCCGGCTGCCCCGCGCAACAGGAACTCGTGCGTGCGGGGATGATGCGCGAGCAGCGACATGACCTCATCGCGCAGGGCGTCATCCCCCGCACTGCCCGACCTCACGACCTCCGCCCAGTGCTGAGGGCCTGCGTCCAGCGCTTTGTCGAGCAACGCCTCGACCGCCTGCCAACGGTTGGGCTCCACCAGCTCCTCCTGCCGAGGTTCCGCGCACGCACCGGGAGTGGTGGGGCAAAGACTAGACCGCGAGGCGGCGACAGGCAAGCCGGATCCACACGCGTCGGGAGTGTCTGCGGCTAGCCAGTGCCAACCGCGTTTTGGCGACCGCCCATTCCAAACGCGCGCTTCACCGACAACGTCATCCACAAGCTCGCCGCCGCTACAGCAACAGCCGCCCAGAATCCGAGCATCGGCCCCCATCCCCACGCATCCTTCATGATGGGCACCAACCAGATCGAGAGCACGCCGCCAAGGTTTCCCATCAGGTTCAACAATCCACCTGCGGTACCCGGGTTGTGCGAACCCTCGGCGGTGGTGGTCGTCCAATACGGCGCCTCCGCGGAGGCGATCAGGCCCACCGACAGCCCCAACGTCAGCACCGCCATCCACGCCGTCGGCAGATTCGCACCGATGACGACCAGTGTGGCGCCCGTAATCAGGCAGGCCATCGCGGCGCGGCGCCTGGCCACGGCAGGCCCAACGCGCCGAGCCAAGCGATCGGTTGCGTGGCCCACCAACGGCGCGATGATGAACGCCATGAAGTAGGGCGTGCTTCCCCACACACCACTCGCCAGCACACCAAAACCACGGCCCTCCACCAGGTAGCGGAAGAACCAGAACACGAATACGAAGTAGGTGGCCGAGTGCAGTAGGTACGACAGCGACAACAAGAGGAGATTGCGCTGCTTCAGGAGAACGGCGATCTCTTTCACCTGCGCGTGGAGCGGCACGTAGCGCAGGGTTCCAGATACCTCCACTCGGCGCGGGGCAAACGCGAGCCAGGCAAACGCAGCGATCGCTCCCACCGCGGCGCTCACCAGGAACACGGATCGCCAGCCCGCCCAGACCATAACGGGAGCGAGCGTCAACGGTGCCAGTGCGGACCCCAGCAAGGCGGATGCGAGATACATCGCGCTTGCACCGACGCGACGTTCGGCCGGGACAAATTGTGCTGCCGCCATCGCCGCCACCGGATACGTCGCGGCTTGCGCGGCACCGAGCAGCACGCGAGCGGCGAACAACGTAGCGAACGCGAATCCCGCACTGGCAGGTACGAGCCCCGACGCCAGACTCGCCAGGCTCCAGCCAAGGATGGCGAGGAACAGGACGAGTCGCGCCCCGTAGCGATCGCCGAGGAAGCCCCCGGGGATCTGGAAGATCGCGTAACTCAGTTGGAATCCCCACGCCGAAATGACGCCCAAATCGCGCATGGAGAGGCCGAGTTCGGGGGCCATGTACTCCTGCGCGACCGTGATGTTCGTGCGGAGTGCGTAGCCGACGAGGCTGACGAGGGAGAGCAGCCAGACGAGGCGTGTCGAACCGTTCACGCGAGTGGACCGGTCAGCTGACGCCTAGTGCGCTTTGTCGCCGGAAGCATTCGATGGAGCGACGGTCGACACCGGGAAGCGGTAGTAGCGTCGGATGAGCCTTGTGCTTGAAAGTCGGACCAGCGCATAACGAATCGGCCTCTCTGCTCGCTCCGCGGCTGTCCTTGAAAGCACGGCCTCAGAGTAGTTCCCCAGACATACGTGCTGGACTCCAAGAGTTCAACCGTGTCCACCGCACGATGCCCGATTCGACAACCGCACTCGGGAACGACCCCGTGTACTAATGGATGGAGTCGGCCGAACAGATGAAACCGCGCGAAGCGCGCCATTCCTTACCCTGCTTGTCGACAGGAGCTTCTTGTTCGACGGCCTCATGTCACGCCCAGCCTAACGTGAGATCGACCGAGAGTAGCCGGGTGACGCCGGCGCCCCTTTTGGCAAAGCTACCCTATATGGAGCCTTGCAACCAGTTACCGACCAGGGTACCATCCCCCGGCCCGATTGCAGCCTGATTGCCGATATTGACGACCAGGCCCGTCGCCTGCCGTCGCACGTTCCCAGAAGGAGGCGAGGATGAAGCGACTCGTGGCAGTTGCCACATTCGCGCTGGCAGGTTCAACGCCGCTCGCGGCTGCGCCGATGCAGGAGCCGGTCCCACCGTCCGCGTACGCAAAGGCCGAAGCACTGTTGCCGCAGCATGTCCGCAAATTGATCCCCGGCTTGAGCGTCCGCCCGCAATGGATCGGTCAAACGTCGCGCTTCTGGTTCGAGAAGCTGACCAGGGCCGGCCGCGAGTATCTCCTGGTCGATATTGCCACCAGCACCACTCGGCCGTTGTTCGACCACGCGGCGCTCATCGCCGCCCTCGCCGCGGCCACTGGGAAGCCGATCGAGCTCAGGGATTTTCGCCTGCTCGGGCTCCGCGTCGATGCCAAGACCGGGATCCTCCGCTTTGCGGCTGGTGGGAAGAGTTGGGAATACGACCCCACCACGCGTGCCCTAACGCCTGACAGCGATACGCTCGGTGGCGAGAAGTCGCCCGACGGCGCGTGGCGGGCTGTCGTGCGCAGCGGCAACCTGTTCCTGATCTCCACCCGGGACGGCCGCGAGCGACAACTCACGACCGACGGCACGACCGAGTCGCCGTATGCCACGCCGGTGATCGATCCGAAGATCATGATCGCCCAGGGGACCGAGCATCCAGTCATGCAGCCGCTACTCACATGGTCGCCGGACTCCCGCCGCATCGCGACCTTCCGCCTCGATCAGGCGGGCGCTCGGCGCTTGGCGCTGGTCCAGTCGACCCCGCCGGGCGGCGACGCACCCCGGGTGTTCCGGTACGTCTACACGTTGCCGGGCGACACGGTGACCGCAGTGGCCCGCGGCGTGTTCTTCGACGTGGAGACCGGCGCGCAAACCGCGATGACGTTGCCTCCCGATCCAGTGCTCTACTACTTCGGTCCCTACTATGAGTGGAGCGCCGATGGCAAGGCGGTGTTCGCGCGCCTGGCCGAGCGAGGCGACCGGCGGCTGCAACTGTATCGGGTTGACGCCGCCACTGGGGAAGCCCGGGTTCTCTCGGAGGATCGCTCCGACACCTACATCGACACCTGGACCCAGTTCTGGTTCTACGACGCCAAGACGGACATGGTCTACTGGACTTCGGACCAGACCGGCTGGTTCCAGCTCTACGGGATCGATCCCCGCTCCGGTGTCCGGCGCCGCCTAACGACGGGAGACTGGCTGGTGCGCGACGTCGCCGGCGTCGACTCGGTGTCCGGCACGTTGCTGGTGACGGGAACCGGCCGCGAGGCCGGTCGCGATCCCTATCTCCGCCATCTCTACGCGCTCCCGAGCAAGGGCGGCGCGATCCGGCTCCTGACACCCGAGCCGCTCGATCACGACGTGTCGGTCTCGCCCGACGGCCGGTACTTCGTCGACAACATGTCGTTCATCGATCAGCCGACGCGATCGGTGCTGCGGAGCACCAGCGACGGGCGGATGCTCATGGAGCTGGGCCGAGCCGACGTCAGCGACTTTCTCGCGGCAGGGTATCTCCTGCCGGAGCCATTCGAGACAATGGCAGCTGACGGCACCACACCAATCTTCGGGGCGATCTTCAAGCCGGCGGGTTTCGATCCGGCCAAGCGCTATCCCATCATCGAGGAGATCTACACGGGGCCGCAGATCATCGCGAACAGCCCGAAGTCGTTCGAGGCGTCGCTGGTGGCTCGCTTTATCCAGCCGCAGGTGCAAATCGGCGCGATCGGGGTGACGGTCGACGGACGCGGAGTGGCCGGTCGGTCGCGCGCCTTCCAGCAGCCCGCCTACCGAAACGTGCACGCCGTCGGGCTCGACGATCACATCGCCATGATCCGCGCGATGGCTGCGAAGTACCCGTGGATGGATACCTCGCGCGTTGGCGTGTATGGCTATTCGGCGGGCGGTTACGATGTGGTCCGGGCGCTCACCGAACGGCCCGACTTCTATGAGGTAGGCCTAACGGGTGCCGGCGTGCAGGACAACCGGCTCGACAAGGCGTGGTGGAACGAGCAGTGGATGGGCCCCGAGATGGGACCGGTCTGGGATGCCAACTCGAACATCACATGGGCGTCGAAGCTGGTCGGCAAGTTGATGATCGTCCACGGAGAGCTGGATGACAACGTGCCGCCGGCCAATACGTTCCGATTGGTCGACGCGCTGATCAAGGCCAACAAGGACTTCGAGCTCCTGATCGTACCTAACGCGAATCATCCAGTGATGGCCGTCCCTTACTTCTGGCGCCGTCAATGGGACTTCTTCGTCCGTGAGCTGCTCGGCAAGACGCCCCCGGCGTACCAGATGAAGCCGTACAGTTGATGGTGAAGCCTCAGAGTTCCGTTACCAGTCTCCGGATTACCCTAACCATGCACGCCAGGTCGCCCATGCACGGGTTCTCAGCATCTCTGTCGAAGACTCGCCGGTCGCGCCATGATCGCGATGCCCGACGAGTCCAGGTCGCTGCCCTTCTCCTCGCATCGTTAGGCTCGGTGCGCGCCCTTCCCGCGCAAACCCGCGCCCCTGATCGCCGTGCCAACATGGCGGCGATGAACGTCGAGACCACCGACGACCCGCGCCGAATCCCCGTGGCGCGTGGACCGAAGGGACCAGATGGCGCCATCGTCGTGCGCGGTGGCCGCATCTTCGACGGGACCGGCGCCACCGCTCGCGAGGGGACGCTGGTCATCGAGCGCAACAAGATCGCGCGGATTCTCCCCGCTGACGCTCGCCCGGGATCGGCAGGGTGGCCGGCGGGTGCAACGTTGATCGACGCCGCGGGGAAGACCGTGATGCCTGGCATGGTGGACCTGCACACGCACCTCACCTACTCCGATCCGCGCGATGCCGATGAAGAGGCGCTGAGCGAACCCGACGCGGTGCTGCGCGGAGCGGAGCGACTGCGCTACTTCGTCGAGAGCGGCATTACCAGCGTGCGCGACGTAGCGTCGATGGGCGACGTGGCCTTTCGCCTCAAGGACTGGGTCGCGCGAAATCGAATCCCGGGGCCGCGCGTGTTCGCTGCCGGTCAGCTGCTCACGTCGGTCAGCGGCCACGCCGCCCAGGGTCTCGGGATGCATCCGTCATCCAAGCAACTGGTCCGCACCGCCATCGGCGCTGACGAGTGGCGCAACGCGGTGCGCGACCTGTTCGATCGCGGGGCCGACGTCATCAAGGTCGGCTCGCACTTCAGCAAGCCGGAAGTGCAGGCCGCGATCGAAGAGGCCCACGCCCTCGGACTTAAGGTCACCTGCGACTGCGAGACGTTCTACACGCAGTGGGCCGTCGAGGCCGGGGTCGACATGATCGAGCACCCGCTTCCTCGCAGCGACGAGACAATCCGCCTGATGGCGGAACGGAAGGTCGAGGCCGACCCGACCCTCGTCACCTACGCCTATCTCTTCGCGTCGTATGGCGGCGGCTACTTCGGCTCGACGTCGCGCCGCTTCTACTTCAACGATTCGACGAACCTCGACGTGCTGCGCCGCATGAAACGCGCGGGCATCAAGATGGGGATCGGGACGGATCTGGTGGTCGGTTGGTACCGTGCCCTTCCCGGGGCGTACATCACGGAGCTCCGATCATTCGTGCAGGCCGGTTACACCGTTCCCGAGGTGCTGGTCGCAGCGACGAAGACGAGCGCCGAGTTGCTCGACATGGGTGACAAGCTGGGGACGCTGGAGCCGGGAAAGCTCGCTGACGTTCTCGTTGTCGATGGCCGCCCCGACCTAACGCTCGACGACCTGTCCAAGGTCGACGTGGTCATTCGCGACGGCAACGTCGTGGTGCGCGGCGGCGCAGTGGTCTTGCCACGCCACTTGGAGGAGAAGCCGCCCTCGGCAACCGGTCGTTCGTCGCCGCAGTGATCGATGACTGATCCCGGTCCTAGCGATAGGGATCGATAGATCCGGCGCGTTTGCACGCCCGCCTCGGGATTATGGCGTGGCGCCCGACAAATGCACCGGACCCACGACATCGGCCGGCGCGTCTGGGGTGGCGAATGCGACCTGCACCGCAAGGGTGGCCATCCCGACACTCATGGTCGATGGGAAGATCACGTGGGCTGAGAGTCTGTCGAAGGCCCGCACTTCCTCTGCATGTCGTCGAAGTCTGGCAGCGACACGACCATCAGGACCGATCCAGCCCCCAGGTCGCGCGTCTGTATGCGCACCAGGCGGTCCGCCTCGGGCCGGGGCATGGCGCGCAGGAAGATGGGATCGAACAGGCTGAAGACGCTGGACACCGAGGCGATCGACCGTGCCAGGGTGAGGGTAACGATCGAGGCGACGCGCGGCCGTCGCACCAAGGATCGCGCGACGAGCCGAATTGTGACGGAATTCATCGCCACCGACCGTCCGCGTCGATGGTTCCGCGGGCATCGACCTAGACACTGCCGCGAACGGCAGCGATCAGGTAGTGGCATGGCCCCCACTCGGGGTCCTGGAACATCCGATGCAGCTGAAACCCCGCCTTCTCATAGCACCGGATGGCCCGCGTGTTCGAGGTGGACGTCCCGAGGCCCGCGAATCCCACCATCTGCTCGCTTCGCAAGCGAGTCAATAGAAGCCGTAGGGCCTGCGTGCCAATCCCCTGGCCGAGCAGGTCGGGATCGCCAAGGAGGATGTCGATGTCCATCAGGCCGCCGGGAACGTCCTTCAGGTCGGCGTCTTCCAGCTCCTCCGCGGGCAGCTGCTGCCAGCACACATAGCCCACCGGCATGCCATCGGCGACGATGAGCGCGTGCGACTCGGGTGCGCACGCGCTCGCGTGCTGCATGGCGCGGGCCGAGTCGCCCCACCATTTCGCTACATGCGGCCGCTGGAGCCATCCGAGGAGCAACGCGCCGTCTCGTGTCAGCTCAAACCCTTGCAAGGTGACTACAGGCATCTAACGCTTCCTCCAGAACGCGCTGGCGCAGTCGCTCTCGAGCTTCCAGCCATTTTGGAGGCAAGGCTTCCACGTTTCGTGTCAGCCATCAATGCTGGGAAACTGACTCAGATACGTCGCCATCGCCTCGAGCAACGCAATCTTCGCGTCCACAAGCTCCTGCACAACGGGTTTTTCTGCGGGGTTCGTGTGGTGATGCGCGCCTTTCCAGAACCCCACGTCGCTTTCCATCCCAGAGTGCAGGGCCGCCAGGATATCCACGGCACGCTCCATCGCCTGGAATTGCACTAGCTGCTCCGCTTCAAGCTGTTTCTCATCCGCCGCCAGCTGTTGGAGCTGTTCGCGCCGCGCGCTGGACACCTTCGTGGGACCTTCGCCCCGTCGCGCCTTACTTGCGTTGATCCGCGTCTCGAACCCCAATTCGAGTTCGTCGAGACGCTCGGCGAGCGAGACGATACAATCGAGCGCTTCGCGCTCAGCGGCTGAACGCGCCTTGGTGGCAGCTATTCGAACGAAGGGTGAGATCAAGGGGTTCGAGTCGTGGATTCCTGCCGCCGCGCACCTGTGCCATGGCGCACCCGATCGGCATCCACCCAGCTATCGGCCGCTCGGGCAGGCCGCTCGCACGCACTCTCCAAAAATGCGCGGTTGCACGCGCTACGGGGACCCCGGCGATCGTCCTCGAGGTGGACTCCCCCGGCGGCGAAGTCGCCCGCTACTTGATCGGATCGACCGGAGGCGCCTCACTGGCGGGGTTCATGCCGACGCCGATGATCTGGAAGTCTTTGGAGAAGGCGAACCGGAGCATGAGCGGTTCGTCGGCGAGGGCGTACTTCGAGGTGCGCCAGTACTGCGTGTTGCCGCTGCGCTTGACGAACTTCTCCTCCATCAACTTCTCCTCGGCTCCCGCCCGGCCCGTCAGCTCACCCAGGAACTCCATGTACTTCTCGGGCTTCTCGAGCTTCTTCTGGACCTCCGCACCGGTGTGCGCCCACAGCGAGTCGACTTGCGAGGTATAGAACCACTCGGCGACTTGTCGTGCGAAGGCCAGCGAGTCGCGCGGGGCGGCGCTTTGCGCCTTCAGAGTGGGAGCTGCGAGAAGGATTGCTACGATCGCGAGACGACTGGGGCGCACCATGGATTACTCGACGGAGGTTGGCGACCACCTTACGACGTCGGCGCGCTGCGGTTTCATGTCGCTGATGCGACCAGGGCGGGGCCCGAACGTCGCCGCTCGTTACACCACGGAAGGGCGGCAGCTTGATTCAGCAGTGGTCGCGGGTTACGCTCACGAAGCACACGACTGCCTGCCGCTGCGGCTGGTGGAATGGGATCCATCACTCACGTCGTGATCTCACTTCCAGAGAGGTCTGCGAAGGCGCAGCGTTTCCCCTGACCCTTGCCGAGTGCGGGCATTGGGTCATGCCGGAGGGCGCAAGGCGTGGCTCAGCCGCAACACCTTAGCCCTCGCTGGCTGGTTTAACCCGCCGCCCCTACCTTGGCGTCCTCACACTTCGGCGAGGACGACATGTTGAAGGTGCAGCTGACGAAAGAAGGCACGATGTTGGCGGCAGGGGCCGGCGCCCTGCCAGCACGTCTTCCAATCCAGCGTCCGGTGATTGCTCTCATCCTCACGATTCTCCTGCAGGCACGCGCCGCAACGGCCCAACCCACCTGGAGCGGTGACTTCGTCCTCACCATCAAGGGCAGCGGACAGGTCGGGAAGGTCGTGAATGGCATCCCGATGCACTCCACATGGAAGGTGGACCGCGTTGCCCGCGGACGCATTGTGCTCGATCGCATGTTCAAGGGCGGGGGCATTGCCGGCACGCCCGAGACGCGCGACACCGCGCGGTACGAGACGTGGATTGCGAACAGCCGCCAGCCGCTCGACATGGTCGTGAGGGACACGGGTACCTACTACGGTCCCTCGGGCACTCCCACCCAGATCGGCCTCGACGTCGCGCGCTTCACCTGCCCGGCCGCCGATGCACGACCGGGTGCGGGGCAGGTACGCTCCGGCATCCTGCAGTTCGATCGGGTGAAGGGGACCTTCGCGCTCGAGACGCCGCGCATGTTCACGCGGTGCGAGACGTCGGTTGTCCGCACGCCGAAGAAGGGCCCTCCGGATTGGATGGCCAAGGCACCGTACGACATCCTCACGAACAAGGTGGAGATCGAGTTCGAGGTGTGGCATCGGCTGGTGCCACTTCCGGCCTGGAATGTGATGACCGGCCCATGGACCGAGGGGCAGACGGAGCTGGTCCTCAGCCGGTCGTTCACGTTCCAGTGGATGCAGCCACTCACCGGCGTCGCGGCGCCGGTGCAGGCCGAGCTTCAGCTGGTGCTGCGTAAGGCGCCATAGGAACCGAACGACAGCGAATAGGCGTTGCGGCGGAGGAACGTACGGTGAACCGCCGGCGCCACATCGCCTTCGACCCGACGTTCGCCGAAACGGTGAACCTGACGGGGAAGTATCATGTGTTCGTCCAAGCATATGGTGACGCCGAGTTGTACGTGACGAATCGCACGGCGCGCGGCTTCGACGTCGTCGTGCGTGACGGGGACCCGGGCGTGGAGTTCTCGTACCGCGTGGTGGCGAAGCGGCGCGGGTTTGAGGGCAAGCGGCTGGAGCGGGCGGAATGCAGCCAAGGTGCTTCCGCGCTGTTCCTCCACCGACCACACTTCATACAACCTTTGACACAAGCGATGCCGGACATATTTCAGCTGGCGGAACGGCTGAGCGGACTAATTGACGACAGTCTCACGGCTGACCGCGCCGCCGCCGTACGCGCGATTGCAGGCGCGAAGGCCGCCGAGGCATATCGGCGGAGCTTTGTCGTTGCGGTACTATCGGAGTTATCTGATCTTGAGCGCGCGAGTCTCACGGCAACGCCAGAGGGTCAGCGTTTGCTCGCCGACATCGCCCTGGAAGGCCAGACACGAAAGTAGCGTAACCGAGAGCCCGCGAAGGAGGAATGCGCCCAGACCCGCTTCATTGTATCGTCGCTCGCGTCACGACCGCGCCTTGGACGGGCTGCACGGATAGAGCTCTATCGTGGACTCGGAGTCCTGGAAAGACGAGTCGCTCCGCGCCGGTCACGTCGAGTGGATCGCGAAGGCAGAGCCCGTGCAGCTCGAGTTCCGACAGCACGTCGTCGATTGCCTCAAGTGGAACATCCCAGGAATGTGCGAGAACGGCTTCAACGACCTCACCGCGGCACATCTGACCGTCGCTCGCCTTGGCCATCGCCAGCACTCGCGTGCGTATCCCGGCCCGTCGCCGGAACATTATCTCGATGTTGTCCCGGCGCGCGCGGTAGCCTACGATGGACAGCACAACGGCGCACCAAGCAAGCGCACTGGTTAGTCCCGCGAACCAGGTCGTGATCGAAAGGGAAGAGACCAGCCACGCCACCGCCACCGTTCCAAGCAGGACGCGATCCACAGACTTGAGTTGCATCGGCTCCTCGGTTGGGCACAAAACCGCGCTGGGCCTCACGGACACCCCTTCACCCACATCGACCCCACCACCACATCTCCCTCCATCCGGCGACTCCTCCGATCGAACCGAGGCCCATCCACCGTCGGTTGCGGCTGCGTCGTTAGAGGCGTGAAACGACCGGCCACGGTCGCATCGCCGAACACGTATTGGGAGTGATGGACCACCAGCAATCCGCCGGGATTCAGCAACCGCTCAAACTCCGACACCTGGGCATCGAACTTCTCGAACGGATACGTCTCACTCAGGTCCGTGATCCCCTGCGACTCCACCGCATGCGGATTGCGCTGTAACACGGCCATGCAGAAGATGGCGTCATAAGGCCCGGCGTCCCGTATGCGGCGCGGCGTCGAAGGCACAAAGGCAATGCGCTCGTCCAAGCCGCGCGCTCGACACACCGCCAGGCTCCGCGGGTTGATCTCAGCTCCAACGATCCTCGCCTGCGGAAAGTACTGCCGGAGCGTCACCACCTCCTCTCCGGTCGAACAGCCGAAGGACAAAATGCGAATCTCGGGTCGCCCGCTAAAGTAGTCACGCGCCGCGCCAAAAATCGCGGGGTACCGGTCTGCCCACGTCAGCACGGTGGTCTGGTGCAGCTGACGACCGCGCACCGTCTTGAGCCACACGATGGCACGATAGCCACCATCGGTACTGAACTGTCGCAGCACCCCCAGGGCATCCCGCCCCTTGTACAAGCCGCCGATCGCTCCACGCATCAGGGGATTCCCCGAATGCCGGTGGGTCTTCACAAAGCGCTTCAACCGCTCACGAATACTCACGCGCTGGCTACCGCGCCGTCCGTGAGCACGATCGTCAATGCGGCCGGACCATGCGCACCGATGACCATCGCCTGCTCGATGTCCGCCGTCTTGGATGGGCCCGCGATGAAGATGCCGAACTCCTCGGACGACCAATCGAGCCGCGCATACGCGGCGTGCAGGTGCTCCACGATCTCGCGACGATTCAACACGATCACGAGGTGCTGGGCCAGGAAGGCGCCGGCGCGACATCCCAGCCGCGAAGCCGGCAGCCACACCGCACCGTTCTCGGCCACGCCAAAAGCACCCTCACAGATGAACGCGTCAACTTTTGCATAGTCGTGGGGAACCTCTGGCGGCGACAACGTTCCACGAACATCACGTACCAAAGATACGGTGCGACCCGCTGACGGCACGGCCTCGGCGACCACGGACGTCAGTTGGGCGCGGTCGCACTCCACGACACGCGCCCCGGCGGTCCGAGCGGCAGACACAAAACGGATGTATGCCTCGCCGGGAGACGCTTGCCAGGCGCGCACTGCCGACGACACCTCGGGCAGCGCACTCGCGTCGGGGCGTGCGGCACGAACCGCGGCTAGTATGGCGTCTCGTGCGTTCATGGCTTCCGCTGACCGCGGTGGGTTCGGTACCACTGCCGAAAGGTGCGACGGGGCAGCGTGGGCAACTCCCTTCCCTCTCCGGGCTCAAGGCGTCGCCACTCACCAGGCACGAGGCGCAGCACCACGCGAGCCGCCCAGCCTAACGCGGCGTAGAGCGAACGAGACCTCAGTGTCGCCGCACCCATCACAGCGGCGGCTTGCTTGGCCGGCGCGGCCAGCCCCGCTTGCACGACCACGGCGCGCCACTTCAGGAGTTGTGCGTCCAGGTCCACCTGCACCGGACACACGGCGGCGCACGACCCGCATAACGTGGAGGCGAACGGCAGGGTCGCATAACGCCGCAGGTCAATACCTGGGGTCAACACTGCTCCGATGGGTCCGGCCACGGTGGATCCGTAGCTGTGCCCTCCCGAACGGCGATAAACGGGACAGGTGTTGAGGCAGGCCGCGCAACGAATGCATTTGAGCGACCGCCAGAAGTCGCCGCGGCCCAGTTGGGCGCTCCGCCCATTGTCCACCAGTACGATGTGCAGGGCCTGCCCCTTCCTGGGCGCACGTACGTGCGAGGTGTACACGGACATCGCCTGGCCCGTCGCGCTCCGTGCCAGGAGTCGCAAGAACACCGCCAGGTGCTCAACCCGGGGGATGAGCTTCTCAATGCCGCAGCAGGCGATGTGTACGGGAGCGAGCGACATCCCCAAGTCTGCGTTCCCCTCGTTCGTCACCACGACGAATCCGCCGGTCTCGGCCACCGCCAGGTTCACCCCGGTAATCGCCGCGTGCGCGCCCAGGAAATGCGAGCGCAGGTGTTGCCGCGCCGCCGCTGTAAGGCGCGTAGGATCGGCTTCACCGGCCGGGGTGCCAAGGTGCTCGTGAAAAGTGTCCCCAACGTCCTCGCGCTTCAGGTGAATGGCCGGCATCACGATATGACTCGGCGACTCGCCGCGCAGCTGCACGATGCGCTCGCCGAGGTCGGTGTCGATGACGTGTATGCCGCGCGAGGCAAGAAAGGGGTTGAGCCCACACTCTTCGGTGAGCATGGACTTGCTCTTTACCACACGCGTGGCGCCCGCGCCGTTCAGGATCTCGTGGACGATGGCGTTATGCTCGGCGGCGTCTCGCGCCCAATGCACCGTTGCGCCGTTGCGGCTGGCCGCGGCTTCGAACTGGGTGAGGTACTCGTCCAGGTGCGATAGGGTGTGTTCCTTGATGCCCGAGGCGAGGGTTCGAAGCTCCTCCCACTCAGGCACCAGGGCCGCGGCCACGTCGCGCTTCTGACGTACCTGCCACAGGGACTCGTTGTGCCAGTCGGTGCGCGCATCATCCGCGGTGAAACGCGCGGCACCAGCGGCGTGGTCCACACGCCCGTCATCCATCACCGGCAGCGTCAACGGGCTTCTCGAGACCCCCCGGTGGGCTCCGGTGCTCACGCGAGGCCCATCGCCAGAACTTCCGCCACGTGCAACATCGGCAGCTCGGGCTGGCCTCCGTACACGCTACGCAGGTGCATCAGGCACGACATGTCGGTGGACACCACGGCCTCGGCCCCGCTACCTGCGATGTCGCGCCATCGGTCGCGCCCCATCTTGGTGGAGACGGCTGGCTCCGACAGGCTGAACGTCCCGCCAAAGCCGCAGCACTCGTCCGCACGCTCGAGCGAGGCAAATGAGATCCCCTTTGCCGCCGACAGCACCGACTCCACCTTGCTCATCGGAGGAAGTTGCAGCTCCGATGGGCGCGCCACGCCGAGCGACCGTAGGGCGTGGCACCCGACGTGAATGGCCACACGCCGCGGGTACGTCGCGCCCAAGCTGGACAGCGCCTCCGCGCCTACCGTGTCGTGAAGGAATTCGGTGAACTCCACCACCCGCGGAGTCGTCCGATTGCCATCGGTCCCGAGTCCGCTGTCAGACGGCGGTGCGTTGCGTTCAGCGGTGGCGTGCCGGTGCGCGGGCGAACCAGCGGGTGCATGCGCTCGCACATGCGCCGCGCAGGAACCCGAGAGGACGACCACCTGACTGACGTCGGCGAACGTTCGCGTCCATTGCGCCAGCACGGGACCGGCCTGCTGAACGAAGCCCGCATTGGCCATGGGTTGGCCGCAGCAGATTGCGCCATCGCGCACGGTCACCGAGACGCCGAGTCGCTCCAGTACCCGCAACGCCGCCACCGCGACGTCCGGGTACAGTTGGTCAACAAAGCACGGAACGAAGAGCGCGACTCCCTCGCCCATCACATGATCGTGCCCGACTTCTTCTTGCCGATGACCCCTTCGACCTTGGCCGCTTGGAGGAGCTTGTTGAAGGATTCCACATCGGTCTCGATGCCGTCTAACTCACCCCTGATGGCACGCCACAGCTTCTCCAGCTCAACCAGGCGATCCTTGGCGCCCTGTGTCACCACGGGATTCCCTTCGACCTGACCAAGCAGGAATCCGAACTGCCCATTGATGCCGTTGGCGTAGTTGATGATGTCCTGCCCGTTCTGCGCCTTGGTGGTGAGGCGCGGATCCACGGTCTCCACCCGCTTCACCAGGGCACCGCCAGCTGCGGCTATCGCCTTGGCGCTATCGGCGTCCTTGGTGCGGTTCACGAACCCTTGAACCTGCGACTTGATGTCGCGCACGCGATTCACGGCGTCGTGCATCTCACCAATACGCGCCACCAGGGCGCGCGTGACGGAGTCGCGCTCGGCGATTTGCGCGGGAGTCACCTGAATGCGCGGGTCCAACCGAACCTCAAGCGGTTGCGTCTGCACCACGCTTCCAACCGTTAGGCGGACCGAATACGCTCCCGGCGTCACTTCGGCACCGCCACCGGCCGGGGCACCGAACAGCAACACGCCTGGCAGCTGCGTGGGCGCGGCGCGGCGCAAGTCGGGCCAGCGCGCCACGTTCATTCCAGCCTTCGGAGACAACCGTTGTGGCGCCGGGCCTTCCTTGCTCGAGTACGAGCGCACGACCTCGCCACGGCTATCGAGGAACTCGACCTTCACCGTGGTTGAGCTGTCGACGGTAGCGAGGCGATAGTAGACAGAGGCACCACCAGGCGGATTCTTGCCAGCCGCGCGTGGGTTCCCAAAGCCGCCGCCGGCAGACGTGAGGAGCGCTGCGCGCGGCTTGTAGAGGTGCACGGCGGCCACGGCGGTGGAATCGGTGAACTGACGGATCGGTGAGATGTCGTCGAGGATCCAGAAGGCGCGACCCTCGGTCGACGCGATCAAGTCGCCGTGCCGAACATCGAGGTCGGTCACCGGAACCACCGGCAGGTTCCCCGAGAATGGCTGCCAGCGCGTCCCTCCATCGAAGGAGAGGTAGAGCCCGGTCTCCGTCCCGGCGTACAGCAGGTTGCGACGCTCTGGGTCTTCGCGCACCACACGGACCGGCTCTCCATCGCGGAAGCCATTCACCAGCTTCGTCCACGTCTTGCCGTAGTCGGTGGACTTGTAGACGTAGGGCGCCGGGTCGCCAACGCGATCGCGGCGGAAGGCAACGTACACCGTGGCGGCATCGTGGGGCGACACCTCGATCTCGTTGGTGAGCCCGTCGCCGGCGGCGGCCGGCGTGACGTTGGTCCAGGTGGTTCCGCCATCCTTCGTCAGCTGCACCAGTCCATCGTCCGTCCCCACATAGATCGTGTTGGCGTCGTGCGGAGACTCCTCGATCGTGACGATGGTCCCGTACACTTCACCGCCGGCGCCCTCGTTGGTGATGGGCGTGCCCCCCCAACCCTGCCGAGTCTTGTCGTTGCGCGTGAGGTCCGCCGAGATCGGCGCCCACGATTGGCCACGATCGCGCGAGCGTAACAAGACGCTCCCGCCATGATAGATCACCTGGTCGTTGTGTTGCGAGACGACGATCGGGGCGGTCCAGTTGAATCGGTACCTCGTCTTGTCCGTCGGCTCCGTCAGGTTCATCTCAGGATAGGCCATGATCGACCGCGACAGGTTGGTCTGCTGGTCCAGCTCGTCGATCAGTCCCTGATAGCACCCGCCGTACACATAGCGCGGGTTCTTCGCGCTCACCCCGACGTTCGCGCTCTCGCACCCCGGGCCGTCGCGCCAGTCGCGCACGGTGATCGCGCCGTTATCGCTCCGGCTCTGGATGATGACGGACGAATTGTCCTGCTGGCCCGAGTACAGCTTGTACGGAAAGGCATCGTCCACCGTGACGTGGTAGAACTGGGCCGTCGGCTGGTTATCCTGGGTGCTCCAGCTCTTGCCACCATCCTGTGAGATGGAGGCGCCACCGTCGTTGGCGTTGATGAGGTAGCGCGAGTCGGACGGGTTGATCCACAACTGGTGATTGTCGCCGTGCATGGCCTGCACGGTCTGGAACGTCTTGCCGGCGTCGATGGAGCGCATGACGGGTGCGTTCATGACCCACACGACGTCGGGATTGGCGGGGTCGGCCGTGACATTCATATAGTACCACGACCGCGTCTGGATCAGGCGGTCGCCGGACATCAGCTTCCAGTTCTTCCCGGCGTCGTCGCTGCGGAACAATCCGCCACTGTCAGCTTCAACAATCGCGTACACGCGATCGGGATCGGCGGACACCGCCACACCGACTTTCCCCATCAACTTGGGAAGGCCCCCGGTCAGGCGCGTCCACGAGTCGCCGCCGTCGAGCGACTTCCAGATGCCGCTGCCGGCGCCACCACTTCGAACCTGCCATGGTACGCGCTGGTGATCCCAGAACGCCGCATACAGGATCCTCGGGTTTGTTGGATCCATCGACAGGTCGCTCGCTCCGCTCGTCGCGCTCTCTCCCTTGAGCACGAGCGTCCAATTCTTGCCACCGTCCGTGGAACGATAGACGCCACGCTCGGCCGTGCCCTTCCATCGATCGCCCTGCGCGGCGACGTACACCACGTCGGGATTCTGCGGATGTATGCGCACCGCCGAAATCTGCCGGCTGGCGGCGAGGCCGACGTTCTTCCAGGTGCGACCCTGATCCGTGCTCTTGTACACGCCGTCGCCATACGTCGACGACTGTCCGCGCACGGCGTGCTCGCCAGTTCCAACAAAGATGACGTTGGGGTCGGATGGCGCCACCGCGATCGCGCCGATCGATGACGTCTTCAGTTGACCGTCGGAGATGTTTATCCACGAGATCCCAGCGTCGTCCGTCCGCCAAAGCCCTCCTCCCGTGTACCCGGCGAAGTACGTGAGCGGCTTGGTGGGGATGCCAGCGACCGCGTTGGCTCGGCCGCCTCGCCACGGCCCGACATTCCGCCACGACAGTGCGCGGTAGATCGTCGTGTCAACCGTGAGACCGGCTGGCTGGGCAGCGGGGGCCGAGCGCTGGGCCGAGAGGGGCGCGGCCGCCGAGATGAACAGGCAGACCGAGGACCAACGAACAATACGTGTAAGCATGGAAGTAGGTGGGGCTACCGGTCGCTTGGTGAGCACGCTTTCCACCGAGCAGGGCAGCCGTGCGATGAGTGCAACAACGTCCGATTATGCCGCACGGAAAGTGAGCCAAACTGCTGGGAGTTGGCTAGTGCGAAGATCCCGTCGAGTGAGCGGAATTCCCCGTCGCCCCAGGCGGGGATCGGCAGGAAGCCGCGCAGCTACCGAATCACCACGTCGGGATCGGGATGCGGAGTCACCGAACTCCAACCGGCGGCGCCCGTCGGCAGGCGCCATACGAAAAGAACCTAACGGCGGGCGGTTGCTTTCCTTAACAACTCGTCGGTGTTCGTCACGCCACGCAGTAATGCGGCTCCCCTCGTGATCACCTCGTCTTCGGCGATCGAACGCTGCGTTTCGGCCTCCGGGCCAAACACGAAGCGGGCAATCTCTCGCGCTAGTAGGCGCGACACGATCGTGGCGGCGCCGTCATAGATGGAGCGGTCGAACGTGAACCCGCGGGCGCGCAACAGGGTCCAGAGGTGTTCCCGCATCTCCGGCGTCACCTGGAACTCGGGCGACCGCACACTCCCCGCGGTCTTGAGCGACAAGGCATATGCGGTCATGGCATCCCGAAAGTCGGTCACTCGGCTGCCTAACGCTGTTTCGAATGCCTGAGCCGCGGGCGACATGATGGTGTCGCCAGCTTGAATATCCGGCGTGATGCCCCCGCCGCCAAACACCGTCCGGCCATGCTCCGTCTTGAACGACGGGGCCGTTGCGCTGTCGCGGACCACGAAGTCGTCGCCCACTCCGTGGCGCGGGCGGTCGATCGAGCGGCCCACCGGCGTAAACCAACGGGCGATCGTCAGCTTGAGCGCGCCCCCCGTGCTGGTGGGGAACAGCGTCTGCGCGCTCCCCTTGCCGAAGGTGGAGTGGCCAAGCAGAAGCGCGCGGTCGTGGTCCTGCAACGCGCCAGCCACGATCTCACTGGCGCTGGCGCTCCCCTCATCCACCAGCAGCACCAGCGGCATCCCCGGCCAGCGCTCGGGCGCGCTGTCATAGAACACCTGGTTGGTCTCTGGCGTGCGCCCCCGCATGCTCACGATCGGAAGCTTGGTGTCCAGGAAGAGGTCGGCCACACCCACGCCTTGCGCAAGTATGCCGCCCGGATTCCCGCGCACGTCCAGGATCAGCCCCTTCATGCCTAACGCCCGAAGTGAATCGATGGCGCGCGACAACTCTATCGCCGTGGAATCCGAGAAGATGTTCAGGTCCACGTACCCTACCCCGTCGCCCACCAACGACGCGCGCCCGACCGACCGTCGGTGGATCTCGTCGCGCTGCACGCTGACGTGAATGGGCCCGGACGCACCCGGCCGCTCCAACACCAACTCCACCTTGGTGCCAGGCGTGCCACGAATGGCCCTGATCGCCTCATCCGCCGTCCAGCCGTGTGTCGACCTTCCATCGATCTCCGCGATACGGTCGCCGGTGCGAAGCCCGGCACGCTCCGACGGTGTGGCCGATCGCGTACCGATCACCGTGGGCCACCGATCGCGCAGCTCGACCTGTACGCCGATCCCTGCGTAGTTACCCGTGACACGTTCCTCCAAGCGACGCACCCGGTCGGGCTTCAGGTACAACGTGTTGGGGTCGTGCAGCTCCTGCAGCATCCCGGCCATCGCCTTCTCGTACAGGTCGGCGCCGCCAACCGAGTCCACGTAGAAGCGCTCGACATGCGCCTTCACGGCATCGAACAGACGGGCGCCTGCTACTGGACCCGGCTTCGCCGATAAGCCACGCTGAAGGAACCACCCTCCGCTCACGAGGGCGGAGAGCAGCACGGCGGCGATGACGGTGGCCTTGGCCCTCATGATTCACTCACGGGATTTCGCTACGTGTTCGACGTCGGATGTAACCTAAGGGTTTCCCCCAGGCGCGTTCCACAGATGGTCCAGATTCGCTCGTCCACCTCGTCCTCGGTACCAAACGCGTCAACTTTCGCGATGGGTCCAGCCTCGGGATGTTTCGACTGCCACTCAGGCGTCGCGAAGCGTGCGAACGCCTCGGCGACCCGAGCGTGGAAACCGGCGTCGGCGTTCTCGATGCGGTCCGGGCCACTCCGCGCCCGCATCCGGCGCAGCCCTTCATCCACTGGCAGCGCGAGCAATACCGTGAGCGAAGGGACGAGCCCGTTCGTCGCCACCGCGTTCGCCGCGGACACGTCCGACTGATCGAGGCCACGCCCGTACACCTGGTACGCGTATGTCGATAGGAAGAACCGGTCGGCGACGACGACGCTGCCACGTTCCAGCGCCGGTCGGATAACGGACGAAACCAGCTGCGCGCGCGATGCCATGAAGAGCAAGGCTTCGGCCCTGGGATCCATCGGGTGATCCACGTCCAGCAGGAGGCGGCGGATTTCGTCGCCAAGCAAGGTTCCGCCCGGTTCGCGTACAGCAACCACCGTCCGACCGGTGCGCTCCAGACGCGCGCAGAAGCGTCGCACCTGCGTGGACTTACCAACACCTTCCGCGCCCTCGAACACCACAAGGGCGCCGGCACGCGGTGACACGCTCACCCGAGCGTGATGATTGAGCTGGTCGCTCCCGCCTTGATCCCTTCGGCGATCCAGGCGTTCACCTGCATCATGATCTTGTCGAAGTTCTCCTGCGAGGCGACGGCGCGTTGGTACGAGGATGACACCTGCACCTTGGTGAGCAGCTCGTCCAGTTCCTGCTCCATGTCGGCGGTCGGCTCCTCGCCGCGCTCGATCATGCGCTGCGCCTGCAGGCGAAGCTCGCTCATGCGATTGAGGATCGTGACCGCGTCCTTGTCGGCGCCAAGCGATTCATTGGCGCGCTTGAGCGATTGATACTCGCTGCTCTGGCCAATGAGGCGGCCCAGCTCGCGCGCCTTTGCCTCCAGTGGAGCCGCGGAACCGGTTGAGCCAAATGGGAGCGTCATCGTGGAATCCTGTGCAAGGGGTCAGTCAGCGCGGCGTCCGATCACAAAACGGTCGCGCCCAGCGAGGTCCTTGGTGATGCGAACGTCGCGCCAGGACGGATCGGCGTACAGCTGCGACGCCACCGCTCCGGCGCGCCGCTCGTCGACCTCCAAGGCGAGCAATCCGCCAGCTCGAACTGCGGCGGGCGCGTCGGCCACCAGACGGAACGTGGTGCAAAGCCCGTCGTCACCGCAGACGAGTGCAGCGGCCGGTTCCCAGTCGCGCACCGACTTCGGGAGCTCGGTCGCTTCCTTGAAGGCGATGTACGGAGGATTGGACACCACGACGTCGAACTGCTCACCGGTGACCGGCGCAAAGAGGCTTCCGTGGCGGAACTCGATTGGTGTGCGGAGCGTGCCAGCGTTGCGCGCCGCATTCCCCGACGCCACCGTCAGCGCGTCCGCGGAGACATCCGTGGCGACCACTCGGTCGAAGTCTCCCTCGCACGCCAACGAAATGGCGATGGCGCCGGACCCGGTCCCGATATCGAGCACGTGTTGGGAGCGACGCCCACGCACCATCGCCAGCACCTGGTCCACGAGGAGTTCTGTTTCCTGGCGCGGGATCAACACACGTTCATCCACCGACAGTGTCAAGTAGCGGAACGCCGCCTTTCCCACGGCATAGGCAAAGGGCGCACCAGCGGCTCGTCGTTCGGCGGCCTTCCGCGCCGCGCACACCACCGGGAAGCCCACCGTCGCCAACGGCTCCAGCGAGGGCCAGAAGCGCGGCGCCTCGCACAGGGACGCCACCAGGTCGCGCGCTTCGCCGCGCGGGTCGGCGATTCCGGCGCGCTGCAGCCGCGCCGCGATCTCGAGTACCAACTGCTGCACACGACATTGCCCAAGGCCCTTGAACATCTCGGTGCCGGTGGGCGGTGTCGTTAGGCGTGGCCCGTTACTCACAACGCGCCTCCCGCCAGCTTCTCTTCGGTGTCTGCCATCTTCAGTGCTTCGATGAACTTGCTGATGTCACCGTCCATCGTTCCCGCCAGGTCATACGACGTGAGATTGATGCGATGGTCGGTCACCCGGCTCTGCGGGTAGTTGTACGTGCGGATCTTCGCCGAGCGATCGCCGGTGCTGACCTGTGAACGCCGCAAGCGCGCGCGTGAGGCCTCCTGTTCGGCGATGCGCATGTCCAGCAAACGCGAGCGCAGCACTTCCATGGCCTTGGCCCGGTTCTGAATCTGCGATCGTTGATCCTGCTGCTGGACGACGGTTCCTGTTGGCAGGTGGGTGATGCGAACGGCGGAGTCGGTGGTGTTGACGCCCTGTCCACCAGGACCCGAGGCGCGAAAGACGTCGATCCGCAACTCCTTCTCGTCGATCTGGATGTCCACTTCCTCGGCTTCCGGCAGCACGGCCACCGTCGCGGCACTCGTGTGAATTCGGCCGGCGCTTTCCGTGACCGGAACGCGTTGCACTCGGTGGACGCCGGACTCCCATCGCATTTCGCCGAACGCTCCGGTTCCAAGGACCTTGAAGACCGCTTCCTTGTACCCGCCCAGCGTACCTTCGGACAGCGACATGATGTCGACCTTCCAGCCCCGTCGCTCGATGTAGCGCGTGTACATCCGAAAGAGGTCAGCCGCAAATAGAGCGGCCTCGTCGCCACCGGTACCGGCCCTGATTTCGACGATTGCCGGCCGATCGTCCAGCGGGTCGTGCGGGACGAGGAGGGGTTTTAGCTCGACCTCGAGGGACACAATCGCCGATTCGGCGCGCTCGACCTCGGACTTTGCCTCTTCGGCCATTTCCGGGTCGTCAACGTAGACGAGCTCACGCGCCTGAGTGAGCTCGTCTTCCAGCTTGTCCAGACGTTTGGCGCGCTCGACCACGGCGGCGAGTCGCTGGTGCTCCCTGCCCAGCGCGGCCAGCGCCTTTGCGTCCTTGAGCGTCTTGGGGTCGCCGAGGTCGCGCTCGACTGCTTCGGCGCGCGCGACTGCCTCGGCTAGTCGGTCGCGAAGACTCAGTTCGACTTCCCTGCGTATTTCTGACGGAAGCGCTCGACGCGTCCAGCGGTGTCAACGAGCTTTTGCTTGCCGGTGAAGAACGGGTGGCAATTCGAGCAAATGTCGAGGTGGAGTTCGCTGGACGTGGAACGAGTCTGGAACGAATTCCCACACGCGCAGTGCACGGTCGCAGTGGCGTATTCGGGATGGATATCAGCCTTCACGGGAACCTCAGGGCATCAGGAAGTAGCTGGACAATATATCTCATTAGAGTGGCGCGATACAAGCGCACAAATCAAAGCGGCAGCAGACGTTGGAAGGGAATAAACTCCTGTCGAATGGGAAGCGTGCAAATCGTGATTGTGACGCTCATTACGTGCTTCCGGAGGAGTCCGGCACGACATTCCGGCGCTCGGTGACGCGCCGCAAATGCGCGCGTCTACCGTTGCCGGGTAGTGTCTGTATCACACGAACCCGCTCGACCGAAAAAACGTCCCCAAAGGCAAGGCGATAGGAATGGAAATCTCGAACTTCCTCCGCACGATCCCGCTGTTTTCCAAGCTCGACGATGTGGAGCTTCAACGTTTTGCCGAGCTGACCCGCGAGAAGAACTACCCGAAGGGCAGCGTCATCGTCTTCGAGGACGATCCCGGCGATTCGCTGTTCATTGTGCGCGATGGGCGCGTGAAAGTCGTTTTGATTGGTGAAGACGGGCGCGAAGTGATCCTGGGCGTCCTTGGCGTAGGCGAGCACTTCGGCGAGCTGTCTCTGATCGACGACCAGCCGCGCTCGGCACACGTGATTGCCATGGAGGAGACGAACCTCCTGGTGCTACGTCGCGACGACTTCCGCCGTCGGGTCGAGGCGAATCCGGCCGTGGCGTGGTCACTGATGGTGGAACTGGCTCGCCGCCTGCGTCGCGCAGACGCCAAGATTCACGGACTGGCGCTGCTGGACGTGCCGGGGCGCATTGCGAGACTGTTGCTGGATTTCGCCGAAGAAGGCGGAACCGACACGATCGAGAAACCCCTCACGCACCAGACGATCGCGCACATGATTGGCGCGAGTCGCGAAACCGTTTCCCGCACCATTCGCGACTTCCAGATTCAGTCACTGATCCGCGTCGAACGCCGCCGCATCTCGATCGCCAACCGCTCGGCGCTCAAACAGCTCGCCCAAGCACGCCTGTAGTGACTCAAGCCACGGCGACGGCCCGCAAGGGTCGTTAGGCTTTCGTTTCCGTCCCTTCCACCTCGGCCGAGGCAGTCGCACAGGAGCATGCGTCTTCGTTTTTGGGGAACTCGTGGATCGTGCCCGTCGCCGGGTCCAAACACGGTGCGGTACGGCGGGAACACCACGTGTGTGGAAGTGCGCACGGATGACGACGCGCTCCTGATCTTTGACGCGGGGACCGGTATTCGCGACCTTGGCCTGTCGCTCGTGCGGCAGGCGAACGGTGACCACATCAAGGGTGAAGTGTTCTTCAGTCACGCGCACTGGGACCACATCCAGGGGTTGCCGTTCTTCACGCCGGCCTTTCAGCACGGCAACCAGTTCACGCTCTGGGGGTCACCGTCCCTTTTCGCGAGCTTGGAGATCGTGCTTCGGCAGCAGATGAGCCCTGTCGTGTTTCCGGTGGCGTTCGATGCCTTGCGCGCCCGTATGGAAGTGCGACCGCTCGAGGGCGCGCGACGCACGGCCGCGGGCTACGACGTAAAGACCATCGACGTGCGGCACCCCGGTGGCGCGTTAGGCTTTCGGGTGGGGCCCGAAGGGCAGGCGCATCGTTCGTTCGTATTCATCCCGGACAACGAACTGGACCCGTCGTACGACGACCCGGACGCGGCGGCGCGACCGGCTTCACGCGAGGCGCTCATTGACTTCGCGCGGGGCGCCCAGGTGCTGATTCACGACGCGATGTACACGGGCGCGGAGTACATGGCGCACCGCGGGTGGGGACATTCCTCGTACCGCGACGCCGTGGAGTTCGCGCTGGCGGCCGAGGTCCAGACGCTGGTGCTCTTCCACCATGAGCCGGACCGTGGCGACGCGGCACTGGACGAGATGTTGTCGCTGTGTCACGAGATGGTGCGCGAGCGCGGCGGCGTCCTGCAGGTGGTTGCAGCCGCCGAGGGGACCGAGATCGGGTTGTAACGCCGCGTAGTTCCGATCGACCGAGATCGGTGCCGACCAATCGTCGTCGCCGAGGAAACGCCCCCCATCAGCAGGATTCCCCTTGCCTTAGGTTTGGGGCGTGCCCCAGCCGCCACCTCCCGGCGTCTCCACCGTGACCACGTCCCCAGGGTGCAACTCCATGCGGCACTTGGCGGGAATGGGCGCACCGTTCAGCAGGTTGCGGCCGACGGCGCCCGGCGCGCCTCCATGCGCACCCGCTGGTGCCAGGCGGCGGCGTTCGGTTAGCAGGGTCACCGTGCAACGCTCCAGCACGCGATACTGACGCACGATCCCGTCGCCACCGGCGTGTTGTCCGACGCCACCGGATCGCCGTCGAATCGCGTACTCATCGATGCGAATGGGATACGCACGCTCCAGCGACTCGATCGGCGTGTTGCGGGTATTGGACATCCCGACGTGCACGGCACTCGGACCGGGCCCACGCGCGCTGGCGCCCTGCCCGCCACCTAACGTTTCGTAGAACGTCCATCCCGCACCGCCAAAGGTAATGTTGTTCATCGTGCCCTGCCCTTGCGCGGGAACACTCACACCCGCGGCGGCCAGGGCAGCGAACAACGTATCGGTGATCCGCTGCGACATCTCCACGTTCCCAGCAGCCACGGCCGAGGGCCACGCGGCATTCACGGCGCACCCCGGCGGCACGACGAGCTCCAACGCCCGGGCGATGCCGTCGTTCGTCGGCACATCGTCGTTCAGCAACGTGCGAATGACAAACACGCATGCCGCACGCGTGACGGCCACGGGGCAATTGACGTTCCCGCGCACGGCCGATGCGGTCCCCGTAAAGTCCACCCGCAGGCGATCCTCCACCGCCTCGATCGTCACCACCACGGGAACGTCATCATCCGTGACGCCGTCACCCTCCAGTGCGTCGCGAGCGTGTCCTCGCACGGCGCCCAGCTGTTTGATGCGCGAACGGGCACGTCGCTCCGTGTAGTCCAGCAGGGCATCGCAGGCAGCATCGAGCGCCTCGGCGCCCATGCGCTGACGGAGCGCCAGCCACCCGTCGCGTCCCGCTGCACAGGCCGCCCGTTGCGCTTCCAAGTCGCCCCGTCGCTCGTCCGGCGTTCGCACGTTCGCCAGCACCAACATCAGGACGTCCTCGTTCCACAGGTCGCCGCGCGCAATGCACACCGGCGGGACGATCAGCCCTTCCTGCACCAGTTCGGTGGCGCCACGCGGCATGCTGCCGGGGCTCATGCCACCGACATCCGCGTGATGCGCCCGCACGGCGGAATACCCGACGATCGTGCCGTCAGGTGCACCAATTGCCTGGACCAACGTCAGGTCGGGCAGGTGCGAGCCACCGCGGAACGGATCGTTGAGGAGGAAGACGTCCCCCGCCCGGGGTCCCCGATCGCGTACGGCGCGCACGGACTCCGGCATGGCGCCCAGGTGGACGGGAATGTGGGCCGCCTGCGCCACCATGCGACCACCCGCGTCGAACAGCGCGCACGAGGCGTCCCGCCGCTCGCGAATGTTCGGCGACAGCGCGCCGCGTTCGAGGATCGTGCCCATCTCCTCGGCGATCATGGAGACGGCGTGCCCCACCACGGAGAGGGCCAGCGGATCGAAGGTGACGGTCATGAGGCACGCTCCAGCAGCCAACCGCCCATCGGCAAGGTTCGACCCACCCAGCCATCGGCAATGAGCAGCGTGGCATCCGGGAGGGCAACCACTTGCCGTCCACGCAGCCTAACGTCTGCCGGACCGCCGTTGTCTCGGCTGGATTCGGCGTGCCAACCCGGCGCCCCGGAACGGGCCAGGGTGACCGGGAGCGCGTCGGAGGACACCGTAACACGTAGGCTCACCACCTCCGGCGCGGTCGGCAACACGAAGCCGTACCGATCGCGATGCCGCGCGAGGAAGCGTTGGACGAGGTTAGGGACGCGATCCGTCGGCTCGAAGGGCACCTCCAGTTCGTGGCCCTGCCCCCGGAAGCGCATGCGGGCCACCGGCAACACGTGAGGGCCCGTGTCGCGGCCAGCGGCATCCGCCAGCTCAGACACGCGATGCGCCAGCTGCTCGTTCGAGACCTCGGAGGTCTGGCGCATGACGCTGTGCATGGCCGAGCGCCGCGCTGGCGCCACCGCCAGCCCCAACGCACTCAGCACGCCGGCATGCGGAGGGATGAGGATCGTGGTCATGCGCAAGGCGTCGGCGAGTCCGCAGGCGTGAAGCGGGCCACCGCCGCCAAAGGCCACCAGGAGGCACTGTCGTGGGTCCACACCGCGTTCCACGCTCACCCGGCGGAGCGCCCGCGCCATGGCGGCGTCGGCGGTGGCGATCATGGCCTCCGCCGTGCGCTCCAGCGAGGCCCCCATGCGCGCGGCCAGGGCACCGACCACACGCCGTGCCCCATCCACGTCCAGGGTGACCTCATCACTGAAGTGACGGGCCATGATATTGCCTAACGCAATGTGGGCGTCGGTGACCGTCGCCTCGGTTCCCCCGCGGCCGAAGGCCACGGGCCCCGGCACCGCCCCGGCGCTTCGCGGGCCAACGCGCAGCGCGCCCCCGTCATCCACCCATCCGACGCTCCCGCCACCGGCGGACACGGTCTCCACCAGCACGCGCGGAAGGGCGATGGGAATCCCGGCGACCTCACCTCCAGCTTCAACGAGTGGCTCGCCGTCCAGGATCAGCCCCACGTCGGCGCTGGTGCCGCCGATGTCGATGCTCAGTGCCTGGGTGAACCCGGCCAGCCGAGCCACGAGGGCCGCACCGGCGACGCCACCGGCCGGTCCGGAGAGTGCCAGGGACGCTGCGGCCTGGGCAGCCCTATCCGCCGGCTGCAACCCGCCGCCTGACGACACCACGCTCGGTGCCGGCATTCCCAGGTCCCGCAGTCGCCCGGCGAGTCCGGACAGGTAGCGCGTCACTCGGGGGCGGGCGTAGGCCTCACAACATGTCGTTGCCGTGCGCTCGTACTCCCGAATCTCGGGAAGGACGTCGGATGAGCAGACCACGTCCAATCCCGCCAGCCGCTGACGCAGCGCATCTGCCAGCACGCGCTCGTGCTGGGGATCTTCGTAGGCGTGCAGGAGGGAGACCGCCACCACGTCGGGGGCCAGACGCGCCACGTGGTCGGCGACCTGTGTCGCGGCCGCCACCTCCAACGGCTGTTGGATGCCATCCGGCGTGATGCGCCCCGGCACCGGAACTACGTCGTCGGGCGAGACCAGTGGCGCCGGGTGCTGTGCCGATAGGTCGTAGAGCCCCGCCCGTTCCTGACGTCGCAGCTCCAACAGGTCGGTGGCCCCGGACGTGGCGCAGAGGACCACTCGCGCTCCCTTGCGCTCCAGCAGCAGGTTGGTGACCACGGTGGTGCCGTGCACGATGCGCGAAACGTTGCGGGGATCGGCGACGAACTGCGTGATGGCGCGCGCCACGCCTTCCCCCTGGTCCTGTGGCGTCGACATCACCTTGCCGGCCCGCGCGTGTCCCCCGGCATCGACGATTACGATGTCCGTGAACGTGCCGCCGACATCAATGCCGATCGATTCGCTCATGCTCGCGGCGCGGCAGCTGCCGGGAACAGCCGAGTGATGGCAAAGACCGTCGCCAGATTGAGCGGCGCGGTGAGGGCCACCGGTGCCCCAAAGCCCTGACGAAGGCCAGGGAACGCGAGAACCACAAATCCCACCACACTCAACACGCCGCAGGTCAGGGCCAACACGCGCGCCAGCCGAGTGGCCGAACCCTGGGGCGTCGCTTTCTTCCCAGCAGCAATCGCCACCATCACCGCGACCACCAGCCACACCGGTTGCAGGTGAAACAGGTTCATGTTCCGGTACGCAGAGACGTGCTCCGTCACAGTCCACAGGAGTGTGAGCAGGACACCGAGCAGCCCGGTGATCGTTCCCCACGTCACCGTCCACCCGACAACGAGCGCGCGAGCCCAATGGAGCCCTCGGGTCGCCCGGGTGGCGAGTATCACGACCACTAGGGCCAACGCCGCGCTGACGAGGAAGAACAGAGGCGCGCGGTTGGCCGGCGTCGCGGGTTCCACCTGGCGGGTCGCGAGGAACACCGTGCGCTCGGCGCGGACCAGTGGCTGATCGGCCACGCCGGGACGCTGGATGCGAACGGCCCGCAACCGGTCCCGAAGCGACATGGGGATGAATCCTTCCTCCCACGCCGAAAGGTGCCGGTCCGTGGGTAGCCCCAGTCCGATGTCGATGCCGGTGGACGTGAGCCAGTCGTCCTGGGTCAATCGTAGCGCGTGATCGCGATAACTGAGGGTGGTGGCAACTGGTTCCAGCTGACGACGCAGCTCCCCGTGCAGCACGCGATCCAGCGCGTCGCGCGCGCGGGTGGAGCAGTTGTCGCGAAAGTAGTCATACCGATAGAACTTGTTCTCGTCGAGCGCATTCCAGGCCAGGAAGTCCCGCAGCGCCACCTTTTCGTCCGTCGTCAGGTTCAATTCCTGGATGGTGACGGTGCGATTGGCCCCGATGTAGAACATCAGCGTTTGCGAGGCGTCGAAGGGCGCCATCCAGTACGTCATGAGGCCCCGCAGGAAGCGCGGAATGAACCCCGGCTGATCGAACGAGAACATGCCCCAGTTGTAGACGATGTCCGTGCCGGCACGGGCGTCGCGCACCCCAATCGCGTTGTGCCCGAATTTTTCCCACACCTGGTCACCCTGCCCCATCGTCATCAAGTAGACGCTGAGCGAGTCGCTGGTCGTCGCGGTTGCGGCTTGCCCGGCCGCTCGTTGCTCACTTCCGCGCGACACGTCTGTCTGAGCGTGCGCAGGCTGGCTGACGTGTATTGTCGCCAGGCACAACACCAGATGGCACCATCGCAGCCTGGGCAACGATCTCACAGCTTCACTTCGCGCCCCTCGTCCGCGGACTTGTAGGCAGCTTCCAGCACGCGGTGGAGCACCACCTGGTCCGTCGGCGCCTCGTATGGCGTGTCCCCGCGAACCACCGACACAAAGTGCGCCAGTTCGGCGCGGTACGATTGGTTGAACGCGCTTTCGCGCGCCGAAGCGCCGCTGGGGGACACGTCCACCGGCTGCCCGTTGATCTCCTTTACCACGCGCAAGGGAGCCAGTCGCGCGCTCCCGCGCGATGAAAGCACTTCGAACCACCACCGCTCCTCGTTCCCAACATAGGACCACGAAATGTCGAACATGAAGGAAGAACCATCGGCACAGGCGATCGCGACGGCCGCCGTTTCTTCCACCGCGTTCTTGGCATTCCGTGAGCGATCCATATGGGCCCAGACGCGGACCGGCGGTGGATACTCGGCCAGCCACAACGCCAGATCGATCAACGGCAGGCCATGTTCGAGCAACGCGCCACCCCCTGACTCCTGGCGACGCGTACGCCAGCCCTCGGCACGCCCACGCGGGTGGAACGAGCCGGCGCGAATACCGGCGAGGCGCCCCAGCTCACCGCCTCGCATGAACCGGCCCAACCCTTCCACGTCGGAACGGAAGCGGTGGTTATTCCCAACCAGGATGCGCCGGCCCGACCGGCTGGCGGCCGCCAGGATGCGCTCGATGCCCTTGGAGGTGAACGACAAGGGACGCTCGCACAGCACGTCCACCCCTGCCGCCAGCGCGGCCAGCACATGCGGTTCGTGCATGTGGTTGGGTGTCGCGATGATCACCGCATCGAGCCCATCCAGCTCCAACAACTCGTCGATGTCCGTGAACGTGTAGGGAACCTCGAATCGGGCCGCGATCGTGCGGGCCTTGGCGCTGTCCGCGTCAACGAGGGCGACCACTTCCACGCCGCGCATCTTGGCGAGCGTGGGCACGTGGATGAGTTGCGAGATGGCGCCAACACCCACGACCGCCACATGGAGGTTCTGCTTCATCCCTTGCGTTTCCTAACGATGGTGTAACCTCGAACGGCAGCCAATCGCCACGCGTCAGGTGCCGCGCGCGAGATCGGCCGCCGGGAAGTAGGCATGCAGAATCGTGCGAACATCCTGGCCGGCCCGTGCCCTGGCAATCGCGCCCCACTGGCACATCCCGACCCCGTGACCATTCCCCAGACCATGAACAAGAAGCTGCATCAGTTTTCCGTAGCGCCCAATCACCGGCTCGAGCGAAAAATATGTGCTGGGCAAGAGATCGCCACTTGGCCCGCGCAGTACGAAGCGGATGTCGTTGCCGACCAGTTGGTACGCACCACCATCGGTGGCTACCCCTAACGTGGCCACGCGACCGCCACCGGTGGTCTGCGTCACGCGTACATCACGCACCGCGCCAAACGATGCGGTCGCGGCCGCCACGTACTGGCGTGCGTACCGCTCGAACACGTCGCGCAACGCCGTCGCCGTGAAAGACCGCTCCCATCGGAAGCGCGGTGACAGGTCGCAGTAGGAGCGATCGGTCCCCGGGATTTGGTCGGAAACGCCTTGCAGATATGGGGCCCCCGCAGACCGCCACACATCGCTCGCGGACGCCGTGCGGCCACCACACACCGCGTGGTAGGGTGCCCCAATCGCTCGGCCCTGGTACGACAGCACCAAGCCTTGCGTGGAGGCGACCGCGGCATCGCCTTGTGGCGTCTCGGCGTTCACGCCACCATAGACTTGATCGAGTTCGGAGGCCGTCAGGTCGTAAGCCCGCTGCGCATTGGAGTTCATGCGCTCGAAAGCGAACGACCGTGCCACCACCGCCTGCGCCTCGACCGCGGCGAGGTCGCTGGCCGGTCGTGATCCCATCTCCAGCGGCACCACCCCTCGCAGGTACGACTCGGCATCCAGCACATTCACGGCCAGGGTCGCCGAATCCGTGGGGTGGAACGCGAGGTTGCCGCGGTACGCGCGCGCATTCCACTGCACGCGCCCGGCGGTGTCGTCGACCACCAGCAGAATGCCGCCGTCGACCCACGGGGAGGCATATCCGTCGGCTTGCACGGCACGGACGCGCGAGCCACGTCGTTCGATGCCCCATCCGTCCAGGCGAGTGGGGCGCACCACGGCGTGGCCGCTGAGGTCCGTCAGGTGCCACGCCCGATTCGCAGCAATGCGGGCGATCCCACGCTCAGCGCCTAACGCGACACGAACCGCTCGGTGAGGGATGGCCACCGCCGGCATGGGACCCCATCGTGCCGGCGCGGTGCGGGCGCCACACGCCACCCCAAGACCAACGACGAGTGGCGCGGCAGCGATGAACACTCGCACGCGATGCCGCGCCACGCGCTCATCTCCCATAGGTCCCGATGGACGAGGAGGCCAACGGCAGGGCACGCGTTCGAGCCGACGGTGCAGGCACAGAGGGTGCGGACACCAGCGCAACCTGCGTCGCGGAGAAGTCGTAGTCATCGACGATGCCGTCGAGACGCAGGTCCAACATGGCGCCGGCGGGCGCGTTACTCTGCACGTGCGTCACCCCATCGATGTCGTCCGCCTGGGCGGTGATTCGAGCGACCGCCCAGCCGTCGGCTCCCGCCGGGCGATCAACGATCCCGCGCACCGTGCGCCCCACGTACCCGTCGTATCGCTCGGAGGTGATGACACGCTGCAGGGCCACCACACGTTCCTGGCGCTCGCGCTTCTCATCTTCTGGCACGTCATCATCCAGCTCAAACGCCTTCGTTCCTTCCTGCGCCGAGTAGGTGAAGACGCCGACACGGTCGAGTTGAATCTCCTCGAGAAACGCCAGGAGTTCCTGGACGTCCTCCTCACGTTCCCCAGGAAAGCCGACAATCACCGTCGTGCGGATTGCCACGTGGGGCACGATCTCCCGAATCCTACGGATCCGTTCGCGTTGTGTCGCCTGTCGCTCCGGCCGGCGCATCCTGGCCAGTACGCGATCGGCGGCGTGCTGCATCGGGATGTCGAGGTAGGGCACAATTCGCGGCTCCCGCGCCATCAGCTCCAACAGTGGCGGGGTGAGGCCGGCACTGTAGATGTACAACAGCCGGTACCATGGCACTTCCGTTTCCGCCAGCAGCGACGTGAGGAGGTCGGGTAAGCCCCGGCCATCCCGCACGTCCCGTCCGTAGTGCGCGAGGTCCTGTGCCACCAGGTTGATCTCGCGGGCACCCTGCAGCTCCAGCAGCTGCGCCTCGCGTATCAGGTCCGTCAGGCCAAACGAGCGATGTTTTCCGCGCATCAGCGGAATGGCGCAGAAGGCACAACCGTGGTCGCATCCTTCGCTGATCTTCAGGTAGCGAACGTGGGGCAGCTCGCCGCTGTACACCCGAACTCCTGGGTGGTCCAGGATCCGTGTCCCCTGCAACAGTCCGCGCTCGCGCAACAGTGGGACGAGCTGGTCCCCCTGCGATGCCCCGAGAAAGTGATCGACCTCGGGAAGGGCATCCGCCAGCTCCTTCCCGTGACGCTCCACCATGCAGCCCAGTGCAACCACGGCCTTGCAGCTGGTGGTGCGGTATCGCCCCGCGTCGACCAGGGCTTCGATCGATTCCCGCTTGGCCGCGTCAATGAACCCGCAAGTGTTGACGAGAATCACCTCCGCGTCTTCCAGTGACTCCGTCGCCACTCCACCGTAGGCCTCGAGTTCGGCGATGTAGCGTTCACTGTCCACGGTGTTCTTGTCACACCCGAGGGTCACAAGGGCAAAGCGCATCGCCTTAGTAACCTCGCTCGCGATCCACGAGCCCCACGGGACGCTCCCCGCGTTCGAGGCTTGCGAGGGTCTCCAGGAAGCTCTCGACTGCGGCGGGAAGCGTGGTGGGCCCGGATCCATGCGGTGACACCATCACGTCGTCGCGCTCCCAAAGCGGAGAGGAGGTGGGGAGCGGCTCGACGTCAAATACGTCGAGCGCTGCGCCCTTGAGCCATCCGGAGTCCAGAGCCTCGGGCAACGCCGCCTCATCGACCACCGCGCCTCGCCCAACGTTGATCAGGACGGACTCACGGCACGCCGCCAAGACCTGCCGGGATACCAGGTGGTGAGTCTCCCGAGTCAGCGGCGTCGCGAGTATCAGGAAGTCGGCGTCGCCCACTTCCATCTCCAGCGCCGACATTGGAGCGACGCGCTCGAAACCCGGACGAGCCGTTCCAGAACGCGACACGCCCCAAACGCGGCAGCCCATCGCGGAGAACCGGTCGGCGATTGCCGTCCCCACCTCGCCGGTTCCAACGATCAGCACCTTGCTCCCGGCCAGCATGCGCGTCTCAACGGACTTCCACTCGCGGGCTTGCTGTTGGCGCTCTACGGCGCGGAAGCTCTGTGTGAAGGCCAGCGCCCTGGACAACGCAAACTCGGCGATGGCCGGACCAAATGGCTCACTCGTTCTGGTCAGGAGGATCGAGTCCGGCAGCGACTCACCATATAGAAAGGAATCGACCCCCGCGCCGGTGCAGTGAATCCAGCCGATCCTGCCCCAGTCTGGAGTCGGTGGGCGCTTGAAGCCGAGGTACGCGTCCCCCCAGCTGAGGTCATCGGCCGTGAGTGAGATGTGCGGCGCCCCGCGGAACTCGAGGTCCGGACGAAGAGAAGCAATGCCGGAAATCAGCTCCGCGTGAGCCCGAGCTCCGATCACGATACGCCGTGGATGTCGAGCGGGCCAAAGTGTTTCCTGCATTGTGGATAGCACAAGCGAAAGAAAGTGATTTCGTACCGCATTCGGAGGGGGAAACTAACCCATCGACCGGCTTGTCGCAGCGGTCGCCGGGCGCCATGCGAAGTGCCACGGTCACCGCAATTCGCCTGTTGGCGCCTGAAAGCTTCATGGATCGTCGGCAAAAATGTGGCTTCGCGTGATCGGTCATGCATTCGCGAATCGGGCGGCATTTTGACCGAACGTCAGACGTCATGTCCGAATCGGCCACCGGCGATCCAGGACGCACCGGACATGTGCGCTGCGGCACGTTCGCTGCCTTAGACGACGCCAATCGCAGTCGCCTTGTTCCCCACGCTGTCCCACCACTCGTTCGCCGTGGAGATACCGAATGTCCGTACGTAAACGTCTTCCCGTTGCAGCCCTGTTCGGCGCCGTGGCCATGCTCACGGCTGCTTGTTCAGACAGCCCAATGACACCGCGCGCTGCCACGGTGTCGCCTAACGCGTTGCAGGCGTCAAAGCCGGATGCGGCGATCCTGTCCTGGGATCCGACCGCCGTCGACTTTGTCACGCGTTTTGGCATGTTACCGCAGAAGAGCGTCACGATCAGCCAGGTTGGCGATACGACGTTCGAGCAGTTCACGATCGACCCCAATGTCGGCGCCTTTGTGAGCTTTGGCGCGAACGACAAGGTGGCGATTCCGGCCCACACCGTCTGCGACCCCGCGACGACGGCGTACGGCCCGGGTGAATGGCTGAAGGCCTGCCAGCTGGCATCGCAGTCGATCACCTTCACGGTTCGTTCGTGGACCGGCAACGACGGTCGCCCGTACGCGTACTTCACGCCCGACGTACGCTTCTCGCCGTCTGCCCCAATGCCGTCGATCTACTTCTACGATCCGACGCTGGTCGACTTCAGCCGCGTGGTGATCCCGTGGTGCAACCGCTTCGGCACCTGCGTCGATGAAGGCGCGGCCGATGCGTCTGAGCTGACGTATGCGCTCAAGATGGGAACCGGGTACTGGGTGTTCCGCAACCTGCGGCACTTCTCCGGCTACAACGTCGTCGCCTTCTAACCCGGGACCCCACACATGAAACTCTATAGCTTCCGTCGCTGGGTCCCGTTCTTTGTCGCGGCTGGCTTCCTGGTCATCTCGGCATAGACAACCTGAGGATCCGAACCTGCCGCCCCGAGCGGGGGCAGCGCTCGACAGCAGCAGGTAAGACACGCGGGGGTCGCGAAAGCGGCCCCCGCGTGCGGCTTTCAAGCCGGCCGCCCGCCCGAATCTGGCCCTTGGCCTCGCGCCGGTGCTTCCCGGGGACGTCCCGCGGTGAGGGCTGGCCTGACGGCCTCCCTCCCCTACTTGTCGCGCGGCCGGGTAGGCCCCACTCGCCACGGGGCGAGTTGCCGGAAACCCTTTACCCGCGACTACGGGCAGTCGTCCTTGAATCACACATGGGTCCGCCGCCAAGGACCTGACGCATCTCCAATCCTCCCAGCGCTTTCCCAGCCCCGAACCACGCGCGATGGCTGAATCCAAACGCACGGTCGCCGACCCTCCGACGGCGACGGTGGATGGCGTGCCTGCGGTGACGACGCTCAACGACCTGTCATGGGAAGCACTACTGGCACAGGGCGAGGCGCTCGAGCGCCGTAGCGAGAGTGCGGCGGCACGCGACGCGTACGAGCTGGCGGTGTGGCGCATTCGCGAAGCGCCAACGCCCGGGCGCGCGTCCGCGCTCATGCGCTGGATTGCGCGTACCTGGCAACTCGAGGCGAACTACGATGCGGCGCTCGACTGCCTAACGGCGGCTGAGGCAATCGCCGAAGCTGGCGGCGATACGGTCTCGCGCGGGCACGCCTTGAACATGCGCGGCGTGGTCCATTGGCAGCGCGGGGAGCTGGACCTGGCGCAGGAGCTCTATCGCCGCGCCTTGGACGTGGCGCGCGCCGCGTCGGACGCGCGTCTGGCGGCCACCACGGCCCAGAACCTCGGCGTCGTCGCCAACGTGCGCGGCGACTACGATGCCGCGCTCCGGTACTACGATGCGTCGCTCTCCAGTTACCGGTCCCTCGGGCTGGCTCGCGACATCTGCATCGTGCTGAACAACCTCGGGCGGCTCCACACCGAGCGCTCGGACTGGCCGGCCGCCGAACGGGCCTTCCAGGAAGCGCTCCATATCGCCGCAGCGTTAGGCGAGATCGCCACCTGGTCCATGATCGAACTCAATGCCGCCGACATGTGGCTGCGGCGGGGTTCGTTCGACCTGGCGAGCGAGGGGTGCCGGCGGGCCGTCTCTCTCGACCGCGGCAGCGACGCGGCGGTCCTCGGCGAGGCGGAGAAGATCCTCGGCGTCATCGCGCGCGAGCAAGGCGACCTGGAAAAAGCCGAGCAGCACTTCACGAGGTCGATGGAGCTGGCGCGCACCCGCGAGGACGTGCTCCTCCAGGCCCAGGTGGCCAAGGAGACGGCGGAACTCTACCGGCAACAGGGACGCAACCGCGAACTCCTCTCGTCGCTGAACAGCGCCCATCGCCTGTTCTCGCAGCTGCGCGCCAAGCACGCGGTCGCCGACGTCGACCAGCTCACGCGTCGCCTCGAAAGTGAGTTCCTCGCCGTCGTGTTGCGCTGGGGTGAGTCGATCGAAGCGAAGGACCAGTACACACAGGGTCATTGCGAGCGCGTCGCCGACCTCGCCTGTGCCTTGGCGCGTCGCGCCGGTGTGGATGGTCGCGCCATGTTCTGGTTCCGCGTCGGCGCGCTCCTGCACGATGTGGGCAAGCTGGTGATCGTGCCGGAGATCCTCAACAAGCCGGGAAAGCTCACGTCCGACGAATGGTCGCTGATGCGCGAGCACACGCAGGCCGGCGTGCGCATGTTGCAGGACGTGGACTTCCCGTACGACGTGCTGCCCATGGTGCGCTCGCATCACGAGAATTGGGACGGCACCGGATATCCCGATGGACTGGCGGCATCGCAGATTCCCCTGTGGGCGCGCATCGTATGCATCGCCGACGTCTATGACGCACTGACGTCCGAGCGGAGCTACAAGCGCGGGCTGCCGCACGAAGAGGCGCTCGAGGTCATGCGCCGCGACGTGGGCCGCCAGTTCGATCCAGATCTCTTTGACCTGTTCGACGAGATCACGCGCGAGGCACCGCCGCCACCTCGAACGGCACCACGCACCGAACGACAGGTCGCCGCAGCGCCGCGTGAAGCCGAAGCGCGGGACGAACTCACCGGACTGCTGCTACGTCGCTCGTTCCTCAGTGCCCTCGAACGCGCGTTGGAGTCTGCGACGCCCGAGCGACCGACCTCGCTGCTGGTACTCGACGTCGACCACTTCAAGCTGGTGAATGACACGTTCGGCCACCTGCAGGGCGACGACGTGCTGCGGGCAGTGGCGGACTCGATCCGGAGTGTGGTGCGCACCGGCGACATCGTTGGCCGTTATGCGGGCGACGAGTTCGTCGTGCTCCTCCCATCCACCAGCACGGACGAAGCGTTGGAACTGGCGAGGCGACTCTGTCGCGAAGTCGAAGGGCGCCGACTGGCCATGCGCGAGCGCCGCGAAGGCACGATCGGCGTCACGCTGTCCATTGGCGTCGCCTCGGCGCCGGCCGAGGCCGACCAGTCCGAGGCCCTCTTTGCCGAGGCCGACCGCGCGCTCTACGAAGCCAAGCGCGCCGGGCGAAACGGAGCCTGTGCCGCCCGCGACCTCGACCGCGACAGCCGTGCCCCTTCACTCAACTTCGAGCGCTTCGTGGGCCGCGTGCGGGAATTGCGCCGGCTGATCGAGGGACTGGAACGTTCGGTGGCCGGGACGCCGTGCGTCACGGCGCTCGTCGGCGAAGCGGGTATCGGCAAGACCACCCTCCTCCGTCAGCTTCGACCAGAAGTGCGCTTGCGAGGCGGGGCACTGCTCATGGGGCGCTGCGTCGAAGCCGACGTGAAGCCTCCCTACGGCGCGTGGGCCGAAGTCGTCGAGCAGGTAGACGCGCTGGGCGTCGTCCCACCGCGTGAATGGCGCGAACTGCCCCGACTCGTGCCCTCGATGGCCAAGGGCCCCACCGTCCCCGACGCGTCCGGCAGCCGCTACGCCCTGCTCGCCGAGCTGGCCGAGTACCTGCGACTGGCCAGCGCGTTCGTCCCCTTGACGATCGTGCTGGATGACATGCAGTGGGCCGACGCGTCGACATGGGACGCACTGGAGTACGTACTCCACCAGCTCGAACACGAGCGGATGATGATCTGCCTGACGATCCGCGAGGAAGACTCGGGCCCGATCACCGACCGGCGCCGCCGCCTGGCACGCGACGAACGATTCGCCGAAGTGATGGTGCACCGCCTCTCTGAGCCCGACGTTGCCCAGTGGATCGAGGTGATCTTCCATCAGGGCGACGCGGACCAGGAGTTCCCGCGGTTCCTGCATCGCTACACCGAAGGCAACCCACTCCTGGTGGTGCACGTCCTGCGCTCCCTGCAGGAAGACGGGGGCATCTGGTTCACCGGAAAGCGATGGGAGTGGAAGCCGAATCCCGAACTGCGGTTGCCGACGGCCATCTCCGACCTCATCGCACGTCGTCTGGACAAGGTGAGCGAAACGGCACGCCAGCAGCTCGCATTGGCCGCTGTCATCGGGCGCAGCTTCGACGTCGACACGTGGCTGGTGGCCAGTGGCGAGTCGGAGGACGTGTTGCTGGATGCCGTCGACGAAGCACTCAAGGCCAACGTCATCGAGGCCGTTGGTACGAGCGACAGTGAGCAGTTCACGTTCACGCACGGGCTCATCGCGGATGCCGTGCAGCGATCGGTGAACTCGCGTCGTCTGCGCCGCATGCACGAGCGGGTCGCCGAGGCCTTTGTAGCCCGGCGGCCTAACGCCTTGGCGGAGATTGCCGCGCACTACGACGCCGCCGGTGTGCATGAGGCAGCGTTCCGGTACGCCCTCAGCGCCGCCGAACAGGCCGTGGCAGTCTACGCACACGACGAAGCGGCGGCGTCGTTCCTCGTGGCCCAGCGCCATGCCCCGACGGTCGCCGAGGCAAATCGCGCCCGCTTCCGGCACGCCCAGTCGTTGGAGCTGGCCGGGAAGTACGAGGAGGCCGAAGCGATCTGCGACGTCATCACCGCCGACGCCGTGGCCAGTGGCGAGCGCGGTTCCATGCTACCGGTGCGTCGCCTGCGCGAGCGGTTGCGAATCCTGCGCGGTCAGCCGCTGGAGGACACGCGCGACGCCTGCGAGGCGTTGCTGCGGGAAGCCCGATCCAACGGTGAGCTGGCAGAAGAAGTGGCGCTGTTGAACATGCTCTGTCACACCCACTTCCTGATGGGTGACACGGTGACCGCGCGAACGTTGGCGCGCGCCAGTGTCGAGGCGGCCGAGCGCCTGGACGACCGGCGCCCCCTCGCCGACTCGCTCATGCGGCTGGCGTCCACCCTGTTGGACGGCGACACCTCGGAAGCGCGCGAGTGCTATGCGCGCGCCCTCCGCACGGTGGAAGCGCTCGGCGACTTTGTTGCCCAGGCGCGTTGCCGCGTGAACCTGGGGATCGCGCTGGCGAAACTTGGCGACGCCGACGGCGCCATGCGCGAGTATCGCAGTGCATTGGAACTGGCGCGCCGCACCCACGCCCCCGACATCGCCGGCCTTGCGGCGCTCAACCTTGGCGTGTTGCAGCTGAATGTCGGCCGGTACGAGGAGGCCGATGCCTGCTTCTCGGAGGCCATGCGCCGCTTCCGCCTGGTGCACAACGAACCGCACCGGCTAGCCGCCACCTACAACCTGGCGAAGTTGGCCCATGAGCGGCAGGACTACGAGCGGGCCCGCGAGTTGTACCTGGACGTGTCCTCACTGGCCGCCACCATCGGCCGCCGCGACCTGGAGATCGGCGCCCGCGCCGGCCAGGGACTCGTCGGCCTGGCCAGTGGCCGGGTGGACGAGGCCAAGGCGTGCCTGCGCACGGCGCAGGCGCTGTCCGCCGAGCGCGGCGACTGGTGGTTCCAGGGTCGCGACGCCCTCGCTGCCTTGCAGGTACGCGTGGCGCTCCGCGACGGCGACCACGACCTGGCCGAGCGAATGTTTGCCCAAGAGTTGCAGCTGGCCGACCGGAACAACTGGTTCAGTGCGGCGTGGCTGGTCGCGGAGGTCGCCGAACCATTTGCCACGGCAGGCCTTCGCGCCGCCGAACCGCACGTTGCCTCATTCGCCGCGCGCTTGAGCGAGGGCGACTTCGCCCCACTCGCTGCCCGGTATCACGCCCTCATGGCCCGGGACCAACCCGTTCAGCGGTAGTTCCCGAACTTCAGCTCCACTCCAAAATCGCCCGCACGCAGGAGCGCCATCGCCTCCTGCAGGTCGTCCTTGGATGGGCCGGAAATCCGCACCTGCTCGCCCTGGATCGCGGCCTGGACCTTCTTCAACTTGGCGTCCTTGATCGCCGCCGCCACACGTTTGGCCGTCTCCCCATCGAGCGCCATCTTGAGGCCGATTTCCTTGCGCACCGTGTCGCCGCCGGCCGGCTTGGTCTCGCCAATGTCGATATTCTTCACGGAGACGCCGCGCTTGATCAGCTTGCCCTGCAAGACGTCAAAGAGCGCGCGCATCTTGAAGTCGTCATCGGCCGTCAGCACCAACTTTTTTTCGGCCTTGCTGAAGTCGATCGCGGCCTTGGAGCCCTTGAAGTCGTAGCGCTGGGCAATCTCCTTCTGCGCCTGGTTCACTGCGTTGTCGACCTCCTGCAGGTCGACGCCGGTCGTCACGTCAAACGAGGAATTCTGTGCCATGAAGGTCACTCAGGGGGTAGGGTCCGTTCGGTGACCCGCCGTTCGGGACGCAGGATCAGGTCGAACGCCAGCCACATCAACTTGGAAACAGGAAAGAGGAGAACGGGCGTGACCGCCATCCCCACGGGAGCGATGACCTGAATGGCCGTCCAGTTCACGTTCGGCCACTGCCAGACGAGGGCAGCGATGAACGCCGTGATAAACAGCCCTTCGGATAGCACCAGGTTCCACATCATGGACCCGATGAAGTAGTCGCGTTCACCGCGCTCGATGGCCAGTCCGCACGCCCCGCACTGCCCGCGCATGGCCAGCCAATGCTTCAGCACGGGACCGCCGCCACACGAAGGACACCGGAGGGCCAAGGCCCGACCGATCATGCGCAGCGCCGCGGCCGGCCGGGCCGGGTCGAACCCTAGGTCTTCATTGCCATCGCGGAGCGATGCGGTGCCGCGCGCGGAGGGAGGCGTGGGCGGCGAGGTCATGAATCCGGACCGTCCGGCGTGGCGTTACCCGAGGAAGCTCTCGAGGGCGCGCGCACGGCTCACATGGCGCAAGCGGGAGAGCGCCTTTTCCTTGATCTGCCGGACTCGTTCGCGCGTGATGCCTAACAAGGACCCGATCTGCTCCAGCGTCATCGGCTCCTCGCCGTCGAGGCCGAAGTACAGCCGGAGGATTTTCGCCTCGCGCTCCTTGAGGCTGGCGAGGGCCTCCTCGATCGACTCCGTCAGCGCCTTCTCGAACGTCTGTTCGTCCGGCGTGGGATTCAGATTGTCCGGCAGGTAATCGAGCAGCTTGTTGTCTTCGCCCGGCGTCAACGGCGCATCGAGTGACAGGTGCGCCTGGGAAATGGACATCGTCTTGGCAACTTCCTCTTCCGTGATGTCCATGCCATCGGCAATCTCGGCGTGTGTCGCCTCGCGACCCAACTCCTGCAGCAACGCATTGGCGCGCTTGCCGATGCGGTGCAGCGTGCCGGCGCGGTTCAGCGGTACTCGCACGATGCGTGACTGTTCGGCCAGCGCCTGAAGGATCGCCTGGCGAATCCACCACACGGCGTACGAGATGAACTTGATCCCCTTGGTCTCGTCGAATTTATGTGCGGCGCGAATGAGGCCGAGGTTCCCCTCGTTGATCAGGTCGGACAGCGACACGCCCTGATTCTGGTACTTCTTGGCCACCGACACCACAAAGCGCAGGTTGCTGCGCACCAGCTTGTCCAACGCCTCCTGGTCACCATTCCGGATCCGGCCCGCCAGGTTCACCTCTTCTTCCCGCGAGATGAGTGGATACGCACTGATGTCGCGCAAGTACTGGTCGAGCGAGCCCTCGTCGAACGCACTCTTCTTGCCTATGCGAGGGACTCCGGGCTGGCCAGGCGCACGGCCTGCGGGCGAGCGAACGACGGACGGGTTGGTCATGAGGCTACTGAATGCGGGTGCCTAACCGCGGCCATCGAATGCGCGACAGCAACGGGGTTCGTCCAGCAGAATCGGGGGCATAGCTGAAGTACACAAACATCGGAGTCCCGCGCACGAACGAGTCGGCTACGAATCCCCAGTACCGGCTGTCCTGCGAATTATCGCGATTGTCACCCAACATGAAGTAGTGCTTCTGCGGGACCACGATCGGCCCCCAGTTGTTTCGCGATGGATGATACGCCACCGCAGCCTCTGCCGTCCGCACCAGGAAGTCCCGTTGCCACCGGAAGTCCTCGCTCCCCGGGTCGCCCTGGGGATCGACGTGCCGCACGTACAGTTCGTCCAGATCGCGGCCGTTCCGGTGCAACACCCCATTCGTCATGGACAACGTGTCCCCGGGGACTCCCACGAGCCGCTTCACGAAGTTCTTGCTTGGGTCGATCGGATACTGAAAGACAATGACATCGCCCCGCTGCGGTTGCCGAATCGCCGGGAGGCGCTTGTTGGTGAACGGGACGGTCGCCCCATACACCAACTTGTTCACGAGGAGGAAGTCGCCCACCTGCAGCGTGCCCTCCATGCTGCCACTCGGAATCTTGAACGCCTCGAACAAGAAGGCGCGGACCAACAGGAACACGAGGATCGCCAGCTGCAGCGACTTGGCCCAATCCCAAAGGTACCGCCACACGCTGCTCGGCTCGCGATTCACGCGACGCAACGCGTCTGCGCGCTCCTGTTCCGTCACGCCAGGCGTGCCGATCGGCGGGATGACGGTCTCGCTCATGCCGTCAGCCCCGACGATGACTCGCGCAGGGCCAAGACTCGAGAGGAGAACATGCTCATGACCACGACATCCGGGTTCGACGCTGAGGTGCCTGACGAGTGAGGGGCCGAGCCGATCGATTGCGCGGCGCCACGAATCGTTGCTTTGAAAACACCGAACCCGACGAGCGTTCGCTCGACGCGGATTGAAAGAGCCTCGTGGTCATGATGCGACAACGCCATCTGCACCTGCGTCAATTAATTCCGTGCCCGGAAACGCCGCAAGTGAAGGGGCGGCAGACACCTGCACGCCCGCTCCCCTGCACCGACACCGGAAATCACTCGCGGCCCGGATCGTGAGCACCATCTTCCTCCTAACACGACTTCATGCCCCAACGTCGCGCAACCGCCCCGGGCGCCGACTACACCGTGATGCACTCCCTGTGCCGCAAACCGGAAGCGGGCGTGCGCACGGGCGCCACACGAACTACGCTGCGTGCGCCCCGTCACACTCCTATGCGTCGTACGTGTCGATTTGCGCGCGTTGGAGCGCTCCAGAAAAGTCCACGTACCCGACCTTCGTCTCGGAGTAGAAGTCGTAGACCTCCCACCCCCCCTCCCGATGTCCGTTCCCGGTCTGTTTGACACCGCCAAAGGGGAGATGCGCTTCCGCCCCGATGGTCGGTGCATTGATGTAGGTGATGCCGTTATCCAGATCCTGTAGGGCACGGAACGCGACGTTCACGTTGTTCGTGTACAGCGAAGATGACAGGCCGTACTTCACGCCGTTGTTCACGCGGAACGCCTCGTCGGCGTCCTTCACCCGCACCACGGAAAGCACGGGGCCAAAAATTTCCTCCTGCTCCAGACGCGACCCCGCCTTCACATTCGTGAAGATCGTTGGCTGGAAGAAGAATCCCTTGGCGAGTGAGCTCCCGGCTGGCCGTTCTCCGCCAAGTCGCAGGTCGGCGCCCTCGGATTTCCCGATCGCCACGTAGGCCTCCACCTTCGACCGGGACGCCTCATGAATCACGGGACCCACATCGGTCCCGGCCACGCGCCCATCCCCCAACTTGAGAGCGCGCGTTCGTTCGACCAGCATGTCGACAAACGCGTCGTGGATGCCCGCCTGCAGAATCAGGCGGCTGGTCGCGGTGCAGCGCTGTCCGGTGGTGCCGAAGGCGCCCCACAACACCCCTTCGAGCGCGAGTTCCAGATTGGCATCGTCGAGCACGATCTGCGCGTTCTTTCCGCCCATCTCGAGCGAGAGACGCTTGTGCATGCGCCCGCAGATCTCGCCGACGATTCGCCCCGTCTCCGTGGAGCCCGTGAACGAGATCACCGGTACCTGCGGATGATTCACGATGGCCGCCCCTGCCTCCTCGCCACTCCCGTGCACCAGCTGAATCACCTCCGGCGGAAGGCCGGCCTCCAGTAACACCTCCACCAACACGGTGACGGTGTGCGGCACATCTTCGGCGGGCTTGATCACCACGGAGTTACCGCAGACGAGGGCCGGAAACATTTTCCAGGTCGGAATGGCGAGCGGGAAATTGAACGGCGTGACCAGACCGCAGACCCCCATCGGCCGCCGGAAGCTCATCGCCCACTTGTTCCGAAGTTCGCTCGGCACGGTGTGGCCAAAGAGGCGACGCCCTTCGGTGGCGGCGTAGTACGCGGTATCGATACCCTCCTGCACATCACCGCGCGTTTCGGCGAGGGGCTTGCCCATCTCCCTCGTCATGAGGTTCGCGATCTCCTCCTTGCGAGCCAGCAACAGGTCGCCGACGCGACGCAGTACGTCGCCACGGAGGGGGGCCGGCGTCCGACGCCACAGCTCAAACCCGCGCTGCGCGCTTCGCACGGCGCGTTCGACGTCTTCGGCGGTGGATGCGGGGAACTGGCCAATCACGTCCGAGGTGTCGGCGGGATTGACGTTCTCGAAAGTTGCGCCTGACGAGGATGGGCTCCACGCGCCGGCGATGAAGTTCTTGAAGGAAGCAGGCATGTCGGGATCTGGGTAGCGAGCGCCCGTGCCTGGAACAGGCAGGGGGCTGAAAGCTAGCCGCCTCTCGTACCGCCGTGGGAGCGCGTCCCCGATGGGACCCTCCCCTGCGTCACGTTCGCCTGCCTCCACCGACTCACACCAGGGCTAGTAGCCACTCCTTTTGGATGGTGCGACTGGCTCGACATTGCTCGAAAGGACGGCACGATTTCGCGGTCACAGGCCATAAAGCCCCGTGCGGTGCCAACGCTTGACCTACGGACAGAGCCACTGCGCTGGGTGCGCGTCCGAGGGCTTGGCGTATCCCGTTCGAGGCAGGATCTCGACCGCGCCAAGGACACCGCCCCACAGGAGGATCAGGAGCGACAGCATGTGGGCGCGTCCGGACCGATGCCTCCACGACCACACCGCACTCCATGCCCCGGCTGCCATCAGCACGGCCACCGCCCCGAGATACCCGAAGAGTCCAACGCCGCAGCGGGCCGGGTACGGCCAGAACACCATGGCAACGCCCAGCGCGACTGCCAGCAGCAGTCGCAACACCACGCCAAAGGTCGATGTCGACCGCTGCTTTTCGACGATCTCGGCCTTCGCCGCCGGTGTCGGCGCGGCCTTCGTTGGAAAGAGCGCTTCGTCCGAGATCGACTCCAACTGCTTGTCGATCTTGGCCATCTCCTTGTCCCAATCCTTGGATGCCATGCGCGGCCCTTCGGGTGATCAGTGGGAATCGGGAAGGCGGGTCGTCAGCCTTCTCGCGACAACGCGTATCGATCGATCTTTTTGTACAGGTTGGAGCGCGGCATGTCGAGCCCACGCGCGGTCTCGGAAACGTTCCAGTCGTATTCGCGCAGCTTGGCCAGGAGAAAGGCGCGCTCGGCGGCCGCCTTGAATTCTTCGAACGTCTTGCACTCCAGCAGGGAACCAAGCGTGGAGACGTCGGCGGGGCGTGGCCCCGTCAGGCGCGACACGTCGGCAGCTACAACACGCGGACCGGAAGCGAGGATCAGGAGCCGTTCGATCGTGTTGCGGAGTTCTCGCACGTTGCCCGGCCAGTCGAGGGACGCCAGCAGCTCCAGCGCCCCGGCGTCGATCGACCGTGCCGGCGCCCCGTCCCGTGTGGAGAGTTGCTGCACGAAGTACTGCGCCAGCATGGGGATATCTTCCCGCCGGTCACGCAGGGGCGGCACGTGCAAGGGCACCACATTCAGCCGATAGTACAGGTCCTCGCGAAAGCGGCCGTTCTCGATCTCGTCCTCGAGGTTCTTGTTTGTGGCCGCCAGCACGCGCACATCGACCTGGATGTTCTTGCTCCCGCCAATGCGCACCACCTCGCCGTCCTGCAACACACGGAGCACCTTGGCCTGCGCGGCGACACTCATGTCGCCGATCTCGTCGAGGAAGAGCGTTCCTTTGTCCGCCTGCTCAAACTTTCCCGCCCGGTCAGTCACCGCGCCCGTGAACGAGCCCTTCATGTGGCCGAACAGTTCACTTTCGATGAGCTCTCCGGGGATCGCGGCGCAATTCACCTCGACAAAGGGCTTGGACGCGCGTGGCGATAGCCGGTGAATTGCCCGCGCCACCAACTCCTTTCCCGTTCCGTTCTCTCCCGTGATCAGCACCCGTGCAGGTGTGGTGGCGACCTTTTCGATCTTCTCCATCAGGGTGCGGATCGCGTACGACTTGCCGACGATCTCGTACCGCGACTCGATCGATTCGCGCAGTCGCGCGTTTTCCTCCGACAGCGTCAGGTGCTGCAGCGCGTTGCGGAGCAGGACCAGGATGCGATCCGTGTCGAGGGGCTTCTCGAGGATGTCGTAGGCGCCCAGCTGCGTCGCCTCGACTGCGGTCTGGATCGTCGCGTGCCCGGAGATCATGACGACCTGGGCGGACGGATCCGCCTGTTTGATCCGACGGAGCGCTTCAATCCCGTCGATCCCCGCCATCTTCACGTCCAGGAAAACCAGCTGCGGACGCCACTTCTCATACGTCGTCAGGGCTTCCGCGCCATTCGACGCGGTCTTGACCTCGTAGCCTTCATACTCCAGCAACTGGCCGAGTGCAGCTCGAACCCCTTGCTCATCGTCCACAACCAGAATACGTCGGCTCATGACACGTTCTTGTACAAGGTGACCCGTCCCTTCCCCACGCGAATATCGCCAACATAGGCCGGCAGCTTAAACGGCACGCCGTTGTCGGCCAGGCCAGGTGGCCGTGTGCCGCGCTGCAGGCGCTGCAGGAGTTTCGGGATTGCCTGCCTGGGAATGGGCAGGTCGCCGATACGGGCCGATTCCACCCGAAATTCCCCAACTCCCGACGAGACGACGCCGAGCGTGCCGCCGAGCTCGAATCGCTCCCGCTTCCCAACGAAATCGCCGAATGGCCCGAGGATGTCCAGCCCCTTGATGTCGTCCAGATTAATTGTGGCACGCAGGTGCACCTGATCGCCTTCCACCGTCGCCTCGGCGCCCTGTACGGAACTTGGTAGTGTCCCCGCCGAGCCGTCCAGCAGCACCGCCGCGATATCGGCTGCCTTGAGGTTGGTGAAGACAGGCCCGGACTTCTGGCCTAGGGACTGGAGCGCATCCCGTGCCTTGGTCGCACGCTCTGGTGTCACTCCCTCCCATGTTGCGGTGACAGGACGCGGCTTTCCAAAGACCATCGGCATCCAGCGATCACGAAAGATCCAGCCACAGACCGCAATGATCGCCAGCACGACCAGGCAACCGATTCGACGGAGACAGCCAAACATGGCGCGACCCCTAACGAGTTGAGGAGGAGGGCGCGCCACCCAAGGGCGCGCGAGAAAGGATCGAATACGCGGGACCGCCGGGACGGATCTCGCTGTGCATCAGGTCAACGCTGGGGATTTCCTGTTCAGCCACCGCGCCGACGGCGCTACCCCACCGACGCAATGCATCGAGCTCGCGCGGCCAAAGGGGCTTGGCCAGGCGCCCGAGCGTGAGGTGCGGCGCAAAGCCGCGACCCTCGCGCGGGACGCCAATCGTGGCGAGCGCATTGTCGAGTTCCGCGGCGAATTCAACGAGTCCTGGCGTCTGCACGCCCATCCATACGACGCGAGGCGACCGAAAGTTCGGGAATACCCCAAACTCCGCAATGCGACAAAGGCCCAGGTGCGCCGGCCGTGCGACGTTGGTGAGGGTGGATCGAATACCGGCGACGGAGGCGGGCTCTTGCTCACCAAGGAACTTCACCGTGACGTGAAGCCGATCGCACGGCACCCACCGGATCGACGGCACCTGCGTGCGAACGGGCGCCACGACGGCCTCAATGGACTGTTGAACCTCAGTCGTCAGGTTGATCGCGATGAACAGTCGCATCGTCGTCGACCACTTCCAGGGATACGTGAGTGAACGATGCCGAACGCGCGATGGCGAGGACTCGCGTTCGCAACGTTGCGTCGCTCAAGTCCGGCATTTCGCCTTCGGGGACAAGCAGGAGTTGCCCGTCCCGCACTTCGGGCCGGACCGATACACCCAGCGCCTGCAGCTGACGACAGAGTTCGGCGAGGTCGCTCACGGATGCACGCCGCCTAGCACATTGAGCGACCCGGATCGAAAGCCGCGCAGGTCGATCACGACGCGTTGGTAGCCTGCCTTACGCACCGTCGCGCACAGGACTCTGGCGCGTACCGGTGAGAGCCACGCCGCCAGCTCAGCGGCGCCTAACTCGACGCGTGCTACAGGTCCATGATGCCGCACCCGCAGATCGCCAACGATGCCGAGTTCGCGCAGCCCGCGTTCGGCCTGCTCCACCTGCACGAGTCGTTCAACGGTCACCGCCGTTCCATATGGAAGTCGCGACGAGAGGCACGGCGACGACGGGACGGACCACGTCGGGATGTCGCGACGGGCGCTCAGTGCACGGATGTGCGCCTTGGTGAATCCCAGCTCGGCGAGCGGGCTCCGCACCCCATGTTCGCGAGCCGCTGCGCGGCCCGGCCGGTAGTCCGCCAAGTCGTCGGCGTTGGTCCCGTCACACACCACCGCGATCCCTCGGGCCATAGCAACAGGGACCAGCTGGTCCCACAACTCGGTCTTGCAGTAGTAGCACCGATTGACCGGATTGGCGGCATACCGCGGGTCGGTCAGTTCGTGGGTGTCCAGCTCCAACACCGGGAGACCGAACCGCGTGGCCACGTCGCGCGCCCGTTGCCACTGTTCCAGCGGGTACGAGGCCGAGCGGCCAATGACGCCCAGTACGTGCGCAGGGCCGACGGACTCGAGGGCAACGCAGGCCAGGTAGGCGGAATCCACACCCCCACTGAATCCGATGAGCGCTGACCCCACAGACCGAAACCACGCGATCAGCCGTGCCTCGAGCTCGTCCAGGGCAGGCTCCGCACCTAACGATCCGTCCTCAGGAGTGGCAACCGCGCGCAGCGTCAGATCCGTCATTCGCGAAAGTTATCCGCGTGGCGCAGCGGCAGGCAGCCGCTCCACCATGCGAAACTGCAATGCCTCGGCGACGTGCGACTCCAGGACCGCGTCGTCGCCGTCCAGGTCGGCGACGGTGCGCGCCACCTTCAGGGCACGGTGATAGCCGCGCGCCGACAGCGCCATCCGTTGGGCGGCCGTCGACAGCAGCTCCCGGGCCTCACGATCGATTCCCGTATGCGCATCCAGCCAACGACCGGCCACATGCGCGTTCAGGAGCACGCCGCGCAGTCGGGCGTAACGAAGGGCTTGTCGTGCCCGAGCCATTGCCACACGCTCTCGCACCGCGGCGGAGCTTTCCGCGGGTGGCGCGAGGCCCAGTTGACGAAGGTCGACCGGCGGAACCCGAACGCTCAGGTCGATGCGGTCGGCGAGCGGGCCGGAGATGCGCGCACGATGTCGCTCCAAGTCCGCCTCCGAGCATCGGCAGCTGCGACCTTCCACGTCCGCGCGGCCACACGGGCACGGATTCATGGCGCCTACCAGTGTGAACTGGGACGGAAAGCTCACCGTGCACGACGCGCGGGAGATCAGCACCCGGCCATCCTCCAGCGGTTGTCGCAGGGAATCGAGAACGGACCGCGGCATTTCCTGCAATTCGTCGAGAAACAACACGCCGTGGTGCGCCAGGCTCACCTCGCCCGGTCGCGGGTTGCTTCCGCCGCCGATGAGGGCGGCGGCACTCAACGAATGGTGCGGGGCGCGAAAGGGACGCGTGGCCGCCGGTGCCGTGCCTGGCTCCAACAGCCCGGCAATCGAGTGAATCGCCACGACCTCCAGGGCCTCCCCTTCGCTCAGGGGAGGCAGGATCGTCGGCAGGCGCCGAGCCAGCATCGTTTTCCCCGTCCCAGGAGCCCCCACCATCAGCACGGCGTGGCCGCCCGCGGCCGCGATCTCCAGCGCACGACGTGCGGCGTGCTGCCCCACCACGTCACTCAGGTCAACCATGTCGCGCCCCTGCACCGTCAACGGCTGCCGCTCGCTGACAACCGTTAGGCAGCGGGCGCGCAGTTCGCACACCAGTTGCTCCAGCGTCGCCGGCGCAGCCAGCGCCACACCACTCACCAGTGCGGCCTCCGGAACGTTGGCTGGTGGCAGCACCAACGCTCGCACGCGATCGAGGCTCAGCCGGCGTGCCACCGGCAACACACCCCGCACCGGCCGCAATGCGCCATCCAGTCCCAACTCGCCGAGTGCGACCAGACCATCGAGCGCTCCGTCGGGGAGTTGGCCAGTAGCCGCCAACACGCCGAGGGCAATCGGCAGGTCAAACGCTGTGCCTTCCTTCCGAACATCCGCCGGGGCGAGGTTGATCGTGATCCGGCGCGGTGGCAGCGTGAACCCTGCGTTCGTGAGCGCCGCACTCACGCGCTCACGACTTTCGCGCACCGAGCTGGCCGCGAGCCCCACGATCGTCCACTGCGGCAAGCCGCTCGCGACGTCCACCTCTACGGTGACGTCGTAAGCATCGATCCCCAGCACAGAGGCGGAACGCACGGCGGCCAGCACGGGTCAACGATCCATGCACCGACCGCCAGGTGCCGCACCTTTCGATTGCCGACCGGATCGCCGTATTGCCCCAAACCGTGAGGGCGCTCAGACAACGAGTGCCTACAACGCCCCGGCGGGAGTCAGCGTGTCGGGATCGAGTGAGTCGGCCACGGCGTGTCGCAGCTCCCACTCCTGAATCATGCCAAGGAACGCGCGGGCTACCTCAGGATGGAACTCCGTGCCGATCTTGCGCTCGATGTACGTGAGGATGGACGGAATGACCCACGCCACACGATACGGGCGGTGCGTGCGCAGGGCGTCGAACACATCGCACACGTGCACGAGTAGGGACGCGTGGTGGCAATCACGCCGCGTGTGGCGAGTCGGATAACCGCCGCCGTCGATCATGATGTGGTGCTCGAAGGCCACGACCGCGCAGAGGTCGTGTTTGCGGCTGCCGGAGAGGATGATCTGCGCGCCGTCCGACGGGTGCTTTTGCAGCACCTCGCGCTCGGCATCGGACAGCTTGCCCGGCTTGCGCAGGATTTCGAGCGGAACGCGCACCTTGCCCAAGTCGTGCAGGAGGCCGGCAACCCCATAGGCGCGCGCCTCGCGACCGGACAGTCCCATATACTCGGCCAGGCCCATCGCCAACACCGCCACGTTCAACGCGTGCGTGGTCGTGTACTGATCGAAGTCCTTGAGCGTCAGCAGCGGCAGCAATAGGTGCCGGTCGCCGTGCATGGCCGCGGAAAGCGAGCCGACGACCAACTCCGCCTCTGCCACCGGCAGTGACCGGTTCGACAGCACTTCGCGGTGCATCCACTCCACCGAGTCTGCCTCTTCGGTGACGTCGGCGACCTGCGACGATCGGCCATCGTCCTGGTCCTCCGCCTGGGCGTCTTCGCTGGACGGCGCGTGTGATTCCTTGAGGCCAATCGCCCCAAAGCGAATGGGTGTGGCGCGTCGCGTTCGCTCGACCGGCGTGATGATGTTGCCGGACACGTGCAGCGAAATGCGCGTCAGGACTTCCTCGAGGAACGCGCGGTAGTCTTCGCGCTCGATCTTCCCCTCGAACTCCAGGCGTTGCACGCCGCACGATGACAGGCGTTCCGACCAATCCCAGTCGCTCAGCTCGCGCATGGAGCGCTGGTTGTAGATGACCTCGCGCCCCAGAAACGAGAACGCTGGCAAGGGGTCGGATCGTTGCAGCTCACGCAGCAGTTCAAACGATGCATCCGCGGCACGTGCCCGCGCCGGATGCCCCTCGGCGTACAGTGACATCTTCGCCAGCGCTTGCGCCAACGACGTCAAGTAACGGGCGGCGTCGGTCACCGCTCCTCCCCGCGGCGCACCGCGTGTCGATAGGCCGCATCGCTGCTGCGCTTGGCGAGCACCAGCGCCAGCGACGCGTCCACGTGGTCAGCCCAGTGCGCGGCCAACCCGGCCACCGCGGCCACGCTCTCTGGCGAGGGCTTGCGAAGTTTCGAATACCGCAACAGCCAATGCTGCGTGATGGCGAGGTCGCGCAACCAGCGCACTACCGAATCGCTTCCGGACGCCGCCACTGCGCGAACGCCTCGGCTTCGCATGTCTGGCGTCAGGTCGGCTCCGCTGTCGATGCGCGCCATGATCGCTGCTGCCACCGGCGCGGACGCCTGACGGAGCGCCTGTGCGAGGGCCAGCGACACCGTCTTTTCGTCCCGATCGCGCAAGGCGCGCAGCATCGCGGTTTCGCGCGTCCCGGCCTGCTTCATCATCAGCCGCAACGCCTCGCGTCGCAGCGCCACGTCATCGGAGCGCGTGAGCTCATCCAGGTCGGAGTCCAGCGGCACCTCGTCGGCGCGATCGAGGACCCCTAGCAGCACGCGCTGCACGAACGGGGCCCGCTTCATCAAGGTCTTGAGAATGATCCCCAGGCCCGCAGAACCCGTGCGACTCAGCAGGTCGGCGAGCCATCCGGCGTCCCGCTCGTCACGACGTGCCAGGGCGTCGAGCAATGGCTCGGTGGCCCGTTCGCGCAGTCGAAGCACCGCGTGTTCGAGGACGCGGACGTCCGGGCGGTCCGACTGGAGCTGCTCGCCCAGCAGGGCGCCGTTCACGAGCGAGTCGATCAGCCGCTCGCGAATCTCTCCCGATGGCAAGACGGTGAGGCGATCGAGCACGGCGGCCATGCCGTCACGTGCAACCCAACGCGTGATCGCCGTTTCCGTCGCCGGCCCAATGACGTTCACCTCGGATGACAACTCCACGATGCGTTCGGGCTCGCAGGTATCGCGCTCCCGATCCACTTCGCTACGGTTCTCGGAATGCCCGATGCCGCGCAGCAACTCGCTGTAGCCGTCCGGATTGGGGTCGTCGAGCGTCCACCCTTCCAGCATGCTGCGCACCTGCGAGCGAAGCAGGCGATCGGCACTGGTGCCCTCGTTGCGAACGCCGCTGGCATTGCGCGCCAACTTGGTCAGCAGGCGCATCATGGCATCCGAGATCGTGCGGCTGGAGACCGTGGCGCTCGCCCGCACCAGGTCCAACACGGCGGACGCCGACAGGTGGTCCGTCGCTTGTTTGAGGAACTGGCCGCGTTGCGACTGATCGCCACCCATTTCCATCAGCCGGGCGAGCGTATCGGGATTCAGTGAGGACAACAGCGACGACACCCGCGAACGCAGTCGCTCAGCGCTCTTGGTGCCTTTGGGCAGCTTGTCCAGCTCGGCCGTCACCTGCAAGAAATAGCCGATCACCACTTGTTCGTACGCGCGTTCCCCGCGACGCGAGTCGATCGCGCGAGCCACCCGCGTTGGATCGTACGCATCCGCATCTTCCTCGCCGAACTCTCCATGTCCGGCGAGTGCGGCGCGGGCCAAGCCCAGCCACAGCTGCTGCGCCTCGGGCGAGTCGTCCTGCGTCATCAGCTCGTCCGCTTCGTCCTCCACCAGCTCCAACTGCTCGAACGACGCGGGGAAGAGGGCGATGTGACGCCATCGCGACAGGACCTCCGGGCCCAAGGTGCCGAGCGGCCGGTCGACGCGGGCAGCAGCAACGGCGAGGGTGCCCAGTAGGTCGTCGATCTCGTCGCGCTCGACCCCCTGATGGAACCGCAGCGCCGCGATCTGATGCTCGTGCAGGTGCGACGCCAATTCACGGAGGAGCGGGTGCGCCTCGTCGGTCGCGACGCCTTCAACGATCAGCTGGTGGCGTGCGACGCCCATCGACACCACGCCGCGTCCGTCCACGGCGCGCTTCACCCGGTTCCACAGGGAGTCCACCGCACCGCGCAACAGCGGATGGCCCGCCGGGTAGATCGCGCGCTTGTGCAGGGACAACGCCAATTCCAGCACCAGCTCGGCGAGTTCGCCAGCCAGTGCCGTCGATTTCGTCGGCGTGTTTGCTGTGTGTGTGCTCAGCGGTAGGTGCGTCAGGATTCTCGTTCGCGTGCCCGCGGGCGAACGACAGGTGCCTCCATCAAGATCAAGACGCCTACCGACGGTTCACGGTTACCGTTTCTTCCCCGGGTGGCGGACCATTTTCGCGCCCTCGTGCCCCAGAGGAATCGCAGCTAAACAGCCCTCTACCCTCGTCCCGTCGGCGGGTCGGTCGGAAAAGGGGGGTCGACCGGACGTTGCGGCACCGTTGTGTCTGCGTTTTCCGACTCCCAACACAGCCGCAATGTGTCGAATCGGGACGAGTTGAAGCTGGGTAGAAACACGGCGTCGAAGTCGCGTAACTGCAAGTCAATTAAACGGTTACGCGCGCCTACCAGCGCTTGAATGCGCCTCAATAGCTGCACGTACTGAGCGGAATTCCGGCGCGTTGTGGTCGGACGAGCGGAGTCTCGCGACCCGAGGCCATACAGGGATTGAGCTGGCCGTTGCTTCGGCCACGTAAGCGCCCGCAGAGCTCCGCCGACAGAGACGGTGCCGGGGCTACTTCGCGCAGGCGTCCGGGTGGGCGAGCGACTCGCGGAGGCGGGCCAGGGTGGTATCCATGCCCGCCACCTGGGTGAGGTCGTGCTGCTCAAAGGGATCCGCCGTGACGTTGAACAGCTCCTCCGACCCCTGATCGGTGCGAATCAGGTGAAAATCGCCTTCCACGAGCGAGGTCAGGGACTCGTTCGCGCCCCGGTACCAGTTGGAGGCGCCCGGGGTGCGGCGGACAAAGGAGACGGCCTTGGACCGGCACGAGGGAGCGCTCTTGCCGCGCCAGTAGGCATCCAGGCTCCGCCCAGGCAGCGAAGCGACCGCCTCGGGGGATTCCGTCAGCTTCAAGACGGTGGCGGGAAGGTCACGCAGGGTCACCGCGTCGCTCACCCGCCGCGCGCCCTCCGGCGGAAGCTTGGGCGGGCACACCATCAAGGGGACGTGCACCGACGGATAGTAGAGGGTGTTGCCGTGTTGCAGCCGCCGGTGTTCGGCAAACTCCTCGCCGTGATCCGCCGTGATGATCACGACCGTGCGTTCCCGCAGCTTTCGCGACTCCAGCCCGCGCAGGAGGGAATCCACCTCGGCATCGAGATAGCCGATGGCTCCATGGTACGCCGTCCGGAGCCCATTCACCGACGCCGTATCCAGGTGCTGTTCGAGATCGCCCAACGCGCGCGTCGGCGGCTCCGACGTCATGAAGGCGTCTCGCCAGGGCGCGGGTGGGGCATACGGGTCATGCGCGTCGTAGAGGTTCACGAACAGGAAAAAGGGATGCTCGCCGACGTCGTCCACCCACCGCAACGCATCACGGCGGATGCGCGTGGCGTCCTTGCGACCCGGCACCACATAGCTTCGCGTCATGGCATTCCAGCCGCGTGCCAACCGGTCGCCCACGACATTTCGGAGGGCGCTCTCCGACGCCGAGATGCCGTAATCGTCGTAGTGGGCAAAGCCACGTTGGAGTCCGAACTCGTAGTACGTGTACAGGTAGTTACCGACAGCTGCACCAGTTCGGTAACCGCGGTTGCCGAGCTGCTCTGCCAACACGGGTTCGCGGGCATCCAGCGGCACGGCCCAGTCGGCGTCCAGTTCGGCGGGCCAGCGACCGGTGAACATGGACGCGTGCGACGGCAGCGTCCACGAGGCGGGGGCGATGGCCCGATCGAAGACGGTGCATTGCGATGCCAAGCGCGACAGGAAGGGCGTGTTGGGGACGGGTCCTCCGAACACCCCCATTCCCTCGGCACGAACCGCGTCGAGTACAACCAGCAACACATTCGGCGACGTCGCCGGCGCAGGCGCTCGGGACAGCGCATGTTGCTCACGTAGGACGCGCCGGGCATTCACACCGATCGCCAAGGCGGCGGAGACAGCGATCACCAGCGCCCCAGCACGCTGCGCCAGCCGAAGCGCCTGGGTGGTGTGCGCGTGCGCCCGACGCGCGAGCTCCACGGCCACGCCGACAGCAACAACTGTCGTGGCCCACGGCGCCAAGCGCGGGAGCAGCCAGAGCACCTCGACGAGGGCAAAGGTGGCGCCAACCAACACCAACCCGGCGACCCGGCGGCCGCGAGGCAGGACCACCAGGCAGATGGCGGCGGGGATCGCCAAGACCGCCAGCCCAAACAATGGCGCCAGCCAGACCGCCTGAGGGTTCAAGTACGTCGGGCGGCCAAGGAGGCGAGTCGCCAGCCGCAACCCGGTCTCCCCGAGTGCACCCAGCCCGGCTGCCACGACCACGATCCAGAGCATGGCCCGCGGGGCAGGACCGGGCGTGGGATCGGGGCGGCTCGCCATCCGGCTCGGGCCTCCGTGCGTCGTCAGCTGCTGCGCCGCGCGCCCGGGCCCGCGGCCTTCATCGCCTCCTCACGCACATTCTCGGGCTCTGGGGTGAAATCCTCGCCCGGATTGATGAATCGGTCCTGTTCAATGCCGTACTGGCGGTCGTGCAACTCGCGGTATCGCCCATTGAGGGTCATCAGCTCGGCGTGTGAGCCGCGTTCCACGATCTCTCCATGTTCCATGACGAGGATCTGGTCTGCACTCTCGATCGTCGACAGGCGGTGCGCAATCACGAATGTGGTCCGTCCGCGACGAAGATTCTGGAGCCCGTCGCGAATCATCGCCTCACTCTCGGAATCCAGGCTGGACGTCGCTTCGTCCAGGATGAGGATCCGTGGGTTCGCCAGGATCGCCCGGGCAATCGCCACACGCTGCCGCTGCCCCCCCGACAGCTTCACCCCGCGCTCGCCAACGATCGTGTCGTACCCGTTCTCCCACGGCTCGACGAACTCGTCGACGTGCGCGACCCGTGCCACCCGCTTCACGTCCTCCAGCGTTGCCTCGGGGTTCGCGTAGGCGATGTTGTCCCGGATGCTCCCGTCGAAAAGGAAGTTGTCCTGCATGACGACACCAAGGTGCGCGCGATACTCATGCAAGCGAAGCTCCTCGAGGTCCCGACCATCCACGAGGACCTGGCCGGACTTCGGTCGGTTGAACGCCATGACGAGGCCAATGAGCGTGCTCTTCCCCGCTCCGCTGGACCCAACGAGGGCCGTCGTGGACCCCGCCGGTGCGTGGAACGACACGTCATGGAGTACCGGCACGTCATTGACGTACGCGAACGACACGTCCTTGAAGGCTACATCGCCCATCAGCTCGGGAACCGGCAGACGGCGAGCGTCGTCGGCATCCTCACGCGCCGTATCCCGGATCTCGCGAATGCGGTCCAGCCCGGCGAACGCCTCGGTGATCTGCGTGCCGATGGAGGCGATGCTCACCAGCGGCGCCGCCACCATGCCAATAAAGAAGATGTACGTGACGAATTCGCCTAACGTCATTTGTCCGGCGATGATCGCGCGGCCACCCATCACGATCAACAAGACGCCGATGGCGCCAACGATGACCGTAGTCCCGGCCCCGACGGCGGACGTTCCGGTGATGGTTTGCCTCACATTCTCGAACAGCCGTTCGGCGCCGCTCCGGAAAGTCGACTCTTCACGATCCTCGGCGCTGTACACCTTCACGATGCGCACGCCACCGATGGATTCACCCAGACGACCTGTGACCTCGGCGTTGATCTCACTCCGTTTGCGGAAGATCGGGCGCAGGCGCTTGAAGGCGATCGCCATCATGAGACCAAAGGCGGCGAGCATGACAATCGTGATCGCCGTCAGCCGCCAGTTCAGGTAGAACAGGTAGCCTAACGCCAGTATCGCGGTAAGGAAGCCACCCACCAGTTGCACGATGCCCGTTCCCACGAGGTTGCGGATCCCTTCGGCATCAGACATGATCCGCGTGATCAGGATCCCCGTCTTCGTGGAATCGAAGTACGACACCGGCAGTCGCATCACGTGGCGCTGCACGGCAATGCGCATGTCCGTGATGGCGCGTTGCGCGGCAATGCTCACCACCTGCGACAGCGCGAAGGACGTCACCGCATTCACCACCGTGGCGGCACCCACCGCCAATGCCAACGGGGTCAGGAGTTCCACGCGCCCCTTGCCCAACACTTCGTCGATGAGCCACTTGGAGCTGGCGGGTAACACCAGTCCGGCCAGACGGCTCACGATCATCAAGAGAAAGCCGATCGACAGCGATTGGCGGTGTCGCCAGAGCAGCTCCCGCGCCTCGGCCCAGGCACGCGAGAAGTTGATTTTCTTTTTTGTAGGCTTCTTGGCGTCTGCCATGTGGTGCCTCGACTCCGAATTTGGGGGCAGGACGAAGGAAATTAAGCGCCGGGCAACCCGTGCGGGCCGCGCTCACCGCGGATCGCGCCGCCGTCCGGATGCGCCGAGGGCTGCCGGCCGGAAACTCGACCGCCCAACCCGCCGTATGGCCTGACACCAAACCGCACGGAGACCGGTGTCATGTGGGCATTGATCAAGTCCTTGCTCGCCAAGTGGGCCGTATTCAAGGTGCTATTGAAGGCACTAGGCTCCTTGGCGTGGCTCATTCCGATTGCCTTCGTGCTCAAGGCCATCGGGCTCCCCATGCTCTTGCTGCTCCTGATCTTGGCGGTGCCGATTCTCGTGGTACTCGCAGTGATCGGGCTGCCGATCTTGCTCGTCTTCGTGGTGGGTGGCTTCCTGCTTTCGATCCTCTTCACGATCGTCTCGGTCGGCTTTGCCGCGCTCAAGATCGCGCTGCCGATCCTGCTAGTGGTCTGGATCGTGAACTGGCTGCTTTCCTCTCGCAAGAGCGATCCGCCGCCACTGCACGACATCCCGGACGCTCCGCCCGCCTAGCGGCGCTCCATTACGACAAGCTGAACCCGGCGCGCGAGAGCACGGCCTCCGCGCGCTCCCGGTTCTCGTCCGGAACGAGCAGGTAGTCCGTGTCGAACGTCGAGAGAGCGAACACGGAAATTCCTGCGTCTGCCAGCGGCGTTGTGAGCGCCGACATAACGCCCGTTACAGAAAAGTCGATCGTGCCGGCCACCCGCCAGGCGCAGAACCCCCGCTCGGCGCGGATCGACGCCGGCACCAACTCTTGGAGGCACACCACTGACGTCTCTTCCGGTGTTCGTGTGTACGCGAGCAGAGGCTCCGACTTCACGCACCAGAACGGCAGCCCGGCGTTGGGCTCCAGCCGGCAGACCGCGTAAGCTCCTGGGAGTCGTTGCAGTCGACGTGCGTCAGGCATAACCGAGGGCGCTGCGAATTCGGGCGATCTGCGCGCGATGCAACAGGTCGTGTCCAGCGAGCAGGCGCACCATGTCGCGCAGACTCTCGCGTCCGCGCTCGTTATGCATGCCATACCGATCGAGCTCGCTGTCCGTCAGTCGCTTGAGCAGCCGAAGATTGCGGCCTCTCAGCACACGAAGTTCCGGAATGGCATGGGTGAGTGATTCGCGTTGGTAGCCAAGTGTCTCGGCCCACCGGTCCTGGTCGTAGCCCACGATATCGATCCCCGGGTTGGCAAGGATCAAGCGTGAGCGATACCCGTACACGATCTCGGAGTCGATCAGGTGCTCGATCACCTGGAGTATGGACCACTTGCCTTCGCGCTCAGGCCGGCGCGCATCCTCGTCGCTCAGGAAGGCGGTTTGCTCCGCGACGTCGTCCGGCAGCTCGGAAAAAACCGCGATCGGATCGCGATCTCCGAGCAAGTCGAGTAGCGCGCTCTTGTACGCGTCGGCGTTTTCGCGCGCCGAGCCGACGGCATTCGAAAAGACGCTCATGTGCCTTCAAGAATTCGGACAATTTGCTGCCGATGACGTTCTTCGTGAGCGCCGATGAAATGGATCCACTGGTAGAAGTGGATTTCCCCGAGGACGATGTGTCGCGCCACCACCCGTGTGCCGTCGAAGGCATCCACGTTCGAACAGAGCGCTCGCAGCGCCTGACGCGTCGCTGCCAAGCCTCCCAACACGCCATCACGCGACAGGGACGCTTGGGGAACGAGAATCTCCGGCGCGTCCGCACGACCCTTGCCCAGAACGATCGTGTCGCCCGAGTCGTCGTCGGGTGGACTGCTCGGCGTTAGGCCGCCTTCCTTCGCGCGCATCATGCGGTGCGCCAGCAGCCTGGCGATATTCTCCTCACTCAGGCGGAGGTGCTCCAGCACCTCCAGTGGCGTCCACGACGAGGGATTCGGTCGATGAGCAAGCGCGGCGTCATCCAGCTGGCTCACCAGCGCCAACAGATCGTGTCGGGCCGACTCCGCCCGGGCGAGCGCCGCTGCCATTCGTTGTGTCATGAGCCCAGGAATTGAGGGTCCGGCCTCCGGCACCTTGCACCGCCATCCGGAGACATCCTGCGAGTAAAGTTATGCCGTCCGCGCACGCGACGCGGGCCCGGGTGTGCTAAGTTGCAGCGGCAGCGGTCCGCATCGGCGGCCTGAAGCGCGCGAACCACTTACGTCGCAACCCACAGGACGCGAGGTCACAGATACTTCACCACGGCGATGTCTGAGCGAGCACTGACCTTCGTCCCCAAGCTGTTTACGACGATGCGTTCCTACGACCGCCGTCAGTTTTTGGCGGACCTTACCGCGGGGACCGTCGTGGGGATCGTGGCGCTACCCCTGGCCATTGCGTTCGCCATCGCCAGCGGCGTGACGCCGGAGCGTGGCCTGTACACGGCAATCGTCGCCGGTTTCGTGATCTCGAGCCTCGGGGGCTCGCGCGTACAGATTGGTGGGCCAACCGGCGCCTTCGTCGTGATCGTGTACGGCATTGTGCAACGCTTTGGGTTGGAAGGACTGACGGTCGCGACCCTGATGGCTGGGGTGATGCTCGTGGCGATGGGACTCGCGCGCCTGGGGCAGGTGATCAAGTTCATTCCCACCCCAGTGATCACCGGCTTCACGAGCGGCATCGCAGTGGTGATCGCCTCATCGCAGATCAAGGATTTCTTCGGACTCGAGCTGGCCTCGGTCCCGGCGAACTTCCTGGAGCGCCTTGTGGCGCTCGGGTCGAGACTGGGAACCACGACACCGACGGCGTTAGGCGTCGGCGTCGGCGCCCTGCTGATTGTCGTCTACTTCCCGCGAGTGAACCGGCGTGTTCCGGCCCCGTTCGTGGCGCTCGTGTTGACAACCGCGGTCGTGGCCCTCTTCAAGCTGCCGGTTGAGACTGTCGGCAGCCGGTTCGGGACGTTGCCGTCCTCCCTGCCCCATCCGGTAGTCCCGCACATCTCCCTGGAGGACGCCACCCGTCTGGTGTCGCCCGCCTTCAGTATCGCCTTGCTGGGCGCGATCGAGTCCTTGTTGAGCGCTGTTGTTGCTGACGGAATGATCGGCGCGCGGCACCGGTCGAACATGGAGCTGGTCGCCCAAGGGGTGGCGAATATCGCATCGCCGCTATTTGGCGGGATCCCCGCGACCGGCGCCATTGCCCGCACCGCCACCAACGTGAAGAACGGAGGTCGCACCCCCATCGCCGGCATCGTCCACGCGGTCGTCCTGCTCCTGGTCACGCTCTTTTTCGGTCGGTTGGCCGCCCTCATCCCCATGGCCACGCTCGCGGCCATCCTGCTGGTGGTGGCATACCACATGAGCGAGTGGCGCACCTTCGCGGACGAATTGCGCGCGCCACGCGCCGACGTCGCCGTCCTGCTCACCGCGTTCACGCTGACGGTCCTGGTTGACCTGACGGTGGCCATCGAAGTCGGCATGGTCCTCGCGTCGTTCCTCTTCATGCATCGCATGGCCGAGGTCACCAACGTCAACGCCGTGACCAAGGCCCTGCGCGAAGCCGACGGGGACGAGGCGAGTGAGGATTCCTCGCGGCGCGACATTCCGGCCGGCGTGGAAGTCTTCGAGGTGAGCGGCGCATTCTTCTTTGGGGCGGCGGAGACCTTCAAGGACACGCTCTCTACGGTGGCCCGGCGTCCGAAGGTCCTCATCATCCGGATGCGCGACGTCTCGCTGCTGGACTCGACCGGACTACGCGCGCTCCGTGATGTCGTGCGTCGCGCGCAACATGACCGGAGCATGGTCCTGCTTTCCGAGATTCACACCCAGCCACTCGCTGCCGTGGAACGCTCGCCGCTCATCGACGAACTGGGGGCAGAGCACATCTTCATGGATCTCGACGACGCGCTCGACTTCGCGCGCAACCACATGGCGAATCGCACCCCCACCCCACTCGCGACGCCCGTGGCAAAGCCACCGGACGTCGCGCACTAACCCGCCTCAGGAACCAGGCGGCAGGCTGCGGCGAATGTCACCGCGCCCGGCAGCTACACCCATGCCGACGCTGAGGCCAAATACGATGGCCGTCCCCGTCGTCACGATCGGTAACAGACCGGCAATCGGAATCGCCACCAACGCCGCGGCCCCACCAGCCAGCAGCGGAATCACCGGATTGTTCACCGCTTCAACGTAGCGAAGTCGCCCAGCGACGAACCGACGGGCCTGCGAATATCCGAAATACGCGATGACCGTGCTGACGGCCAAACCAAGGAGCATGCTGAACATGTGCGTATGTCCGACAAGGGAAGACAACAGCGTGCGTTGAACCGTACGAAAGCGAACGCCCCGGGTTTCGACAAGCGTCTCGCGCTTCCGCGTAACCAGGTCCAGCTTCCTCCGCGACGCCCCGTTCGACACCCACTCACGAGCCTTGCGTGATGCGCGCCGCCGTCATTACCCGCTTTGGCGATCCCGACGTCCTGGAAATCCAGGACGTTCCCGCACCGGAACCCGGCCCGCGCGAGATCCTGGTACGCGTGCATGCGAGCGCACTCAACCGCGCCGACCTGCTGCAGCGCCTGGGCAGATATCCAGCGCCTCCCGACGTGCCGCGCGACATCCCGGGGATCGAGTTCGCCGGCGAAGTCGCAGCGGTTGGCCCTCAGCAGTCCCTGTGGGCAGTCGGTGACCGCGTGTTTGGGCTGGTTGGTGGGGGCGCACACGCCGAGTACCTCGTCACACACGAGGATACGGTGCTGCGCGTCCCGGACCGACTGACGTGGGAGCAGGCGGGCGCCGCTCCGGAGGCGTTCATCACGGCACACGACGCACTCGTTATGCAGGCCGGCATGCGCAGCGGTGAGTCCGTGCTCATTCATGCCGTTGGGAGCGGCGTGGGACTCGCTGCCACGCAGCTCGCACGCGCGTGGGGCGCCATCCCCTTTGGCACGTCGCGCACGGCGGACAAGATCGAATCCGCCAGGAGCTTTGGCCTGGAAGACGGAGTGGTCGTGGGGACAGACCCGGAAGGAATGATCGTTCCCGCGGGACGGTGGACCGCGGGCCGCGGCTTCGACATCGTCTGCGACTTGGTAGGCGGCGCCTACGTCGCGCCGAGTATCGAGGTGCTAGGCCTCAAGGGACGCTTGATGCTCATCGGAACGGTCGCGGGGCCTCGCGCGACGATTGAACTCGGTCGGGTCCTCGGCAAGCGCCTAACCATTCGCGGCACGGTGCTCAGAGCGCGTTCGCTCGAAGAGAAGATCCTTGTGGCACGCGCTTTCGATCGCGACGTCATGCCGCGTCTTGCGTCCGGCGAGCTTCGTCCGTCTGTCGATTCGGTCTTCCCGCTGGATCGCATCGCCGATGCGCATCGTCGAATGGAGTCCAACACGAATATCGGGAAGCTGGTGCTGCGAATCGCCTAGGGCGCGAAGGGGCTCTCTCAGGTCATCGCCTTCCCAGGATCGCGAAGGGCGTGGTCGCGAGGACTTGCAGGAAGGGTCGTGCCTATTTATGCATTATCTATGCATAATCTGGCAGTTCGCTCGCCGAAGACCGGGACGTTGCCACTGGGACCTCGGCGTACGGGTCTCAGCGCCACGCATGCCGTGCGGTCCGCCGTGCTTTCAGATGTGGCCGACATTCATGCCCTACTCTCCAGCTTCACGGCGGGAGAGTTGCTTCCGCGTTCACTGGATGACGTCACGATTGGCATCGACTCGTACGTTGTGGTCGTGGATCGACACGATCGCGTCGTTGCGTGCGCCGCGCTTCAGGAGTACTCGCCGTCGGTGGCCGAGGTCGCCGCGGTCGCAGTATCACCGACGTCACAGGGTCACGGCCTCGGGACCTTGGCGGTGCGTGGTGTCGAAGGAATGGCACGGCGGCGCGGCGTCGAGGAGCTTTTCGCCGTCTCCCGGGCTGCGGGATTCTTCGAGTCGCTTGGGTACCGGCGCGCGTCGCTGGCGCGCTACCCCGAAAAGCTCGCGCGATACGCCGAGCTTCGCCGGCGAGGCGTCGACACGGCCAAGAAGCCTTGCTTCCGCAAGTCGGCCTAACGAGCTCCGCTACCCGGGATCGCGACGACGGCGATCCAATCCGCGCGCGGTGAGACGGCAAGCCGCGTAATCTGCGTAAGCCCGGCGCTGCCAAGGTCCCCGATGGGGGCCCACGCCGATCCGGTCCACTGAACCAGACGACTTCCCTCGCCCGCGATCAGCCGTCCGTCGGGGGTCCACGCGTAATCCTCAACGCCGCGAGGGAGTGGGGCGCGGCGCGACAACGCTCGCGTCGCCGGGTCAAGCTCCATGACGGCGACCACGCTGTCCGGCTCAAACTGCGGAAATGAAAGGTGCGAGCTGCCGGGGATCCGATGCAAGGAGCGGCCGATGCGCCGGGCCACCGTGTCGACGGATTGCGTGCGGACGTCGCCAAGCACCAAGGCATTCGGCGATCCCAGCACGAACACCGCGAGCGTGCGGTCGCCGAGCCAAGCCTGATATCCCGCCGGCTTCAACGCCGGCAGGATCACCGTCGGTGCGCCGCCGTCCAATGGAAAGCGCCACAGGCGTTGTGTCGAGTCACGCTCCACGCGGATCACGCTAATGGCGGTCCCATCGGGCATGAGCGTGGCCGAATACTCGCTCTCCGGAGCCGTGTGGGTGATCCGGCTGTCTGTCCCGCTCGCGATGTCGAACCGATAGATGTCCGCCTGGGCATCGTCACGCGTCGACGTGTAGTAGATGGCACTCCCATCACGTGACCACGACGGTTGATTGTCGTATCCTGCTCGCGCCGTCACGTTTTTCACGACGCCCGTCAGCATCAGTGACCCGTTCTCCTGCCGAATCCCGACCAGAAATACATCGGGCGATGGCGTGCCCTGCGCGCCGAGTACGAAGGAAGGGAGGAATCCGGTGAGGAAGGCAGCGACGTAGCAATAGCGCATGTGCTCGAGGGTGTTGCAGACGTCGTGAACTTGGCCGCTCACGCGCCGCTCCGAAAGTGCGCGTCTGTCTTGCTGAGTTCCCCACGGCGATCCACTTTCTCCACGCGCGGGCCCACCACGTCGGAGGTTGAACATGAACGGAATGATGATGGACGTACCCTTGTGCACCTCTGCTCTGGTGCGACGAGCTCGCGCGCTGCATCCGGGGAAGGCCATCGTCTCGCGGCGGGCGGACCGCAGTATCCACCGCACCACGTACCTCGAGTGCATTCGACGCGCCGGCCGCCTTGCGTCGGCGCTCAAGCGGTTGGGGGTGCGCCCCGGCGACCGCGTGGGTACGTTGGCGTGGAATCACTGGCGACACCTGGAGGCGTACCTCGCGGTGCCGTCGTCGGGCGCGGTGCTGCACACGCTCAATCTCCGCCTGCACCCGGATGACATCACGTTCATCTGCAATCACGCCGAAGATCGCGTGGTGCTCGTCGACAAGGTGCTGTGGTCGCTCTGGGAGCGCATCGCGCCGCGGGTGAATGTGAAGCACGTCGTGGTGATGTCCGACGATGGTGATGTACCTGACGGGACGATCGACTACGAGACGTTGATCGATGCCGAATCGGACGACTACGAGTTCGAGGACGTCCCCGAGCAGCGCGCGGCGGCCATGTGCTACACGTCGGGGACCACCGGAAAGCCAAAGGGTGTGTTGTACTCCCATCGGTCATTGACCCTGCACGCGATGGGTTTGGCCCTGAACGACTGCTTCCGGCTCGGAGAGAAGGACGTGGTGCTGCCCGTCGTTCCGATGTTCCACGTGAACTGCTGGGGACTTCCGTACCTCTGCACCATGGCGGGCTGCGCACAAGTGCATCCCGGGCCGCACCTGGATCCCACCAGTCTGTTGGATCTGCTGGCGACGGAGCGAGTGACGCTGACGGCTGGCGTACCGACCATCTGGCTGGGGATCCTGCAGAAGCTGGACGCCCAGCCGGGCCACTATGATCTCTCGAGCCTGCAGTCGATGGTGGTGGGAGGGTCTGCCGCCCCCGAGGCGATGATGCGCGGGTTCAAGGAACGGCACGGCTTGGAGATCGTGCACGCGTGGGGCATGACCGAGACGTCACCGTTAGGCACGGTTTCGCGACTCACGACCCAATTGGAGCTTCAGGACGACGCCACGCAGTGGGCATATCGCGCCAAGCAAGGACGCCCGGTGCCATTCGTGGAGGTGCGCGCCCGCACCGAGGCCGGACTGGCACCGTGGGATGGCACCACGATGGGCGAACTGGAGGTTCGCGGGCCTTGGGTGGCGGCCGGCTACTACAATACGGACGAGGGAAGCCAGGCCTTCACCCCCGACGGGTGGTTCCGCACCGGTGACATCGTCACGATCGATACGCATGGCTACGTGACCATCCAGGACCGCGCCAAGGACCTGGTGAAGTCTGGTGGAGAATGGATCAGCTCCGTGGCACTGGAGGGAGCGCTCATGGGCCATCCGGCCGTGGCCGAGGCCGCCGTGATCGCCGTACCGCACGCCAAGTGGGATGAACGTCCGCTGGCCGTAGTGGTGCTGAAGGAAGGGCAAACGGCCACGCCGCATGACTTGCGCATGTTTCTGGCGGACCGCTTCGCGAAATGGTGGGTGCCGGACGAGGTGGTGATCGTCGCCGCCATTCCGAAGACGAGTGCGGGTAAATTCCTGAAGTCCGCTTTGCGCGAGCAGCACAAGGACCACTATGGCGTACACGATCCATCGGCACGAGGCACCTCGCACACACCGGCCGTCCCCGCAACCTAACGACCTCGTATGACGCCAGCCGGCGTCGGTGAGGGGGCGGGTTCGGTCCGGCGGATCCTGCTGGTGGACGCCGACGCATTCTTCGTGGCCGTCGCCCGAGCGGTTGATCCTGACGGAGCGGGCCGCGCGGACCTCCTGATCGTCGGTGGCGCGGCGGGAAGCCGCGGCGTGGTGTGCTCGGCGTCTTACTCGGCGCGGGCCTTTGGCGTGCGCTCCGGCATGCCGATCAGTCGGGCGATGCGGCTGTGCCCGAACGCCCTCAGTGTTCCCGTCCCGCGCGGCGCCTGTTCGGCCAAGAGTCGCGAGATTTCGCGCGTCCTGGCGCGATACACACCAATCGTCGAGGCCGCGAGTATCGACGAGTGGTACTTGGATCTCACCGGCACCGAGGCCCTGTACCGTGCCGAATCGCTGACCGCGACGGCGCGCCGCATCCGCGACGCAGTTCGGGAGTCGACGGAGCTCGCCGTCTCCATCGGGGGCGGCACCAATCGGTTGATCGCCAAACTGGCGGTGGAATTCGCGAAGCCACGTCCGAACACCGATGCCACGGGCGTCCTTATTGTTGCGCCTGGCGAAGAACTGGCGTTCATGCAGCGTGTGGAACTGGGCGATATTCCCGGCATCGGGCCGCGCTTCAAGGAACGGCTGGAGCGCGCCGGGTTCGTGCACGTGACAGACATTCTTCCTGTCCCGCAACCCGAGTTGGTGCGACGCTTTGGCGAGCGCGAGGGACAATGGCTATACGAACGTGCCCGTGGAATCGCCAGCGCGCACGTCCACGCATCCGAACTCCAGAAGTCCGTGAGTCGCGAGGAGACCTTCGACCATGACATCGGTGACGACGATGCGCTCACGCGAGAATTGGTGCGACTAGTGAATCGTGTGTGCGGCGACCTGCGCTCGAAGCGGCTCGCCACGTCGACCATCTCGGTCAAGCTGCGAGATCGCGACTTCAAGACGCGGCGCGCCTCGCAGACGCTCGACCGTCCGGTCATCGCCGACCGCGTGATCCTGGAGACGGCGCGCGGCCTGCTGGCCAAGCTCCGTCATGCACGTCGCATCCCGGCTCGACTCCTTGGCGTGGGACTGTCGTCCCTGGTGGACAGCGATGAACCGGTACAGATGCCGCTGTTTGAGCCGACGAGCGAGGAGGGTGAGACCAAGCGCGACCGCGCCATCGCCAGTACGCTCGACCGCGTGCGCGAGCGCTTTGGCTCTCAAGCACTCGTCCCGGCACGCCTGGCCCGCTCGCGTGCGCCATCCACCGTCGAGGAGGACGAGATCGCACAGATGGGACGTGGCAAGCGTCGTCAGTAGCAGCCGCGGCGACCGCGCCCGTTCGCCGTTACCGCCCCCAAGCCCTTCACGTTCCTCTTTATTCGTGACTCTGCCTTTCGTGCGTCTTCGGCTCCCTCGCGCGCTATGTGTCGCTGCCCTGAGCGCCGCGCTCGCCCGCCCGTCACACGCGCAAGCACCGGCCTATCGGGACGCCAGTCGCCCAGTGGGTGAGCGAGTGGCCGACTTGTTAGGCAGGATGAGCATCGAGGAAAAGTTCTGGCAGTTGTTCATGCTTCCCGGGGACCTCAGCAACCCGTCGCACGACTACTCGCACGGGGCCTTTGGCCTCCAGGTACCTCCGCCCTCGGGAACCAGCGACTCGGCGATCGCGCGGGCCGATGCGGAGCGCATCAATGCGATCCAGCGATACTTCGTCGAGCAGACTCGGCTTGGCATTCCCATCGTCCCGTTCGAGGAAGCGTTGCATGGGCTGGTGCGACCGGGCGCCACCGTCTTTCCGCAAGCGATAGGTCTGGCCGCGACGTGGGATACCGCACTCGTCAAGCGCGTTGCGGCTGCAGTCGCGGAGGAAACACGGTCCCGCGGCATCCGGCAGGTCTTGTCCCCCGTCTTGAATCTCGCCACTGATCCGCGCTGGGGGCGCGTCGAAGAGACGTATGGTGAAGATCCGTGGCTCGTGTCGCGCATGGGGCGGGCCTTTATTGCGCCGTTTGAGGCGGCCGGCGTCGTTACCACACCAAAGCACTTCATTGCGAACGTCGGAGACGGGGGACGCGACAGCTATCCCATCGCATTCAGCGAGCGCCGGATGGATGAGTATTTCTTTCCACCGTTCCGGGACGCCGTACAGCGCGCCGGTGCACGCTCCATCATGAGCGCGTACAACTCCGTGGATGGCCTGGCGGCGACGCAGAACCCCTGGCTCCTTTCCACGAAGCTCAAGCGCGAATGGGGATTCGCCGGGTTCGCGATCTCCGACGCCGCGGCGACCGGTGGCGCCACGGTGTTGCACATGACGGAAGCGTCCACCGCCACCGCGGCAAAGCGCGCAATCGAGGCCGGGCTCGACGTCATCTTTCAAACCTCCTGGGAACAGCATCGGCCATACCTGACGGCCTTTACCAGTGGCGCGATCAATGGCACGGCGATCGACGCCGCTGTCGCTCGCGTGCTACGCGCAAAGTTCGAGCTGGGCCTCTTCGAGTCACCGTACGTCGACCCTGATCGCGCGGCGCGCGTGGCCGCGGACGCGTCCCACCGCGCCTTGTCGCTGGAGGCGGCGCGGAAGTCGTTGGTCTTGCTCCAGAATCGCGACGACGTGTTGCCTCTGCGCCACCGAACGCCATCTGTGGCCTTGATTGGCGAGGACGCGGCGACGCCGCTGCTGGGAGGGTACAGTGGCTCGCCGTTGCACACCGTCTCTATTCGCGAGGCACTGGTGGCACGGCTCGGCGCGCGACGCGTGCGTTATGCACCAGGTCCCGGTCGACGCGCAGACGAGTACATGGCGATTCCTCCGAGCCAATTTTCCTCGAGCGAGAACGGGATTCTGGAGTCCGGGATTCGCGCCGAGTACTTCGACAACCCGGACTTGGAGGGCACCCCGCGTCTCACACGGGTGGACCCACAGGTTGCCTTCTCATGGACTCTATACGGACCGGCTCCCGAGTTGCCAGCGGACTGGTTCTCGGTGCGTTGGCATGGAACCCTGACGGCCCCGAAGGCAGGCGTGCACCGGTTAGGCGTCACCGGAAATGACGGGTACCGCCTCTGGATCGACGGGCGATTGCGGATTGACCAATGGCGAAAGGTCTCATTTGGCACCCGCGTCACTCCCGTGTCGTTCGCGCCCGGGTCACGGCACGATGTTCGCCTGGAATATCACGAACGAACGGGCGGAACAAAGTTGCAGCTGGTATGGGACGCGGGTGTCGCTCGCGACGGCCCGGACCCGATCGCGGAAGCGGTGGCGGCGGCGCGCCGTAGCACAGTCGCCGTGGTGGTCGTGGGCCTCGAAGAGGGCGAGTTCCGCGATCGGTCTATGCTGCGGCTTCCCGGCCGACAGGAGGAGCTCGTGCGCCGCGTCGCCGCCACTGGAACGCCCACGGTGGTGGTGCTGGTCGGCGGCAGCGCTGTGACGATGGAGTCATGGCGCGATGACGCCGATGCGATCGTCGACATGTGGTATGGCGGTTCCGAAGGCGGTACGGCCGTTGTCGAGGCCCTGTTCGGCGATGTCGACCCGGCGGGCCGGCTGCCACTGACCTTTCCGATCAGTGAAGGTCAATTGCCACTCGTCTACAATCACCTCCCGACCGGACGAGGGGACGACTACCTCGACCAAACCGGCCGACCGCTCTTCCCGTTCGGCTACGGTCTCAGCTACACCACCTTTGCGTACTCCGACCTCCGAATCTTACCCGGTGACGTTCGTCAGGGACAACCCGCGCGCATCTCGTGCCAGGTGCAGAACACTGGTTCGCGCGCCGGCGATGAAGTGGTGCAACTCTACGTGCGTGACCTGTTGGCTACCCTCGCACGCCCCGTGATGCAACTGGCGGCATTCCAGCGACTGCACCTGCAACCAGGCCAGCGCGCGGAGGTGACCTTTGAGCTGTCGCGCGATCAATTGCAGATGCTTGACGACCAGATGCAATGGGTGGTGGAGCCCGGCTCCTTTCGCGTCCTCATCGGCGCGTCGTCGCAGGACATCCGATTGCGTGGTACATTCGACGTTCGCTGACGCGGCCACCGACCGTCACGCGACTCGTGCGGTGCCTTCTCTCGTTGGATCACTCCCTCTCGCTACACGCCATGCGCCTCCTGCGGACACTCCTCCCATCCGTGCTCGCGACATCCACGGCGATCGCCCAAGGCCCCGTGTACGACCGCGTGATCCTGAACGGCCGAGTGATGGACCCGGAGTCTGGCGTGGATGCGCTACGCAACCTCGGAATCCGTGGCACCAGCATCGCCGCGATGAGCAAGGGCCCGCTGGTCGGCAAGGACACGATCGACGCCAAGGGCCTCGTCGTCGCGCCGGGATTCATCGACCTTCACGTGCACTGGCAGACTCCGGCTGGCTATCAGTTCGCGGCTCGCGACGGAGTCACGACGGCGCTGGAGGCCGAGGGTGGTGTGTGGCCCGTGCCCGAGTGGTATGCCGAGCGAGCGGGAAAGTCTTTGATCAACTTCGGCGCCACTGTGAGTCACGGCGGGGTCCGAGGCACCGTGGTCCAATCGACGGGCACGCTCGCCGACGCCAAGACTTCGCAGGACACGATCGTGTTCAACAATCCATGGGCATACCAGCGTGCGACCCCCGACCAGATCGCCCAGATCCAACAGCGCATCGAACAGGGGCTGGGCGAAGGGGCGTTAGGCATCGGACTGGGGCTGGCGTATACACCGGCGGCGGGTCGCGACGAGATCCTGCGCGTCTTCCAGACATCGGCGAAGGCGGGGGTCACATCGTTCGTGCACGTGCGCCACGCCGGACTCACCGTGAATCAGGGCTCGATTGACGCGGCCCAGGAAGTCATTGCCGATGCCGTCGCGACGGGCTCGGCGCTCCACATCGTGCACGTGACCAGCACCGGCTTACGCGAGACCCCCGCCGTGTTGGAGCTGATCGAAGGAGCCCGCAAGCGAGGGGTAGACGTGACGACAGAGCTCTACCCGTATGAAGCGGCTTCCACCAGCATCCAGGCCGCCATCTTCGATCCGGGGTGGCAGGAGCGCCTCGGCGTAAGAGAGGACGCGATCCTCTACGTGAAGACCGGCGAGCGGCTCACTCCGGAATCGTTCATGAAGTACCGCCGCATGGGCGGTCCGATCGTGATCTTCCTCATCCCGAAGGACGCGATGTACGCTGCGCTGCGCACACCCGGCGTGATGATCGGAAGCGACGGCGTCGAGATCGTCAACAATACCGGCCATCCACGGGGCGCCGGCACGTACGCTCGAGTGCTCGGTCGCCTGGTCCGCGACGAACAGGTGATTCCGCTCATGGATGCGATTCGACGCATGACACTCCTTCCGGCACGGCGCCTACAAGCTTACTCGCCCGCGATGCGACGAAAGGGGCGGCTCAAGGTCGGGGCCGACGCCGACATCACGATCTTCGATCCCGGCACCGTGATTGACCGCGCGACATTCGAAATACCTGAGCAAGCGTCCAGCGGCATCCCATTCGTGCTGGTGAATGGTGTGCCGGTCGTTCGCGACGGTCAGCTTGTTGACGGCGTCGCGCCAGGAATCGGGATCACCCGCGAGGCATCTCGCGGGCAACGCGCGCCCGGACGACAGAACTAGTGTTTCTTGCCTTCGGGGGGATCGGCAGGTAGTCCGGCGCCCAGCGCATCACTGATCCGCTCTGCCTGCCGCTCGTTCAGCGTGATGACGATCGCCGTCAGGTTAATCGTCGTTACCAGTACCGCGGGTTCCTTGTAGTAGAAGCGCTTGTCTTTCGGAGATGCAGTCTCCGAGTCGAGCTTGTCCGAGTCCGCTGTTCGGGCCGCCTGATCCGGGTAAATGAAGACCTGGATCTTGGCGACGGGCGTCTCGTATTCAATGCCGGGCACTTGCAGGAAGTCGTACCTGATCACGTTCTCCGTGCGCTTGAAACTGAGCCCTGCACGCGAGAGTCGGTTCTCGACATTGCACGGTTCCCATTTTCCCCAGTTCGGGCACACATTGCCACCGCCCACCGGCGGCGTCTGCATGGTACTCGGCTGAGACTGCGCTGCGGCAACCGCCGGCGAAGCAGCGACCGCCGAATCACGGATGGCCTGCTTCGTCTCGCGCTGACAGCTACAGAGGAGAATCAGGAGCGTCCAGCGGACGACGCCGGCGTCCAGCGAACTCCGCATCACTGACGTGGGCTCCGCTCGATCGACCTGGCGCAGAATATCGGAGCTTCGAGGAAGTCGTGCTCGAATTGCCATGACAGCCAAGCTAGGGAGTGGTTGGGACCTCGTGAAGGGCTAGGCAACTCGAGCAACGCCTCACACGCCGCCGTACCACTCGTAACCTCGATCGGACCAATACCCCCCGTTTCGCTGGGGCATGAATACGATTTTCGTGAGGTACTTGGTGTTCTTGTAGCCCAGCTTCACTGGAGAGTGCACCCGGGCCGGCGCTCCGTGCCCCGCATTCAGGAATCGCCCATCCATCGCGTAGGCGATCAGCGTTTGGGGATGCATGGCGCTTTCCATGTCCCATGACTCGTGGTACGCGTCGTCGAAGGACTGGAAGTCGACGTAGCCGGCGTCCGGCAGTGGTTCCACCACGCGCGCGAGGTCGCTGAACCGCACGCCGGTCCACTCCGCGTGCGCCGTCCAGCCTTCCACACAGTAGTGGTGCACGCGTTGCGTGGTGGTCCTCAGGCGCTGGAGGTCCTCTAGAGTAAGTCGCAGGGGGCGCTTCACCGCTCCCGTCACCTCCAACGACCATACACCACGAACCGCGGGGTCCCAGACCGGGAGTTCGTCCGAGACGAAGTATCGTGGAAAGGCGGATCCCGATAACCGCGCATCGGAGGCCAGTCGATCGCGCGAAGAAGTGCGCAACAACCAACGCTCGAGACGTTCGTTTTTTTCCGTGGCGAATGCCAGCAGGGGTCGGGCGGAGGACGGTCCGGAGGCGTTGCACGCCTCCAGAAAGGCGGCCGTGGTGGTGAGGCCGAGGGCGGCCAGGAAGTCACGTCGCTGCATGATCGGCGGTGGCCTGTTGTTTTGGAGCGCGGCGCCACGAGAATGGGCGTGCGTTGCGCGCTTCCGGTGACGTGGCCGGGTCGTAGCCACCCGTCAGCATGCCGCGCAGGGAATAGGGGTCCACGGCGAACACCATGAAAACGTGCACGGCAGACAGTCCAACGAGCGCGAGCATGACCAGAAAGTGCCAGTACCGCGCCCATACGTACCCGCCGAAGAGTGCCGTCAGCCACGACAGCTGAACGGGCTTCCAGATCGCCACACCGGTGAGCACGGCCGCGGCACCAAGATAGGGGAGAATGAAGTAGGTGCCCTTTTGCAGGGCGTTGTGCTTGCCCTGCCGCGGGTGATCCCGCCGGATCGTCAGGTAAAACCGCACCATCTGCCAGGCGTCGCGCAAGTCCCCATGCCGCGGCACCAGGTCTCGCCATTCACCGTGCAGGTACACGAACGCCACGTAGAGTAGTCCGTTGGCGAAGAGCAACCACATCATGGCGAAGTGCCAGTGGCGCGCGCCGCCTAACCATCCACCGAACGTCAGCCAGGCCGGAATGGCCGTCCCTTCGAACGGATAGCAGCAGAAGGACTCGCCTCGCGGCGCGAACGCGGGATAGGCGTTGAAGATCCTGAGCCCGCTACCGACCATGCCAGCGAGGGCGACCACGTTGACCCAGTGGGTTAGTCGCACCACCCAATGGTGTCTCTTGGCCGGCGGCTGGGTTCCCTTCGCCATTCGCTCGGATTCCTCGGGTTCCCCCACAGTTGACCCTCAGTCGAAGCGCCGTGTGCCTGAACCACGCGCGGCCGGTCGCCGCGCGCACGAAGGTCACAATCGCATCCGCGACGGGAAGGTTCCCCGAACGGGTCTACCGCTCACGCGCACCCGTCATTTGCTTATGCGAGTCCCACCTTCCCCTTGGAGAGATCGATGCAAGCGGACGAGATCGACTATCAGATCATTGGCGATGACCTGCAAGGCGTCATCGTGACCCTGGATCCGGGTGAGGCGGTTGTTGCGGAGGCCGGTGCGATGATGTTCATGCAAGACGGTGTGCGCATGGCCACCACGCTGGACCAAAGCGGCCGCGGTGGCGGGCGGTTGGTCGACAAGCTCCTTCAGGCGGGTAAGCGCATGCTCTCGGGAGATTCGTTCTTCGTGACCATCTTCTATAACGAGAGCACACAGCGGCGGGACGTGGCATTCGCGTCGCCCTTTCCAGGAAAGATCCAGCCGATCGACCTGAAGGATTGGCGCGGCGAGCTCATTGCCCAAAAAGACTCGTTCCTCTGCGGCGCGCGCGGCGTGGATGTCACGATCGCATTCACCAAGCGTATTGGCGCCGGGTTTTTCGGCGGGGAGGGCTTCATCCTTCAGCGACTGACCGGGGACGGCGTGGTGTTCCTGCACGCCTCCGGCACGCTGCACGAGAGGATGTTGGGGTCAGGTGAGATCCTGAAGGTGGACACAGGATGCCTGGTGGCCATGCAGTCCTCCGTTACGTACGACATCCAGATGGTCCCTGGCGTCAAGACGGCGTTGTTCGGCGGCGAGGGACTCTTCTTTGCGCAGCTGACGGGCCCAGGCAAGGTCATCCTGCAGACCCTGCCCTTCTCGCGTCTGGCGGACCGCATCATCGCGGCCGCGCCGCGAGCCGGCGGAGGTCGCCGCGAGGAAGGCAGCGTGCTCGGAGCGTTAGGCGGACTACTCGACGGAGATCGCTGACATGAGCTACCGAACGATGCGCTGGACCATGGCGCTAACGTTGACCGCACTGCCGGCGGGGATGCACGCGCAAGCGGCGATGGACACCGTACAGATCACGGCGCAGAAGCTTAGCGAGCGCGTCTACGTGCTGTTTGGATCTGGCGGGAACATTGGACTGTCGATTGGCGACGACGGCGCGTTCATCGTGGACGACCAGTTCGCACCACTCTCCGAACGCATCAAGGCCGCGATCGCGAAGCTGACGCCAAAGCCGGTACGTTTCGTCGTGAACACGCACTGGCACGGCGATCACGTCGGCGGCAACGAGCTCATGGGACAGGCCGGCGCCGTGATCGTGGCGCACGAGAATGTCCGCAAGCGAATGAGCGTGGAGCAGGCCATGGTGCGCGGCGGCCAGACGACCAAGGTACCAGCCTCGCCGCATGCGGCCCTTCCGGTGCTGACCTTCACGCAGGACGTGACGTTGCACCTGAACGGTGACTCGGTCTATGTGGTCCATGTCCCGCCTGCACACACCGACGGAGACGCGATCATTTTCTACGAGAAGGCGAACGTCCTCCACATGGGCGACACCTTCTTCAACGGCCGCTATCCCTTCATCGACACGTCATCCGGTGGCACGATCGACGGGATCGTCGCCGCGGCCGATCGCGCGTTGGCCCTGTCGAATGCCGATACCCAATTCATCCCGGGACACGGCGCCGTCGCCAAACGCGCCGACCTGCAAGCCTACCGCGACGCCATGTCGCAGATTCGGGGTCGCATCCTCAAGAGCGTGCTGGCAGGCAAGTCAACGAAGCAGGTCCTGGCAGAAAAGCCCACGGCACAGTGGGACGACGCGTGGGGCAAGGGGTTCATCACCGGCGAATCGCTGACACAAACGATCTACGACGACCTCAAGTCGCGGGGCGTGAAGCACTAGGTCGTTCGCCCATCCGCGTCACGGTCCATCCGCGCGCCGAGGAGGCGCTCCCACCAGCGTTCTCCTCGATGCGCGTCGCGGCGTAAGCCCGCGATCACCTCCTTCCACGAGTCGCGCATCGATTGCGCATCGGGAAAGCGCGTCGACAAGTCGGCGGTGAGGCCGTGGCGCAACCAGTCCGCCAAGGGTTCCGGGAAGCGCTCGTAGTCAAAATGACCGGCCAGTTGCTGGGCGAGGATCGCGCGCTCATCGCCACCGGTAAACGGTGGTTCGCCGGTCAAAGCGTAGGCCACGATCGCCGCGACCGCGAAGCAGTCAACCGACGCCGTCTGCCGCTCGCCTAACAACTGTTCGGGCGCCGCGAAGGCGGGCGTTCCCGTGGCGCCACCCTGTTCCTCCTCACCCCGCGCGATGCCGAAGTCAGAAATTCGCCAGCGCCGGTAACGGTCGATGAGGATGTTCTCCGGCTTCAGGTCGCGATGCACGATGCCGCTGGCATGCGCTGCCATGAGTCCATCCAACACCGCCGTGACAGACGACGCGATTTCGTCGAACGTGCGCGGACCGGCACCGGCAATCAGGTCCGCCACGGAACCCCCTTCCGCCAGCTCCATGGTGTACCACGACACGCCGCCGCGCGAGTCGAAGTCGAAGATCGGGATGATGGCCGGATGGGCCAACTGCGCCGCCAACCGCGCCTCGCGCCGAAAACGGGCGACCGCCAACTCGTCCTGCGCGACCGCCGGGTGCAACATCTTCAGCGCCACCTCCCGCTCCAGCGCCAAGTCTCGCACACGCCACACGTTGCCGAAGGTGCCGCGCCCCAGGAACCCCAGCACGTCATAATCATCGCCGACGGCCCAGCGAAGACGCGCCTCGTCCGAGTTCATGGCCGGTACATCCGCGCCACTGACCAGGATGTTGCGGCCGCCGCCGGCGCGTTCGAGCGCGCGCATCATCGCGGGCACCGACGGATATCGGGCCTCCGGGTCATCGCGTAGCGCCGTGTCCAGCACCTTTGCCAACGCCAGCGGCGTCTCGGGACGCACCAGCTGCACCGGTGGGAGGTCCTTCTCGGGCGGACGCTCGCCCGTCAGGGCAAAGAAACACGCGGCCGCCAACTGCCATTGGTCGGACTGGGCTGACGGCGCCCATCGGCGTCCACGCCACTCCGGCGGACACGGCGTCCAGGTCGGGTCCGGCCCGATGCCCTCGGGGACGTCATTGCGTGGCACGGCCCATTGCCACCCCAGCATCCAGATGCGCCACGTGGGCGCTGCCCAGATGGTCTCGGGCGACACGCCGCCATGCGGCGATCCAGCATCGTGCAGGTAGGCCAGGGTCGACCCCACGGCCCGCAAGATTCGCAGGACGTTAGGCAGCGCCTCGGGGCCGGTCCGGCGCACGCGCGCACCGATCGATTCCGCGGTGATCCAGCGGCGGAGGTACCCCGGCCCACGTCGCGAGTCCGGGTGCAAGGGCCAGTAGTGGTACGTGGTCGGGATCGAGGGGTGATTCCGGTGGGCAAGATGCCGAGCCTCCGCGGCCAGCCACTCGGTGTGCGAGGCGTCAGGCGCCGACACCAGCGCCAGCGAGCGGCCTAACGCGTCGACCACCTCTTGCGAGTGGCGGAACTCCATATGCACCCCTTCACTGCCCCACCGCCAGTCTGGGGGGAGCTGCCAGCCCTGAAGGTGAGGCGGCAACTCATGCGCCACGCGATTGGGACGGTCACCCCCAGTCGATCGCGACGCGGCACGCACGCCGCCATACGGTGTGACTGACATACGAGAAACTTAACCGGAGACGGCCGCAAGAAGCGTCAGGCGCATCACCGTGCCAGCGCCTGCGGTACTCTGCACGCTCATCTCGCCGCCCCACCCACGGACGAGCCCACGGCTGATGGCGAGCCCCAGCCCGCTGCCGCTCGTGCGTGTCGAAAAGTGCGGTTCGAATATGCGGCGCAAGACATCGTCCGGCATGCCCACGCCGTTATCCCGAATGTCGACGTGCACGCCGTCGTCGCCAGCCATCATTCGTACGTCCACGCGCGTGGCCTGCGCTTGTCGAGCGTTCTCGAACACATTCAGGAGCACCTCGCGCAGTTCGTCCTCCGTCGCCTGCACCAGCACGGGCGCACCGGCGCCCTCCACATCCCACGTCACGACGCTTTCCCCCATGCGCTCCAGCTCCACGACATCCCGCACGATCGCCGCCACGTCCACCGTGCGCGCGGGTGAACGGTCGGCGGGCGCCATGCCGTAGCGGCTAAAGGCACGCGCAATCTCGTCCAGTCGGTCGATCTCGGCGAGTATGCGGGTCACATTCTGCTCGAAGATGCGTTCGAAGTCGACGCGTTTGTCCAAGCGCGCGCGACGCAGGTGTTGAACGCCCAGACGAATCGGAGTGAGGGGATTCTTGATCTCGTGTGCCACCTGGCGCGCCATCTCTCCCCACGCCAGCACCCGCTGCGCCCTGGCCACTTCCGTCACGTCGTCGAGCGTCAGGACCGCACCGCCGGCACCGCGCGTGAGCCGCGTGAGGTTGGCACGCAGCTGACGACCGCGAAACTCCACGTCGAACGACTCGTCGTCGTGGGCGTTCGGCATGAACTGGCGAACCTGTGCCGCGAGTGTGGGAATGGCCGCGGCATCCATGTCCATGCCGGGGGGTAGCGTTCGCCCCAGCAGTTCTTCGGCTCGTGGGTTGGCGAGCACCACACGCGCGTCGCGGCTGACGGCTATCACCCCCGAGGCAACGTTGCGCAACACCGCTTCCGTCTGTCGCTGGGCCGCTTCGAGTGCCTCCCGGCTCGCGGCAAGGTCGTCGTCCATGCGCCGGAATGCACTGAACACCGGAAGAAATTCCGCTGGCGGCGTCACCGACATCTCCGGATGGCGGCGCCCGCGGGCAATTTCCAGCGCGGCAAAGCGCAGGGCGCCGATCGGTCGCTCCAATTCGCGGGCGGCCAACCCGCTCAGCCACAGCGCAGCCAGCGCGCCTAACGCGATAGCAAACAGCACCAGAATGCCCAGGTCGCGCCGTTGCCGATCCAGCACTTCCTCCGTCACACGGGCCGGTGCGGCGAGAACCGCGCCACGTGCCTCACCCAATCCCAGCACTGCACGATAGCCAAACAGCGTGCTCCTCGACCCGACCAATACGCGCTCGCTCGCGTTCACCTCGTCCTCCGCGGCAAACAGCCGGGCCACGGTCGGTGGCAAGTACCGACCGATCGGCGACAGACGATCGTACAGTGGGTCGCTGACGCCACGCAACGATCCGTCTGCGTACAGGAAGAGGGGCGTGCGCAATCGACCGGATTCATAGGCGAGCACCAACGGATCGCCGGTGGCCGAAATGGAGCGCAGTGTTTCCCGCACCAGCAGTTCCCGTGACTGGCGGTCGTTCGTTTGGAGACGCAGGTACGACCATCCGCCAAACACGGTGGCCGGCAACACGAAGAAGCTGAACAACGTCACGGTCAGTCGCGCCCGATAGCTGCGCGTGAACGCGGCCAGGCGATGCTTCAGCCAACGGCCGACCCCACCGTCGGCGGTCACCGTCAGGATCCACAGAATGGAAAGAATGAGCAGGTCGAGGAGAACAATCAGCACACCCCGGGGAAACAGGGTATCCAGTCCCCGCAGGTCGACCTCGAGGTGCACTCGCGCGGGTCGGCTGGCCGCCGGCACGGTGGCGTCGCCATGGAGTTCATTCCCCTTGCGCTGCCAGCGCGGCGTGGCCGGGAGCGTCGACGGGGCATCGAGGGCCGTGAGCGTGACCTCGTACGGCGCCGCCGGGTCTTCGCCCGTTCCCAGCCCCAGCAGCGACATGTAGGGATCGTTGGGAATGAGGAGTGTGCGCGGCGCTACGATCACCGTGGTCACGCCTTCGTCATCGTGCGGCACCGCCAGCATCAACTGTATGCCATAAGTCGCCGAATCGCGGCGAATGACCGGCCGGCCCGTGGTTCGGGCGTCCGCCGCCAGTTCGCGCTCGCCTTCCCGGCGATGTTCGAAGTTGGCGATCTGCAGCGACGCATACGGCTGCGAGGATCCGGGCAGCCAACTGCTCAACTCGACCGGATACCCGCCCGCCGCCAGGTCAGAGCGTACGTAGCGCTGCAGTAGCTCCTCACGCTCTACCGGCGGTGTGCGTATGCGCAGGTCGTTGGCAAATCGCTCCAGCAGTTGGAGAGCCACGGAGTCCACCGACGACAGCCGCTGGACGTCGCGCTCCGCCAGCTCCACCCGTTTGCGAGCGGTGGCGCCCCACACCAGCGTGGTGGCTCCGCACGCAGCCACGATCGCCGCGCTGATCACCACCGCCTTGGAACGACGCGACAGGGCGAGGGCGCCCATCGCCAGCACCCACGGAATCGGATACCAACCGGGCCAGGAGCCGGGCACTTCCCACAGCAGTGGCCCAAGGAGCGCCGAGATGGCGGCCAGCATGGATGCCACCACGGGGGAAATCCCGCGCCGCGCGCCAAGCGCAATGCGCCCCGCACTTACTCCCGCCAGGAGCAACGCCGAACCGGCAAGAAAGAGCGCCACCTGCCAACTCAGCCACAGGCTGGTGGTGACCCCCCGCGGTGGCGGTGAGATCCCGCGCGACAGGTCGCGCAGAAGGAACGGCCCGAGGGCAGCAATCACCAACACCACCAGCATGGACAGGCGGCGCGTAGCCAGCTGCCGGCGCGAACGCTGAATGGCGAAGAATCCCGCGAGCGCGGCCGCGCTCGTTATGCCGAGGGCTCCCGCGCTTGCGGTAAACGGTCCGCCGAACGGCGCGAAGTACGCTCCAGCATCAAACAGACGCGTCAGGTTCGAGAACGAGGACAGCGGCACCACCGCAATCGCCACCAACACCGCTCCCAACGAGACCAAGCGCTGTTGCAGACCGGCGGGGCGTCGCCACGTCGTTACCAGGAAGCACATCAACGCCAGACCGATCCACGTTGCACCCCACAAGGCCGCCTCGTCATGGGCCAACTGACGCGACTCGCCTGGCGACCTGGCGTTGGCGCGAACGGCCAGCGAGTCGGTCAACACCGGAATCGTCGTCCATCCGTCGCGGTCGCGTGGTCCGCGTACCATCTCGAAGCCACGCAACCCCACATCGTCCGCCACATGACGATCCAGTGCTCGGCCTAACGCGTCGGCTGGCGGGTCGGCGTGCAAGAGCTCAACAGCGACGGCGCGACGACTCCCCTTGGCTGCCGCCACGTAGACCGCCGAGTAGAACGTCGTGAACTCGACACCGCCGGCACCTAACAAGCGCTCGACCGGAATGCGCGTCACGCCCGCCCACGCCAGCGCGGTCCCGCCGTCCCAGAGCACGACGCTCCGTTCTCCCTGCCCTGTTTGTCGCCCGACGAGCTCCCGAAGGGCCAGAAAGACGCTGGTGGAGTCGCCCTGAACAGCAACC
>JBGAJQ010000004.1:0-143225 GCA_044224875.1 Gemmatimonadaceae bacterium | reverse complement strand
CCTTGAAAGCGTATTGGCCGAGCTCGCGGCCTACCGGCGCGCCGAGTACCTGGAGGACCCCGCCAAAGTTCGATTGTACCAACACTCCAACCGTGTATCCACCTAACGACTTGGGGAGCACGCGGGACGATGTACCAATGCCCCCCTTCCATCCGAACGCGACCGTTCCCGTGCCTGCCCCAACGCTTCCTTCGGCCACCGGGCCACTCGTTGCGCCGTTCAACGCCTCGCGCACGTGGTCTCGTGTGATGGGTCGGCTTCGAATGGCGTTGAGGCCCCCGTCGTTCGTCTCGCCCACCACCGGATTGATGGAGCCGACACCATCCATTCCAGGCTGCTCCAACAGCCACTCCACCATCGCGTCCGCCGCCTTCCACACGCACAACGTACACGTGAGCAGAATGGGGGTTTCCAGCTCACCGAGTTCGGTGAGTTGCGTCACGCCGAGCAGCTTGCCGAAGCCGTTGCCGACGTGAAGCGCGGCGGGCACTCGATCGGCAAAGAGGTTTCCGCTGTGCGGTAGGATTGCCGTGACACCGGTGCGTATCGAGTCGCCGGTCACCACGGTCGTTTGACCGACGCGAACGCCGGCGACGTCGGTGATGGCGTTGAGCGCGCCCGGCTTGAAGATGCCGGGCACGACGCCGAGTGCACGTGCGCGTGCGCGATCGCCGGACGCCACCTGGGCGCTGGACGTTGTCGCTGCAGTAGTGAGGGACACGAGAGCGAGTATGACGCGACGGAGCATCGTTGGACTTGAGTGGCCGACCAAAGGTAGCGCGGAGGCCGCGCGCCTGCAGTACGTCTTGCTTCTCTCTTTCCGCAACGCAGCTTTGCCGTGACCCGCGTTGGTCTTGTCGACCTGTCCCTCCCGCTCCCGCTCCACGCCGCTATGCGACCGTCCCCTGCGCTTGTCCTCATCGGTTGCCTCATCGCCTCGACGCCCTCCCAAGCGCAACTGCCCGCGCCGAAAGTCACCATCGTGCGAGCGGCTCGCCTCATCGACGGACTGGGAGGCCCACCGCTCTCTCCCGCCATGGTTCGCATCGAAGGCGAGCGCATTGCGGCGGTGGGCAGTTCCCTGCCCGTTCCCGCCGGCGCCACCGTGATCGACCTGGGTAGCGCAACGCTCCTACCCGGGCTGATCGACCTGCACACGCACCTCACCGGGGATGCGCGCGTGCATTGGGAGGATGCCCTCACGCGTGTGACACCAGCGCACGACGCGCTCTGGGGGGCGCGCAACGCGAGCGTGACGCTGATGGCGGGATTCACCACCTGCCGAGATATGGGGCCCGAGTGGCCGTTTGTGGATGTGGACCTGCGGAAGGCGATTGATGAAGGCGTGGTGCCCGGTCCGCGGCTGATGGTTGCCGGCAACTATGTCTCGTCCACCGGTGGAGCTGGCGACGCACGGCAGTTTTCGATCTACGTGGATGTGCCGCTCGTGAAGAACCTGGCTGACGGGCCGGAGGAGGTGACCAAGGCCGTCAGGACCAACTTCAAGAACGGCGCCGACTTCATCAAGATCCTCGCGACCGGTGCGGTATTGTCGAAAGGCATAACGCCTGGCGCGCAGCAATACTCGGACGAGGAGATCAGGGCCGCCGTGGTGGAGGCGAATCGCTGGGGGCGCCCCGTGGCGGCGCATGCTCACGGCGCTGAGGGGATCAAGGCGGCGATCCGCGCCGGTGTGCGGACGATCGATCACGGTTCCATGCTGGATGACGAGGCCATTGCGCTGCTCAAGGCATCGAACGGTGCCACGTACTACGTGCCAACGCTGTACACCTCTGCCGCCATCGAGGTCTCAGCTGCGGCAGGTACAACGCCCAAGTCGGAGCTGGAGCGCAGTCGGGCCGTCAAGTCGATCAAGGACGCCGGTTTCAGGCGCGCGCTAGCTGCTGGCATTCCGATCGGCTTTGGTACGGACGCCGCGGTAGTACCTCATGGCGACAACGCGAAGGAGTTCGGCGCGCGGGTGCAGCTGGGGGAGTCCGCGATGCAGGCGATTGTCTCGGCCACGAGCTTGAACGCGAAGATACTTGGTTGGGAGACCCAAGTGGGGAGCGTTCAGGTGGGGCGGTATGCGGACCTGATTGCGGTGGCGGGGGATCCGTTGGCGGACATCACGCTGTTGGAGCGGGTGGGGTTTGTGATGAAGGGGGGTGTGGTGTATCGGGATGAGGTGGGGAGGAGGTGAGTGGCCGCGGCGTCGCGCGGCTTTGTAGCGTCGTTCAGTGTAGAGCCGGAGACATAGTAACGCGTAGTCTATGCGCATAGGCAACTTCGTTAGGTGTTCGGTCCGTGCCCGTGTGTCATCGGGCTGGCGAGCTCCGTGTGACCGGAGCTGCAGCTTCGTCAATCACCTCCTCGAACCCCACGTGCTCATCGATCAGGGCGGCATTGATGATGATGTCGACCGTGCTGAATCAGAGCCCGACGACCGTGGCAGCTGGCGACTCCCACCTCGCGCCGCGAGCTTCCCACAACCGACGATGGCAACCATTCCGGCCGCTCGCGCACCTAACACCCAGAGTTCTTCGGAGGCGTTTGCACGTGAGATGGATTCGGGGCTTAACCACTTGCTGCCTGAATATCGCCACAGCATGGTGGCCGCATGCACTCGGCGCCCAGAGTGCAGGATCGCTGGACACGACGATTCGCCTTCACTCGCGTGCGCTCGGGGAAGAACGCGTCGTGGACATTGCCTTGCCGCGGCGCTACGGCTCCGGGACCGAGCGATATCCGGTGATCGTCGTTCTCGATGGCGAGTTCGAGCATGAGATAGCGTCGGCGGCGGCACGATTCTACGCCTCCACGTCCATCATGCCGCCCGCGATCGTGGTCGGCGTGCGAAACACCCAGCGTCTGCGCGACTTGACCACAACCCCGGCTCCCGGCTTCACGCCCCCGCCGGAAGTCGCCGCGGCGAACGGCGGCGCCGACCGACTGCTGGCCTTTCTCGGCGACGAGCTGCTCCCTCGGATTGATAGTGCGTACCGAACGGTGCCAATGCGCGTGCTCGTCGGCCACTCGTTAGGTGGTCTCTTCGCACTATACACCCTGACTGCGCGTCCGTCGCTCTTCACCGGGTACGTCGTGATGGAAGCAGCCATCTGGTGGAACGACGAGCGCGAGTGGCGCCAGGCACACAAGACGTTAGGCGCATCAGACGCGCGCCGCGCCCGCGTGATGCTGGTGAACACACCCATCATGGCCGTGGACACCACCCGCTGGGGCGGAGGCGCGCCCATGGTGCGGGAGCTGACGGTGACGGGAGAGACCCACGAGAGCATGGCCGCCACGGGAATGCTCCAGGCCTTTCGAACCCTCTTCGCTGACTTCCGTCCATCGGACTGGAAGCCGGGCACCCGCCCGGTTGCGATGCTCGAGCGATACGACTCTCTGGCAGCTCGTGTTGGCTACGACGTACCGATTCCCAGGTCCGCGTACGAAAAGACCATACGCATGTCGATCCATGCTCGTCAGTTCGAAGACGCTGATCGCATGCTGCCGAGGATGGAACAGGCGTTCGGCGATGCAGCGGGGCGTGAGTTGCGCGAGTTACTGGCCGAAGAGCGCGCGACGCCTCTGCCGCCTTCATTCATTCCGCTGGAGATTCCAGCCAAACGGCCGACGTTGGCGCAGGCTGCCTCATTCATCGGCCGCTGGGAGAAGGTGGGCGCCGGAACCCGGCATGAGATCACCGTCCGCCCATCGGGAGACACCATCATCGTACACTCCCGCATCCAGCTGCCCGACGGCAGCTGGGATGAGGGTGACCGTTACGTCATTCAGGTGACGCCGGCGGGCACGCTGGAGTGGGGACTCCCGTGGTTCCGCGGCATCGCGGCGTTGTTGGTTCAGAAGGCAGCGCTGCTCGGCGACGGGACCATGCGCGTCACTCGCGAGCCTCGCGGTTGGGTACCACGCGGCCCTGGAGGGGAGATGCACAGCACGGAGGCCTTTCGTCGCGTTGCCCCGTGAACGACGGGAATCGAGCGCTCGTGTCGTGTTGGCCAGTAAGCAGGTCTCGATCTCAACTAGGCTCGGACCTCCGGCGAGACTGAGGCTGGTTCCAGTCGCTAGCTCAGTGTGCGGCGGCCCGCGCGACTACTTCCAGCTCAATTTCTTCGCTGCCGCCTCCTGTGCAAGTCGATCGTACGTCTGTTTGAGCTTTCCGATGTCCGCCGTATACGTGTGCAAGTTCTCCTTCCCGTCAAACGCCGCCTGAGCGTGCGGGGACAGCGCCTCCACCGCGGTCACCCACGCCGGCCACGACGGCAGGGACGAGAGGCGTGAAGCGTACAGCGCGTTGAACCCGTCGATCAGGTAGAACTTCGTGCGGTCCTCGTTGTACGGGCCGGACCGACGTTCGCCCGCGGTGACGACGAACGGCGCGACCATGTCTGCCGCGATCGGCTCGACCGCCTTCACCCTGGGCTTCGGCCGGTGGTCGAGCGCCAACCGCGCCGCGGACCAGTCGGCGAGACCGACGACACCGTACGCCGGATCCGCCGGGAACCACGCACGACTGGAGTCGTCCCAGACCTCGAGCCAGACATGATCGTTGTGCTGCAGCCCGAACACGGAGAACGAATTCCCACGCACTTTCACCAGGCTGTCGGCCGTCGCCTGCCGGCGCGGCGTTTGTTCAGGCTGGACATTGATCTCGCGCACCCATCGCGTTCGTACGTTGAGGCTGTCGAGCATCAGATGCAACACGGACGCCAGCTCGGCGCAGTTGCCGGCGCGCCGCGCGATGATCTGGACTGGGGTGCGGGACTCGTAGTCCGTGTAGGACCACGTGAAGGTGTCGTTGATCCAGTACACCAGCTTGCGCGTCCTCGTCATCGTGGATCCCGAGCCGCTCACGGAGTCGACCAGCGCGTGGATGTTCGGTGCCGCAGGCGCGGCACTGGCCTGGGCGCCGGCGGTCGGGGCAGCTACGGACAACGCGGCGAGGGCCGCGCGAATGCTGCGGCCGAGGAAGGTCGAGATGGGTGGGCTCATGGCGGTAGGACACCCCGGCCGGGGCGAACGTTTGAGCGCGTCCTGAGGAGTACCGCCCCCGATTCGTTCTTCTATCGTCACTTGGTTACCACTTCGACTTGATCCACGCCAGTGTCGAACCATAGACGTCCGGCTGACACCACTCCGGGCGTACGATCCCGTGCCCAAAGTCGGGATAGACCACGTACGTCGCGTCGTACCCAAGGTCGCTCAGTGCCTCAGCCATCCGGACCGACTGGAGGTAACTCACCGTGCAGTCGCGCGTCCCATGCTCGAAGCGCATGGGTGCGATCATTCGGCCAGCCGTTGCGTACCGAATTGGGTCGTACTTCGCGCCAGGGTAAGGCTTGTGGCGCGGTGAGCAGCCCACGGCGACTAAGTCGGCATCCCGGTTGCTGAGATCCTCATCGGAAAAATAGACGACCGTCGCATTGGGGCACTCCGACAAGGTCCCCTTTCCGAAGACGGGATCTCGACACGTCAGTGCGTTCAAGCTGGCGACGAACGCGCCTGCGCTCGAGCCCCACACCGCAACGCACGTGGAGTCAACCTTGAGGATCCGGGCATTTCGGCGTACGTAGCGCATCGCCGCCTTGATGTCCGCCATCGTAGTGTCGACCGAGGTGCTACTCCACCGGCGATAGTTGATGCTGACGATGGCCAAGCCGCTGTCGATGGCATACATGACCGGCGTCCCCTGCACATAGGTGCTGGGCTTGGATCCGCCAGGAACGTACAGGACCGTGGCGGGCGCTGACACGCCCACCGGAATGTACAGGTCAAGCGTCTGCCCGTTTCCGTAGGGCAGGTTGTAGGTAACTGTGTACGGCTTCGTCGGAATGATGGCGGCGACAGCGTCGATCAATTCCGCTGCGGGGTTCGGCGCCACTGGATCGATACATCCAAACAGGCTGAGCAATGTCGGAACAATGACGGCCGCCGGGCGCCAGTGGCTGGCGGTCTCTGTTCGCGGCTGGTTGCAAGATATGGCCCGACGCATATGTCCCCCTTCCCTCCGGGGCCCACCGCGGGCGTCGGCCCTGCCACGCCATCCCCTCCTCGCCCGCGAAGGTGACCACACCAGGTCTGGCCTAACGAATATCTGTCACCTGTAACCGCTTCGCGCAGTAGGTCAACCTGCGCGCCTTCTATGCGGGTTTGACCGACGATAGGCGGTCACTCGGCCTGCAGATGAACGCGTGCTAACCTTAACGCTCCGGTACCATTGAGGTCTGGCGACTTTCGCGCACGAGCGTACCACGTCGCCATCACGCGAGGATTGAGGTCGTTGGTCCTCCGAAGCGAAGGTTCCCATGCGGTCGCCCTGTCGACGAAGCCAATGCCGGCGCCGCGCCGCCTCGGTTACAGTGTGTCCTACCCGCCGCGACCCGGCGCCATCGCCCCGAGCTTTCGTTGACCAAGCAAGCTCGCTCGAAGCCCCGCGATGAGAACCGCCTTCTCCTTCCCCAACAATTCGCTGTAGCGTGCACCGACACCCGTTGTCGCCCAGAGCTCGTCGCTCACACGGAATTCGATTCCGGTCGACCAGTCCCTCCCGTTCCCCCCGCTGGCGGATGACTTGCCTCGATCGCGGGCCCACAGGATCTCCGCAAAGAAGCCAAACGTGTCGCTTCCGATGATGCTGCGCGCGCCGACGACGACGGCTTCAGCGTTCTTGGGAGCGCCGACAATCGAATCGCGCTGCTCGTAACCGACCTGGACGAGCCACTGACCATGGCCGCAGAGTCCCGCGCTCCCCGCCGAGAGGCACAGCGGGGCCGCAAGCACGCCGTTGGCCGCCCACCCCATCCGGCGTCCTCGACCCCATTCGGAATCGGCCAATTGCATGCCAGTCGCAATCCCAATCGTTAGGCCCCAGTCGTTCCAGTGGTCCCGCCGGAAGTCGGCCCGAAAGGCGCTATCCGCGCTCGCAAGACACGAGATGAACCGCGCGCGCTCTGGTCCCGTCCTTGGCACCGGCGCACCCCCGGCGCACCGCTGAAGCGCGGCCAACACCGTCGCCGATCCGTCTGCGGTCATCGGATCGGAACGATCGAGTATCGTCGAACGGAGTCCAATTCCCAGGTTGGTCGAACTACTGTCACCCGTCGCCTTGATCGTTCCTACGGAGATGGCGGTATTCGCCGTGATGAAGCCGGCGCGCCGGCGATATCCCTCCGCATCCATCCGTGGGATCAGCAGCTTCTTCGGCGAGAGCTCGACGGCCAACCCCTGGATAACACGGCCGGACTCGTCAATCGCGTTGGAGAGGAGTGCCGCGAAGTCCTTGGGGGCGGTGGGACGGCTGATCTTCTCGGTGGACGCGCCGATGAAAGTGAGCGCCGGGGTCGCAGGTACCGTGAACTGCACCAAGCGCGTCAAGCTGATGGTGTCACCTTGCGCCTCGGAGCGGCTGGCGCTGACCAGCCCGAGCGCCGCGAGCAGGGACAGCGTCGCACGATGGCATGCGGCTGCGGTGATCACGCGAACGCCACCTCGCCCTGGGTCAACAACTCGTCGCCCTTGGCCGTGATGCTCACCAAATGCGGATCTCCCTTCTGACGAAAGACTAGTGCCGCCTGAAAGGGGGCGCTCTCCTTGAAGAAGGCGAACTCCCACAACAGGCCCTTCTTGAGCCGTACTGGTGAAACGGAGAATGTGGTGTCAGCAGAACCCAGCTTGAGGAGTTGTGGCTTCTGTGAAGCACCGGCCACGGTGAAGAGTCGAAACGCCGCGTGGTGCAAGCTTTGGAAGTCGACGGTGATCGTCACCGGGACAGTTGGATCGAGCACGATTGGTGCTGGCTTGGGCATGATGAGCTCCCCGTCGTGGGATGAAGTTTTCCGGAGCACTGACTCGTACGTGGGTGAATCGCCTTACGGCCGCAACGCCGCGCGGAGTGCAAATCCGCCTAACGCACTGAGCGCAGCGCTGACAATGAGTCGGCGACGATCCGATGCGCGGTGTACTGAATCGGCACGTATGATATGGATGGTGACCGTGGTGGATTCCGCCGGAGCGTGCCGGTTGAGGAGCGTGTCGATTCGCTCGACGGCGGTGTCGATGCGTCCGACGACAGTTGTCAACTTCTGGAGCGACGTGCGCACGGCGTCGATCGCCGTGGATTCCGGTCTGGGTGCCGACGCAACCAGCTCCGTGATGTTGGCGATGCTCGCTCGGCTGAGGACATCGCGTAGCTCGGACTTCAACTCCGCAACTCCGCTCGCCACGGCCTGCTCCACGCAAACAATCGAGATGGCGCGCCGAGTCACTTCACTGAGGGTCGCCGGACGTCCGTTCGCTAGAGGGCAATACCTAACGAGGCTCGTTCGTCGCAGGCTGATCGCACCGCCGGTATCCAGCATTGGGGCAACGGCGAGACGCCGGAGCTCGGGAATGAACGCCTTCAATGCACTAGTTCGGTCAACTTCCTCGATCAGCGCTTCGAGCTGCTGGTTGGCGACGCGCGCCCAAGTTTCGATCGTGTCCACAGTGAAGGCGGCGGACCCACCAATGCGGAGCGAGCGATCGTAGGACTGAGCGGCGCGGCCGGCGGCGATCCCAAGGGAGTTCCATGAGGTGACCAGTTCATTCGCCATGGGAGTCCATGCGAGCACACGGGAGGGCCTGTTCGGATTGCCTGTCGTGCCACTTGCACCGCCTTGCGCGACGAGAGTCGCTGGCACCACCGTGGCGGCGCCTAACCAACCGATCCCGAATAGGAGAACGCGCCTCATTTCCAGAAGTCCCGGCCAGGTGGCTGGTTCTTCACTGCAGTCGACAACGTCTCGGCCGACGTACTCAGGCCATGAACGTCCGCGTGAAGGATTCCAAGCGCGTCGAAGATCCGCGCGAATGCGGCACTGTCCGACTCCGCGCCAGTGGTGTCTTTCCGCGTCGGTTCCAGTGGGCTCCCCATTTCGCCGAGCGAATCCCCGGGCACTCGGGGCCGCGCCGGGTTCGGTGTAGCCGATGCAGCGACGACTGTCCACTGCGGAAAGCGGAAGATCGATGCCGGGGCGTCGATCGGCGCGTATTCCGGGCGAAAGGCCGGCAGCAGCGGACCAATCAGTGTGGCCACGAGGAGCAGCGACGGTAGCCAGGCGGCCTGATGCTCCTTGAGCACATCGGTCGGTGGGGGCACATTAGGTGCTGATGCGTCTCCGGCGCTTTCCGACTTGGTGACGAGGATGGAGAGCAGGACGAGCATCCCAGCGAGCACGTACGAGAGCAGCAATGCCGCTCGGTACGCATTCAGCTGCGAGGCCCATTCCTCACGCAGCCAAGTGGCGAAGTTCGCAAGACCCCGCGAGCCGGCCATATGTGCGTAGGCCATGAGCTCTTTCTCCCTGACCACGATCGTTGAGCAGATGGACGTGACTGCTTTGAGCGTGTTGACCGAGTCGACTTTCGCCTTGCGCAAGGTCGTTGAGTCATTCGCCGATGGGAGTTGCAGCCGTAGGGTGTCCAGCACCAGCCGGTCGATCATGGCACCCTTGATAGCGCACGCGTCGCGAGCTCGACCGACGAGTGCTAGGTCCGGGCCGGCAGCGAACGTGAGAGTGGGCCTGGGCGCTGGCCGATACGACGTTCGTTGCGCCAGCAGGCTGCGCACTCGTTCTCGGTCCGCCTCGGCCGCGCCCTCCTCCCTGTTTCGCATGGCGTCGACGATGGCGAGCACCCTGTTGACGCGGGCGCTACCTGCTGTGGCCATTTCCAGGGAGTCGAGAATGCCACTCTCGGTCAACGAGTCGCGAAGTCGGGCGTACCAGCACAGGTTTTGCGACGAGTCCGCGAGATGCTCCCAGTCCGCCATCGCCGATCGCGGCAAGCCTTCGCAACCACGAAACAGGTGCTTCACGCGCTCGGCGTCGCCGGCGTGCTGAACGAGCACGAACCCGAAGATCGCCACGCCGAGCATCGCTAGTCGGAAGGCGACACGTCGGATGTCGCCCGACGCCATGAGCGCCTCGGCGCTTGGAGCTGCGGCGTTGACCTTCTTCAAAGCATCCTCGCGAAGCTCTGCGTTGCGAACCAGCGTTCGCGGCACCAGGCTCGGCCGTACAAAGGCGAGTGATGCTCCGATACCGAGGACTGCGGCGACGAAGAGGCCGAGATGTGCGGATACGTCGCCCCACAGGACCAGCGCCGACATGCCCACGGCGACCAGGACGAGAATCAGGACATCAATCAGCCGCAGCGATACGTTGGAGCTGCCAGTCGCGGACCTGATCGTTGGGAGCGCACCTTGGCAAATAAGCTGTGCGGCGCCGATGAGCAGACCACTCGCGAGTACGATCTGTGGCCCGATCCCCCAGAACGACTCACTCAAGAGCGCAACCAGGGACGTGAGTCCCAACGCGGCAAGCAGCTTAGACCACGGCAGCCTTTCGTCGCGCGCCACAAAGAGGTACGAAAGCAGAAGGAGCGGCACCGACGCATACATCGCCACGAAGAGCACCAGCAGACGATCGAGGGGAATCCCCAATGCCTCGCGTGATCCGGAGCGCTCGAAGAAGATCGAGAGGAACCATTGAAACAACGCGACTGAGCCGGTGAGCATCGCCGCGGCAGCCAATTCTGCCTTGGACTTGAGCGCCTGCAACAGACTATCCCACCAGTTGTCGGCCATCCGCCCTCCGATCTTGGTCGGTCATCAGTGAACGGCGATCCAACCGTTCTCGTCTCGACCTTCGATCAGTTGGACGGACACCTCCCTTTGGTTTCTCGGGGAGGTCATCGCAAACGGCGACGATCTCTGATAGGTGACGGACCCCTCATCAATGGCGGACCGGTGAAGTTTCGCGATCCATGCCCAAGCGCTCACGTTCGAACACTGGCGCCTATGCGGTCTTGTGCAACCGTCAGGTACCTCAACTACCCCAAGGCCCTGCGCGCGCTATTGCCTGGTTGGTTGGGTCGTCTGTACGCCTTCCATGGTCCAGTAGAAGCCGCGGAACTTCCGTGTATTCGGCCATACTTGATCGAGCGTATTGCCATCGTACATGGCACCAGCCTTCATCACGTACTGGATGTCGGTTGAATTGCGAATGTTGGCGAGCGGGTCGCTGTTGAGCACGAGCAGGTCCGCAAACTTTCCGACAACAATCGATCCCACATCCTGATCGATGCCAATGAACTTGGCGGGGAAGATCGTGGCGGTCCGCAAGGCCTGCATTGGCGTCATGGCGCTGGCCATCTGCCACAGCTCAAAGTGCGAGTCAATTCCTTGTAGCTGGCCATGGGCGCCGATGGTGCCGAATCCGCCAGCTGCCACGACGTCGGCCACGCCCTGCGCAATGAGCGGGAACGGATACGTGTACGCTGGTCGGAGCGTGCGTCGTTGCGTGTGCGGATAGAGCCAGCGCCATGGAATGAATCGCTGCAGTTTTGGATTCTTCCACAGGTCCGCTTCCTGATAGAAGAAATCCTCCCCCCACGGTGCAGGTCCGCCGACGTTTAGTGTCGGAGAGTAGAAGAATTCGGCCTGGCCAAGGAACTGCGCTACGTCTTCGTAGAGCGGGAGCGTCAGGATCGGGTGCTCGCACCCGGTATGTCCGTCCATCGCAATCGCTATGTATTCCAGGTGGTCGGCGTCACCCTCGCACGTGACCATCAATCCCGCCTCACGGGCAGCCTCAACGGTCTTCTGCCGCTGGTCGCGACGGCGCTGCTGGTACTGCTTGATCGACCTGGCCCCATAGCTCTTCAATCGCGCGACTTCGTGCTTGGCATCCGCCAGGGTTTCAATGATTCCCTTGCGTGTTGTTGTGCCTGTCGAGAGTGATGGACCGGTGCTGTACATGCGAGGGCCGAGCTGCGTCCCGGCCTCGATATCCTCCGCCATCACGAAGATCACTTCCGGCGTTCCCGACGGCTCCAGTCCGGTGGTCACGCCAAACGCCAGGTTCGACGCCATCTCCCAACTCTGCTCGGCGTGGATATCGCGTGTTTCGCGTGAGGCGTGCTTGTGCGCGTCGATGAGTCCGGGGATGATCGTCTTGCCCGACAGGTCGACCCGTCGAGTGGAGCCCGGGATGCTCACCTGCCCACTGGGACCGACGGCGACGATGCGACCGTCCTGAATCACGATGTCGCCCGTCGCAATCACGCGATCGCCTTCCATGGTGATGATCCGGGCGCCAGTGAGGGCGAGGGTCCCCTGCCCTCTGGCTCGCGGAACCCGCAGCGTGATATCGATGGAGTCGATTGCCTTGGTGTCCGTTCGATAGCGGAAGTAGTGGTTGGCGCTCCCCCACTCGAGGACGTTGGCGGCGGTCCAGTTCGGAAAGTCACCGCCGTCCATGCTCAAGCGACTGGAAGTGATCGGCGGATTGGTCACGGTCATCCGCACGGCGTCACCGGCCATGCCGGGCCAGGGGAGCGCGGCAAGGTAGACGTTGTCGCCCCGCTGGTAGGCGAGCCACTTCCCGTCGGGGGACGGGGCTGCCTCGTCGACGGCCTCGAGGACCAGGTGCGAACGAACGTCGGACCCGTCAGGTCGAACGGACTTCAGGATATTCCCGCCGCCTCCGAAGCCGCCGCCGCCCTGACTTGGCGGCGGGCTCTCGAGGTAGAAGATCCGCCCATCAGGCCCGAACTTGGGGCTGACGATCTTCCCTCCCCGGCTGGCCACTTCGACGATTGCCTGGGCCGCACCCCCAGTGGCCGGGAAGGACTCCACGGCGAAGGAGATCTCGTCCGACGGCAGCCGGCCGCGCAACATCTCACCCGAGCCGCGTGCCGCCAACACGCGCTGGCCATCCGGTGACCAGACGGTGCTCGCATACATCCCCGGCAGCTGTGACAAGCGTTGGGGTGTGCCACCGTTCCTGGCGACCTTCCACACGCTGCCGTAGGTCGAGTCCGACCACGTGGTGAACGCAATCGCACCGCCATCGGGTGACCAGGCCGGCGCGTACTCATGCCCCCCGAAGGTTGGCCCCGTCAAGCGACGAGGGGTCCCGTTAGGCAGCTCCATCAACCAGATCTTGTCGACGCCCACAAACGCCAGCGTCTTTCCATCGGGTGACACCGTGTGATAGCGCATCATGCGAACATCGAGCTGGCCGTCAGCCACTCGAATGGGGTGGTAGACCCTCTCGCTGATGACCTTGTCGACACGCGCGGTAAACGGAATGGTCGTGACCGCGCCGGAGGCAACATCAACGCGCCGAAGTTTCCCGCCTTCGGTAAGAACGATCGACTTGCTGTCGGGCATCCAGCTGTGTCGCGGCAGCGCGCCGGCATTGTTTCGCTCCTGAACGTCGGGCGTAATCGGATCCATGACGATTCGCTCGGCGCCTGTTTGCAAGTCGCGCAGCCATAGCGCCGTCCGCGGACCATACTCATGTCCCTTGATGAGCTGTGTGCCATCGCCAATGCGCCGCGCAAAGGCGAGCCACCGCCCGTCGGGTGAAATCGCAGGAGCGATCGATCCGCCGCTGGAGCGACGTCCGCCTCCGCCGTCCTGCAGCGGTCCCACACCACTCGTCACCTCGTGGGTCTGGCCGGTCTGCCGATCGAGCCGTCGGAGCTGATAGAGCCCGCGTGCAGGGTTTCGATCACCCGGGATGTTGACAATTTCCTCGTAGTAGATGTAGCGGCCGTCAGGTGAGACCTCGGGCCACGAGGCGTTGACCGTTTCCGGGGTCACGCGCACGCCTGCCCCTCCCTCCACGTGCCACATCCACAGGTCGCCGCGTCCGTCATTATTCGAGTCACCACCGAGCCGAGCGATGATGAAGTTGCCGTCCGGTGTCCAGGCCGGAAGCGCCATCCGCTTCTCGCGTTGGTTCGACACGCGGATTGGATTGGAGCCGTCGGCGTTCATGATCCAGAGGTTGTTCTGTCCGTCGCGGTCTGAAATGAACGCGATCCTTGAGCCATCGGGCGACCACACCGGGTGCATGTTGAGCGCTATCCCGCTCGAGCGCGTGAGGACCTTGGCCTCGCCTCCCCCAATGGGCACCGTCCAGATATCCCCTACCATGTCGAACGCGATCGTCCGGCCGTCGGGAGAAACGTCAGGAGACAGCCAGGTGCCCTCGTCCGTGGTGAAGCTGATGGTGCGCGGCTTGCCTCGAACGGCGGTGACGTCCCATGGCGGAGCTTGCTGGGAGCCCGCAGACTGGGCACTCGCCGTTGGACCTGTGCCGATCAGCAGAACTGCGGCAAGCGATACGAGCGGTCGGGGTGGAGTGCGCATTGCTCCTCCATGGGGGGTGAACCGACGTCTGACTCCTTCCGTACGCCGGCAGTGGTTCTCGCGAACGCCTGCCCTGATTCTCCAATCTGGGCAGACCTACGGCCAACCGATGGACGTGTCAAGAAGCCTGCGCCATTGCCGCTGATGCGCGGGTTGCCGGCTCGCCATTGACATCGCTCACCAGCGGCGGAAAGTTCTCGGCACAACCTCGCCCCACGGGCCCCCCAGGCCCGCGAAGACCAGGCCACCACCTTCGCCCATTCCCCTAACGATGATGGAGGTGCCAGTGCTTTCGCGTGTCCATTCCGTGCGCACGGCCATAGTCGCAGTCGCGATGTGGCCAACGTTCGGCGCAGCGCAGACAGCGACGATCACGGGAAAGGTGACGGACGCCTCAACAAAGGCGCCGCTCGCCGAAGTCCGAGTTGCGATCGCCGGAACCGCCTTGGCGACGCAGACAAATGCCGCCGGCGACTACCGACTCACCAACGTTCGGCCCGGCCGCGTGACCATGCAGACCTTCCGCCTGGGCTACAAGGCGGCCGGCGATACCCTGCGCGCGGTGGCAGGGCAGACGCACACCGTGAACTTCTCGCTCACGCAGTCGCTGGTCTCGCTCTCGGAGGTCGTGGTCACGGGGACCGCGGGCAACCAGGAGCGACGTGCGCAGTCGGCGCAGGTCGCATCGTTGACGGTTCCCCAACTCGTGAAGGAAGCGCCGGTGAAGAACGTCGGTGAACTCCTTCAGTCCCGCATCCCCAGCGTGGCCGTCAGCGCCAACTCGGGGGTGATTGGGACCGCGAAGACGATCCGTATCCGGGGTGCCGCGTCGATCAACCTGTCGAACCAACCGCTACTCTTCATCGACGGCGTTCGTATCAATGAAGGGGCGATCAACGGCAACGTCTCGGGTCAGTCGTACGATCGCATGAATGACCTGAATCCCGACGAGATCGAAAGCGTCGAGGTCGTAAAGGGTCCCGCCGCGGCCACGTTGTATGGCGCCGACGCATCCGCGGGCGTCATCCAGATCATCACCAAGAAAGGACGTCCGGGAGCCAATCGCTTCCAGCAGTCGCTGCGCGCCGAGTTCGGGACGGTCGACCAGAACTTCTACCCAGACGACAGCTACGGCATCTGCACCGCGGCGCTGGTTGCCGCAACGAGCACCAACCCACTCTGTCGTGGCCAAGCGGTCGGCACGCTCGTGCATGACAACGTCTGGCGTCGCTATCCGGTAGTCGACACCGGGCACGACCTCACACTCAGCTGGAACGGGCGCGGCGGCGGCCAGAGCTTCGGATACAACCTGTCGGCCGGTGCCACAAAGGCCGACGGCACGCTGCCTAACAATGCCAACGACAAGTACAACGTCCGGACGAACTTCAACTTCGTTCCCGATTCGCGACTGACGGTGGACATTGGCCTGGGACTGGCACAGAACAAGACACGGCTTCCAAACCTCGACAACTCCCTGTACGGCTGGATCGCCGGCGCGCTCCTTGGCTCACCGCTGACGCGTTCCGACAATCCGGCCAACAGCGCGGACGGATGGTTCGGGTTCAACCGCCACTCGAACGCCATCAAGAGCATCCAGAACCAGCTCCTCACGCACCGGGTCACCAGCAACATCACGGCGACGTATCTCCCCTACTCGTGGTTCAACAACCGCGTCACGGTGGGCACGGACTACGCGGCCGACGAGCAGTTCGAGTTCAATCCACGCAATGACAGCACCTGGTACGGCGGTCAGACCGACCTTGGCCGCATGAATCGTCAGGCACGCGGCGCCGAGCGGTACACCTTCGACTATCTGGGCAACGCCAAGAAGTTGTTTGGCGCCCGACAGCAGTGGGAGACCAACCTGTCGGCCGGTCTGCAGGTCGTATCGACCCGAAACACGCTGACCAACTCGCTCGGCATCGGTTTTGTCACGAATGCCAACAACTCGGTTACGTCAGCCGCAACGACCACGGGCGGCAGCCAGCAGACGCAACAGAAACAGTTCGGCTACCTGAGCCAGTTGCAGGTGGGATGGGAGAATCGGCTCTTCCTCCAGGCGGCGGTGCGCGTCGACAAGAACTCGGCGTTCGGTGGCAACGCGCCTTCCTTCGTGCTACCCAAGTTCGGCGCGTCGTGGACCGTGTCCGATGAGCCCTTCTTCAAGGGCTTGACGGACAAGGTGAACAGCCTGCGGCTCCGAGCGGCGTGGGGAACGACGGGTCGATCGCCGGCGCCCGGAGCGGCGCTCAACATCCTCGCGGCGGCTCCGTACAACATCGTTGGTACCACGCTCAACGGCGCCAATCCCGGCAACCCCGGGAACGAGAACTTGAAGCCCGAGCGAGGCACGGAGTACGAAGTGGGCATGGATGCTGGCTTCTGGAATGACCGGATCAGCACCGAGCTGACTTTCTACAAGAAGGTCACGAAGGACTTGATCATCGCCAAGCCAATCGCGCCGTCCCTGGGCTACACGCAGCTGGGAACGCTCGCCAACCCACTGCAGAACATTGGCACCGTGGAGAACAGCGGCTTCGAAGTCGGCGTCAACGCGGCCCTGGTGCAGCTGCGAAACGTCGGCTGGGATCTTCGCCTGGCCGCCAACACACTCCATAACGAGTTGACCGACCTCGGCGGCGTCGCCGCATTTGCACCTGGCGGGAGCTTCAGTCACACCCGTGCGATGCTGGGGCAGCAGCTCGGCGTGTACGTGTCCAAGAAGATCCAGTCGATTGATGAAACGACGGGCAAGGTCGTGGTAGCCGATACCGTGTCGCCGATCGGCAACTTGTATCCGACGCTGGAGTGGAACATCTCCAACACGTTCACGATCTTCCGCGCCCTGCGTGTGACGGCCTTGGTCGATGCCAAGCGGGACTTCATCACCGACAACTTCACGGACTTCTACCGCGAGACGCAGCTCGTTCGGTCGTCCAACCGCCTGGACCCGACCAAGCTGTCGCGTCGCGAGCGGTTGCGTCGGTACGGAAACGACACGCCGGGCCAGCCGGCTTTCGTCACCGTTTCAGGCGCCGTGGCCACACAGAACGACGTGTATGAAGCGTGGGAGCAACCCGGCGACTTCATACGCTTCCGCGAACTCTCGGTAACGTACAACGTGCCCAAGCGATATCTCGACAAGCTCTGGGGCCTGACGCAGGGCGCGACGATCCAGTTCGGCATGCAGAACCTTGGGCTCTGGACGGACTATGAAGGTCCCGACCCGGAAGTGGTCACCGACAGCGGCAACTTCTCACGTGCGGACTTCTTCACCCTTCCAACGCCGAAGCGTATGCTGCTCCGCTTCGACCTCACCTTCTAACGCGCGAGAGGAGACCATGTCCATCCACATCCGACCTGCGATCTCGCGCGTGGTGGCCGGCGCCCTGCTGGTGATGGGTGCCACCGCCTGCGGAGACAAGTTCCTCGAGGTCACCAACCCCAACGTGATCGATGCGGGCACAGTAGACCCCGCGGCCGTCGCCGGCTCGCTGGCCGCCACCGTGCAGCAAAACCTGGTCACGGAGCTTGGAACCACCGCGATGTTCGAGTCGCACTTCACCGGCGAGACGTACATCATCGAGACCAGCTCCAGCCAGAACGAGTTTGGCAAGCGGGAGGTGTCCGTCGACAATCCCACGCTGGCTGCCCGCTGGGCCGGCTTACAGCTGGCGGTGGCGTCCGGGAAGATCCTGCTCGATCTCAACCTCCCGAACCCGACGACCAACATCAACGTCGCCCGCGCGGCGGTCTTTCGCGCGTACGCGATCATGTACATCGCGTTCGACTTCTGCGCCGGTACGATCAACTCGGGACCGGAGCTCAATACGACGCAACTGCTGGACTCGGCGATCTTCTGGTTCAACAAGGCGGTGGACGTCGGCACGGCGAACGCCTCGGCCGATGGGCTCACGTTGGCACGCGTCGCGCTCGTCGGGCGGGCACGCGCCAAGCTGCAGAAAGGCGACAAGGCCGGGGCTATGTCCGATGCCAACTCCGTTCCCGCCGGCTTCAACTTCAACATGAACTTCACCGACGACCTGGCGAATCGGGCCCGGTTGTCGAACACGATGTGGCGATTCACGGTGGACCGCGGCACGATCAGCGTTCCGCCGTATTACCAGACCACCGACCCGCGTGTGACGTTCCGGCTACCGCCGCACGGATTCACGGCGGTCGACCAAGCCGCGGGGCCGTTCATCGTCCAGCAGAAGTGGACCTCATACGGGGCGCCGATCCGACTGGCGTCCAAACTCGAGGCCGAGTATATCGCCGCGGAGGCGTCTGGAAGCACCGCCGATCAGTTGACGCTGATCAATCGGCAGCGTGCCGCGGCCGGCCAGCAGCCGTATGCAGGCGCAACGGACGCGGCGTCCGTCCTGGCCGAGTTGTTCTTTCAGAAGGGTTTCGACTTCTGGCTCGAGGGAAAGCGGATGGCCGACTGGCGTCGGCAGCCGACCGCCGCCTCTCGTTTCGTGCCGGTGGCCGGCAGTGCTTACTGGCGCACAGGCTTTGGTTCCGTCGGTGCGCAGATCTGCTATCAAATCCCGCGCACGGAACTCGATAACAACCAGACCCTGAAGAAGAGTTCGTAGTTCGTTTCGGCGAACGGCGGCTGTCGTTTCGCCGCCGTTCGCCGTTCAGATCATCGGCTGCAGCGCGGATTCCAAATGAACAACACGCCTCCGCCCATCGGCATGCGGACGCCGACGCCGAGTGGTCGTGCCTAACGAGCGCGAGCACCGGCCCGGCGACCATCGGCTCGGCATGGACGAGTCGATCTCGCGGCGAGACTTCGTCAACGGCATGCTCGTCGCCGGAGCGGGCGTAGCCGCGAATGGTTCCCTACCCTTCCTTCCCTCACCCGCTGAGGAGTGGAATGGCTACGGCGGCGTGGGTGACTACGCGCGATCGAACGGCAACACGTACGACGTCATGACCGCAGCACACGCCATGCGCGACGGCGCGTATGAGCGTTCGGACGCGACGGACACCGGCGAGATGTACGACCTTGTGGCCGTCGGCGGCGGCCTGAGCGGGCTCGCTGCGGCGGTGTTCTTCCAGAAGTACAAGGGCGGGCGTTGTCTGGTCCTCGACAACCACGCGATCTTCGGTGGCGAGGCCAAACGCAACGAGTTCCGCGTCGCCGGACAGCGCGTCATCGCCCACCAAGGCTCGGCGATCTTCCTGGTACCGAAGAAGGGCGGCTACACCGACCAGTTCTACGAGACGATCGGCATGGATCGCTCGGCGTTCGAATATCAGCGCTGGGGTGGGCGAGAGCCGGAGATGCAGCTGGACCAGAGCCCGTACGCGGAACCGAAGCACTACGGCTTCTACTTTGGTTCGGAGTTCGGGACGCGGCCCGGTGTCTGGGTGATGGACCCCTGGGGACGCAGCCTAGCGGGCGCACCGTTAGGCGAGGCGGCCAAAGCAGACCTGCTGCGATGGCGCACCTCGCACGATGAAGGGCCTCGGCCACAGACGGAAGGCGATGCCGTATCGCGTCAGCTCGACGCGATCACCCTCGAGGACCACCTGATGGCGCGGCATGGGATCCGTCGCGAAACCGTACGTCAGTTCTTGTCCCCCGTGGAGGGAGGTGGCTACGGACTCGGACCGGACGCGCTGTCTGGATACTGCGCGTACGCCATCGAGACACAGTTTCCTGTTGATGGTGACGCCACGTTAGGCGACCAGATGTTCCCTGATGGCAATGCGGGGTTCGCTCGGCTCATGGTGAAGACGCTCATCCCAGGAGCCTTCGCCGGCCCGCGCACGGTGGACGCGGTATGGGAGAGCCGGGTGAATTTCGCGGCGCTCGATCGTACGGGTCAGGGCACGCGCATTCGGCTCAACGCAACGGTCGTGCGAGTCGAGCACGATGGCGATCCGGCCACCGCACCTCACGTCCTGGTCACGTACCTCAAAGGTGGGCGCCTCCTCCGAGTCAAGGCACGTGCCGTCGTGGTGGCTGGCGGCAGTTGGACTGCCAAACGGATTGTACGTGACCTGCCGCCCTCGCATCGCGAGGCTTATGAGCAGTTCTATCGGTCGCCGTGCCTCATGGCGAACGTCGCGGTCACGAACTGGCGCTTCCTTTACCGGATGGGGTTGACGGGATGCCGGTGGTTCGGAGGACTCGGCGACTACCTGTCCGTACGGCGGATGGCAACGTTAGGCAGCGAACGCCCAACGATCAGCCCGGACTCCCCCACTGTCTTGACGATCAAGGTCCTCTACGCCAAGCCCGGACTTCCGATCGCCGAGCAAGGAAGCCGCGGCCGCGCGGAACTTCTCGGCACTTCGTTCGCCCAGTATGAGCGCATGTTGCGCCAGCAACTTGCCGACATGTTTGCGCCCGGCGGGCTCGATCCGCGTCGCGACATCGCCGGACTCATCCTGAATCGATGGGGACACGCGTACGTGAATCCCCAGCCCGGGTTCTTCTTCGGGTTGAATGGCAAGCCTGCACCGAGAGACGTGCTGCGCAATGCCCCGCACGGGCGTATCGCCTTCGCGAACACGGACCTCGCCGGCGCCATGGATCACCGGAACTCGATTCGCGAGGCCGACCGAGCTGTCAAGCAGCTTTTGGGCGCCTAGCGGTAGTTATTCTACGTTGCCCTGTGAGTCCAAAGCTGGTGACCGGCTGGGCGGCTGTGCCCTTGGCGGCTGATTGGGTTGGAGCGGCGGACGTGGCACGGCTGCTGTCACCGACCTCATGCGCTCGACTCCACCGCCGCACATGACCTGAATGGGTTGTACCGACCAAGGCGCCTGACGGAGGCCCAAGAATGACCATGCTGAAAGCCGAGTACGATCACCTTGGTCCTGCGCCGCAGGACGTGATCCGGGCCGTGCCCCTCGAGCTGCAACCGCCGGCCGCCGGGCAGGTGCTCGTCGCCATGCTGGCCTCTCCGATCAATCCGTCGAACCTGCTGATGCTGACGGGTGAATACGGCGTGCTGCCGCCCTTGCCAGCCATCGGCGGAAGCGAGGGTGTGGGTCGCGTCGTGGCACTCGGCGAGGGCGTGAGTGCCCTGCCGGTCGGACAATTGGTGCTCCTGCCGCGCGGCCGAGGAACCTGGGTCACGCACGTGGTGGCCGACGTACGGGATGTGGTGCCGCTCCCAGAGGGAGCCGATCCCTTGCAGCTGTCGATGCTGACCGTAAACCCGCCGACCGCGTCGCTGATGCTGAGCGACTTTGTGTCACTCCACCCCGGGGACTGGGTGGTCCAGAATGCCGCCAATTCGGCCGTGGGCGGCTATGTGATGCAGCTGGCGAAGCAGCGCGGGCTGCGGACCGTGAACCTCGTGCGGCGCGCGTCAGCGCTCGACGTCGCGCAGGCTCAGGGTGGCGACGTGGTCCTGACAGATGGCAAGGACGTCGCCTCGCAAGTGCGCGAGGCCACGGGTGGAGCGCCGATTCGCCTGGGCATTGACGCCGTAAGTGGCTCGGCGACCGAGCGGCTGGCACAGTGCCAAGCCGACGGAGCCACCCTCGTGAACTACGGCGTCCTCAGCGGTGAGGCGTGCCGGGTAGCGCCCACTCATTTCATTTTCCGCGACCTCACGCTCAAGGGATTCTGGCTGGTGAAGTGGTTCCGTGAGGCAAGCCGTGAGGCACAACGCGCGCTGTACGCCGAATTGACGAAGCTGGTGGCCGAAGGAACGTTGCGCGCTCGCGTTCGCGCGACGTACCCTGTGGCGCAGATTCGCGAGGCGGTGGCTGCGGCGAGTGCTGGCGAGCGAGATGGAAAGATTCTCGTGACCGGCGGAGCGGCCTGACGAGCCTACGGCGACCCTATCTCCTCCACACCGTTTCCCAGCGTTCCGCTCCCCGCCGGCAGGCGCCGATCATTCCCCCGACGATCGCGCCAGGGATTGCCCCCACCGCGTAGTACGCGGCGAAGCCGCCGACGTTGTCGCCAATCGAGCATGAGCCGTTGCTGAACGCACAGGCAAGTCCCACGAACGCCGTGCCTGAGATCAGGCCACCGACGAGCATTCCACCGCGGCGATGATTGCCGAACCCACGGCTCACATCCACCTGCCTGATGCTCCCGAGCGAAATGTCGATCGACGACTGCCCGATGTGCGGCTGCAACGTCACGTAGCCGGGCGGAAGTGCCAGCACAGTCCCCACGACGACGCGCGCGCCAACGCCTGCACTGTCGATCGCCTGCATACGCACACGACCGCCTATAGCCAGCGGCTGCGCGGCGGCCGTACCAGCGAGCGTCGCCGGAAACATGGCGAGCAAGATCCATCCCCTCATCGTATCCTCCTCGCTCACACACGCGATCGCTCGACGACCCACCGGTCCACCATCGCGGAAGCGTGCGGTCGCAACAGAACGTTCGGAGGGAAGGCTTGGTGAATCAGTCAGGAAATTCGGCATGGGAACGCCCTGTTGCCGGACATCGGAATAGCGGACGAGCGCGCCTAACACGGGCTAAGTCCGTTCCAACTCGGCCACCCAAGCCCCCTACGGATGTGGCTGCAGCCGCGCCGACACCGCGGCGCCAACGCGACAGATTGCCTCCTCCGCCGGCGCGGCCGATGTTGCTCTGCGTCACGAGTCGGCGCCGCCAAGACTGCCGACATACCTGAGCGACCGCGGCGTCACGTCCGTCTGAAACCGGCACAAACATTCGACTGGGAGGGACCGTGCGAAACCTCAGCGTGGCGTCGCTGCTTGGGCTGCTCGCCCTGAGCGTCGCCTGCCGTGATCGAGCAACCACCACTGAAGCGATCGATCCGACCTTTGGGTCGAGCATCGACGAGGTACGCTTCGTAGTGGAGGATCTCGGGCCAGGAGAGGCGCGCGACCTGAACGCCGGCGGTGACGTGGCGGGCATACTCACGCCGTCGTCGGGTGGGCCACATCCCGCACTCTGGATCGGGTCGACGCGCACGGATCTTGGACTCCCCGCCGGAGCTGTCGAGGCGGAGGCCACCGGCATCAATGACGCACGGACGATCGTCGGCGCGGCCAACGCCATCCTTGGCGGGTCCTTCGGGTTCGTGTGGCGATCCGGCAGCTTTAACACGATCCCCATCCCCCGCGCCACCTTCGTGTTCCCGACCGACGTGAATAACGCCGAGGAGATCGTCGGCATGTACGTGCGCGCCGAGGGCAATCGGTGGCACGCGTTCCGGCACACCGACAGCGGAGGCTTCCTCGACATCCATCCCGTCGGCAGCTCATACACCGACACGTTCGCGCGGGCGGTATCGGCGGCCGGTGTGATCGCCGGCGATGTCGTACTCGCGAATGGTGAGGTGCACGCGGCGCGCTGGACCGCGTCGAACGGCTTCAGCGACCTTGGCCTGTCCCTGGAGGGTACCGGTCGAGTGCGTACGGCATCAACAGCGCCGGTACGATCGTTGGCATCGCCTCGACGCCCACGATCTCGCTGGCTCCGTTCGTGTGGACGCCGTCGCGTGGCATGCAGAGCCGTCCCGTCGAGGGCCAGGCATTCGACATCTCTGACGCCGGTCGCATCGTCGGCCAGCGACGATCGCCGACAAACGCTGCCGCGACTGGTTTTGGTGGTGGGGCGCTGGTGCTCCTGCCGACGCTGCCGGGTACGACAGAGAGTCTGGCGACGGCAGTCAACCGCTGCGGGAGCGTCGTTGGGATACTCAACATGGCTGGCGTGCATCACGCTGCGCGCTGGGTGATCGCCAGCTGCGACCCCTAGATCGTACGAACGACGCCGCGCCTATCCGTTCCAGTCAGACGCTGAGAATCAGTGGCGGCGAGCAGCGCACGCACCCTTAAGGGCGCGTGCGCATGGTCCGCTCCTTCGCGAAGAGCTCTACGGATCGGTGATGGTGACGAACCCGTTTGTCGGCGTCACCGCGACCATACGGGAGTGCGCATCGTATCCCCTGGCAAAGAGCGCTTGTGGACCCGTGCCGAACGCACTCCCTGGTGTCCACATCATGCTCCAGTTGAAGCAGCGTGTGAGCCCGTTGTCCGTGACGAAGAACGAGCTCGTCGCCCCGATCAGCACTGGTGCGCCCAGCACATTGGCGTAGAAGTCGACGCGAGAGACGCCGGGCACGGTGATCGTGGTCGAGCCGCAGGCACCGGCCACGAGCAACGTGCTCACGGGGTTCGCGGGTGGCTGTGTTGTTCCGGTCGATACCGCGGTTGGTGTGTTCGGAGCCGTCAGGTTGAAGTCGTAGACTTCGATCGACGACGATCCTTGGTTGGCCGGGGCGGACACCGCGGTGGCCGTGATGGTCGCCGGGCCGCGCATGACGCCAGTGACCGTGCCGAACGAGGACACAGGCGCCACACCACTGTTCGATGAGGTCCAGGCGACTTGATTGGGCCCGCCGATCACCTGCGCCGCTAATCGCGCCTGGCCGCCCACCGCCAGGAGCAACCCGCCCGGACTGACATTCACTCCGTTCCCGTACGCTGGTAGCACGTCCACCGACACCAGTGACGTGCCACTCTTGGCAGGATCGGCCACGGACGACGCGTTGATGAGGGCCGCCCCCGGACCGATCGCGGTAACTTGACCAACCGAGTTGACTGTCGCGACCAGGGTGTTCGACGAACTCCACCGTGCCGTGTGATCCGAGACGCCGTCCACCTGGGCCGCAAGCAGGACTTGCTGCCCGGGGACCAGTGTTGGCGTTCCCGGCCCAACGAGAACACCATCCCCGAGAACTGGCGGCCACACCACCGTCACCAGCGACGTCCCTCGCTTGGTCGGATCGAACGTCGAGACGGCCGTGACGAGGGCTGCCCCTGCCGAGAGGCTCGTGGTCGAACCGTTGGAGCCGACGACGACCGCGACAGGGTTTGATGAGCTCCATGCGACCGTCTTAGGCGCATTGCCAACCACGGTGACGTTCGCCGTGAGCTGCGACACCAGACCCGGGCTGTCAAAGTGAAAGCTCGTCGGGTTCACGTCCACGCGGATGACGGCCGGCGGGGTGGAACTCGTGAGGGTGACCGGAATGGTGAGCGAGTCGACGAAGCTCGTGCCGGCTGGCCCGAAGGTTTGTGCCTCCATCAGCGCCGCCGCCGCCCCAGGAACCAATGTTCCGATCCCCGGTGTGCTGTTGCTGGCCGAGAGCGTGTGGCCTGGCGACACGCAGACACCCGGCGGAAGGTCACCGGCCGCCCCACCGCAATCGACGAATCCCGACCCAGCCGCCCGTTGGGCGGCTCCCTGAACAATCCATGCTCGAACCATCGTCGCGTGGCCAGCCACACCTCCATGATTCGTCAGCGTTGCGGCATACGGCAACGCTGCCCCATCGATGTCCAGTAGTGGCGACGAGCTGAATGTCGCGGCGTCGAAAGTCAGTCCGTTGCGCGCCCGAATGGCTAGCCACAGTGTGGACTTCGCTGGTCCCGTCAGCATCACCTCGATGGTATTCGCCGCAAGCAGAAGTACCGGAACGGTGTCGTTAGCGGGCGAGGCGTCCGAGAACAACACCGCGCCGTTCAGCCTGACGAACCCGCCCGGCCCCGTGGTGCCGCGCACAGCAGCCACGAAGCCTGGGCCGGGGATTGACGAGAACGACGCGCGCGAGACCTCGGGAGCGCCCGTGCCGCGTACAAACGTCCGCGGGCCAAAGACGCAGAGCCGACATGCCGCCGCGACATCCGCGCTCCCACCGTCAGACATCCACGTCGATCTTTGGCTACTTTCTCGTAGTGATTCGGTCCCATTATCAGTGCCGCATCCTGTCGCGACGACGGCGCCGAGTATGTAGATGGCAGAAAGTCTGGTGGCGAAACGACCGGTAGACCGCATATGGACCTCGCAATCCTGAATCGAGATGTCACCGCAATTCGCTGTTCCGACCGCGCTATTCATGCTACGAGGCGGCCGAACGGGTGCGCATCGGGCGATTTGCCGACATCCCGCGCCAAATCGGCGGAACCAAACTAGTGAACCGGGCGCGAGGTATCGATGCAAGACGGTGACGGTGACTTAGGATGAGCGTCGCAAAGCGTCGGTTCAACACGGCCCTTTGGGGCCTAGTATGTGTCGCAGCTGCGATGGCATTCGCCGCCTGTTCGTCCAACGAGTCCGTCACCCCTGCCGACCAGTTTCTCATTCAAAATGACGGCGTCGTGGCGCCAAGTACGCCCTTCGCTCCCCTTACCGCCGTGATCCACGTCGAGACGTCTAAGCCGTCAAAGGTCTCGGTCATGGTTGCAGGGAAACACGGCGCGGCAAGCGACGTGGTGAAGGACTTCGACGCTGTGGGGACAACGCACGACATCCCGGTCCTCGGACTCTACGCCGGCTTCGCCAACACGGTGCAGCTGGTCTTCAAGAGTGAGACGGGGGGCGAGTACGCGCGGAAGACGTACACGATTCAAACGGCGCCGCTGCCGGGCGGCACGTTTCCGCAGATCAGGATCGATGCCCGCCAAGACGGGCAATACGCGCCCGGCATGACGCTCGTCTCCTACTTCGGCTACAAAGCCAGCGCCTTTCCGCAGAGTCCTTTCATCTTCGATGCCTGGGGCGACGTGCGCTGGTACCTCGACTTCAGCGCTCACGCGAGCTTCGGCAACCTGTTCTACGACGACGGCATCGAACGTCTGAAGAACGGCAACTTCTATTTTGGGGACATCAACTCCAGCTCCATCTACGAGATCGACCACTTCGGCCGGATCGTGAACACCTGGTTCCTCCCCGGTTACCAGTTCCATCACCAGGTGTTGGAGAAGCCTAACGGGAATTTTCTTGTCTGTGCGAGCAAGGCGGGGGACGCGACAACCGAGGACTGGATCCTCGAGCTCGACCGCACCAGCAAACAGATCATCCGGACCTGGGACCTGCGCGCCTCGCTGCAGTACGGGCGAAGGACATTGACGAATGACGCCGTCGACTGGATCCACGTGAACGCCGTGGCATACGACGCGAGTGACAACACCATTATCATTTCCGGCCGTACACAGGGCGTCGTAAAGCTGGATGAGGGCAACCGGGTCGTGTGGATCCTCTCACCACACAAGGGATGGGGCACGAGCGGGAACGGTGTGGACCTGCGCACGCGTCTCCTGCAGCCGATCGACGCGAACGGAGACCCGATTCGAGACCAGTCGATCCTCGACGGCAACACCAGCCACGCCGACTTCGAGTGGAACTGGTATCAGCACGCGCCGAAGCTGCTACCGAACGGCCACCTCATGCTCTTCGACAATGGCGACAACCGGAACTTCGGCGCCGCGGCTGCTTACAGCCGGGCGGTAGAGTATGTGATCGACAAATCGAGCATGACGGTGAAGCAGGTGTGGACCTATGGAAAGGAACGCGGTGCCCCGACCTTCTCTCGCATCGTGTCAGACGTCGACTTCCTTCCAGCGAGCAATCACGTCATCTGGTCGCCCGGCGCTATCACGTCGTCGACGACCTATGGCAAGGTGATTGAAGTCGACTACGCGACGAAGTCGGTTCTCTTCGAGGCGACCCTCACACCACCAAACGCCTTCTTCGGTATCACGTTTCATCGGACCGATCGACTAAGCCTGTATCCGTAGTGTGCGCGCTGCCGCCTAACACGCCGTCCTTGTCCTCGAGCCCAGCCGGCGCCAGCGCCGCCAGCTTCACAGCCAGCCAAGTTGGCGCCTGATCCCGAGCCTCGGCTCGCTCCTTGGCCGCCACCGCGGCGCGAACCACGTGCGCCCCGAGAAAGCGGATCGGCTGCGGTGGAAAGCGCCCGGCGGACCGCCCGATCAGCGGATGCGCAGACCACTCGTCGCGACGCCCGAGTGCCATCGACGCGAGAATCCGGCCGCCAAGCACGCTCGGTCCCACCCCGTTGCCGCTCCAACCGACGCCGAATACGATGTGCCGCCTGCCAGCAAGATAGCCAAAGAGCGGTAAGCTGTTCGGCGTACGATCGATCGGGCCCGACCAAGCGTGAGTAATCGGCACGTGTTCGAGCGATGGATAATAGCGCCGGAAGTCCGCCGTCACCTCGGCGGTGCGTCGCGGATTCAGGTCAAACTTTGGGCCGATGCTTCCACCCCGCGCGATCGTCCAACCGCCCTTTCCAAACACCACCCGACCGTCGGCCGACAGCCGATAGTAGTCAACCATCGTCTGCGAGTCGGTAATCGAAAGGTCAGCCTCCCAGCCGATGGTGTGGAGTTCGTCTGGGATGGGTGCGGTGGCCACGATGTCGCTAGAGATAACGGCAATCGCGCGGGAGAGCTCGCGGATACTGGCTGCCCAGGCGTTGGTCGCCAGCACCAACCGGGAAGCGGTCATCGTGCCGGAAGGACACGTCAGCGTCACGGGCTCGTCGCGCGTGAAGCGACGCACGGGCGTGTGCTCGAATACTCGCACGCCAAGTTCGAGTGCCACGCGGCGGAGTCCTCGGACGAGGGCCGCCGGCTGCACGATGGCGGCCGAGCCCTCGAAGATGCCCGCGCGGTGGACACTGGAGCCCGCGCGGCGCGCCACGTCCGCGGGTTCCAGCTGGCGGAATGGTGCGATTCCCATTCGGTCGCAGAGCGACAAGAGCCCACTCCAGGCATTCAACTGGGCGCGCGTGGTGGCCGTCCATAGCCAGCCGCCGCGGCGAAAGTCGGCGTCGATCGCGTGGCCGCGGCAGAAGTCGTCCAATTCGGTGATGGCCGCTTCCGACGACCGGGCGATCCTTATCGCGTCGTCGGCTCCCACGAGCGCCATGAGCGAGGCGAGCTTGGGCCACCACGACAGGACAAACCCCCCGTTACGTCCCGATGCCCCACCGCCGCAAATGTCCTGCTCCAACACCGCAACGTCACAGCTGGAATCGAGTTCCTTGATCCTAACGGCGGTCCAGAGGCCCACATACCCACCACCAACGATCGCTATGTCACACCGTTCGCTCCCACGCAGCGGCGGGGCGTCCGGTGCATCGCCGAGTACCTGTTGCAGCCAGAGCGATCGATGGGGGCGCATGGCCGTCCATGTACCGTCGCCGCTTTCCGTCCGCAAGGACAAGATCGGTCCGGTCTGACCAGCGTACTGCCGGCACCGTGGCCGCGGTGTCGTGGACCCTCCCGTCGCGGTGAATGCCGCCTTACTCGCAGGAGCACAGGTCGTTCCGCCGACGCTTGAGGTCGCCAGCAAGGAAGCGTAGGTTTGCCCCGCACCCGTGACGGGGGAGGACCCGAGGTGGCGAACTGGAAGCGATGGACCCTGCGGATCGTGACCGGCTTGGTCACACTCCTTGTCCTGGCGATGGGCGCCGTGTATGCGCTCAGCGTACGCGCGATCAGCCGCAAGTATCCCGTTCGCGAAGTTCACCTACCGCCACCGACCGATTCCGCGTCGCTGGCTCGCGGCGCACACCTAGTTCAACTGTCGTGCCGCGGCTGCCACGGTCCGGACTTGGCCGGCACCATCATGTTCGACCAGCCACTGATCGCACGGATCGTTGCACCTGATTTGATCGCGCGTTTGCCGAACTACACCGATGGGCAGCTGGCCGGCTACCTTCGCTACGGGATGAAGCCCGACGGCTCGGCGTCGTTCACTATGCCGCCGGCGGGGTTTTTCCAATTGGCCGATGCGGACTTGGCATCGATCATCGCTTACCTGCGAACGTTGCCGGCGCGCACATCGCCCGCGTCCCTTCCGACGAACGCCTACGGTCCGGTTGGGCGCTTGGGTATCGTGTTGGGTCAATTCTCCCTGGCCATCACCGCTATCGACACCACGGCTCCTCGCCTCGGCAACGACACGCTGTACCTGAGCACGCGGCAAGGTGAGTACCTCGCACGGCTGATTTGCTCCGACTGCCACGGGGCGAAACTGGTTGGCGATCCTGCATTCCCTTCGCCGTCAATCGCCGGGGCCGTCGGCTACAACGAAGCCCAATTCGGCGCGCTCCTCCGCACGGGGACTCCCCGCGACCCTGCGCGAAAGATTCCCACGATGGGGCAAGTCTTTCAGGTCACGAGTCACCTGCGGGACGAGGAACTGGCTGCGGTGTATCGCTTCGTGTCCGGCCTGCCGACAACGGGGATCCCTGGGGTGAAGTAACGTGCAGGGCTTAGCCCGACCGCAAGACCGCGGCGGGTTGGGCGGATGCGGCGCGGTAGGCGGGAATGACGCTCGCCAGCAGGCCGACCACAGCGGTCAACACGACAACCCCTCCAAACGTCAGCGCATCGGTCGCCTGGATCCCCTCGAGCAATTGGCGAAGGGTTTGGGTGACGGCAAGCGCCACCAGAACGCCGAGGCCGATGCCGGCGCCGGTTTGTTGTGGTCCGGAACCGAGCACGCCGTGACACGACGAACCCTTTTGGTGCCGTCCGTGCCACACGGCACTAGATTGGCAACCACATCTCCAACACACCCGCATGCCCGACGAGCTTCGCGAGCAGCTCCAGCGTTCGCTTGGCCCCACGCTGACCATCGAACGCGAACTTGGTGGCGGGGGGATGTCGCGCGTTTTCGTCGCGCGCGACGTGGCGCTGGCCAGACCGGTCGTGGTGAAGCTCCTGCCACCGGACATGGCCGCCGGTTTCTCCGTCGAGCGGTTCCGACGCGAAATACAGGTCGTCTCTCGGCTCCAGCACGCGCACATCGTTCCGCTGCTGAATGCAGGAGAGACTGGGGGCGTACCGTACTACACGATGCCACTCGTCGAAGGCGAGTCGCTGCGAACGCGCATCTCGCGGGTTGGGGCGCTCCCGCTGTCGGATGCGATCACGATGCTCCGCGATGTGTCGAGCGCTCTCGCCTACGCTCATGCGCGCGGCATCGTGCACCGAGACATCAAGCCCGAGAACATCCTGCTCACCGAACACGACGCCGTCGTCACCGATTTCGGTGTCGCGAAGGCCGTGGTGACCGCGCGAACGGAGACGGTCCCTGCCCCGACCGAGGCCACCGCCGCTGCCTTGACTTCGTTAGGCGTGGCATTGGGGACGCCGGCATACATGGCACCGGAACAAGTGGCCGCTGATCCGTCCATCGACCATCGTGCCGACCTGTATGCGCTCGGTTGCGTCGCCTACGAAATGCTCGCCGGAGTCCACCCATACGCTGGGCGTTCACCACAAGGCGTACTGGCCGCGCACCTGACGGAGACACCAGAGCGGATCGACCAGCGTCGCGCGGGGCTACCCACGCCGATCGCCAACCTCGTGATGCAGTTGTTGGCGAAACGACCTGACGATCGACCGGCGAGCGCCGTTGAGGTCATTCAGGTGCTGGACGGCGCGGCTCCCGGGGTCGCGACGTCCGCAGCGCAATCGCAGAAGCCGCCGACCAGTCGACGTGCTCGGCTCGCCGCTCTCGTCGCCCTCACACTGCTGGTGGCCGCGGGAGCTACCTTCTGGCAACGCAGTCGAGGAACGAGGCCGGTTGCGGTCGCATCCAACGACGCCGTGGCGGTGATGCCGTTCGAAAACGCCAGCGGCGACACTGCGATGGCCTTCTTCGCCGACGGCATGGCAGACGAGTTGACATCAGCGTTGCAAAGAGCGGGCGTCAGCGTGCGCGCGCGATCGTCCGCTTTTGCCCTGCGAGGACGTCCCCCGCAGGATGTCGGTCGGGCGTTGAGCGTCGGATCGGTGCTCCAAGGCAAGGTTCGACGCGCTGGCAGCACGTTACGCGTGGACGTCTACCTGGTGGACGTGACGAATGGCAACGAGCGCTGGACGCACAGCTACAACGGACCGCTGTCCGACGTCTTTGACATTCAGGACAGCATCGCCACGGTGGTCGTCGAGCAGCTCTCGGGCGCGTTGCTTGCCGGAATCCAGTCCACAACGAAAGACTTCGCCCCGCGTGGCACGAGCGACCTCTCAGCGTACGATTTGTACCTACGGGGACGTCGCGAGACAGCGCTCCTTGGGGTCGATCACTCGCGCAAGGCGATCGAGTACTACCGCGCCGCCGTGACGCGTGATGGCGCCTTTGCGAGGGGCCACGCGGCCCTGGCGATCGCCTTCGCCGGACTGCCGATGTTGGATACCTCGGTAGCAATGGACTCGGTGTTCAGCGTCGCGCGCGCGCACGCCCGGCGCGCACTCGAGCTGGATTCAACGCTCAGTGAGGCCCACCTTGCGCTGGGAAGCGCGGCCCTCAGCGAGCTGCGATTCGGCGAGGCCGAGCAAGCGTTCCAGAGAGCATTGGCCTTGAATGCAACGAGCATCGACGCGCGGGTCAGCGCGTCGTTTCTCTACTACCTGGTGGGCAGACTCGAGGATGGCTTGGCAGCAACGCGTCGCGCTGCAGAGCTAGACCCACTGAACGTCGCCGCCGCGACGGGCGTCCAGTACGGCCTGTATCTTCTGAACCGGCGCGCCGAAGCACTGGCTGAAACGCGGCACGCGCTCACGCTCGACTCTGTCGCGATCGGCGTGTGGCAGAATCGCGGACTCATCGAGCTGTTCGGCGGATCGCCGGACTCCGCGGTCGCCGCGCTGACGAAGGCCGTGCAGCTGCAGCCGTCGTTCCCGTTCAATCGTTCGCTCTTGCTGCAGGCGTATCGCGCCGCCGGACGGGACGCAGACGCTCGCAGGGAGCGAGCGGTGTTTGACCGCCTGCAACGTGGTGTTCGTTCGCGTATGGAGCAGGTCATCGTACATCTCGCGTTCGGAGAAGTGGACGCGGCGATGCTTGTGCTCGAACAGGCCTTCGAGGCCCGCGAGTCCACACTCGCGGCTTGGTCAATCAGCTGTGATCCGCTCTTTGACCCGCTAAAAACGCTCCCACGTTTCGAGGCACTTGCCCGAAAGGCAGGAATTGCTCTCTGCCCGCCGTCGGGGCGCGCGTCAGACAAGTCAGGGGGCTGAGGCGACAGTCGCGCTACTCCTCTGGGGAAACGCGGCTCAACACCTGGGAGGCCTCCCACGGATTTGGCAGGAGCGCGTCTAGAACTGAACAAGCCTTCAGCGTCCGCGGCCGAATGCCCTACTTAACGCGGGAAACCACGACGGCGGCCAGGTTGCGCACTTTGTCGAGCGGCGACATGGCACCGACGGAGACCAACTTTCCCGCCACGACCATCTCGATCGAGACCAACCCGGCCACTTCATTCCGAATTGCGGGGACGCCGAGTCCCTCGATCGGCTCCACGATCGCGCCGACGTCGTAGCCCTTGTACTGCTCTTTGCGCCAAGTGGCCATGTCCGCAGACGTCGCGATCGCGCGCATGCCCTGGCCAACTACCACAGTGACCTGTTGTGACATCCCACCTGGCCCAAAGTGGTTGCATGTGCCCGTGGTCCCGTACACGGAACCCCGTGCGGAATCCGGTCGCCACGCGAGACTCGACTGAATCTCATCCGCTGTCAGCAGTTGACAGGGATCGAAGTCGGACGCCGCGACGGCGGGCACCGCCTTCGACGCGGGCGCCCCGTTAGGCGACCCGCCCCCACAGGCGAGTAGGGAGAGCGCGGCCGTTCCGGCAAAGAGAGAGCGCATCGAGTGTGTCATTGGGTCTCCGGTTCGGGTTCAGGGGCGGCAGCTCAGGGCAGCACTGCGTTGAGCTGGCCGGATTTCGCGGCACAGCTCACACTCCCTGTGGCACTGGGAGGCGTGGTGGCGAGTCCGACGCTCACCTGCGCGCTCCCGCCGTGGTACAACGCGAGCCAATCCTGGGACCATCCCTTCGATGGTTTCACGAGATGTCCTGGCACGACAAAAGGGTTGACCGTGCTCATCACCAGCGTGACGTCGGTCGACTGTCCGGCCGAGATGACAGGCACCCCCGCCTTCACCGAGCCGAACGGGTAGCCCATCATGGATGTGGGCTTCACCTGGATGCCGGACAGGTTGCCGCCCGTGAAGTCATTGTTCACGAGCATCGAGAGTTGCAGCTGGCATGCTGGTGTCCCGGCGGCCGGATCGGGCCTGAGTCTGGTGACGCGCACCACTGCGTGCGGTGGTACGTACTCCGTGCCCGCGGCCGGCTTCACCACCACGCCGGGATAGCCGCTGAAACACGGCAGCATCTCCCGTCCGTTCTTGTGCGCTTCCTCCGCATTCCCGCACCCCGGCTCCGACCCAGACGTGGTGAGTTGTTGTTGCAGCTGGTCGAGCCCGGCGCGGAATGCCTGTTCGAGGAGGATGCGCCGGGACTCGCTGCACTCACCGCCCTGCTTGGCGACCTCGGCGCAAGTAAACTCCACGGCGGCGGCGGCGATTTCTCCTCTTGCCATGTCCTGCAGGGCTGCGAGACTCGGAAGCGACGGCGGGACGCCAGCTGCAGCGATGCCTGCCGACAGGGCCGCCAACGCGACGGACTGTGTGGCGGATTTGCAGTCTTCGGCGGCGGACTTGGGCAAGAGGTCGCAGGGCACCGCACTCGACAGTTTCGTGGCCACGAACACCTTGACGTTGTCGATCACGCCAACGAGCCCCTCATATGCGAACAGCCACCCACCCGCGTAGTCCCAGAGTGAATTGGCGTGATAGCCAGCGCCTTTGTAGGGCTGGCCACAGTGCTCCATGCCTGGCTTGTACCCGCCGATGGGACTTGCCTGGCCGTACAGCGGGTTCGCCACGAGGAATACGCACCCCCACTTGTTAGGGTCGGGGAACACCGCGGGCGTGAAGGACAGCAATTGCACGTCGAAGACTTGGTACATGGCCGCCAGGATTGCGGTGTTCTTCCGCTTCATGGCCTCCGCGGCGACCGACGCCGCGATGGAATCGCCCGCGACGTTAGGCGGACGTTCTCCGGGAGTGTAGTGGACGAGGACCGTGTTGGACGGCGGGCCAGCGACCGCTCCGTTTCCAACCGGGACGATGCGCACGTAGAGCGTCATCGGCCCCGCGCGCTGCGCGTTGGACGGCTGCGACAGTCGGCGTCGTCCGATCGGCGGGAAGTTCGAGAAGTCCAGCCGGAACGACGGACCTTGCACCTCCCCACTCGCCAGGAGCCCAGCCGGGGTAAGGGTGGCTAGGTCGTTGTACGGCTGGTCGGCGACCTGCCACCGCCAACCGGCGGCGGCCGAGGTGGACTTCCACGCCAATGTCACGCTTGGCAGCTGGTCGTAGACGCGAAGGTCGGCAGCTCCCACGGTCGGCAGGTTGTCTCCCGGCGTAAACACCGCGCGTCCGAGCTGAGCGCGCTCGAGCACCGGGCGGCCGGTGCGGACCGACGTGTCGCGAGGGCGAATGACCGGGCGCCCCTGCGCGCTGACTGGCATGGTACACAGTAGGAGTACGGCGACGAGGGAACGGGCACCCATGTCGAGCTCTGTCTGAACGGTTACCGGTCAGAACGGAAATTCCGTGTCAGTGGGGCCACCGCTTCCACGGTCGCTGAGGGGGTGAGGCCTTGAGGGGCGGCGTCTCTCGCGAAACGCCGCCCCACGGCTCGTCCACAGGATCGATCGTTGACTGGACGCTACGGAGTCTCGACCGTCGTCTCAAACGGCAGATCCCATGGCTGCGTGGGCCCGAACTGCCGGTTTGGAAGCCATGCGTTCATGCCATTGTACCTGAAGTAGAAGTCGCCGGGACCATAGGTCTCGCCAACCAGGGCTGGGACGATGGCACAGTTTCCGACAGCCCCAACGGCAATCGTGTAGCGCACGTGAGCGACGATGGTTCGATTGCCGGGAATCATCACTGACGTGAACGGCGTGCCGATGCCTACGGTCGGCGGGAACATCGAGCCCGGAACAATGGTCGTGGCAATGGGCGGCCAGCCAGGGCCTCCCGAACGGTCGATCTCTCGGATGTCGATCCGGACCCGCGCGCTCGCCTCGCACCCGATTGGCAGTGCGACGGCAGCCAGCCGTCCTGAGAGACCGGCCGTGAATGTCTGCGCGAGGCGCTGATCGCCGGAACCCCCGATGCCAATCGTATAGAGCGGCGCCGGATCGGCGGCATTGAACTGATCGCGACCCACGGTCGCGCTCACCACAGCTGGTGAAGCGTTAGGTGCCAAGGAAAGTTCGAGCGTGTCGTGCCTGACGGCGAATGACTACGGTACCACCTTGGGCTGGAGGACCTGTACCTCGATGCTGCTGTTCCGATAGACCGTCTGCGTGGCCTTCCGGAACGCCTTGTCGTCGGCCGTGAAGATGTTCGGCACGAAAGTCTGCGGGTTGCGGTCGAAGACCGGGAACATCGAGCTCTGCACCTGTATGACGATGCGATGCCCCTTCCTGAACGTATGGAGGACGTCCTGCAGGGCGATCGGCACCTCCGTCAGCTGGCCCGGCACCATGGGCTTCGGCGTGTCGAACCCATTTCGCCAGCGGGCGCGCATGATTTCGCTGCGGACCATCTGTTGGTACCCGGCCAGGTGGATGTTCCCGTTAGGCATGTAGCGGTGGTCGGGCTCGTCCGGTGGGTAGACATCGACGAGCTTGACGACGAAGTCGGCGTCGGTCCCGGTCGTCGCCACCTTCAGCTTGATGCGGATCTCCCCGCCAAGAGTGACGTCCTCGGTCAGCGGCTCGGTCTCGTAGGTGAGGACGTCGGGACGGGTGCTGAAGCAGCGCTGGTCGTCGCTCATGTATTGGTACATGGTGAAGCCCTCGATGCTGGGGCCCACACAACGTCCGGGGACGGGCTTGGCGGGATCGCTGATGTAGCTGTCGGCGCCGGCGTCCGGGGTGCCGTCGAGCACGAGCTTGCCGCCGGCATGCAGGGCGAGGCGTCGCCACCGGGCATCATCAGCCGGCCACTTGGCAAAGCGCTCCCACGTCTTCTTGCCGGTGTCGAACATGTAGGCCTCGGGAAGCCCGGTGTTGGCATCGCCCGTTCCCTTGAGGAAGTGCTGGAAGAAGGGGGTCTCGACGTCGCGTTGGAACTTCGTCTCCAGGGAGTCACCGAAGTAAATGTCACCATGCAGCGTGTGCGTCACGTTTTGCGCGGACCATCCGCCATGCCGAAATGGCCCCATGACCAGCGTGTTGTAGATGCCGGGGTTCTTCTGCTCGATGGTCTTGTAGACCTTGAGCGGGCCATACAGGTCTTCGGCGTCATACCACCCGCCCACGGTCATGACCGCGGTGGTCACGTTGTTCAGGTGCGGGGCGATCGCTCGTGCCTTCCAGTGGGCATCGTAGTTGGGATGGTCCACCAACTCCTGCCAGAAGTAGTTGTCCTTGTAGTACTTCTCCGTGGTGTGCTTGAGCGCCCCCAGCCGCAATTGGAAGTCGTAGTCGCTGGGAAGCCCCTCACGGATCATCTGCGACGCGAACCAGGCCTGGTCGGTTGGAGCTGCCGGGTCGACACCGAACACCGGATAGGTATAGAAATACCCTTGCGTGAGGGCCCCGTTGTGGTGGAAGTCCTCGAAATAGAAATCCGTCACCGGCGCCTGCGGGGAGGCCGCCTTGAGCGCGGGATGTCGTGACAGGATGCCCGCCGTCGTGAAGAAGCCGGGGTAGGAAATCCCCCACTGCCCCACACGTCCGTTGTTGTTCGGCACGTTCTTCAACAACCACTCGATCGTATCGTACGTGTCCGTGGCTTCATCCGTCTGGGTCCCCGATGCGTTATCGATGATCGGGCGAACATTCATCCACTTTCCTTCGCTCATGAAGCGACCACGCACGTCCTGGTATACCATGATGTACTTGTCGCGCATCATGAAGCGATTTGGGCCTAACGCGGCCGGATAGTCCTGGGCTCCATACGGCGCGATGCTATAGCAGGTTCGCTCCATGATCATCGGGTACGCGCGATCCGGCGCCGCGTCCTTCGGCGTGTATACGATGGTGTGCAGCTTCACCCCGTCACGCATGGCGACTCGATAGATGTGTTTTGTGTAGTTTGCCTTGATGAAGGTGGCGTCATCATCCTGGGCGCGAAGCGGCGCCGCTGGGACGAGAAGGAGGAAAAGGGCGCGGAGGAGTCGCATTTGTCGCATTCCCAGAAGGTCATTTTGCGACGTCGTCGGACGCTGCCACCATGGCGCTTTGTGCTGAACGCCAGGAGTGTGAGGCAAAGCGCGATTGAGCCGTCGTCGCGTTCCGGAAGATGCACGATCCGTCGCGAACACGGAACTCCCTAGGTCGTCGTGCGTCCTCCGCAGATAGCCCGTACGGAGACACGAGTGTTGTTGCTGCGCTGCCGGAGCCTGATGTCGCGACCGACGAGACAGGTCTCTGCAGGACCTGACTGACGGCCACCTACGGGAAGATGCGCTGCCACGACGAGTCTCCGAGTCGCCAGAGTTCGTTCGATGGTTCCCGTGCAAAGCCGCCGTAGAGCAAGATTGAACGTGTTCGCGGATCGAAGGTCATTTTGGCGTAGCGTCGCGGCGGACCGGAGACATCGGCGCGAGTCCAGGCACGTCCATCGTACTTCCACGTCTCGGAAGATTGTTCATCGAGTCCGCCGCCATGCAGTACGATCACACGACGCACCGCATCGTACGCCATCTGGGTATGATCGCGAGGGCTTGGGCCGGGCACATCGATCTGCGTCCAATGCTGGCCATCCCACTCCCACGTATCGCCCAGCGATGGTGCGTCTGGTCGCGGCGCGGACGTTCCGCCGAACAGCACCGTGCGTCCACGCGCGGCATCGTACGCCATGGCATACAAGCCACGCGGTGTTGGTCCGTCAGCCGCAACCTGCGACCATCGCTCCCCATCGAACTCCCAGGTGTCCCCCAAGCCCTGTCCCGCGGCCACGCCGCCAAAAAGCACCACACGATCCCGGCGTGAGTCGTAGACCATGACGTGCGTGGTACGGGGCGGTGGCCCCGGCACTCGAAGCTGGCGCCACGCCTCGCCGACGCGTTCCCACGTGTCTCCGAGGTCGCCGATCGGGCGGGCGTCGCCACCGAACAGCAAGACGCGGCCACGCCGTTCGTCGTACACGAGTGCCGGACTGTTCCGCGCACTGGGGCCAGCGAGTGCACTCCTCCTCCAGGTGACGCCATTCCACTCCCAGGTGTCCCCGACATATCGCCCGCCCAGGTACCCGCCGAACACGACGAGGCAAGCATGCGCGGAGTCATACGCCGCGCCCACGGAATAGGCGGCCGGCGGTGATGATGGTTCCGCTGGGCTTTGGGCAGGTGCGACGCGCGGCCACGCCACAAGGCAGCACGAGAGCAGGTGGATTGTCAGTGACGGTCGCATTTCGCTGACAGCGGTGAGTGAGAATGCCGCAAAGATCGGCGATGCTTCGCCGACCACCCAACGGCAACGGATGGAGTGAGTGGAGACGGTGACGAGGAGTAGGTGCGGGGTGCCGAAGGGACAACGCCACAGGCAGCTCCGACGCATACCTCAGACATTCTGAGTCGGCGGCACGTTCCTTCTGACAGCGCCGACGCGCGTTGGCAGTCGGGCCCGCGCAACGCAGGTCTCGAGGAATCGGGCGAACGCGCGCCTACCGTTTGGCGTTGTGAGGTCGAGCGCGAGGGACCAACCGCCTAAATTGAGCACACCACGTGATGAGGCGCGCATGACCTCAGGAGACTCTTTCCACCACCGGTTCCTGCCGGCCTTCGCGGCGATCTGCGGATGCACGCTCCCCGTCGCGGTGGTAGCCGCGCAAATCGACTTTGGCATCGCGGAGCATCCTTGGAAGGCTGCCGCGCTTGTCTCTTTCACCGCGGCGTTCGCGGCCGTTCTCACCTCGATCTGGACGTCGATGCGAGTAACGGTCTCGGCGGAAGGCCTCAACGGGTATACAATCAACGGCAGCTATCAATGGGTAAGGTGGGCAGCGATGAAGTGGGCCCGTCCAACTCGTGTGATGCTCGGCCTGCCGTACCTACGCATTGGTCTCGATGACGGACGGAGCCCCTTGTGGTTGCCGATGTTCCTCGCCGACATGCGGCGCTTCGAAGCCTTGGTGTCATCTCACGCCGGACCCGACCACGTGCTGACGGCGACGCTCTCAAGAAGGACCCGCAGCCAGGCATCGGGTGCAGCTGACGGTTAGGCGCGACGTGGTTACGATGGGGCGGTGGCCTCCTCGTCCCACCATACGAGCGATGAGCTGATGGCAGAACGTAGCCGAACTCCATCGGATGACCATGGGGATGTCGACGGTCGATGCTCCGAGACGCGCGAGAGCGAAGCAGCCGGGGAGTGTGGCACTGACGCCCCACTCTGGCGCGTCGGGGGCCTCCGTGAAGGAATATGGATGTAGTCCGGACCGGAGGTCTCGATGCCGACAAAGCCGAAGGGGTTCCTGCTGATTCGTGGCAGGTACCGCGTGTTGGGGAAGAACAAGAAAGGGAGCGTGACGGGTTTCCAGCCTGACGGCGACTCACTGCACTTCCAGCCTGACAATCCCAAGTTGCTGGACCAGTTGAAACAGGTGGGCCATCCCTATCGACTGACGCAGATCAAGTCCACGCAGCTGCGATTCGAGGGGATCGACGCCTTGGAGCTGCACTTTCAGGCCAGCGGCGGGAACACGCACCAGCCGCGCCCACTCGCCGACACTGAGCGCGACCGCCTGCTCACGCGCGCGCGCGTCATGCCCGTGTCCTTCGCCCCTCCTGGCAACCTGACCGCGCGGCCTCCGGCACCTAACGATGGGGCCTTGGGGTTCATCCTCTCGCGCTCCCTGGAGGTTCACGGGCGACCGGTGGCTTTCGCGTTTCAGGGTGCCGCGCCGGCCGCCGATGGAACGCACCTCCACCTCGACGCAGTTCTACTCCGCCGCAGCCTCAACTACGACATGCTGGCCTCGGGGAATGCGTACCCGCTCTTTTACGAAACGCTCTTCTACGACCTGCGCGCCACCCTTCAGCGTGCGGTGAAGACGGCGCGGGTTCACAAGCGCGGCCTGTGGGCACAGGGGCTCGATACCACGCGAACCGGAGTGCCAGCAAAGACGCGAGCCGTACTGGAGGAGCGAGGCGTCTGCTTTCCCAAGCTCTTTCGACGAATCGCTGAATTCCAGGGAACGGGCGGGAAGTTGAAGAACTTCCGCGATTGGCTCGCGGCGAAGGACGAAGGCGTGCAAGACTTGGAGACGGGCCAGGACACGCACTTCGATACGTTCGTGGCGGTCAAGGGAACGAAGGTGTCGCTTACGAAGGACCCGTTGCAGCTCAAATTCTACGGCGCCAAGTCGACGAAGGCCGCCTGGTTGTAGTTGGCGACGTCAGGACCGCACGTAGCCCTCGGTGAACAAGTCCTGGTCGTAGGCGAACGCGTAGGTGACACGCTGCTCGCGCATCATTTCCAACGTGAGGGTGTCCGTCAGGCTGAACTGTTGGTCGCGAACCGCTGAGCTCGTGTCCAAGCACACCCTAGCGAGTTCGGCTGTGCCGGATCGCGGCCACTGAGGGTTCTCCGAGTGTCCAAACGCCGGAGGGGTGATCATCGTACATGCATGATCGGGCCGCGATGGACGCGGGCCGCGTGGAGGATGCGACATGTTGCAGGTGACGGAAGGGGCTCGCGGGCGCGGGCTGGCGCTGGTGGCAGAGCCAGCGGAGATGCCCGCACTGAATCGGCTCTCGCCTGAGCTACCTCAGGCAGACGCGATGGCCACGCTCCAGGCTCCGGCGACGGATGCCGTGAAGACCTCGGCCGTGATCGTGCTCGCCCACCCCCGCGACGTCGACCGACTGTTGGCTGGCCCCCTTCCCCGCCGCGGCGCGGAGTGGTCCATCGCCAACCTTCCTCCGACGGAGGCCATCGACCGGTCGCGGCGACTGGCCGAGTTGCGGGGCGAGTGCGGATGCGGGACCGGCGCCGCCTGCGCCGTGAGCGCGTTGGTGCTGGCGGTGGCGTGGCTGGTGGTCGCGCCCATGCCATCCGCCATGATCGTAGCCGGTCACGTCCTAGCGGCACTCGCCGTTGTGGTTGTGGCTGGCGGCTTGGGAAAATTGCTGGGGATCACCCGCGCACGACGCCTCTTGCGGCGCGAGCTGGTGGGTTTGAGAAGTCGACTCGTAGCGATGTAAGGGGAGGAAAGAACGATGGCTGGAACATGGACCGCCTTGCCCTCGATTTGCTCGTCGCGGCGCGTGGTGGCGTACGCGACGTGCCGCACGTGGGCCGATCAAGGGATGGCCGCCTGCAGTTCATGGGCCGATCAGGGCTCGGCGCAGTGCTCGAGCTGGGCGGATCAAGGACATAACGAGTGCAGTCAGTGGTCAGATGAAGGACAGAGCGAGTGCAACGCGTGGGCCGATCATGGGCACGAAGAGTGTTGCGACTGGTGGCCCTGTTCGTGGTTCTGCGACGCCTTCTATTGGGTCGCCAACTGGGTGTGCGTCGGTTGGTACTGGGTGGCGAACTGGGTATGCCACGCCTGGTACTGGGTGGCCAACTGGGTGTGCCAGGCCTGGTACTGGGTGGCCAAGTGGGTGTGCATCGCGTGGTACTGGATTGCGAAGTGGGTGTGCCTGGCGTGGGAGTGGATCTTCCTGATCTTCTGTTGGGGCGACGGCGGGGCCGCGTTCCTGCTCACGGACGGCAGCATCCTGATGAACGAGTCGTCGTTGCAGCAGGGCACGCGCTCGTGGTGGCGCCTGGCACCGGATGCGTTTGGCAACTATGCGAACGGTGTGTGGCTACGGGCCGCCGATAGTCTCAACGCGAGGAAGTATGTTGGTTCGGCGGTTCTGCCAGACGGACGCCTGGTGGTAACGGGTGGCGAGTACAGCGACGTGTCCGGGTCGATGTCCAACGACTGGACCAACACGGGTGAGATCTACGATCCGGTCGCGGACAGTTGGGCGGCCATTGCGAATGCGCCGGTGTCGCAGATCGGCGACGCGGCCTGTGCGCTCCTTCCGGACGGCCGTCTGCTCGTGGGTGACCTCAACTCGACGAAGAACTTCATCTACGATCCCCTCACGGACACCTGGGTTGCCGCGGGAAACAAGAATTCACGGTCGAACGAGGAGTCGTGGGTACTGCTCGGCGAGGGTACGGTCGTGACGCCACAGGTCTTCTCCGTTCCGAACGCCGAGAAGTACGTGATCGCGACTGACTCATGGGTCAGCGCCGGGGCTCTCGTCAGCTCCATCGTCGAAGCCGCTTCCTCCGAACTTGGACCGGGTGTCCTGATGCCCGATGGGCGGGCCTTCTTTGTTGGCGCAAACGGAAACACCGCGGTCTACACGCCGGGCGCGACGGCCAACAGCGCCGGCTCGTGGGCGGCGGGACCGGGGCTGCCGACCCGTGGGAAACAGGCGCAAGGCTCCAAGGATGGCCCCGGAGCGCTGCTGGTGACCGGGAGTGTGCTCTTCCCGATTGCGCCTGTCGACGGTGTGGCCGGCAACTTCCTGTCGCCGTGCACCTTCTACGAGTTCGACGGAACGAACTTGAACCGGGTAGCCGATCCGCCGAATAGCGACAATCCGACATACAAGGGCCGTCTGTTGCTGCTGCCGACGGGCCAGGTGATGTGGGCGCGTGAAGATCACGGTGACATCTACGCGTACAACGTGCGCGGCGGTCCGCAGAATGCCTGGCGGCCCACGATCACCTCGGCGCCGTCAACGGTTGTCCCCGGCACGTCGATCGACATCAGCGGCACCCAGTTCAATGGGTTGTCGCAGGCCGTGGGGTATGGGGACGACTACACGGCGGCAACCAACTATCCGCTGGTGCGCATCACCGATACGGCCAGTGGGCAAGTGACGTATTGCCGGACGTCGAATCACCGGATTGTAACGACCACCGGGACGACGACGAGCATGGGGGTAGCGACCGGTGCAACCGTCATTACCACGACGGCGGACCTGCCGGCGACGCTGTTGCTCGGTCAGTCGACGCTGGAGGTGGTGGCGAACGGGATTCCATCCGATCCCGTGAAGATCACGATCGTGCGAAAGCGGGGGTAGCGAAGGCGAGGAGGTAGCGACGGCGAAAACGCGGCCAAGGGCTCTTTACCTTGGCCGCGTTTTCGCGCCCAGCTAAGGCCCTGGCCACGGGCCGGTAGCCATGGGCTGAAGACGCGTGGCCGCTCCAAGCCGGAAGTGACGCGTACTCAGATGGACCGCGCGCATGCGCGGACCACGAACCCGTCGCATTGCCTGGAGGCCGTCATGTCGGGACGCTTGCTCCTGCGCCGTTTGCACAGACGCACGCCACAAGCCGCGCTTTCCTTCCTCCTGCTCGCTTGTTCCGGTGGCGGGGAAAAGGGAGCGGGACCCGTCACGCCGCCTACCCCAGCTCCGGTGGCGTCGGTGTCGGTGAGCCTCGCGAGCGGGACCGTCACGGCGGGAGGAACCACGCAAGCCACTGCGACGACACGCGACGCACAAGGCAATACGCTGACGGGTCGCGTGGTGACGTGGAGCTCGAACAACACCGGGGTCGCCACCGTTGCGTCGACGGGGCTTGTGACCGCCGTGACGGCCGGGAGCGCGTCCATCACAGCGACCAGTGAAGGTCAGAGTGGCTCGGCGTCACTCACCGTCCAGCCCGACCCCGCGTCACAGCTATCGCTCTCGATTGGGGCGATCACGCAGGATGGGCAGCCGGTAGACCTCATGAAGGCGTCCGGGACCATCACTATTGCCGTGGACCAGAACGTGCCGCCGGGATTTGTAGGCACGATGACGTTCAGCGAAGGGTCGAAGATCCTTGCGCAGGATTCCGTGAAAGGGACGGCTGTGTCTGCGCGCGTCAGCTCCGTGGTGACCGGTGCTTCCTACACGCTGCCACTGCACAGTGTGACCACGGTGTCGAACGCACAGCTGGGCACGATCGAGGTGACACCGAATCTCCCGAACACCCTGCACACGATTGTGGGTCAGCTGCAAGGCGTCATCGGCATGGTTCCCGTGCAGGTGCAGAAGTCATTTCAGCTGACGACATCGCACCCCAATACGTTCGTGGCGTTTGTGTCGCCGACGGGTCCGGCGATCCCGGGAGCCGGGGGGAAGCAGTATTACGTGGATGGGATCAGCGTGGCAGTGGCGCCGGTCGTCTTCGACCAACCGAGTTATGCCAACATTCAGTCGGTCGAGGTTGTGCTTGGTCCCTATGCAACGCAGTATGGCGCCGCGACGGGCGGCGCCGTGAACATCACGCGAAGGGTGGCCAAAGGAGACTTTGGGAAGCCCTTCGCCTTTAGCGAGGTCGACGCCCTCCTCGAGTCCGACCCGCTGACGGGATCTGCATTGCGCCTCGGCGAGATCCTCACGAACTCGGGTTCGGTCTTCCCCTTCCAGACACCCGGCGTGTTGTTCGGCACCTGTTTCGATCCCAGCGGCGGAGGTATTGACGTCGATTGGGCCACTGGCGCACCGCTGGTCGGCGGCTGTACGAGACAGTTGGACCTGCCGGTCACACAGGTGACACACGCCGGTGCCGCCTACCGACCGCATCGGCTTGGTATGTACCTCGACTGGGACTTCCCACGCGTCCTGCCGGGAGCCGTCCAGCTCCCCCGGCGCGAGTTGCTCGCGGGACTGCCAGCGTCAGCGGCCCAGGGATCGTTCGGCTACTACGACAGCAACGTGAATCGCTCGTTGGATCTGACGACGCTGACGAACGCGGCCAAGTTGTTCGACGTCACATTGGACCTGTCCGCCACCAGGTGGTACCTGCAGAACACCGGGAATACACAAAACCAGTTTGCCCTTCAGAATGAGGTAACATCCCTGTCGGCTGCGCCCATCACGGGCTCCGCTCGGACCCTGACACTGGGAGTTCGATACTGCGACAAGAAGGCACGCTGCACCAACGCCTTCCTCACGACAGACGCAACGAATCCGTGGAAGGTTGGTGGCGGTGTGAGCCTCGCGGCGAACTACGGCGTCGATGCGATGAATTTTGCGACGTATGACACGCCACCGAGCGCTTCCGTTACGGGGCCGAGCGACTACACCGTGTTGAACTCGACGTACGCGGGTTCGTTTGCATACGACGTGACGGCGACCAGCGGGCTCGGGGCACTGGGCAACAACTGGTTTGCGGCCAGCGTGAAGTTCAACAACACATGGATCGTCGGCCGAGACCTCGACGATCCTGACTGGGTGGCCTCGTCGGGCAACACACTGTCCTGGCCGCTCTTCCAGCTGCAACAGAAGGCCCAGCAGATGACGGGTTCCATGGATGGGATCTACCAGATCTATCCATACGTGGTGGATCGGTACGGCAACAAGGCGCCCGGATCGACCGACATGCCATGGGCGTTTGTTCACGATGGACAGAATCCGACCGTCACAAGCTTCAACGTGACGGGAAACCTCGCGCCCGGTGGCACCGCCGACTGGTCTGTCGGCTGGGCGGACAACGTGTCTGGCAAACGCGTGTGTGTCGGTGCCCTCATTAACTACGCGGACGCGTCCGAACAGCCATTCGGTAAGCCACCTGTGTACCTCGACTGCAAGTCGGTGAACCCGACCTTTCCCTCCTCTTGGGCCACGGGCGGGTTAGCCCTCGGCTCATTCCAAATCCCGCAGGGCTACTATGTCGCCAGCTCAACGGGTGCCGTGCCGTCGGCGCCAGTTGGGAGCACGGGATTTGTGGCCATCGTCGAGGACTATGCCGGTCGTGCCTCCGATGTGGCCTTTCTCGCGACGCCGATCGCCGCGGGAACGCCGACCGGCGTGGTTCCAACGACTTACTTCAGTGCCGTCTCCGTGCCCACAGTCAGTACCGGGTCGTCGCTCAATTCCGGCGCCACGCCCACATCGTTCAAGGTTTACGCGGACCTCCTCGGTTCACATGCAGGCGGCGCCTTGTCGGTTCAGTATCGTCCCGCAAACGGCGCTGGTCCTTCAAGGCCGTTGATTGGTGCCCAAGACCCAACCTCCACCGTGGGGCCGTATACGAGGTATGCCTTCGCGGCGCAGGGTCGCGCGCTCTTTCCGTTTCCTTCGACGGTCTGGCATAACGCCATCATTCAGCTGGGCACTGGATTCTTCCTTCGAGGACCAGTTGTGACCAACCTCGTGCTCCTGTTGATGTACATGCAGGCACTTCCGTGGTACGACCCCGCATGACGCGATGATCCAAAGCGTGCTCGGTCGGCTTGGTCGCTCACGTCCCCCAGTTGCGGGGGTCAATCTGGCGAGGCTAACGGGCCGGGGGTATCGTAGGGTGGCGTTGCCCTCCCTCCCATGTCCTCGACCGACGGCGCACCCGGAGACGTCACTCGCCTGCTGCAACAGGTCTCCGGCGGGGACCGTCAGGCGTTTGATTCGTTGGTCGCCATTGTCTACAGCGAACTTAGCGCGCTCGCACACCGTCGGTTGCGAAGTGAGGCACCAGGGCACACCCTGTCGACCACGGCCCTCGTTCACGAAGCGTACCTGCGCTTGGCTGGTGAGGAGCGGTCTGAGTGGCGCAACCGGGAACACTTCCTCGCGGTCGCGTCAGAGGCGATGCGACGCGTCCTTGTCGACCACGCGCGGCGGCGACGGCGCCACAAGCGGGCTGGCAACCAAGTCCACGTTTCGCTGGACGAGGTCGATGCACTCGCCGCGCAGTGGCTGAACGAGACTCAGGCCGAGGACCTCATGGCGCTGGACGACGCTCTGACGCGATTGGCGGCCTTCAATCCGGACGGCGCGCGTGTGGTTGAAATGCGCTTCTTCGGCGGTCTCTCCAACGACGAAGTGGCTCAGGCGCTGGGCAGTTCCGAGCGAACCGTGAGGCGCAGTTGGTCCGTCGCCAAGGCGTGGCTTCGACGTGAGCTCGGGGGACGCGACCCGGGATCGTCGCGGGTGGATGCCATCAGCGCCACGCCGGACGACTGAAGACTCATGGATCGCGACCGCTGGGCGCGTATCGAGCACCTCTGTTCCGAGGCGTTGGAGCTGACCGGCCCATCGCGTGGAGCATTTGTGGCGCAGGCCTGTGAGGGCGACACGGCCCTGCAAGACGAAGTCCTCAGTCTCCTTTCGCAACTCGACGCGGAACCGACCTTTCTTGAATCGCCCATTGCCGCGAGCACCCGGGCCACTTCACCTGACGACGCGCTCCATACGGCGTTCATCGGGCCGTGGCGACTCGTGCGACTGCTTGGCAGCGGCGGTATGGGCGATGTCCACCTCGCCACGCGCGACCTCGACGGGGTCGTCCAAACGGTAGCCCTGAAGGTAATTCGCATGGGCATGGCGACGGACGAGCTTCTAAATCGCTTCCGGTTGGAGCGACGCATCCTTGCAACGCTGCGCCATCCGAATGTCGCGCAGTTGGTGGACGCGGGGGAGACGCAAGATGGCCGCCCGTACTTCGCCATGGAGTACGTGGAGGGTACGCCACTGACCGAGTACTGCGAATCTCGACGATTGTCGCTCGCGGATCGCTTGCGCCTGTTTCAGGTGATCTGCGGAGCGGTCCAACATGCTCACCAGCACCTGGTCGTTCACCGAGACCTGAAACCGCGCAACATCCTCGTCACTGACGAGGGCGTACCCAAGCTGCTCGATTTCGGCATCGGTAAGGTGCTGGGCGATTCGGCCCAGCTTGGCGTGGCGTTCGAGACCAACGCCGAGTTGCGGCTACTCACGCCCGAGTACGCCGCGCCAGAACAACTACTCGGGACCGGCGTCACGACGGCAACCGACGTCTATGCGTTAGGCGTCATGCTGTACGAGTCGCTGGCGGGTCAGCACCCATACGGTCACACTGCCCGTTCACGCACCGAAATCGAGAGACTCATCCTCGACAGCGCGCCGCAGCGACCGAGTCTCGCATGGGAAGGTGCGAGTCCCGAGCGACGAGACGCGGCACTCTCGCGCGCGTCGAAACCGGAGTCCTTGCGCCGCCACCTGGCCGGTGATCTCGATACCATCGTCCTGATGGCGCTTCGCAAGGAGCCCGAGCGCCGATATCCCTCAGCCGCGGCGCTCGCCGAGGACCTGCGCTGTTACCTCCACGGTCTTCCCGTTGCCGCTCGCCCTGACACACTTGGATATCGGGCGAGGAAGTTCGTTGCGCGGAATGCCGGTGGGGTGGCCGCCGGCGCCACGCTGATCGTCGCACTCCTTGCCATCGCATGGGTGAGCGTGGTGCAATCGCGGCGTGTTGCAGCCGAAGCCGCTCGTACCGCCGAGGAACGCGACAAGGCGCTCGAGGTCCGCGGGTTCCTGATGGAAATGTTCGGCGCGAGCGGCGCCGCTGCGCGGGTCGGTGACACGATCACGGCCCGGTCCCTCCTCGATCGGCAACGCAGCCAGCTCGACGTCGCGTTCCGCGGTCGCGCGTCAGCTCGAACGGACATGCTCGAGGTGCTTGCTGACGGTTACGACCGTCTGGGACTCTACGCCGACGCCGAACCGCTGGCGCGTGAAGCGCTGTCACTGCGCCGCCAGCTCCTTCCCGCCGGCCACTCCGATATCGCCGCCGCGGCTTCATTGTTGGGCTGGATCATCTATGAACGAGGTCGGAACGCGGAAGCCGAGTCACTGATCACAGAAGCCATTCGCCTTCGCCGGGCCGCCGGAACGCGCCAGCGTGATGGACTCTCGCGTTCGCTCAACGACCTTGGCGTTCTGTACAACGGCTCCAATCGCGCCGCCGACGCGATTTCGCCTTTGCGGGAAGCACTGGTCATTCGACGCTCCCTGTTCGGCGACCAGCATCGAGCGGTCGGAATCACCGCGAACAACCTCGCCGCGGCGCTCTACTATCAGAAGCAGCTCGACTCCGCCATCAGCGTGCAGGATCTGGCACTGCGCGCACTGCAGGCGTCGGTAGGCCCCGAGCACCAACGAACCGTCGTGGCGTTAAGCAACCTGGCCGCCTTCAAGCGCGCCAAGGGGGACCTTCCCGGCGCCGAGGCGGACTATCGAGCACTGGCCGAGCGCCAGACCAAGCTCCAGGGAAAGGACCATCCAGTCACGGCTCGGGTCCTGACCTCGCTAGCCACCGTCCTAACGGACCGTGGGACGCTCGAGCACTCCGACACGTTGCTTGTCGAGGCCGAAGCGTTGCATCGTCAAGCGTTAGGTGCCTTGGAGGCCCGCCTGGGTCCCACACACCCACAGTTGGCGACGATCCTCGACCGGCTCGGCCGCCTGGTGGGCCAGCGTGGACGGCCAGGCGAAGCAGCGACCTTGCTGGACCGCGCCCTGACCATCCAACGCGCCGCCTCCGGTGATACCAGTTCGCAAACTCGGCAAGCGGCTGAGCGCGCAGCTGCGATGTATCGCACGGCTGGAGATGCGGCACGCGCCGCGCGAATACAGCGAGAATTTCGTCTGCGGTGACGGCGGCTGCAACCCGGATGCCTCGACGGCGCGTGGGCGACGTGCTCGAGACATCCTGGTTGCTGCCCCCTTCAATGCGTGGTCACGTTCCTGACCGGCGTCGGCGCCAAGCGTCAAGCACCGCCGTGACCGCGGGCGATGCGTCGCGGATGCCATGGTCGGGATCGGCGCCGGCCTCCAGCAGCAACTGGGCGATTCGCGCGCGATCGCGGTGTGGATTGCCGTGTACAGACCCATGACAGCACCAGCCCAGCGGCGTCGCCTTGTAGTGCGCATCCTCGATGGGGACTAGCTCGCGAGCATCCTCCCGCTTGACGAGCAGCTCCACGCACTCGACGCACCCCTCCCACGCCGCGCAATGCAGCGCCGTACCGCTGTCGTGGCCCGGGGCGCGTGGGTCCAATCCGATCTCCAGCATCATCGCCAGCGCGCTCGCGTTGCCGTTCCACGCGGCGTCTGCAGCCAGCGCATGGTCCGCTGGATCCAGCCGTTCAACGACCCCGGGATTTTCTGCGGCAATCGCTCGCACCTCGCGTTCGTCACCTTGCGACAGGGCTGCAAGCAGCAGGTGGCGCGGCGAGGCTATTCCACGCATGACTGCCACGACATCCTCGTGACCGTACCACCGCGCCACGTCCATCGGAGACCGCGAGTTTCCGATGGTCCACATGTAGATGTGGAAGCTGCTGGGTGGCTGTTCCCCATATGGGCCGCGTCCAACATGCAAGTCCAACAACGATGCGTCGCGGGCGAGCAATTCGCGCGCGCGATCGACGAGTCCGAGCGCGGCCGCCATGAAGATGTCCGCCTGTGCACCACGTGACACCAGATAGCGCGCAAGTTCCGTCCGTTTCGGCGTGTCGGGCGTGCCGAGCATCCATTCGGCGGGGGTGGACCGGTGGTCCACGTCTTTCGCATCGATATCCGCGCCAGCGTCCAGCAACAGATCGACCACCGCGCGCGTGGAAGCGAAATGCAGCGGCGTTTGTCCGTCACCGCCTCGTTCATGTACGGCGGATGGATTCGCTGCGATCATCTCTTCGAGTTGCTCGGCGCGCCCCAAGTGGGCGAGCGCGCACGCGTCTGGCACCGCGCCCCTCGCCAGCAATCGCTCGGCAGCGGCCGCGGTTGCCGTGTGCAGTGCGTGGAACCCACCCGCCCACCAGTTGCTCTTCTGATTCGGATCGGCGCCAAAGTCCAGCAGCACGTCCACCATGGCCGCGTCCTGACTCAGGGCAACGATGGGCGGCGAGTCGAAGTCGAAGATCGGCGCATTGATGAACTTCGTGAGGCCCGGATGTCGTTCGAGCAGGCGGCGCGTCTCCCTGGCATCGCGTCGGGCCACGGCCTGGTGCAGCTGCATCTCTGGCGACACGGAGGCCGCAGTGAGTGTGTCGATGTGCTGCTTGAGTGTTGCCCAATTTGCATAACCGTATTCGCGGGCCAACACGTACTGCGCGTCGGCCAGGGCAATCTCGCGCTTGTCGGGGAGTGCGTCTCTGACGCGCTCGCGGGCTTCACCGTCGCCCGCGTCGAACGCATTCAGCAGGTCCTTCGCGAGCCGCTTTTGCTGGTCGAGATCCGGGCGCGCGGGCAGTGTGCGATGAAATCGCGATGGCATGACGCCTCCTTCGGAGAATGGCCGGCGTCCGCACGATCGGCCCGAAGAGGGCGCTGGAATCGATGTCCTACAGCAGGTGGGCGCAGCCCTTTCCGCGGACCGGTGGCGTCCCGAGACGCCGTTCCGGAAACTAGACGGCCACGTCCAGGAATCGCAAGACGGTCGGCGACGCCTGATGTGGCGGTATCGCCTGCTGTCGCGGCTGTATCCCGCTTCGTTCCGTCACGACCCTGGCGACGTGTGCGCGGTCCACTCCGCACCGCCGACCTCCCTGGGCTGCCGGCCTAGAGCGCCGCGCGCATCGTAACGAAGAACGACCGTGGACGTCCGGGCGCCACGACCTCGCCCGCTATGAGGTCCGGGTATCGTCGGTCCAGCACGTTCCGCACCCCAACACTCGTTCGCACCCGTCCGACCGCCCACTCCCCGCTCAGGTGCAACAGGCCGTAGGCGCCGAGTTCCTCTCCTGGCCGCTCAAAGGGAGTGTAGGGGCCCACGAAGTTGCCGGTCGCGCGCAGCAGCCAGTGCTCGGGTCTTGGTGACCAGTCGAGGGTCACGAGGCCGGTATAGCGCGCCGTGTTGTAGACGCGCAGGTGGTCGAGTACCACCGGATCGCCGTCCCCGTCCTCTGGGATCGCCGTGAGATGCCGGTACTTCGCGCCCAACAACGTCCAGTCCGTGTTGAAGGTGACGAAGCGCCCCATACGACCGCGGGCGTCGAGTTCGATCCCGTTGCGAACACTGGCGCCGCCGTTGTTGGACGCACCGGTCAGGGGATTGAAGGTCTGCTCGTTGCTGACGTCCATGCGAAAGACGGCGGCCGACGCGGAGGTCGTGCCTCGATCCAACTTGAGCCCCGTCTCATAGGCCCACAGGGTGATCGGTGTGAGCGTGGGCTCGCTGATGATGCCGTCCGCGGAGCGGAAACCACGCGACACGTTGGCGTACGCAGACACCAGCGGCGTTATGCGCACGATGGTCCCGACCTTTGGGGAAAGGACAGCATGGGAAGCGCTCACCCCACCGGCATCTACCGTTGTGGCGCGGGTTGAGATGGCGTCTGCCCGAAGCCCCAGCTCGGCGCGCCATCGGCTCGTCAGCTCAATCGTTGCCCGGGCGAAGGCCGCGGCACTTCGCTGGGTGGAGGTGACGGTTTCCGCTACGGAGTCGCGTGCACGGTCCGTGGTGAACCAGTTGTCGTACGACGCGCGATCCCAGCGGGCCTCGCCGCCCAGCGTCACGGTCGCGCGCGCCCGCTCCCACGTGACGGCGCTGGTGAGCCCGTACCCATGTCGTCCATCCTCTTCTTCCGTCTGGCTGCCCGTGCCCTCGAACCGGCCGCCGGCCGGCGGGATCGTCAGGTACAATTGCCAACGCCCCTGTGTGGCATAGGCCGTGGTGCGCCACAGCATGTCCCCGCGCAACACGCGCACGCTGAGGCGTTCCTGCGCGCGCCGCTTGTAGCCGCCATCGCTGGGATTGGACACGATGTCGTAGTCGCCAGCTGCAAAGTCTTCTTCGCCCAGGAAGCCGGGGGAGTGCCAGCGGGTGCGGTACAATTCGACGCCGCCATCCACGCGTAGGGTCGAGTTCAGGTCGTGAACCACCCGGGCGTGTGCCTGCCCCAGGTCAAATCGAGCATTCGGGCGGAAGCCGTCTTCGTGCTCGTAGCGCAACCCCAACACACCGCCACCGCGCGCGCCGTGATCGAAGCCACTTAAGACATTGAACTCGCCGCGGCCACTGGACCCACCGGTGACGGAGAGCTCCGTGCCACGCATTCGCTCCAACGTCCGGACGTTGACCACTCCCGCCAGCGCAAAATTTCCAAAGAGCGCGCTCGTGGGTCCGCGAATCACGTCGATGTCGCTCACCGCGGCGGGGTACAGCACGGCGAAGTCGTTGTAGCCCTCGGCGTGGCCGTTCACCGGCTCGTTGACCGGCACGCCGTCGATCCACAGCGCCACGTCCGTCGAGTGGTCGGAACTGAAGCCGCGCAGCGAGGCGTTGGACGTGAAGCCAGGCCCCTGCCCCTGCTCGTGGACCTCCAGGCCAGACGTCTGTCGCAACAGGTCGAAGGTGTTCGTCGCGGGCGCGAGGCGAAGAGCTGACGCGTCCAGGTGCAACGCGCTCGACGGAGCCGACCGCGTGGCCGGCGTAGCAACTATGGTGATGGGGGCGAGCCGCCGACGGCTTGTGGTGGAATCGGTCGTGACCGTGTCGCGCTGCTGCGCACCGACGGACGACACGAAGATCAACTCGGCGCCAACGATGAGGCGTCCGAGTGGGAAGCGTATGAACATGGGGAGGTCGAGCTCCAGGAATGAGCGCCGACGCGGGCATTGTACCCGCGCGGACGACGCCAAGGCGCCGAGGCACCCGGCCTCGGACGCGTCGCACTTGGTTACGTGCCCCCGAATGGAGAGGGGGCCGACGTCACACCGCTGGAGGGCCTATCGCAGGCGGAAGGAGCCGCGCCGAATCCACGTGCGGCGCGCGCACGGCCGAAATATTGTTGCTGACGGCAACGCTGGTGACTTTCGGCTCGGGCAGCCGCACGGAGTCCGTCGGTCGCAGCGCCACCTCGCAGCACGACGCCCCAACACAACTGCAGTGATGGCTTGGCGCGTCGCTGCCACCGTGGCCGTGGTGGGACGCGGGTCCTGATGGGCCGTGAGTACCTGAGGACGTGCTGCCCGCAGCGTCGTGCACCGCGCACACATGGCCGCTCGCGCCGAGCGCTACCCACGACGCGAACCAAATCGCCAGGAATGGACCGCGGAGCACTGCGCGCAATACCTGCATCATGGCCCAATATTAAAACTGGGTGCACGGCTTGCAAAGCCAAGGCCGGGTACTGCGACAGTCTTCCAACGTGTCTGGGCCTGCCCCGCGGCAACACCACCATGTCGGAGCGCTTCAATCCGCACGCCATTTTCCAGCAAGGCAAGAGGTGGGGTACCACCAGCCAGGCACGCGTCCGCGGACATCGGCTGCGCGCGGAGGCGTTGAGTCCGGTGACTTACTTCGTGAGGGCCGGCAGAATAGCGCGGTTGAGCATTTCCACTGGCTGTTGGTGACTGAGCCGAGCCCGGTTGTAGTTGCTCCCCGTGAACACCACCACGGCGTCTACGCTCGGGAACACGAAGATCTTTTGGCCGCCGTTCCCCGAGGCGTGACACGAAGGGAGCGAGGTATCGTCAGTGAGCGGGTTGCGAAGCCACCACAGCAGACCATAGCGATAGCCGCTCGCGGACTCGTCGACCATTGGTGAGCAGGCCAGCGCGACCCAGCGCTCGGGCACGATTTGCTTGCCGGCGACCCTACCATGGTCGAGCATCAGCTGGCCGACCTTTGCCATCTGCTCTTTGTCGCCGAACGCATGTCATGCTGGCGTTCCGGTGAGTACCCGTTGAAGTAATGCTCCGAGACAACCACCCCGTGGCGCTGGATGACGATACCGTCCACACCAGGAAACTCGCCGGCCGCCGCTCGGCGATAGAGCTCATTGATGCGAACGGTGTCGAACCCAAGCTGCTGAGGATCCGGTGCAGAAGCGTGAGCGCCGTAGCCGCGCGACGTCTGGCGCGCAACGCGCACGGGAGATGTCGCTGGCAGAAACAACAGCGCGGCGACACCCAGAACGAGTCGCGCAGAGATGTACGCGTTCATGGCGTCTGGGGCTTCATCTCCCACAGCACGTTCACGATCACCCAACGCCCGTTCCACTTTCCCAGCTGCAGGTAGTCGACCCAATCTGACGCGACCACCTTTGCGACGGCGGCGTTCTCGTAGATGTCGAGCAGCGTGAAATCCTTCTGCTGGCGCGACGTGGGTGTGCGCGAACCACCTCCGGAGCGGGCGCCTCCTATAAGGGTCATGGCGCTCATCGATTGCAGCTGGCTGCGTCCCGACTGCTTGTCGGTTCGGATGATGCGCTTGGCCAGCTCCGGGTGGACGGCGCGCTCCATTCGCTCCCCATCGGCAGCATACCACCCTTCGATGTAGTCCATGGCGGCGGCCCGGATGCCGGCCGTGTCGGCGGCGGTCTGCGCGGTTGCCAACCTAGGTAGTCCAACGATCTCTACGAGCATTGCCGACAGTAATGCAACGCGACGCATCTTCTCCCTCGACTGTGTAGGACAGAGGTAGACTCGCTTACGCTATCGGGTCGGCCAACCGAAATCGTCACACGGCGCGGCGAACTCGTCCCGAACGAAAATCGGATCATCGGGCGGACGGCAGACCTCGCTCAACACAGCCACGCGTTACAACTTGAACGTGCCTCCACTCCGTGGGGAGGACTTCCTTCGTCGCCGGTCATGCCGAGCAACGGATCGTGGGCGTTATGTTGTCCCAAGATCCATGGCCGCGCGGCCGGAAAATATTCTTCGCCAGATTCGTTGGAGCTGAGGTGTTGCTTTCGATGCCGTTACAAACGCAGGCTCGTCTGCCAGAACATTGGGTGACCACACCACGCCATTCGAGGGAAGCCGCGGCACGGTGTCTGTCTCGAACAGCCGTCGCGAGACTCAGGCGCGTCCGGCGACTCACTCTGTCCTTGGCGAGTTGCAGCGTGGTCGCGTCCAGCGCGCCGTGCCAGACAAGCGGCGGGCCGGCCATCAAAGGCATCGACGTCGCGGATTCCCTGGTCACCGCGGAATTCGCGAAGGACAGCGTTGGGAGCCTGACGGTGGGCATCGTCGCCGGCTCGCAGTTGGTGTGGACACGAAGCGTCGGCTTTGCGGACATGAGTACGCGACGCCTCGCCACCCGCAGTTCCGTGTACCGCATAGGGTCGATTACGAAGCCATTCACGGCCGTCATGTTGATGCAGCTGGTGGCAGCGGGAAAGGTGCGACTCTCCGATCCTGTCGAGCGTTTTGTCCCGGAGGTGTCTCGTCTTCGCTCCAAGCCTGCTGGCGCCGCGCCGTTCACGTTCTTGCAGCTGGCGACCATGACAGCAGGGCTGGCACGTGAGCCTGAGGAGGAGGGACCATTCTGGACGGGACCGGTGTCGGCGTGGGAGCAGACCATGCTCGCCGCGCTCGCTCATACGCGCTACATCTCCACCCCCGGGACCGAGTACTCGTACTCGAACATCGGCTACGCGCTCTTGGGTGCGGCGCTCGCGCGCGCGGCGGGTCAGTCGTATGTCGCGTGGGAGCGTTCGCGCATTCTGAAGCCGCTCGGGATGGATCGCACGCGATTCGAGATCGATTCGACCATCGCCAGCGACGTGGCGGTAGGCTACGAAATCAATCCCGACGGAACCCTCGACGACCGCACGGCTCCTCAGGAAGCACGTGACGGGCGCGGCTACAAGGTGCCGAACGGAGCGATCTACACGACCGTGGACGACCTTTCGCGCTTTGTGGTGTTTCAGCTGAGTCGCGGCCCGGACAGTGTGCTCGCCCGATCCGTGCTCGACGATGCCTTCGACGGCCTCGTGGCGGCCGACAAGGACCTGGAGAGTGGTTACGGCGTCGGCTTCATGGCCATGAGCCGTGATGGATACTCATTCCTCGGCCATAACGGCGGAGTCGCCGGCTATCGCGCGTCCATGTATTTCGACCGAGGGATGAAGCTGGGCGTCGTCGTCCTGCGGAATGTGGGCGGGGGCAAGCAGAACTCCGATCGCCTTGCCGTGGACATTCTCTCCATGCTGGCGGCGAAGAAGCGTGCCGAGATTGAGGCCGACATTGCGCAGCGACTCAAGGCGCAAGTGGCGGCGCCGGGAAGTGACGCCGCCATCCGACGTCTCGTCGCCGAATTGCGAGCCGGGAGGCCCAACTATGACCTCATGAGCGCCGGCGAGGCGCGCGAGACGCGACGGCAGATCGGGGAGCACCAAGAGACGTTCCGCAACCTTGGCGAGTTGCAGTCCCTAACGTTCAAGAGCGTGGGCCCGGCGGGTCCAACGATCTACGTGGCCACTTTCGAGCGGGGGGTGCAGGAGTGGCGGATCTGGATGAACCTGGATGGGACCGTCGACGTCTTCCGGTACCGTGAGGTAGCACCAGCAAGGTAAGGCGTCAGGCGGCGCCTGCCGTCGCGATGGAGTTTGACGGCCGACCTGACGACTGCCTGACGCGATCGGCCACTACGCCGGCGACGTACGCTGCGTCGCGGCCCACGCCGTGCACCATCGCCGACGACATGGCGAACTGGAAGTGCAACCCGACGAAGTACAGCCCGGGCTCGCCAGTCACAACGCCCCGCACATGGTGGTCGTCTCGCTGTGGCGACGCTACAGTCACCTTGAGGAACGAGAACTCCGGTTCAAACCCAGTGCACCAGACGACGTTGGCGACGTCCAGCGCGTTCCCGCCATCTACAACGGGTCGCCCCCGGTCTACACCGGTCGTGCGCGGGACTCGTGTTACACCCGCAGACGTCAGGTCGCGCGTCTTGACACGAATGAGCGGTGTGGTGGAATGCGCCCCGGGTCGAGCCTTTCGTCCAACAGGCGTGTTGATGGTAAGGATGCGGTGAAAGAGCACGCGAAAGAGGAGCGGCATGAAGATATGACGGCCGCCGAAACTCTCCGGCCGGAACGGCACATCGGTCACGACGGGACCGGACAGGTACACCTGGTGCCCCTTCACGAGTTCCTTGGCGATTTCGGCCCCCGAGTTCCCTCCCCCAACAATCAGCACGGGCCCGGGGCGAAGCTGTGACGGATCGCGGTAGCTACTCGAATGCAACTGTACGATCCCGGGGTCGAGCGCGTCCGCGAAGGACGGAATGTTGGGTTCCTGATAGTTGGACATCGCCACGATCACGTGGTTCGCGGCGATTTCACCCGTATTCGTCGTGACCAGATAGCCATCGCCCTCGCGCGCTACGCGCCGCACGAGTGCACCCGTACGCACGGGGAGGTCAAACTGGCGCGCGTACGACTCCAGGTACGACGCCATTTCGTCCTTGGTAGGGAAATACGTGGGCGACGTCGGGAAGCGCAGGCCATCCAGGCTGTTGTAGCGCGCTTGACTGAACAGCCTCAGCGAGTCCCACCGTTCACGCCAACTGTCACCCACGCGTTGACGCTTGTCGAGGATCACGAACGGAACGCCAGCGCGTTGGAGATGATAACCCACCGACAACCCCGCTTGTCCACCACCAATGACAACCGTCTCTATGCGTTCACGTGCCATAACTCCTCCGCTGATTCACGTGTCCCAAGTACGCTAACAAAGGCGCGCCACTCTCGCTTCGGGAAAACCGTGTACGGCGCGTGTCGATGTCATATGGGCAATTCTATGTAGAACTGCGTGCCACGACGTCGTGATCGTAGGCCCAGGCCGTTGCCGCAGCCCGAGACGAGACATTGAGCTTGAGGAAGAGGTTGCTGATGTGACGGGCTACCGTCTTGTCGCTGATTCCCAACCGAACGGCGATCGCTCGATTGGTGGCGCCTGTGGCAAGCAGCACCAGCACTTCGCGCTCGCGTGAGGTCAGGCTCCCTTGGTCCTGTCGCGACTCAGCCGAGATGGATGTCGCTGCAGGCGCGTGCGCGGCCCCCATCTCATCAAATGCGCGTCGCGCCGCGTCGGTCTCCAGTGCCGCCGACTCGACGTCGCCTGTCACCGTCAGCGCGCGGCCTAACAACAGTTGAGTCCTCGCCGCCTCATACCGCGCGCCAAGGTCGACATAGATCCCACGCGCATCGCGCAGCGCGGCGAGAGCGACCGCCACGTCTCCTCGCTCCAGCGCCAGACTCCCGCGCCCACGCGCAACCATGGCGCGCAACAACGGCGTCTGCATCTGCTCCGCAAGGATTTCCAGTTCCGCACAGCACGACTCCGCTACGGCGAGGTCGCCAGCGACGATGGCGACTTCGACGGCGGGGCCGAGGTATCGCGCCCGTTGTCGCCGGTCTTTCGTCTCGCGCAACGCCGCCTCGATGCCGCGGAGCGCGGCCCTGGGGTCGCCTCGCGCCAACTCCAACAGTGCCAGTCCGGGTTGCGGGTGACGACCAAAACGAACGGCTTCACCGTAACACGCGGCCGCTCGGTCAAACTCTCCGCGCAATCGGTGCAGCTCACCCAATTGGTAGTGCGCCGTCCCAATACCGGGCATCGACTTCCGCTGGGAGATGCAAGCGATCGCTCGCTCCACCTCCAGGACCGCCTGCTCCCAGTCGCCGCGAACCTGAAGGATTTCCGACCGCCGGAGCAAGCACGTCCCACGATACGGAACTTGCGAAGGTTGCGCCTCACACCAGCGCTGCAGCGCGTCGGTCCATTCCTGCGCGCGCGCCACATCGAAGATCTCCACGCACGCGTCGAGCATGCTGCAGTACAAGTCGCCGACGATCAGCAGCGGGATCTCTCCGGTCGTGATGGCCACCATCACTTCGTCCAGCAGCCGCACGCCTTCAGGCGCTCGACCAAGGCGAATGAGCGAGCGACCAATACCCAATCGCGCTTGGGCGGTGAGGTCCCGATCGCGATGCCTCTCGCCGATCGCGACCGATTCGTTGAACAGGGCGAGCCCGCGTTCTGCAGAACCGAACTCCAGCTGCCCGATAGCTTCCGGAAGCAGGAGGTAGCCTCTTAACGCCGAATCGTCGCCGGACTCGTCGAGCATGCGCTTGGCGCGCGCCAGCCAGCCACTCCCTTGCGCGTGTTCGCGTAGGAGCATGAGCCGCAGTCCCAGCCACACGGCGCACCGCGCCGCGCCTGCGACGTCCCCGTTGTCTCGAAACGTGGCGTGCGCGCGCGTGAGCGCCTCAATGCACTCGTCATCCCGGCCGAGCAGGTGCGCGGCGGTGGCGAGCCGTTCGAGATCGACGGCACCAAGCGGCGCGCGGTCAGGTGCGACGAGCACCGCGTACTCAGCCTCCCACCCGCCCAGAGGAGCTGTGGATCGACTGGGGGATCGGGAGGGAGTCAACGCGCTCCTCGGGAGGGGTCGGTGGGACGTGACGACTCGAAGGTTAGTTGGCGCGCCGGCGCTGAGCGAGCGGAGGTGCCAGCTCTTCCGAGGCCGCGCCTGGTCGTGGACCGTCACGCGCTCCCTCGCTGCCATAAGGCCGATCAGTATGTCTGCCGCAGAACCGACGCCGGTGCTCAGCAACGCGGCTGGGCATTGCGTTACTTAGGGTGGTCCCCTCCCCCCGAGCTCGCCATTTTCTCCCCCCGAATTCGCGGCATCGCTGTCGCGTTCCTGTTCCTCGGTCAAAACACGGCGCAAGCCCAGGACGCTGACCGCAGCGCCCGGTCGGCCGCGCGCGTCGTCGACCCGGAAACCGCGCCTCGCCCCTCGGTTGCAGCCGTCCGCGCGTCCGGTCCGATCGTCCTGGATGGGCGATTGGACGACGAGGCCTGGAAGCAGGCGGCGGTCCTTACGGACTTCGTCCAGCAGCTGCCGCAGACGGGCTATCCGGCCGAGTACAAGACCGTCGTGCGCGTCCTGTACGACGCGGATCACCTCTGGATCGGCGCCGTCAACTACGATCCCTTTCCAAAGAAGGCGATCACGGTTGGTCTGGAGCGCGACTTCAATTCGACCAACTCGGACATCTTCGGGTTGGTGCTCGACACCTTCCTCGACCGTCGCAACTCGTTCCTGTTCCTCGTGAATCCGCACGGCGCGGTGCGCGACGAGCAGACCTTCAACGATTCACGCAATGTCGTGGACGCTTGGGAGGGCATCATTTCGGTGCGGACCAGCTTCAACGACTCGTCATGGGTCGCCGAGCTGGAGATTCCGACGAGAACGCTGCGGTTCGATGCGCGCAAGCCCGTGCAGGACTGGGGCGTGAACTTCATCCGGCGCGTGCGCCGCGTGAACGAGACCTCGTATTGGGCGCCGCTCGAACGCCAGTACCGGCTGCACCGCATGTCGAAGGCAGGCACCTTGACGGGACTGGAGGGGCTGCATCAGGGGCGAAACATGCAGCTCAAACCGTTCGCGCTGGGTGGCCACTCGACCGGACTTCAGGTCATTGACGCCAACTTGGGATCACGGTACGACGCAGGCGCGGACCTCAAGTTCGGGTTGACGCCCTCGCTCACACTCGATCTCACGTACAACACGGACTTCTCCCAGGTCGAGGTGGACCAGGAGCAGGTGAATCTCACGCGCTTTTCGCTGTTCTTTCCCGAGCGACGCGAATTCTTCATCGAGAATTCCGGCTCCACGCAGTTTGGCGACGTCCAGGAACGCAACCTGCGCACGATCGCATCGTAGGGGGTGGAAGACTCTCTGGTCGCGTCGGCGCGAGCGAGCTGGGGTTCCTGAACATGCAGACCGAGCGTTCGGCTGGGTTGCCGGCGGAGAATTTCTCGCTCGCACGCATTCGCAGGAATCTCCTTGGTACCTCAGACGTTGGCGTGATGGTGCTGAACCGGCAGGCCACGGACAGCAACTTGTACAACCGGAGCTTCGGGTTCGATGCCAACATCCGACCGTTCCGGAACGGCGTCATCAATGCGTACATCGCGAGCAGCGAGGCGACCGACACCACATCGGACGGCAACGCCGCACGTTTGTCGTTCGGCTATCGCGACGCATTCTGGAACACCTCGGCGATGTGGAAGCGAGTGTCGGAACACTTCGACCCCGGCATGGGCTTCATTCGCCGGCGTGCCATGGAGGAGACCTACGGCACCGTCGGCATTCACGCACGTCCTCGCCTCCGTGCAATCCAGGAGGTGAACCCATACGTCGAACTCGATTACGTCGCGGACCTGTCTCACGCCATGGAGTCGCGGACCGCATCGGCAGGGCTGGAGTTGTATTTCCAACCCGACGGCCAGCTGTCGTTGCAGCTCTCCGATCAGTTCGACCGTGTCGATGCCGCGTTCTCGATCTTCTCCGATGTCACGATCGATACCGGTTCCTACGCGTATCGTGAAGGGACAGTGAAATACCAGTCCGGACAGGGGCGCGCCCTCTTTGGCAACGTGAGCCTGTCAGGTGGGGATTTCTACAACGGAACGCGACGAACGGTAGGCGGCGGTCTCACCTGGAGGGCTCGCTACGACCTGAGCATCGAAGGCACATACACACGGAACGACGTCCGACTGCCGCAGAAGGAATTCCAAGCCGATGTCGCGGGCTTGCGAGTGCGCTACGCCTGGTCGACGCGATTGCTCGGTAGCGCATACGTCCAGTACAACACCCAGACGAACTCCTACGTGACGAACGCGCGGATAAACTTCCGGTATGCGCCGCTCTCGGACGTCTTCCTGGTGTACACCGAGCGTCGCGACACATCGACGCGCGACGTGAACGAGCGAACGGTGGCGCTCAAGGTCACGCGGATGTTCGCCTTCTGATGACACCACTGTTCATCGCCTCGGCGACGGCTCGGAAGCCCGTCGCCGAGTGCGCGACTCGCGGATCTATCAGGCGTGCGCCCTAACGCTTTGCGAAGTCAGACAAGAGACCGCACGCCATCATAACGTTCATCAACCGCTCGTTCAGGCGCGATGACACCTTCACGATCACGGCCGTCCCAAGGAAGTCGCCCCCTTCCAGCACAAACTCGGCTTCCATGGCATTCGTGACGGTGGATGGATGCGCAGGGTCCGTCATGATCCGGCTCCATCGCATGTTGGACCAGACGGTGCCATCGGGATCCGTGCCGCCGTCCTCATCGTCCGGGCTCTTGGGATCAGCCTTCCACGCGCCCCGCGTGTCCAGGAGGCGCTCGAAGGCGTCGGACGCCGCCTCGGCGTCGGACACGTTCCGTCCGGTCGTGACCTGCACGATCATCTCGGTGTTCCCGTCCCCTGACCAGGCGTGGACGAGGTGCTTCTCGGCGTCGAACATAAGCTGGATGCCGCGCGGCACGGCGATCGTCGCCCCCGTTGTTGCATCTTCGTAGACGTCGATCATCGCGCGCGCTACGCCGTCTTCACCTAGCGCGTCGACGATGTCCCCGAAGTCTTCATAGTCGGAATCCGGCAACGTCTCGAGGATGTCCTTGAGTGAGGCCGTCCACGTCAGGTGCAAGCCCTTCAGGTCACTCGGATTGCCGCTTTGCGTGGGAAGTGGCTGTCCTGGAGTTGGTGCTGGCGGAACGTAGTCCACCCGTCGCTCGGTTACGGCACTCATCAGGCTCGATGCCACCGCGGCCGCGGCCGGGGCCTGATCCCCGAAGCTCTCTCGACTCTTCAGGTACGTGGCAGCGGGAATTGCCCAGTTGATCCGTGCGGCGCCTTCATGCAACCCGCCGTCGCCAACCCCAACGACTTGACCGGTGCGATTCATGATTGGAGCACCGGACTGCCCATGGGTGATGATTGAGCTGACTCGCAGGATCTCGGCGTCGATCCGGGGAAATGGCTGACTGCCAACGACTTTTCGGAAGCGATCCTCCGTCTGGAAGATGCTCTTGAGCGTGGCGGACTCCTGCAGCCCTCGCGAGAAACGAATATCATCGCGCTGCATGGTCGCCACGTCGAGCGGATAGCCCCAGATGTAGTGCTCGTCGCCTAGGCGCGCGGGTGCAGCCGTGAGTGGCTCGAGTCCGAGGTCCTTCGACAGGGTGAGAAGCGCCAGATCGGCCTGCAGGTTCGCGGCTTCAACCTTGGCCGTGGCGCCGTCCTTCTTGGCCTCGGAGTAGACGTCGATGCTCGCGGCACCTGCCACCACGTGGAGGGCGGTCACAACGTGCCGTCGGTCCAGCCACACGAAACCGGTCCCCTGGTTCTGCGTGCGACCGTCACGCTGCGTCGCGAGGATGCGGACGACCGATACCGCGCTTTTGCGGTCAGGCGTGTCCTGCGCCTGCCCGATCGACGCGGCGACCACCAACGCCACGGTCGCCAGTTCAAACCGACTCGGTCTCATTTGCACTCCGCCTTGGGATCCTGGGCCTTGCAGATGACACGTAGCGTCGCCTTCACGAGTCCAACCTGATGTTGTACGGGCACGTACTTCGCGATGCTGTCCGCGAGCCCCTTGAACTGATCGTTGTCGACCGCCCGCACACGCTCCAGCGTCTTGGCCGGGTCATTGCCGAACAACTCGGGGTCGAGCTTCGCGGCGTAGTCCACCAGACTCGAATCGGCGAACAGCCCACCCTTCTGCTCTGGCGACGACTCGCCTTGAGCCTTGGCCGAAGTGGCCAGCAGGTCCAAGGCGCGTGTGGAGTCGAAGCCCGCGGCCAGGAGTTCCGCCTTGCGAACGGCCAGGCTTGGCGGGCCAGAGCCGAGCACGTTATGCGCCCTGAGGTAGATCGAGATCGGTGCCGACAACACGAGGGCGAGGCCGAAGGAGCCGATCCGAAGGCCCTTCGCGGCACTAAAGTGCGCGTCGTTCAGCCCAAGCAGAGCGGCCAAACCCGTACCAACCGCGCCAATGAACACACCAACGATCGGCGAGAGTGACAACCCGAGGAGCAGTCCCACCATCACGCCGATGCCTACTCCGCTGAAGATCGAGATGGCTGGTGAGGGGCCTGAGGGAGTGGTCGCGGGCTCGTACGTGCGTTCGGGCATTGGCGTTCCTGTCTCGATTCGGGATTGCGTGCCTGTCGTCAGTTGCAATTGCCGCATGGCACCAGTACAGCCATTGATCAGCACCCGCGTGGGCGCTCCGTCGGAGCTGTCCCAGGTGGCCAGCCAGTGCGGCAGCCACAGCGCGCGGACCTGAACGGCGCGATAACGCGTGTCCGTCTTGAGATTTCGTTGCGCCTGTCCACCGACTCGCTCCATTGCCGTGGCGTCGATCTCCTGCCGCATGTTCTGGCTCACGCGATCGAACGCCTGCTGCACGGTTACCTGGATGGGAATGGTGCCCGCGAGGTCGCTTGTCGGCGCGACGGCTTCAGCGCGGTCGAGTGTCCAATACCAACTGGCATCGGGGCTGCCCTGGTTAGCAGCCGTTGGGAATGCTCCAGCCACAACGAGGTAGCTGTGCCGATCAACGTCGATCGCCTCGCGCACCGGTTCCCACTCGAACTGCACCTTCACCTCGCCTAACGCACGGTTCCAACCTCGTTCGGCGTCCACGCTCGTGCGCGTCTCGACATCGAAGACCCAGTACGGAATGAATAACGGGGTGAGCCGAATGGTAGACGATGACGACGTTGCGCTGCCGTCGCGTCCACCGAGTGCCGGTGCGCTCGCGCCTGTCGATTGCTCCTGCCGAGCGATCGCCTTCGGCGCCGCGACGCGTTGTGCGATCACGTTCCGCCCTGCGTCTTCCGAAATCGAGAAAGGAAGGCGGCCAGCGGGGAGCATCGTTTGGGCTGACCCCCGCTGTGCCTGTGGTGACCCGCAAACCGGGCACACCGGAGCCGCTTCCGCAGGTGCGCTCGTGGTGACACCGCACGCGTTGCAGCTGAGAGATGAGAACGAGCGCGTCGGTCGTCTCATCTCGATCGAGACGGGCGCGCCGTTCAAGTCCTTGAGTGGGCCATCGCCATCCGTCAGTTGGACGGCCCAGGCCGCGCGCGCGTCGGGCAGGCGCCAGCCTTCGAGATCCCCGGCCGCTTCCTCCCTCGTGTAGAGCCCCCACTCCAACACCGGTGCCACCAGCGCTTCCGGCGTGTCGTCGGCTCGGCCCAGGTCCCGAGTGAAGGCGACGCCGCCTCCCTTCTGCTGGCCCTCGACAAAGCCGCGGGCAGACTCGAAGGACTTGGCGATGCTTGCTCCACCGGCGAGCGCGGCGTAGAACGCCGCCGAGAACCGCTGCGCCTTCTCGTCACCGATGGGGACCGATGTGGCGATCACGGCGGGAACGCCGGCGCCGAGCAGCGACTGCACGTGACCCCGCGACGCGCATCCGTTGAGGAAGACGAGTTTGAGCTGCTCTTGCTGACCGAGCAAGCGCGCCAAGCCCTCTCGCCCACCGGAGCCATCCTCGAACTGCAGCAACTCCCCGTTGGCGTGCCCGGCGTAGTGGAAGACTACGAGCCGATCGAGATTCGCCACCAGTTCATCGTACAACTCGTTGAACTGGCAGCTTTCTTCGCGCTGCAGCGCGACGTGATTGGCGTCCTCCAACGGTTGCAGCACCCGGTACAGCTCGCGACTTTCCGCCTTGAGCAAGGCAAGATGGGCCTCCGTGGCGTTGGCGAACGCCAGGAAGACGACGGGCAACCGCGTGGCTGGAGACCGCGGCGCGACCGTCTTTAGGCCTGTCATCTCGCTGGAGGGATCGCTCATCGCAGATACGGATTGAGCCGGCGTACCATCTGCTCCGTCACCTCGGGCTGGCGGCTACGGTCATGGGAGAAGTGATTCTCGGGGCGACCAACCGCCAAAGTGCGGAACGGTCCCGCTCGGCGGAAGGTCCCCCATGGTGGAAAATCGGCGCACGCAGCGAGCCGTCGCCACGTGCGCCGATCGGTTCAGCGCCTTCGCGAGGTACTTGGCTAGAACGAGTAGCGGATCCCGAGTTGAAGCTGGCGTGGGTCTCCCAGTCCGCTCCGTATGGTGCCATCGAAGTTGAAGAGCAGCGACCCGAATGCCGGATCACGGAAATTGTTCCGTCCGAGCACGTTGAATACCTCGAAAATCGCCTCGGCGGACTGCGTCCCCCGAACGGGGATTACCCGAGAGAGGCGCAGGTCCCACGTGAAGTAGGCATTGTCGCGTCGCAGCGTGTTGCGTTCGAGGATGGTGCCATTCGGGCAGAGACGCGCTGCACCTGACGTTGCGCGCTGCCCCGTGGGCTGGTTGGCCACCGTGCCGTTCGTGCCATCGCCGCACGACTCGGACATCGGCTGCGCTGACGTGTATGTGACTCGGTTGTTCAGCAGCACGCGCCCTGGCAGCTTGTTGAGCAGATATCCGTTGAAGCGATGCCGCTGGTCGCGATCGCTGTATCCCCACTCAGCGTCAAGCCGGTCGGCGCGTGCATAACGAAAGGTGAATGGGTCGCGTTCGTTGTCATCGTCCGACTTGTCCCACGACAGCGTGTAGTTCAGATCAAACAGCCAGTTCTCTGCGTTGCGCCTGGCGAGGTTGAGCGTGATGCCGTTGTAGATGCTGTTCGCCGAGCTTTCCACGGTCGTGAGCGTACCGAGTCCATTGCCATTTGGCAGTCCCGATGACCACGGGTTGCCAAAGGCTGCGTCATTTCGGTCGACGAAGCGGGTGAGCCGGTCGCTGTGGGCGAAAGTGTAGCTCACGGCACCCGTGAGACCTCGCGTTCCGATGGTTCGTTCGTATCCTGCCGTCGTAGAGAACGTGCGGGGATTCCGGAAGTTCTTGTCGACGACAAAGATGCCGGGCTGAAAGGGCACGTCATTGGCGCCGGGCGCGGGCAGCAGGTCCTCGATGCGCGGTGGTGCGCCCAGCACCCCCGTCAGGGCGGAGTTTCGAAACATCGTTTGGCCGATCGATCCGTTGTTGTTGCGCACCGATGCAAAGTTGAGCGCAGCCACGCGGGCGTTGTACTGACCGGCGGTCACCCGGACGACTTCGGATCCGTTCCCCCTTACATCCCACGCGATGCCGAGCCGTGGTTGGATCATGCCGTAGTCGGACGGGATCTTGCCGTTCGACGGAAAGGCGAAGGTCCCCTTCGAGTTGGTCACGGTCTGCCCAATGAACGGCGCGAAGAACACCTGACTTGGATCGGTCAAGACATCGGGCTGCTTCTCACCCTCCCAGCGGATCCCGTAGTTAATCGTCAGGCGTGGTGAGGGCTTCCAAGTGTCCTGAAGGAAGAGCGCCAGATCGGTCTGCGGAATGTCCTGAGTCCCCGACTCCTCCACAGTCCGCCCGCCGACCCCGGCTTGCTGCAGGTACAACAACACCGGACCGGTGATTGACGCGCCATTCGGGCAAGAGCCCGTGAGGCTGGTGGTGTTGTTCGAGCACTCCACGTAGCCGTTGCCGTTCCGTGCGTAGTTGATGAAACCGGTAACGCTGGAGAATATGAAGCGCCCGTTGGCAAAGCCGATGAACGTCTGATTTGAACTGACGGCATTGACCTCACCGCCGGCCTTGATCAAGTGATTGCCCTTCACCCACGTCACGTTGTTCAGCAGTTGAACGCGCGTATCGTAGTATTCCACGGGGATGAAGAACGGGCGTCCAATGCGGAACGCGTTGACGAAGTCCATGGCGATATCCGGGAAATCACGCCCATTCGGCAGCGTGGGGGCGTCATAGTCACGCGGGCGGTCCTCCCGGGCGAACTGGAAGCGGAACTCGTTCGAGACACTGTTGGAGAGCTGCGACGTGAGTTGCCCGCTCAGCGCGTGGGAATGGTCCTTCTCAATGGCGTTTGCGCTGGCGCCCCACGTGTCGACATCGAACGTGCCGTTCTTCTGTTCGGAATTGGTGAAGTTGTACTTGACGGACAACAGATTCCGGTCGCTGAGCCGCCAATCCAGCTTCGCAAGGAAGACCTGAGCGTCGTTGGTGCGCTTTATCGGGCCAAAGTCGTTCGTCAGGGCGCCATTCCACGCCGCTCCGGTCGACCCCAGAAAGGACTTCAGGGAATCAAAGGCAGCGCTGGCGGGTCGGACCTTCTGCTTGGTGTCCTGATACGTCTGCTGATCATAGGCCATGAAGAAGAACGCCTTGTCCTTCACGATAGGGCCACCCAGCGTGAACCCGAACTGATTCTGGCCGAAGTCAGGATCGAGTGTGACCCCGTTGCGCTTGAGCTGTCCGGACAGGGCCGAGTACTTGCCGAAGTAGTGCAGCGTGCCCTTGAGCGTGTTGGTGCCGCTCTTGGTGATGGCATTCACGAACCCACCGGCGGAGCGGCCGAACTCGGCGTTGGCACCCTGGCTCGTCACTACCAGCTCTTGCACGGCATCCAGGTTGAACGTGAATGCCGGCCGCTGTCCGCCGCGCTGCTCGCCGAAGAAGGGGTTGTTGAAGTCGGCTCCGTCCACGCTGACGTTGTTGAAGATGCCGCGCTGGCCTGCGACCGAAAGCACATCGCCGTCCGGCCCCTGAGTCACGGCCACGTTAGGCGTGAGAAGCGTCAGTGCCAGGAAATTCCGGCCGTTGTTGGGGAGTGCCCGGACCACCTGTTCCGACAGCTCCGTCGCGGCCTCCGTCCGGCTGACGTTGACCGGGGCTTCCGATCGATCGCTGATCCGCACCGCGGCAAGCTCGGTCACCCGCCTGGCAACCTGAAAGGACTGTTCAACGACCACGCCAACCCGCACCTGGATGTCCTTGCGCGATGTGGGTTCGAATCCAAGCGCCCGAACGGTGACCTCGTACGAGCCGAGTGGCAGGAGCGTGGCGACGTAGAGTCCGGCACTCGACGTCCGAACCGTACGCGACACGTTCGTCTCCTGATTCCTTAGCATCACCGTCGCGTTGCTTAACGCGACGCCACTGGAGTCCGTGACGGTCCCGCGGACGATGCCCGTGGTGGCTTGCGCCTGCGCCTGCAAGCGACGACCAGTTGCGCATAGGACCAGCCCTAACGCCGTTAGCGTGCCATACACCGCGCGACGCCGCACCCAATGTCTGTGCAGTAAGCTCACAGGACCCCCTTGGATCGAAACCCACGTTGACGTTCGGCCAGCGCCACCACGTGCGACGCCAGACGCGATATGTTACTGGGCCCGCACGCAGGGCAGAAGTGTGCGGCGAACCAAGGCTTGCGCAGGCGACACGTGGCAGGCGACGTTGCGGCCATGACCGAACTCATGGCACTTCCAACGTTGGATACGGCGCCGCTCTTCCCCGCGCTTCATAGCAGACTCGTCCAGCTGCTCCGCGAGCTCGCCCCCGAAGATTGGGAGCTGCCGACGGTTGCTGGCGGTTGGCGTGTGCGTGATGTGGTCGCCCATCTGCTGGACGGAGCACTGCGCACGCTGGCAGCTCACCGGGATGGTCACGCACTCGGGCCCGATGGCCCCGTCTCCGCCTACGACGACGTGTTGACACTCATCCACCGGTTGAATTCTACGGGTGTCGCGTTTGGCCAGCGCCTCAGTCGTCGATTGCTCATCGATCTCGTCGACCTCACGGGCCAATGGCTGAGTACGTTTCTCGCGTCGCTCGACCCGGAGGCGCCCGCGTTGTTCGGCGTCGCGTGGGCGGGGGAATCGGTTTCCGACAATCGATTTGACACGGCGCGTGAGTACACCGAGCGCTGGCACCATCAGATGCAGATCCGGGACGCCGTGGGCGGCAATCGGCCGGAAGTCCTGCTCGCACGTGAGTTCCTTCGGCCACTGTTGGAGACATCCGTCCGGGTGCTCCCCCACGCGTACCGGCACGTCGTTGCGGCTGGCGGCTCGTGTATCGTGCTGCGCCTCACAAGCTCGGATCCGCTCGCCTGGACGCTCGTACGAGAAGTGGAGACCTGGCGACTGTATCATGGGGAAGCGTCTGCGCCGGATGCCGTGGTCAGCGCAACACCCGACGCGCTCTGGCGCTTGTTCTACAATGGGCTGACGGAACCGACACGGCGTCACGGGTTGGTGGTTCAGGGGCCACAAGAACTGACCGCGCCTCTGCTCGCCGCTCGCTCGGTCATGGTCTAGCCGCTCTCGCGCGAAACACGAGTGACGTTGGACCTTTGCCCGCTTCAACGCTCGTCACGCGCCAAGGCTGAATCGTCCCAGCGCCGCTGGCCGGAGCGGATGCCGCTTGGTAGGCTAGGTGATGACCGCCGTGTCCACGCCCCTGCCCTCTGCGATCCTTCCCGCTCCACCCCGCCGTCAGTGGGGTTGGTGGATCTTTGGCGCGTGGACGCTGTTTGCCCTGGCATCGATCGCGCAGCTCGGCATCGCGCTCAGTCGGCGTGGCGAAGCGGTGGCGTGGGGATCCGTCATACCGGAACGCCTACTCGACTGGTACACCTGCGCCATCTTCACGCCGGTGTGCTTCTGGTTGGTGCGCCACGTGCCGTTGAACGCGCACCCGCGGAGCTTCACGTTGCCGGTTTACGCCGCGGTGACGACCGCCTGCGTCGTGCTCAAGTGCTTCCTGTTCGTCGGTATCGCGCGGCTGGTCGGTTTCGCGCCCAACTTGACGCTCGCCAGTGTCTTTCTCTCGAGCTTCCTGTTTGACCTGATTGTTCTGTGGGGCGTGACGGCGGTCATCCATGCGTTGGAGCTGCAAGATACCTTGCGCCAGCGTGAGCAGCTCGCGCTGCAACTGCGCGCTCAGTTGTCGGAGGCCGAATTGCAGGTCCTCAAGAGCCAGCTGCGGCCGCACTTTCTCTTCAACACGCTGAACGGCGTGGCGTCGCTCATTCACACGGCGCCGGCCACCGCCGACTTTGTCGTCGTACAGCTGGCCGACCTGCTCCGCTCATCGCTCGACCACGACGCGGCGAAGACCATTCCACTAGCTGACGAGTTGTCGCTCGCCAACAAGTACCTCGGCATCATGGAAGCGCGATTCAACGGGCGTCTTACCCTGCACCGCGACACCCCGCCGGAGACGTTGGCCGCGAGGGTACCTCAATTCCTGCTCCAACCGTTGCTGGAAAACGCGTTCGAACACGGACTTGGGCGGCGCGCGGGGGCCGGTCAGATTGGCATCCACGCGGCGATCGTCGGCGACACGTTGGAGCTCACAGTGAGCGACGACGGTGTCGGACTCACGACCTCCCAAGCCTTCAGCGAGGGGGTAGGCCTCAACAACACCCGTCGCCGACTCGAGCACTTGTATGGAGATCGTCAATCCCTCGCGCTCGCCGCGCGGCCCGATGGCGGCACGAACGTGACCGTTCGGCTTCCCTTGGCGGGGCCATGATGCTTCGCGTGCTGATTGCCGACGATGAACCGCCCGCGCGTGCCCGCTTACGCGCAATGCTCGCGTCACACGCGAACTGCACGATCGTTGGCGAGGCGGAGGACGGCGCGTCTACGGTGGAGCTGTTGGTTGCTCAAGCCCCCGACGTCGTCTTTCTCGACATCAAGATGCCGGAGTTGAATGGCTTTGAGGTGATCGATGCGCTTGGTGCGATGGACGCGCCGCACCCGGCGGTCGTGTTTGTCACGGCATACGACGAGTATGCGATCAAGGCCTTCGAAGTCGGCGCACTCGACTACCTGCTGAAGCCGTTCGATCAGGCGCGATTCGACAAGGCACTCGCCTCGGCCAGTGACCGCGTTGCCCTCCAGCGTCTGCGAACGGAGGCCGGCTCGGGGACGGTCGATAGCGCGCTGGCACAGGCGCTCCGGTCCTTGAGTTCCGGGACGCCACGTCCGTCGCGCTTTCCGGTTCGCCGTGGCCGTCAGATGCAATTCGTGCGGGTGGAGGACATCGACTGGCTGGAGGCGGACGGGAACTACGTGAGCCTGCACGTGCAGGGTCGCGTGTACCTGCTCCGCGAGACGATGACGGCCATGGAGACGAAATTGGACCCCGCCGTGTTCGTTCGCGTGCATCGGTCGGCGATCGTGAATATCGATCGGGTTGCGTCAATCGAGCCGCACACGCACGGCGAGTTCGCGCTCACGATGTGCGACCGGTCGCGGCTGACGACCAGCGCGGCGCATAGCGCGCGGTTGCGGACGCTGCTCGGCCGGTAGGGTGAGCAATCGAGATCGCGCCGCCCTCTGGACGGCGCCCGTTCCGCGCAGATGTTTGCATTCACCCCACGTGCACTCATCGCCCTCCCCTTTCCCGTCACCCGACCTCGCCGTCGATCCCGAGGTCCTTGCCGCGCTGTCGCCTCGATTCACGCTCGAGCGTCAGATTGGCGCCGGCGGCATGGCCACCGTTTTCCTGGCGCATGACAAGCGCAATGAGCGGCCCGTCGCGCTGAAGCTCCTGCGGGCCGAGGCCGAGATTGCCGCGGATGCCGAACGCTTCGAACGCGAAATCAAGCTGGTCGCGCGGCTGCAACACCCACTAATCCTGCCGTTGCACGATTCGGGTGTCGCCGCGGGCGTGCTGTACTTCGTCATGCCGTTCGTGGACGGGGAGACGCTGCGGGATCGTATGATGCTTGCCGGGCCATTGCCGATTGACGAGGCCTTGCGCGTGACGATCGAGGTCGCCGACGCCTTGGCGTATGCGCACGCCCAAGGGGTCGTACACCGCGACATCAAGCCCGAAAACATCATGCTCTGGCGGGGCCACGCGGTCGTCTGCGATTTCGGCATCGCTTCCATTGTCCAGGGTGCGGCGCTCGCCAGCTCGCACGGCGACCGTTTGACCCAGGCCGGATTTTGGTTAGGCACACCTGGATACATGAGCCCTGAACAGGCGGCCGGTGAGGAGCACATCGAGCCCGCGTCCGACCAGTACAGCCTGGCATTGGTACTGTACGAGATGCTCGCCGGGAGCCCGGCGTACGTCGGGACGCCGCGGTCGATCCTCGCGCGCCAGATCACCGAGTCGCCGGCCCCCATCACTGGGCGCCGCCCTGACGTCTCGGCGTCGCTCGCCGCTACGCTGGACCGTGCCCTGGCGAAGATGGCATCCGATCGCTGGTCGACGACGGCCAGCTTTGGAGAGGCACTTCGCGCGGCGTTAGGCGGATCCGCGCACACACCGCCGGCGCCCGAGTCCACCGACGCGCGTCTGGCCCTCGCCATTTTGCCGTTTGCGAACGTCGGAGGGGACAGCGCCAACGATTTCTTCAGTGACGGCATCACGGACGAGCTCATCGCCGCCATCTCTCGCCTTCCAAAGCTCCGCGTCGTCTCGCGGACCTCTGCGTTTTCATTCCGCAACACGGCGCTGGCGCTTCCGGAAATCGGGGCGCGCCTTCGCGTGGGATACGTCCTCACCGGGAGCGTGCGCCGTGCCGGCGACCGCATGCGGCTCACCGCGGAGTTGTCGCGCGTCGCTGACGATACGCTGGTGTGGTCGGAGACGTACGAGCGCACCTTGTCCGACGTCTTCGAGGTCCAGGACAACCTGACCCGCCGCATCACGTCGACTGTGCGCGAGGCCCTCGGTGCCAGCGGGACGGTTACGCCGGTGCACGCACACCACGCCCGAAGTCTCACGGCATACGATCAGTACCTGTTGGGTCGTTATGCGTGGAATAAGCGGACGCGGGCCTCCCTGCTCGAAGGCCTGGCCTGCTTTCAACGAGCGATCGACGCCGATCCGAGCTATGCGCCGGCCCACGCGGGGCTGGCGGACTCTCACACGCTCCTTGCCTCCACCAGCGCGACCGCGCCGCACGTGGCGTACCCGGCGGCGCGGGAAGCCGCCCTTCATGCCATCGCCCTCGACCCCGACCTCGCCGACGGCCATGCGTCCCTCGGGCTCGTCAGGCTCAACTACGAGTGGGACTGGGAGGGCGCCGAGCAGGAGTTCCGAACGGCTATCCGCCTTAACCCGAGCTATTCGACCGCTCGCCTCTGGTATTCCTCCTTCCTCTCGAGCATGGCGCGTCATGAGGAGGCGATCGCCTTGGCCCTGCAGGGGGCCGCGCTCGATCCGCTGTCCATCGCGGCAACCGTGCGACTGGGGATGGCGTACTCGTTCGCCCGTCGGCATGAACAGGCGGCCGTCACGCTCGAGCGCGCCATGGCGATGGAGCCCGGTGTCCTCCACGGGCACTTCTTCTGGCTGTCCAAGGCGTATGTGGACCTCGGGAGGTTTGACGACGCGGTGCGTCTGGCCGAGGAGACCTACGCCGCCAGCCAGAACGCGCCGGCCTTTCGCGGGCTCTTGGCCATCGTGTACCACGGGGTCGGGCGGCTGGAGGAAGCGCGGACGTTCGCGAGGGAGCGCGTCCGGTCGCCTGACGTGACCCCGCTGTGGATGGCGCTCTTCTATCTGTTGCTGGGCGACCAGGAACAGATGTACGCCTGGCTGAACCGCGGCGTGGATGAACGGGCCGATTTGATGCACAGCATGCGCAGCAACCCGTTTTTCATGAAGGCGTGGCGCGACCCTCGGTTTGCCGCCGTGTTGGAGCGCATGCGCTTGGGCCCGCCCCTTGTCGCGAGCGATCGCGACTCCCAGGCGACACTCTAGTGGCTCGTCAGCGGCAACTGGGATGTTTGGCCGTTGTCGTGCGCACGCCCCCGTGTCTTGAACCTGTCACATGGACCTGATATGACTGCTCCTCTTGGGGAAGCGATCGCCCCCACCGCGGCCGCATGGCGGGCCTTGCTGCTTGACGCCGCCGAACGTGGCATCCAGTACCGCGAGCACGTCAACGACCGTTCAGTTGCGCCGCCAGCCGACGCCGTGGCGCGCCTCACGTCGTTAGGCGGCCCCTTGCCTCAGGACGGCCTGCCCGCGCACGAGGTCCTGGCGCAGCTCGACGCCGTCGCCGGACCAGCCACCGTGGCCATGGCGGGGGGCCGCTACTTCGGATTCGTCAATGGCAGCTCGCTCCCCGTGACACTCGCCGCCAACTGGCTGGCGTCGGCCTGGAACCAGAATGTGGCGCTTCATGTGATGTCACCGGCGGGCGCCACGCTGGAGGAACAGGTGCTTCGGTGGACCGCCGAGGCGCTCGACCTGCCAGCGACCACGGGGGCACTGGTAGGCGGCGCCTCGATGGCGAATCTCACGGGGCTCCTCGCGGCCCGGCATGCTGTCCTCGAACGCGCGGGCTGGAACGTGGAAGCTGACGGGCTCTTCGGGGCACCGCCAATCACCGTCGTGGTCGGTGAAGAAGTTCACACGGCCGTCGTCCGCACGTTAGGCTTCATTGGCCTGGGGCGTGACCGGGTCGTCCGTGTGCCGGTGGATGGACAAGGGCGGATGCGCCCCGACCGGCTCCCGGCGGTTTCGGGCCCGGTGATCCTGTGTGTGCAGGCAGGCAACGTCAACACCGGTGCGTTCGACCCAGTGGCGGCAATGGCCGAGTGGCGAAGCCGCGTGGGCGCCTGGATCCATGTGGATGGAGCGTTTGGCATTTGGGCGCGGGCCGAACCGGGGCGCGCTCACTTGGCCGCCGGGTATGAGCTGGCGGACTCCTGGGCGACCGATGGGCACAAGATGCTGAACGTGCCGTACGACTGCGGCATCGCCCTGGTGCGCGACGAGCGGGCCTTGCGTGCGGCGATGGCCTTCTCCGCCGCGTACCTGCCACCGTCGGGCATCTACGACCCGATGCACCATTCGCCCGATGGCTCGCGTCGCGCGAGGTCCTTTGACGTCTGGGCTGCCTATCGATTCCTTGGCCGGGACGGGCTCGCCGCCCTTGTACGCAGTTGTTGCGACATGGCCGCGTTGATCGCCGATCGGCTGGCCGCCGCCGGGCTCTCGATCTTGAACGATGTGGAGCTCAATCAGGTGCTGGTCGACGTTGGCGACGACGCGACGACCGCCGCGGTGATTGCGGCGGTTCAATCCGATGGCACCTGCTGGTGTGGCGGCACGCGGTGGCAGGGGCGAGCGGCCATGCGTATCAGTGTGTCATCGTGGGCGACGACTCGTGACGACGCCGAGCGATCGGCGCAGGCGATTATTGACGCCGCGGCACGTCACGTTCGCAAGTGAACGTCGTGCACCGGGGAGGTGAGCCGCCGGCGCACGACGCGCTGCGCGCTACGCCAGCTCAAACCGGTCCAGCATCATCACCTTGTCCCACGCGCTCACGAAGTCGTTCACGAACTTGGTCTTGGCGTCGTGTGCCCCGTACACCTCGGCCAATGCCCTGAGCTGCGAGTTGGCTCCGAACACGAGGTCGACCCGGGTAGCCGTCCAACGCGAGGCGCCCGTCGCCCGATCGCGCCCTTCGAACACCTCGGCGCTGTCCGAAAGTGGGGTCCACGCCGTTCGCATGTCGAGCAGGTTCACAAAGAAGTCGTTCGTCAGCACTTCGGGCGTCTTCGTGAGAACGCCGTGCTTCGCCCCGCCGTGATTCGCGCCTAACACCCGCAGGCCGCCCAGCAGGACGGCCATTTCGGGCGCCGTCAGCGTCAACAGTTGGGCCTTGTCGATCAACAATGCCTCTGGCGACACGGTGTAGGACGCCTTCTGGTAGTTTCGGAAACCGTCCGCCTGGGGCTCGAGCACGCCGTAGGCCTGGGCATCCGTTTGCTCCGGCGAGGCATCCATCCGGCCAGGCGTGAACGGAACGACCACGTCCACGCCGGCGCGCTTCGCCGCGGCCTCGACCGCCGCACAACCACCGAGGACGATGAGGTCGGCCAGCGAAACCCGCTTGCCACCGGTCGCGGACGCGTTGAAGCGCGCCTGGATCGTCTCATAGATCTCGAGGGCGTGTTGCAGCTTGACAGGCTCGTTCACGTCCCAGTCCTTCGACGGCGCAAGGCGGATGCGGGCACCATTGGCGCCGCCCCGGCGATCCGAACCGCGGAACGTCGACGCCGAAGCCCACGCGGTGGCCACCAGCTGCGAAATCCCAAGCCCTGAGGCGAGGATCGTCGCCTTGAGCGACGCCACATCCGCCGCGTCGATCAGGGGATGCGACACCGCCGGGATCGGATCTTGCCAGAGGAGCACGTCCTTCGGGACAAGCGGACCCACGTAGCGCGTTCGTGGACCGAGATCGCGGTGCGTCAGCTTGAACCAGGCGCGTGCAAAGGCCTCCGTGAACTCAGCGGGGTTCGCGTGAAAACGCTTCGAGATCTCCAGGTACTTGGGGTCGGTGCGGAGTGCCATGTCCGCTGTCGACATCATGGGTGCGTGCCGTTTGGTGGGATCATGCGCGTCCACAACCAGGGTAGCAGCTGCCGGGTCGGTGGGTGTCCATTGCTGTGCGCCCGCCGGACTCTTCGTCAGCTTCCACTCGAACCGGAACAGCGTATCGAAGTAGCCATTGTCCCATTTGGTCGGGTTCGGCTTCCAGGCGCCCTCGAGACCACTGGTCGTGGAGTGCGACCCAATGCCCGACTCGAAGCGGTTTTTCCATCCGAGTCCCATCTCCTCGATGGACGCCCCCTCGGGCTCAGCACCCACGAGTTTCGGGTCACCGGCACCATGCGCCTTACCAAAGGTGTGACCACCGGCGATCAGGGCCACGGTTTCCTCGTCGTTCATGGCCATCCGCGCGAACGTCTCCCGGATATCCCGTGCGCTGGCCATGGGATCGGGCGTTCCGTTGGGGCCCTCTGGATTGACGTAGATGAGCCCCATCTGCACAGCCGCCAGCGGATTTTCGAGCTGACGGTCACCGGAATAGCGCTGGTCGCCCAGCCACTCGGCCTCGGCGCCCCAGTAGATGTCCTGCTCGGGCTCGTACACGTCCTCGCGGCCAAAGCTGAAGCCGAACGTCTTGAAGCCCATCGTCTCCATGCCAACATCGGCCGCGAAGATCATCAGGTCGGCCCATGAGAGCTTGCTTCCGTACTTCGCCTTGATCGGCCAGAGGAGGCGTCGCGCCTTATCCAGGTTTCCGTTGTCCGGCCAGCTGTTCAGCGGCGCGAAGCGCTGCGTGCCCGATGAAGCGCCCCCGCGACCATCTGCCGTCCGATATGTCCCCGCGCTGTGCCACGCCATTCGCACGAACAGCGGCCCATAGTGCCCGTAGTCAGCTGGCCACCACGGCTCGGAGCGCGTCATCAGCTCCACCAGGTCCGCGCGCAGCGCGTCGACGTCCAGTGTCTTGACGGCCTCGCGATAGCTGAACGCCGCGCCCATCGGGTTCCCCGCCGGCGGGTTCTGGTGAAGCATCCCGATGTTGAGCTGGTTGGGCCACCAATCTCGATTCGAGCGCCGGCCCGCCGTTGCCACCGCATGCTCCGACCGGCCTTCGGCTCCGTGTGCGACCGGGCACTTAGCCCCTGATGCAGCCGTCTTGCCTTCCATAAGTCACCATCTCCGTTTCGGTGTTCGAGTCCCTGCCAACGCGCGAACTCTAGGACGGCGGCCCATAGACAACAATCGTGATTTGCCCTATGTCACTCATAGCATTTTCTTATAGGTCATGGACGTTACCCTCTTGCGAGCCTTCCTCGAGGTCGCGGACGCTGGTTCCCTCAGTCAGGCCGCGCGGAAGCTCCGCTTGTCGCAGCCATCGCTCACGCTTCAGGTCAAGCGACTGGAGGCACAGCTCGGCGCGCGACTGTTCCAGCGGCATGGTCGCGGAATCGCGCTGACCGACGCTGGGAAGACACTGTACCCAAGGGCCCGCAAGATCCTTGATGAAGTGCGCGCAACCGAGGAAGCGGTGCGGCGCAACGATCGCGCGCACGTGAGGACCCTGACGATCGGCGCAATTCCCACAATTGCACCGTATGTGTTGCCCGACGCCCTGAGGCGCCTGCGGGCGCGTCAGGACCACGTGCGCGTGGAGTTGCGAGAGGATTACAGCGCCGTGCTCGCTCGGTTGTTGCTCGATGGCGAAATCGACGTTGCGATCGCCGCGCTTCCGCACGACTTCGACCATCTGGAAACGGAACTACTCGGCACCGATCGACTGATGGTCGCCGTACCCGCGTCGCACGCCGCGGCGCGAACAGGACGCATGACGCTGGCGCAGCTGCGCGAAGCACCAACCGTGACCCTGGATCCCGCGCACTGTCTGGGCGCGCAGGTCGCTGGCTTTTGCTCGAGTGCCGGAGTGAGTCCGACCGTGGTGTGCCGGAGTTCGCAGCTGGCGACCGTGTTGGAGCTGGTGGGGGCGGGTGTCGGGGTGTCGATCGTGCCGGCGATCGCGGCTTCTCGGCACAACACGCCGCAATGCGCATACGTCGCGCTCAAGGAACATGACCTGCATCGTGAGATCGTCGCGGTATGGCGACGAGGCGCAACGCGATCTGCCGCGGCCGAAGTGTTTGTGGAATGCGTCCGCGAGGTGGTGCGGGACTGGTAGATGTGCGCGCGGCACATGAGACCACCCCGCTCAGGGGCTCAGCTCAAATGCCGCGAAGGCCTTGAGCATCGTCTCTTCGGAAGGCGGGTTCAGTACGTTTCCGGTCGCGAACGCGTCCGCACCGGGATAATCGGTCGAGCGAATTCTGGCCGCCGCGGCTTCGAGATCGTATGACGTTCGGCGAAGTTGTACCTCAGGGCCCAGGAGCAACCAATAGGCGCCGGGATCACCGAACGGCATGCCGACGCTTCCCGCGTTGACGACGCGTTTGGAGCTCACCGCCCGGTCGAACTGCATGTGGGTGTGCCCGCCGACAAAGAGGTTGGCATCGAGCGGCTCGAAAATCGGCCTCAGGCGCTCGTCAGGCGTCAGCTTCGTAAAGCCTTCCGTCTCGCTCCTGGGCGTGCTGTGCGAGAACAGGACCCTCCCCACGCCTTCGACCTCCAGCTCCAACGTACGTGGCCAAGCGGCGATGACTGATTCATAGTCGGGATGGAGCGCGCCGGCGCACCATTGGAACGCGGCCACGACGCTGTCCGGCGGGCGCGCGCCGGACGTGGTGCCCCAGTATGACACGGTGCCCGAGCGAGATCCCTCGAGCTGCGCGAGGATAGCCAGGTCGCCGTTGCCATGCACGCTGTGCGTCGGAACGTCCAGCTCCAACAGGCGCTGCAGGCATTCGTTCGGCATGGGGCCCGGCAACACATCGCCGCCGATCACCACGGCGTCCACACGTTCCGCACGCACGTCTCGGAGCACGGCGTCCAGGGCCGGCAAATTACCGTGGATGTCGTAGAGTGCAGCGACGCGTTTCATCACGGCGAGTCCAGTGCGTAACGACGGATCAGACGGCGTGGGTTCACGACGGGCAAGGCCCAGCGAGGAGCCCCCCTGCGACGGATGGTGGACGGCGGCTAGGGCAGCAGGCCTAGGCTGAGGTAACTCGCCGCCTTCGGACCGTGGTAAATCGTATGGACCTGCGTGCGAAAGTCGCTGGCCTTGGCGTTGAAGATGTTCGGCACGAACGTCTGCGGGTTTCGATCGTACAGCGGGAACCAGGTGCTCTGTATCTGCACCATGATACGATGTCCCTTCTGGAATCGATACACCTGTTGATGCATGTCGACGGTGAATGGCGTGACGGTGTTCGCCTTGATGGCTCGAGGACTGTCGAATCCCCGGTAGTAGCGGCCACGCATGATGTCGCCGGCCACCATGAGTTCGTAGCCACCGAGGGTCGGCGTCGCCGGCATGGAATCGGGATAGACATCGATCAGCTTCACCACCCAGTCGGCGTCCGTGCCGGTGGTGCTCGCCTGCAGGTGCGCGATCACGTCGCCGGCGATGGTGATGTCGGCGGTGAGCGGTTCACTCTCCCACGCGACGACATCGGGGCGATTCTGCACAAAGCGCTGATCTTCCACGAGCCACTGCCGCCAGCGGGTGCCGTCGACTGGACGCGCGATATATGGGATTGGCTTGCGCGGGTCGCTGGTATACGACGTTTGCCCAGCGACGGTCGGCGCGTCGAACGACAGTTTCCCGTTGTTCTGCAGGTACAACTTTGCGGGCTTCGCCTCTCGCGGCGGCCACGCGTCGAAGGTGCGCCACACATTTCCCGCCACCTCGAACATGTACGCTTCGGCGAACTTGGCGCTTCCGTCTCCATGCAGGTAATTCGCGAACCAGGGACGCTCGATGTTCGCCCGATAGTACAGCCCCACGTCCATGCCGAAGCGCATGGGCCCATGGCTGTCCGTCTCTCGCCCGGCCCACCCACCGTGAAACCACGGGCCGAGCACAATGTGGTTCCATCCCTTCGCGTCCTTTCGTTCGAGCGTGCGATACGCCTCCTGCGGACCCAGGACGTCCTCCTGGTCCCAGTAACCACCGACATTCAGCACGGCCACGTTAGGCGTTGTCCACACCTTCTGCATCGCCTTTGCCTGCCAGTAGGCGTCCCACGACGGATGGGTCTTGAACCCGCGCCACGACGGCAACGTGTCGATCCCGTTCTTGTGGCCGAGTTCCTCGAGCGTCAGGAATTGCAGGTACCAATCGTACCGGTCATAGCGGTTGATGTGCAGCGGTGACGGCACATCGCGCGACCACTCCATGGCCGTGGCGTACTCCACACCGAAGGATTGACGGAATGCGCCTTGGTGAAAGAAGTCGTCACCCATCCACGTGTCGGTCATCGGCGCCTGCGGCGAGACGGCCCGCAAAGCAGGATGTCCACTGAGTGCGGCGATGCCGGCGAGCCAGCCTGGGTACGACACGCCCATGACGCCCACACGACCATTGTTGTCGGCGATGTTCTTCACCAACCAGTCGATGGTGTCGTAGGTGTCGGTCGCTTCGTCCACGCCCTTGGGGTCACTGGGATCATGCAGTGCGCCGTTCATGATGAACCGCCCCGCGGATTTTCCTGTGCCTCGCGCGTCCTGAAAGACAAAGATGTAGCCATCCTTCGCCAACTCGGCGTACGTCACGGGAATGGGCCCGGGCCTGAGGTTCTGGCTCACTCCATACGGCGTTCGCACCAACATGATTGGCAACGCGGCGGACTGCGTCTTGGGTGCAACGATCACGGCGTACAGCGGCGTTCCGTCGCGCGCCGTTATGCGCACATCTCGTCGATCGAGTTCGTTGTCAGGCGTGCTTTGGGCGGCAGCGACGATCGGCAACGCAAGGCCGATGGCGAGAGTCGCGCGCAAGCGACGGGCAGCATTTGAGCGGAGCATATTCGGGGGTGCGGAGGACGATTGAACTTACTTATGAAGTGACGTTCCTGGCGCGCGAACGACTGGCATCAGCTTCCAACCGGTTCGGGTGATTAGGCGTCAACGCCAGCGCGATCAGCGTGGCTTCCCATTGCGATCACAGCCGATGGGAACGCACCCGTCGTTCGCACGTTGCTCCTTTCCTTCGCAGCGGCGTTTTGCCAGGACGCCGATCCGGTGGAGATCTGCTCAGGAGGATGTGGCCATGGCGCGGTCGCGACGAAGCACTACGCGAACCGCTTGAGCGATCGTTCGCGTGCCTTCTTCGCTTCCACCTCCCGGTTCCGCGGCGGTGAGTTGATCACCAGGCTGGCTAACAAACGCCTCGCCGACTCGGTGACCTCATCGACCGCCCGGTCGAACGCCAACTGGTTGGCTTGCGACGGCTTGCTACTGCCGCTGAGTTTGCGCACGAACTGCAGGGCCGACGCCCGCACTTCGTCGTCGGTCGCGGGAGGTTCGAAGTTCGCGAGGACCTTGATGTTTCTACACACGAGAACACCTCGTAGCTAGACGATCGTGACGTTACGCACCTTGTAGCGCTCGCAACACACGTCCGGCACGCACGGCGGCCTCCCGCAAGCGCGCCGGCGGCACGATGAACGAGATCCGGAAGAACCCTTCCCCACCCTCGCCAAACGACGACCCCGGAAGCACGATGACTCCCTGTTCGTCCATCAACTTGTCCGAAAACGCGCGACTCGGAATGCCATCAGGCAGCGCAATCCACAGGTACATGGTTGCCTTCGGCGACGGACAGCTGAAACCCTCGGCGCAGAATGCCGCCACGCCGGCGTCACGCCGCTCCTTGAACACGGCAATGTTCTGCGGCACGAAGTCGTCGTAACTCTCGAGCGCGGCCACGCCGGCGGCCTGGATGCCCATGAAATGTCCGGTATCGACAAACGTCTTCACCTTCGCCAACGCCCCGGCGATCTCCGGCCGGGCTGCCGCCCAGCCGCAGCGCCAACCCGTCATATTGTACGTCTTGCTGAGCGAGTGAAATTCGATGGCTACGTCGCGCGCTCCGTCCACCTCAAAGATGCTGGGTGGCACGTAGCCATCGAAGGCGAGTTCGCTGTAGGCGTTGTCGAACACCAGCAGCACATCGTTGTCCTTACACCACCGCACCACATGCTCGAGATACTCGCGTGGGGCGATGGCCGTTGTTGGGTTGTTCGGGTAGTTCAGGTACAACACGCGGGTGCGAGCGCGCACGTCGGCTGGCAACTCATCCACATCAATCAGGAATTGGGTGCGCGGTCGCAGCGGATACACATGGGGCGTGGCGCCGCTCAGGTGCGTGCCGCCGAAGTACGCCTGATACGCTGGTTCAGGCACAACGGCCACGTCGCCCGGTTGCAGGTAGGCGAATGCCACATGCGCCAGCCCTTCCTTGCTTCCGATCAGTGGAACGATCTCCGTCAGCGGATCGAAGCGCGCCGCAAAGCGCTTCTGCATCCAGGCGCTCACTGCCTCGCGGAACGGCACATGCCCCAAGCCAAATCCATACCTGCTGAAGGCGGGCACCTCGGCCGCCCGTTGGAGCGCGGCGATGGCCTTGGGAGGCGCTGGGAGGTCCGCGTCGCCGGCGCCGAGGTCAATGACGTCGACGCCGCGCTGCAACAGCTCGCGCTTCTTCCCGGGAATGTGCGCCAGCGGATACGCTGGCAACGCCTGAAATCGTGTGGTGAGTCTTGGCACGAGTCGCGTGATACGTGAATGTGGTGACGACGCTGTATCGATGTCCCTGCCTCATACGGCGTCGCCTTCGTGCACTACGGCGAACCTGGCAACCCGTCGAAGAAATCGACCTCGCCGGACTCCAGGGAATATTCAGCTCCAACAACCAGCAGGCCGTCAGTCTGGATCAGGCGCTCGAGTATGGCGCTGCCATGCCGGAGGTGGTTGGCGGACGCGCGGACGTTTGCCCGAACGGCCTGCTCGACCAGTTGGTCCGGCCTGTCCCGCAGCTCGGTGGCCATCAGCGGTTCCACCGAAGGCCGCACCCGATCAACGATGGAACGAAGGTTCGGAGATGGCGATCGGCCGTGCGCCAACAGCTCCTCAACTGTTGCCAGAATGGCGCCACAACGGGAATGACCCAGCACCACGACTAAACGCGTGCCGAAGCGGTCGGCGGCAAACTCAACGCTGCCGACCAGCGAGGACGCCACGATATTGCCCGCGACACGAATTACAAAGAGGTCACCCAGACCCTGATCGAATACGATTTCCGCAGGCACCCGAGAGTCGGAGCAACCGAGTATGATCGCAAACGGTTCCTGCCCCGCGGTCAGCTCCATGCGGCGCGCGTTGCCCAACGCATCGCCGTTCCGGACGCCCGTGACAAAACGACGATTGCCCACCCGCAGACGTTCGAGCGCGTCCAACGCTGATACCGACGACACCAAGCTCCTCCCTGTCTTCGTGAACTGAATTGCGGCTTAAGAGAACATACTCGCCGTGCGGCGATCGTCGTCAGGGCTCACTGCGGCGGACGGGCTCGACTCTTCCTGTGTCCGGCGAAGGCTGCATCTTTCTCTGACCCCCTTTCACACCGCCTATGCTACTGCTACCACTGCTTGCCTCGCTGTCGCTCGCCGCTCCGCAACCGACCTATCGCGCGGAATTCATGCAGGCGTCTCCGGGCAAGCTCCTCGAATTGATCGACGCCCTCAAGGCCGAGATGCCGGCCTACGAGAAGGCAGGCGAAGCCCGACCGTTTCTCATGCGACACAGCCAGGGGGACCGATGGGACCTCATGCTCCTGGTGCCGATGGGCGAGGACGTGTCCGTGTACTTCTCTTCCCAGCGGCGCTCGCGCCGCGAGGCCGCGGGCGTAGCTGGCGACACGCGCGACGCGCGCATGCGTGACCTGGTCGCATGGCACGAGGAGGTGTACGTGCGCGGGCCGGCACTGGCGGACCTCTCGAAAGAATTCGAGGCGGCGGGGCTGGCACACATCGAGATCTTCCAGGCCTTTCCCGGTCACTACGACGAGCTGAAGAAGGAGCGTGGCATGGAAGCGGCCTTCAATGCACACGTTGGGCGGGCCCACCTGCTGTACTTCGAACGAGACCAGTCGTTAGGCGGCGCGCCGTGGGACATGTTCACGATCGACCTCTACCGCGACTTGCGCCACTACGCAGAGTCGTCGGCCTTCGCACCGGACGTTGGCGATGCGGCCGCACGGAAGGCCGGCTTCGAGAACAGCGCCGCCATCGGGCCGACGCTGCGGAAGCACATCAGCACGCATCACGACACCATCGCTGGCGTGGTGAAGTAACTCGCGACACGGGCACGTCCCTCGAATCACATTCGCGAGGTCGCGGCCGACTTCGGACACCGGCCGGGCGCGCGTCGCGTCATCCCCAAGCACCCCCTCGTCGCGCAAATGTCGGCGAGGCGATGGGTCGCCTGGTCCACGAGCTGTAAATCGACGCTCGAAGGCCGCCGAAAAAAGAAAGTCCCCGGATCGCTCCGGGGACTCTCGAATCAGGCGCTTACTCGGCTTCTACTTCCGCATTCATGTCGGCCACCGCGGCACTCGCTGCCGCCGCCGCTTTCGTCGGACGACCGCCGGTGCGGATGTGTGGTTGCGGAGGCATGGCGCGAATGGCAAGCAAGTTTTCATAATATGCCACCACACGTTCCTGCACGTTGTTCTGGGTGTCCCCAGCCTCGGCGCGGAACGGCGCGTAGCGATGACGGTCATCGGACGACACCGAGAACCACCACCACATGTCGTTAGGCGAGGAACCGAGTCCACCGACCGCGCAGGTGAACTTGCGGTGATTGTGCTCGAATCGGAATTCCTGCTTCACACGAAGGTCCTTGTGCTTGTTCCCCCTAATCTAACCGCCGAAGCCTGCAAATCTCAGCGGGTTGACTTTTCGCCGCGTCCTACTTTTGGTGGACCCAAGCCACGCCCGCGGACCCACGGCTACGGCGCTCCGTTCCCGGCGGCGGCTGCCGCCCTTCGCTTCACCAGGGTGAGGATGACGTAGGTCGCAACCAGCTCGCCGTCCTGATTGGTCACGGCAACTTCCCAGGCCACGACGCCCTGAGGGACCCCATCAGGAGGCGTCTCCTTGGCCGTCTTCTGCTTGCAGGTGAGCTTGACCTGAATGGTGTCCCCTGGGTACACCGGCTTCACGAAGCGAAGGTTCTCCAAACCGTAGTTCGCCAGCACCGGGCCCGGCGCAGGATCCACGAACAATCCAGCGGCCGCCGAAAGGACGAAGTAGCCGTGTGCCACCCGCCGCTCGAAGATGGACTCCTTGGCGGCGATATCGTCCATATGGGCATAGAAGTAGTCGCCGCTGATGCCAGCGAAGTTCACGACATCCGCTTCGGTGACGGTACGTCGATGCGTCGTTAGGGTCTCACCGATCCGCAGCTCCTCGAAGTACTTGCGGAAGGGGTGCACGGTATCGGAAGGCTGGTTGGCCCCGGGAATCCACTCGTTGGTGATGCGCGCGATGGTCTCCGGAGCGCCCTGTACGGCCGTTCGCTGCATGTAGTGCAAGACGCCGCGCACTCCTCCCATCTCCTCACCGCCTCCCGCCCGTCCTGGACCGCCGTGCACGAGGTGCGGGAGTGGCGAACCGTGTCCAGTCGCCTCCTTGGCGCTGTGGCGATTGGCGACGTACATCCGCCCGTGATAGGGCGCCACGCCCAGCACCACATCTCGCGCCACACTATCGTCCGCCGTGAAGAGCGAGCCGACCAGGCTGCCGCGACCTCGCTTCGCCAGCTCAATCGCATCGCCGACGGAGGCGTAGGGCATCACCGTGTTAACTGGCCCAAACGCCTCGATGTCGTGAGGCTGCGAGGAACGCATTGGGGCGTCGCACGCTAGCAGCGTGATGGGGAAGAAGGCGCCGCGGCTTGCGTCAGCTCCAACCGTCGTCGGAGCGTCGCCTCCGCCAAAGACGACCTGGGCCCCGGCGCGAATCGCGTCGAGGCTGGCGCGCACCTCCTTCACCTGTGCCCTCCCAGCCAGGGGACCCATCTTCACGCCTTCAACGGTCGGGTCGCCGATCGTCACGCTCGCCAGTCGTTTGCTGAGCGCGGCGACGACGTCCCCCATCATCGCCTCCGGGACGATGGTGCGCCGAATGGCCGTGCACTTCTGCCCCGCCTTGCTGGTCATCTCGCGCGTCACTTCTTTCACGAAAATGTCGAACTCCTCGGTTCCGGGACGCGCATCGGGTCCGAGAATGGAGCAGTTGAGCGAGTCTGCCTCCATGTTGAAGCGAACGGCATTCGAGACAATGGCTGGATGCTCCTTCAGCTTGCGACCGGTTGCAGCCGATCCGGTGAAGGCGACGGCGTCCTGGGCGTCCAGATGATCGAGCAGGTTGCCGGCGCTTCCGCAGATCAACTGGATGGCGCCGGCGGGAAAGATCCCGGCCGCGACCATGTCCTGGAACACACGTTCCGTGAGGAAGCTGGTCAGGGTCGCGGGCTTCACGATCGCCGGGACCCCGGCGAGGAGTGACGGCGCGAGTTTTTCCAGCATGCCCCAGACGGGGAAATTGAAGGCATTGATGTGCACTGCCACGCCTTCGAGGGGCACGCAGATGTGCCGTCCAACAAACGTTCCGCCCTTCGAGATTCCCTCCACAGGCCCGTCGACATAGAACGTCTCGTTAGGAAACTCGCGACGTCCCTTGCTGGCAAAGACAAAGAGTGTCCCAAAGCCGCCATCAATGTCGATCCAGGAGTCGGCTTTTGTGGCCCCGGTGGCAGAGGAGAGCTGATAGTACGCGTCTTTTCGCTCAGTGAGGTACTGGGCCATCGCCTTGAGCATCCGGGCGCGCTCGTGGAACGTCATGCGACGGAGCGCCGGCCCCCCCACCCGTCGCGCGTGGTCCGTCATCGCCTTGAAGTCGAGCCCCGCGGACGATGCCTCTGCAATCTTCTCGCCGGTTACGGCGTGGAAGAGGTCCGTCGCCGCTCCACTGCCTTGCACCCACTCCCCGCACGCGTAGTTCTTGAGTCTCACGTCTCGCTCACCAAGTTGGGTCGTTGGCATTGCCCGTCGTTCCGTCGCTGTGTGAAAGCTATTCGGAACGCACCGCGCCGTCATTGTCGCGAGGGCCGTCCCTGGTCCGCCAGCGATTCGTCGCCGCAATCCAATCCTGCGCGGTCCCCTGAATCAACATGTGCGCAGCGCCCGGATTCAGTTCCGGGATCACTCTCACTCGAAGGCACGGAGTGCACCCTCAAACCGATCGTGCGCCGTGTGTAGATTCTCCCGATTCCCGAGTGCGTTCGCTGGCACCTTCCCTCCCCCGGCCGGTCACGTTCCCCAGACTACATCGCGTGCGAATCTCTCAGTCACTGTGCGTTCTTGCTCTCATTGTCCCGACGTGCGTGCTCGTCGCCCAACCCTCCTCCAAACGCGCCGAGGCGGTGCGCATCGTTGGCTCCCCGCCACGCGTCGATGGTCGGTTGGATGACGCGGTCTGGACGATTGCGAAGCCGATCGAAGACTTCGTGCAGAAACGACCGTTCGAGGGCATCGAGCCGTCGGAACGAACGCGTGTTCAGATTGCGTACGACGACGGAGGTCTGTACGTGGGCGCCCGGATGTTCCGGAAGGATCCATCGCGCGTGGCGCGAGCGGTCACGCGGCGCGATGGATCGGGCAACGCCGAGTTCCTGTCGATCACGTTGGATACGCAACGCGACCGTCGGACCGCATTTGGATTCGTCGTGTCCGCGGCGGGAGTGAAGAGTGACTATCACCACTCCCGCGACGAGGAGATGGGCGGACGGGAGAGTCAGTACGATCCCGTGTGGGAGGCGGCCGCGGTCGTGGACTCGCTGGGGTGGACCGCGGAAATGCGCATTCCCTTTTCGCAGCTGCGCTTTGCGATGGCGATGGAGCAGGAGTGGGGGTTGCAGCTTGACCGATGGATGCCAGACAAGAACGAGGACATCTATTGGGTCATGGTGCCGAACCGGGAAACGGGATTTGTCTCGCGGTTTGGTACGCTGTCGGGCATTGCGGGGATACGACCAACACGGCCGGTGGAGCTGCTGCCATACGTCGCGGGCGACGCCTTGCGAACGGCGAATGCCGATCCGGCGAACCCGTTTCGGAACCCGACCAGCGTACGCTTGGGCATGGACGCGAAGTTCGGGATCGGCTCCAACCTCACGCTCGATGCCACGGTGAATCCGGACTTCGGCCAGGTGGAGGCGGATCCCGCCGAGGTGAACCTGACGGCGTTCGAGACCATCTTCGAGGAGCGGCGGCCGTTCTTTGTGGAGGGAAGCCAGCTGATTCGCGCTGACGGGCCCAACTACTTCTACTCTCGTCGTGTGGGGGGCCCGGCGCACCTGGTTCCCGAGGGGGACTACGTGGACCTGCCACGCGCCAGCACCATCCTGGGGGCGCTAAAGCTGACGGGACGCACGGCGTCGCGTCTGTCGGTCGGGGGCTTGTTGGCCGTGACCGACCGCGAGAGTGCCCGCGTGCGGAACGTTGCCGATGGGCGTACCCAGCGACTGGCCGTGGAACCGCGGTCGGCGTTTGGCGTCGTTAGGCTGCAGCAGGAAGTCGGGAGCCAGGCGTCGACGATCGGTGGAACGTTGAGCATGATGCGGCGGGACCTGACGAGCGAACCGACGCTCTCCGACCTGCTTTCTCGAGAGGCCGCGGCGGCGGGACTGGATTGGCGCATTCGTTTTCAGCAGGGGAAGTATGCCATCACGGGATGGGCGGGCTTCTCCTACGTCGCCGGAGACTCCCTCGCCATCGCCGCAACGCAGCGCTCCAGTGCCCACTACTTCGCGCGCCCGGACGCCACGCACCTGACCTACGATCCCAGCCGCCGGTCTCTGGGAGGCTACACGGCGTCCCTTCGCGCGGACAAGGACGCGGGCCGCCACATCCTGTGGGGGGCGCAGCTGACGACGGAGTCGCCGGGATACGAAGTCAACGACATGGGCCGGTTGCAGAGCGCGGACGATATCGACTACAACGCGGACATCCAGATCCGGGAAACGGAGCCAGGTCGTTATCTCCAGAACTGGCGGCTGGGCTTCTTGACGCGGGGGTCTTACAACTACGGCCGCGATCACACAGTGAATTCGTGGAGTGAGACCACCACCCTGACGTTCAAGAACCTCTGGAACCTCACCATGCGGACGCAGTTGGACCTGCCGACGATGGACGACGCGCTGACGCGCGGCGGGCCCGTGATGCAAACAGGACGAAACCTGTCGCAGGAAGTGCGGCTGTCGAATTCGTTCGGGAGTCGAACGGGCTGGCGCGTGGGGCTTGTGCTTGCCCGGGACAACATCGGTGGACACCGGGTGAACACCAGTGGAAGCCTCACGATGCGTCCCGCGCCGAGCTGGCAACTCTCCTTCGAGCCCAGCTACGTAAAGGGCACTGATCCGCGCCAGTACATCACGACCGTCCTGGACCCGCAGGCAACGGACACATACGGGAACCGATACGTCTTCGCGTATGTCGACCGTACCACGATTTCGCTGCGCACGCGCCTGAATTACGCTTTTTCCCCCGTGCTTACGCTCGAGGGCTACGGCGAACCGTTCGTCGCCAGCGGCACCTTTTACGACTTTGGCGACCTGCGCCAGGCGCGGCGGCGACAGCTGCGCACCTACGGCTCGGCGGGGACGACCATCACGCGACGCTCCGATGGTGGGTATGACCTGTCGTCGGGGGCGACGAGCTTTTCCATCGACGATCCGGACTTCCACGTCCTATCGTTCCGGTCCAACCTGGTGTTACGATGGGAATGGAACCCGGGGAGTACCCTCTTTCTCGTCTGGCAGCAGAATCGATTTTCCAGCACGACGGAGCGGCGTTCGGTGGCCATCGGCGATCTCTGGTCGACGGCGCGCGCCGACGGCGATAACTACCTGGCCCTGAAGGTGTCCTATTGGTTCCCGTTAGGCGGTCGTTAGTCCGCCGGCGACTCGTCCGCATTCGTTCGAGGACTCTCATGATGATGCCCTTGCCCGTGTCGCATCGCGCCGTCTCCCGCGCTCGTCGTTGGCGCGCACGGACGCTGGCCGCCCTGTCGCTCCTTCCCGCGCTCCAGCTACCAGGCCAGACCGTTCGTGATGCGCGCTCGTCGCGCGGCATGGTCGTCTCGTCACATTACCTCGCGTCGGACATCGGCGCGCGCGTCCTGGCCAAGGGCGGAAACGCCGTGGATGCCGCCGTGGCCACGGCGTTTGGGCTGGCGGTTACGCATCCCAGTGCCGGCAACATCGGCGGCGGTGGGTTCATGATCATCCGGCTGGCCGATGGCCGAGCGACCACCATCGACTACCGGGAGAAAGCGCCGCTCGCCTCCACCGTCACGATGTACGTGGCCGCCGATGGATCGCTCAACTACGCCGGGACGGATTCGGGGTGGAAGTCGCCGGGGGTTCCGGGCACGGTGCGCGGACTCGCGCTCGCGCACGAGAAGTACGGCAAGTTGCCGTGGAAGGACGTGGTGCAGCCGGCGGCCGACTTGGCGGCGAGCGGCTTCGTGTTGTCCAAGGGGCTGGCCGCGGAATTGAATGCCGCCGTCGGTGAGTTCATGTCGCCCTTTCCCGCGTCGGTGGCCGCTTATGGCAAGGCGCAGGGCGCCAAGTGGGTGGCCGGAGACCGGTTGAAGTTGCCTCAGCTGGCACGCGCGTTAGGCGCCATTGCCAGCGACGGCCCCGACGCCTTCTACAAGGGGTGGATCGCCGACTCCCTGGACGCACAGATGCGGGCGCACGGAGGCCTCATCACCAAGGCGGATCTTGCCGCCTACCGAGCCGTCGAGCGGCCGCCGGCCCGCGGGTCCTTTCTCGGAAACGAGATCATTTCCATGGGGCCGCCGAGTTCCGGCGGCATGGTGATGATCATGACGTTGAACATGCTCGAGGCGATGGCGGCACAGCGCTTTGCGCCAGACTCTCCGGAGTTTCTCCACCGGCGCATAGAAGCCGCACGGCGGGTGTACCTGGAGCGCGCTCGCTGGATGGGCGACTCGGACTTTGTGAAAGTGCCGATGGAACGACTGCTCTCCAAGACCTATGCGACCGAGCTGACCCGCTCGATCGACCTCAAGCACGCGTCGCGCAGCGACTCCCTCGGAGCCGACTTGTTAGGCCAGGCAACGGCCATGGAGCCGGATGCGACCACGCACTTCAGTGTGGTGGACGCGGACGGAAGCGCCGTGTCCAGCACCTACACACTGGAGGGCAGCTATGGTTCTGGCGTGGTGGTCGCCGGATTCATCCTGAACAACGAGATGGGCGACTTCAACAAGAAGCCCGGCAACACCACGCGTCGCGGTGATATTGGCACGCCGCCGAACATCATTGCGCCCGGCAAGCGGATGCTGAGTTCCATGTCGCCCGCCATCATCACGCGCAATGGGCAACTGCGGCTCGTCACGGGTTCACCCGGAGGACGAACGATTCCCAACGGTGCTGAACGTGATCTGGGGTTACCGCATTCGGGAAGACCGCTCGTCAGGCGGTCGACGCCTCCCGGTTGCACAACCAGTGGCTGCCGGACACGACCTTCATCGAGGCAGGTGGTGCGTCGGCCGAAACGATCGCTAAACTGCGGGAGATGGGGCATCACGTGGGCCTGGAGCGTGACAAGAGCCAGGGCGATGCCCATTCCATCGTGTACGATCCCGCAACCGGCGTGGCAACGGGGGCGAACGATACGCGGAGTCCGGACTCGAAGGCGAGTGCGGCTGCCGCCGCGGCCCGGCGGCGCAAGTAGCACGCCAGAGGCGGCGAGTCGTTAGGCGCCGGGTTTCGTCTCGTTCCAGGTGCGATACACCGCCGCCTGTGCCTGACGATTCGCCGGCACCTCGCGCAGGGGCTCGCAGGCGCGCCACTGGGCGCGCATCGCGCCGGGAAGCGACTGGTAGAGTCTCGTCCCTTCGCTCTTCCACGCCACCATCTCGTCGGTCACGTCCTTCACGATCCGCGCGGGATTCCCGACGACGACCTTTCGCGGCGGGATTTCCATGTCGGCTGGAACGAAGGTGAGGGCACCGATCACGCACTCCGCGCCAACGATCGCCCGATCCATGACGACCGCGTTCATGCCGACCAGTGCGTTCCGGCCAATACGTGCCCCATGGATTACGGCACCGTGCCCGATGTGCGCCGCTTCCTCCAGCACCACCGTCACGCCGGGAAACATGTGGATCGTGCAGTTTTCCTGGACGTTGCAGCCGTCGGCGATCTCGATTCCACCCCAGTCGCCGCGCAACGCCGCACCGGGACCGATGTACGCCTCGCGGCCAATGATCACGTTGCCGGTGACCGCTGCCGAGGGATGAATGAACGCCGAGGGATGAATCACGGGGACGAAGTCCCCAAAGGCGAAGACATTAGGCATGCCGGAATCTGTCATGTCCGGCACGAGGCGCCTAGCTATGTCGACGGACGGGCCAAGGACCCGCTATTTGGGTCGACGGACAGCCGGTGCCGTCCCCTTGGCATCCCGCTTCTTCGTCGCCACTTCGTCCGGAAGGTTGTTCGACCCGCCCCCGCCTGTGACTACGCGGGACTCATGATCGGCCGTCCAGTAGCAGGTCACGGAGGTTCCGATGACCGTGTCCCGATACTTCTGGTCGTCTACCAGGCAGCGGGTGTTGTCGCTGGCGACGAGCGATCGCGGTGGCTCCTTTCGCTGAACCACCTTACGCGCAAGGCCCGACTGTCCCGGGCGGCCGCCGAAGAACGGGAAACAGGCAGTGGATGACAAAAGGATCGCCACCGTGACGGCTTTCTTCATGAGCAGCATAAGGCACCTACGGGGGGTGCGAGTCGGCATACCATACGCTCGGCCAACAATCAGGTTCCCGAACGTCCGTGGGCGAATGAGGCGAGCGGAGAATCGCTGCGGCATGAGCGCCTTCCGTCAGGCTCGTTCCAGAATGAGCGCCATCCCCTGCCCCACACCAATACACATCGTGCACAAGGCATAGCGACCGCCGGTGCGCTGCAACTCATACGCGGCCGTCAGCGCCAGGCGCGCGCCCGACATTCCCAGTGGGTGACCGATGGCAATGGCGCCGCCATTCGGGTTGACGCGTGGGTCCTCGTCGGGAATTCCCAGCTCGCGGAGACACGCCAGCCCCTGTGCGGCAAAGGCCTCGTTCAGCTCGATAACGGAGATGTCTGAAAGGGCGAGTCCGGCGCGCCGCAGCGCCTCGCGAGACGCCGGTACGGGCCCCATGCCCATGATGCGCGGCTCAACGCCCGCGGCCGCGGCGGCGACGATACGCGCCTTAGGACTTAGACCCAGCTCCTTCACGGCGCCGCCAGACGCGACGAGAACAGCGCACGCCCCATCATTGATGCCCGAGGAGTTACCGGCGGTCACTGACCCCTTGCCATCGGTGCGAAAGGCGGGGCGCAGCTTGGCCAGCACGTCCAGTGTGGTCTCCGGCTTGATGAACTCGTCGACGGCGAACTCACGCGTCGTCCCCCTCTTTGCACCCGGTACGGTGACGGGCACGATCTCCTCGGCGAGCCGCTGACTGTCTCGCGCCATGGCAGCCTTCTGCTGGCTAGCCAGCGCGAAGCGATCCTGATCCTCCCGAGCGATTCCGAACTGCTCGGCAACGTTCTCCGCTGTCTGCCCCATGGAGTCCACGCCGTAGAGGTCGCGCATCTTCGCGTTCACAAAGCGCCAACCAATGCTCGTGTCAAAGAGCTGCGCGTCACGTGCGAACGCAGTCGTTCCCTTGGAGAGCGCATATGGGGCTCGCGTCATGCTCTCCACTCCACCCGCGACATAGAGCTCGCCCTCTCCCAGACGAATCCCGCGCGCCGCGTTGGCCACGGCGCTCATCCCCGAGGCACAGAGTCGGTTGACCGTTTCACCGGGGACCGTCACCGGCAGCCCCGCCAGGAGCAACGCCATGCGAGCGACGTTGCGGTTGTCCTCGCCCGCCTGGTTGGCGCAGCCAAGGATGACGTCGGTCAGGCGTGCGGGGTCCACCGAGGGGACCCGGTCCATGAGACGGCGGATGACATGCGCGGCGAGGTCGTCGGCGCGGACTTCGGACAGGCTGCCACCGAATGCGCCAACCGGCGTCCGGACACCATCAACAAGAAACGCGTCGGTCATGAGGCGACCATGTCGGGAAAGTGGGGGCGAGCGGTGCGATAGGCGGTGCCCCGAAAGAGTGCGACCGTCGCGCCGTGTTGGTTCGTGACGTCCACACGATAGTAGCCGAGCCGTCGCGAGACGGCCTCCTCGCGAGCCACCGCGGTAAGGACGTCGCCGGGATGAATCGCCGCGGGGTACGTGATGGTGTTATCCACCGCCACCGTGACCTGTCCTTGCTGATTGCAGGCAAAGGCGAAGGCGGAGTCGGCGAAGGAGAAGACGATCCCACCGTGAGCGACGCCAAAGCCATTCACCATCTCCGGGCGAACCGTCATCCGGCAGATGCAACCCCCGGGAAGCAGCTCGGTGACCTCCAGCCCGAGCCAGCGGCTGAGCGCGTCCTTCTCCAGCATCGCGTCCACCACGCGCTTGGCCAACCGCTCCGTTGCTTCGTCCCAGTGCGTCATTGGAAGAACTTCTCTCCCTGCTGTGCCATGCGTCGGAGCAAGGGGCTGGCGCGATAGCGATCTTCGGCGTAGGTGTCGCGCAGTTCGTCCATGCGCGCCAGTACCTCCGGCCAGCCAAGGTCGTCACCCCACGCCAACAGGCCGCGCGGATAGTTGACGCCCTTGGTCATGGCCAGGTCGACGGCGGCCGGCGTCGCCACCTGCAGGTGCACCGCGTCAACGGCCTCATTGATGAGCATGGCCAGCACGCGCATGAAGATGCGCGAGCCTAACGCCTGATCTTCATCCGCCACGTCGAGGGCGGCGTTGGCGGCGTAATCGAAGAATCCGCGTCCGGCCTTCTTGCCGAGCCACCCGGCCTCGAGGAGTCGCTTCTGGAGAATCGACGGGCGGTAGCGTGGGTCATAGTACATCGCGGTCCACACACTCTCCGTCACGACGTAGTTCACGTCATGGCCAATGAAGTCCATGAGCTCAAAAGGACCCATGCGAAAGCCGCCCACGGTCTTCATCGCCCAGTCGACGGTCGCCGGCGAGGCGATCCCCTCCTCGACGATACGAAGGCTTTCTCCGTAGTACGGCCGGGCAATCCGGTTCACGATAAAGCCCGGCGTGTCCTTGGCTCGTACGGGGACCTTGCCCCACCCGTGCACCAGCTGCATCACCCAATCTGCCACGGCGCTGCCCGTGCGAACGCCCGGGACAATCTCCACCAGGGGCATCACCGTTGGCGGGTTGAAGAAGTGGACGCCGATGACGCGTTCCGGACGTGCGCAGGCCGCCCCGATCGAGGCGATCGACAGCGACGACGTGTTGGTGGCCAGCACGGCGTCAGCCACAACCGCCTCTTCCAGTGCGCGCATCACTTCCAGCTTCACGTCCAGTCGCTCCACCACCGCCTCGATGACGAAGTGACACGGCGCCATGTCGATCATGTCGCCAGCCGCAATGGCATCCAGGCGTCCGAGCGCCTCATCACGACGCTCGCTCGTCATCCGCCCCTTCTCCACATCGCGCGAAAAGCCCTTCCGAATGGCATCACAACCGCGTTCGAGGGCAGCTGGTGCCGTGTCCGTGAGGAGCACGCGATGCCCATGCAGCAGGGCCACCTGGGCGATGCCACTGCCCATCGCCCCGGCCCCGACCACGCCAATGACCGCTCCCTCTGGTGTTTCGTTCATTGGCCCGTGAACACCGGCTTGCGCTTCTCGATGAATGCCTGCACCCCTTCCTTGAAGTCACGCGAGCGTCCGGCGATCGCCTGCAGCTCGGCCTCGGTGTCCAACTGCGCGCTCAATCCCTGCTCCATCGCGGCGTTCATCGCCCTCTTGGTCAGGCCCAACCCACGCGTCGGTTGTGTGGCGAGCTGTGTCGCCAACGTCATCGCGCGTTCGCGCAACTCCGCCCCCGGTACCACCTGATAGATCATGCCCCACTCGGCGGCAGTGGTCGCCGGCAACTTGTCGCCTAACAGCATCAGGGCCGAAGCGCGCGCCATCCCCACCAGGTGCGGCAATAGCCACGTGCCACCGGAGTCCGGGATGAGCCCGATCTTACAAAATGACTGGATGAACGACGACTCGGCAGCTGCAATCACAAGGTCGCAGGCGAGGGCAATGTTGGCCCCCGCACCCGCGGCCACTCCGTTCACCGCGCAGACCACCGGCTTTTCGAGTCCCCGAATTGCCCGGATGATCGGGTTGTACTGCGCACGCACCGTGTCTCCAAGGTCGAGCGCCGTCGCTGCGTCCAGGGGAACCGAAGCCAGGTCCTGTCCGGCGCAGAACCCGCGCCCCGCGCCGGTAAGCAACACGCAGCGCACGCCATCGTCGGCCGCGGCATGGGCGAGCGCACCCTGCAGTGCCTGCGCCATCGGCAGGTTGAAGCTGTTGAGGACGTCCGGGCGGTTCAGCGTCAGCACTAGCACGCCGTGCGACGTCTCACGTAGGACCAGATCGGAACTCATACGAAGCGTGGTATGGGAGTGCTCGTCATGGCGCGTCGAGTTGCCGGCAACCATAGTGGCCGCTGAAAGCTAACGAGATTGGCGCATCCATTGGCACTACCGCACCCCAACCACCGCAACGCGAGCCATTGTGTCTCCCTCGAGAATATCATCGACGACCGACATGCCTTCGACAACGTCTCCCACGACCGTGTAGTCGTGGTCGAGCCGAAAGTTGTCCGTGAGGTTCACGAAGATCTGTGCATCGCCCGTGTCACGCCCGCGCGTGGAGATGCCGACCGTCCCGTAGACGTGCGAAAGCAGCGCGACTTCGTCACGCATGAAGGGGCCATCGCCCACGTACTCGGTCGCCGAAGGACTTCCTCCCTGAATCACGAACGTTGGCTCCACCCGATGGAAGGTGAGGCCGTTGTAGTAACCCCGGCCCACCAGTTCGAGCAGTCGAGCGACTGTGGCCGGCGCAACGTCTGGCCTCAACTTGATGACCCACGTTCCGCCGCCACTCGCGGCGTCCATGGTGATCTTCAGCCGGAGACTGGATGCGGTGTACAGCGCCCCGAGCCGGTTTGAGATCACCCGACGCACCGCCGGCGCGGCAGCGACCTCGCGCCCCCCCCCCGTCCAGCGGGTCACAATGCGCGCTGCGCGCTCGGCGATTTCGGGATCGAAGTCACGCACGTACGGTTCGATTTGGCGCGCCAGGGACACGTCACCCAGCTCACCAACGCGCTCGAGGAGGGCCACACGCGGATCGCGCGCATTCTCTCGCTGTTCCGCCGTTAGGCGGCCGAGCGATGTCAGAAGCGCGTGCCAGAGTTCGGAGGTCACAGGCGCGCCCTTGAGCGCCGAGGCCGCAGCCAGCACGACTTGATACGCCGGATGCGACAGCGCCCGCAGTGCGAACGCGTCGGCCGCTCGCGGCGACACCGCTGCCAGTCCGGTGATGGCGGCTTCCTGCACGTCCGCCACCGAGTCGCTCGCTAGGTCGCTGAGTGTAGCCACATCCTTAAGGATTGTTGCCGCTCGCGCGGTGTACATGCGAACCTGCCACACCGGGTGCGTCTTATTCGCTTTGACCTGCTGCTCCGCGCGCTCCGGGGCGACCCGGGCCAGCGACACCAAGGCGTGCGCCCTCGGATGCCAGCTTGCCCGACCGGCGCGCCTGGCAGCTGGCGCGTCGCTCGTGGCCAGAGGGAACAACGCATCTGTGGCCAAGCCCCGATCGCCACACCCACTTAACGCATCGATCGCCGCCAGCATCACCGCCGGATGCCGGTCGTGTGTGGCGGCAACGACCGGAGCGCATTCGGAGGAGAAGAGGCGCCGCCAGCTGCGCACCGCGTCGAATCGAACGATGAATTCCAAGTCATGGAGGGCAGACTGGAGCACCTGTCGCCGAACAGCCGAATCTTCAGCGCTCGCAGCCGCCAGCACCGCCAGGCGTCGCATCTGGGGATCGGGATCCCGCATCGCCACGAGCGCCACACTGTCCGTGCGAACCGCGGGCGAAATGAGGGACAGCACGCTCAGTCGGCGAACTTGCACCGCCTGCGCAGATTGAGCGGCGGTGCCACGCAACCCGTACCGGATCATCCGGAGTTCCGCGGCGCCGGGATCGCGTCGCGCGCGCGCGGTGTCAGCGGCGTCACGTCGGGTCCGGCCTGCCGAGTACACCCCCTTCATCACACCGAGCACGACGCGGGGGCTCGCCGTCAACGAAACGGACGCCCCCGACTCATCCTCCGCGCCAAGCAGCGCCATCAGCCGTTCCGCAATCGGAGCAGCCGAACTGTCACCGCGGGCCAGGCGGCCTAACGACTCGGCAAGGCTAGCTACCACGTCCGCGTCTTTCTCGCGTGAGAGCGCAGACATCAGCGTGTCCACGGCAGGTCGCCACACGGAGTCCGCCACGCGCGACGCGGGCCTCGCGATCTGCGCAATGGCATTGACCACTTCCCGTCGCACGGCTGGCGACGGATCCGCCACGCGCGCGTACAACTCCGGCAGGAGTGACGGTCGTTCGAATCGTCCGATCGCTCGCGCCGCCACGGCCCGCAGCGGGGCCCGGGGATCGCGAATCGCGTCGATCAACACGCGCAGGGAATCCGGATCGTTCGTGCGAGAATCTTCTACCGCCAGCACGCGCTGCCACTCCGTGGCGGAAATCCTTGTTTGCTGGGCAGCTACAACCGTCGGTGCGAACACCACAACTATTCCGATCGCGAAGATGGCGGCCGAGCCGCTCCCTAGGACGCGCTTCCTGGGAGTTTGTGAGGTTGGCGGGGAGGTCACGGGCAGCGGACAGTGGGTTGTGGCATCGGGAACGACGGAGGTGCGAACTTGCTGTGGGAAAGGTGCATCGCGACCCCTTCGGCCACCATTCGCGATGCAAAGTCTTCGCGACCCTGCGAGGGTGGGTGCGCAGCGACCGCCAACGCCCACCCATGCGTCATGCGCACACCGGTCGCGGGGGTCCGCGCGCGCCGCGCGGGACCAACGGCAGTCGAAACCCAGCTTCAGGGCAAGTACATGGGTCGGTCAAAGGCTTTCATCCGCCGACGGGAGCAGCATACCACGGGGCGATCGCGTGACCAGCTGTATGGGGTTTCGTCCCCTCCATGAGCGCAGGTTAGATTCACGCCAGCCTGACCCTGACGGTCCCAAGCCCCGTTTTTCGAATGGCTGTCTTGCCCTCCAAAGGACGTCGTCCGCGCCCAACTGCGGCCCCACATCCGGCCATCGACTGGCGGAAGGTCGCTTACCACACGCTGGTCTCGCGCTCGCTGGACGATATTGAGGAGGCCACGAACCGAAATCGCGCCCAAGTCCCGCGGGAGCACGTGGTGCTCTACCAGTTTTCTGCTCGGGGGCACGATGTGGCGCAAAGCATCCTTGGCGCGTTGTTGACCCATCGGCACGACGCCGCCGGTGCCTACTATCGCTCGCGGCCGCTGCTCATTTCGTTAGGCTTGTCGATTGAAGATGGGTTCGCATCCCCCCTGGGTCGCTCGGGAGGCTTCAGCGACGGGCGGGATATCGGCGTGGTCTGCAACTTTCCCTCTCGACAGAGCGCCAAGGTCCTGCCGATGTCCGGTGACGTCGGGTCCCAATACACGCCGACGGCGGGATGGGCGCACGCGATTACCTACTACCGCGACCACCTGAAGGACTCCAGCTACAACGGTGCGTTGGCCGTGGCATTGGGCGGCGATGCGTCGGTCGCGACCAATGGGTTCTGGGCCTCCCTGACGATGGCCACCACGCTCAAGCTCCCCATGCTCTTCTATATAGAAGACAATGGGCTCGGGATCAGCGTCGGCGGGAAGATGCAGACGCCGGGGGGGAATATCGCCAAGAACCTGGCGTCGTTCGCCAACCTGCTCGTCCGCGACGGGGATGGTACAGACCCGGAGGCCACCGCCGCCGCCCTCACCGAGGTCGTGGCGCACGTACGGAGTGGCGCCGGGCCCGCACTGGTGCACCTGACGGTACCGCGGCTCAGTTCGCACTCGGGGCCGGACAACCAAAAGGGCTATCGCACCGACGCTGAGATTGCGGCCGATGTCGAGCGAGACCCGCTGCCGAAGCTCCGCGACTACCTGGTCCCGTCGTTGTTGTCCAAGGCCGAGTGGGAGGAGCTGGAAGCGGAGGTCGCGCGAGATGTCGAGCAGGGGCTCGCCGCGGCGCGGGCCAGGCCGGCTCCTGACCCCGCCAGCATCAAGCGCTTTGTGTACGCTGAGCCACGACGGGAAGGCGACGCCGACCCGATGGGTGGCCTCACAGACGAGGAGCGTGCCGCGTTAGGTGGTGTGCCCTTCCCCGGTGACGCATCACACGCCAAGCGCGAAACCCTGCGCTTTGCCGATGCCATCCGACGCACGCTGAGGTCGGAGCTGGCGGCAAACCCGAAGTTGGTCGTCTTTGGTGAGGATGTGGGGAGAAAGGGCGGCGTACACCTCGTCACCGAAGGGCTGCAGAAGCACTTTGGCGAGGACCGGGTCTTTGACACGAGCCTTTCAGAGGAAGGGATCATCGGGCGCGCGGTGGGCATGGCCATCGCCGGCCTTGTGCCAGTCGCCGAGATTCAGTTCCGGAAGTACGCAGACCCGGCGACAGAGCAGCTGAACAATTGCGGGACCATGCGATGGCGTACGGCCAATCGTTTTGCGGCCCCTATCGTCGTGCGGCTCCCGGGGGGATTCGGCAAGGACGTCGGCGATCCGTGGCATTCGCTGAGCGCGGAGGTGTTGTGGGCGCATGCCATCGGTTGGCAGGTGGCGATTCCATCGAATGCGGCCGACGCCGTGGGCCTCCTGCGCGCCGCCATGCGATCCCCCAACCCGACGATCTTCTTTGAGCACCGCGCGTTGCTCATGACCAGCGATGGCAGCGCACCCTACCCCGGCGACGACTACGTTCTCCCGTTAGGGGTGGCGAATACCGTGCGTGAGGGTCGCGCCCTCACCATGGTCACCTGGGGTGCATTGCTGCACCGCTGCAAGGACGCAATCGCCCAATCGGGTGCGGATGCCGAATTGATCGACCTGCGGACGATCGCGCCGTGGGACCGCGCGGCGGTTCTGGAATCGGTGAAGAAGACGGGTCGATGCCTGATCGTCCATGAGGACAACCTGACAGCGGGCTTCGGTGCGGAGATTGCCGCCACCATTGCCCGGGAAGCCTTCTGGTATCTGGACGCGCCGATTGACCGGTTGTGCGTGGAAGACGTGCCGGTGCCGTACCACCCGCGCCTGATGGAAGCCGTCGTGCCGACGACGGAACGCATCGCTGAGCGAATCGCCGCGACACTCAACGCGTAGGCAAGTCGACATGACACAATCGGGGAAGGACTGCAGCTGCGCATGGACCGTCGCGGCAGTCGCCGCGTTCTTGCTGGCGGGGTGTGCCGGCGAGCCCGCGGCCACGAAGTCATCGATGGATCCAGTCGTTGAAGTCCGTCACGCAACGGCCCGCGATACGTCCGCCCGGTTGGGTGTGGACGAAGACTGTGCGACCACGCCCGACCGATGTCACTCGCGCCTAACGGGCATCGCCTTGAACACCCGACCGCGTCCGATTGGTCTAACACGGGCCCAGGACAACCGCCTTGCCTACCCGGTGCGCCGCATTCGCGATCTTGATGCGCCAGCCGCAGATGCCCCTCCACTCCTGTCGCTCGCGCCAGCATACGATGACGACGCCGACGGGTGGGAAGCGCGCGAAGCAGATCGTTCGGACGAGCCCATCACGCGCACAGCCGGCGCCTCGCGCCGCCAGGCACAATCACCGCCGCCACCTCCGGTCATCACAGTGCCGAGGGGCTCCGCCGCAGTGGAACAGCGCACGCACGGCCGCAGGCCTGCGGCACGAATCGTCGCGTCGTTCGACGGACTCGGTGTGGGGTTCGTGGGCCCACAGGGCACGGCCAGTCTCCGGAACCCGTCGGACAACTCGCTCGCCGTTGGGCGCGACTATGTGATGCAAGTCGTGAACACTCGTATGGCCATCTTCACAAAGAAAGGCGCGATCTTCGATACGACGGGGCGTGTGTTGTATGGGCCCGTAGAAACGCGTCACGTCTTTGCCGGGTTCGGCGGAGTCTGCGAGGCGCGAAACAATGGCGACGCAGTCGTCAGGTACGACCAGCTGGCCGACCGCTGGTTGATCGTGATGCCGATTTTTTCGCGGACGCCCGTCCGGCCCGGACAAACCGACGCCGGCAAGAGCGGAGACCCTGCGCAACGTAGCCTCAAGGGAAACGCACGACAGCCCGGGAGCGCCGCCCCGCTCACCCTGCCCCCACCTCCACCGCCTCCCTCGCCGGGTGACACGGTTCGGCCGCCGGCTCGGCCAGCTGCAACTCAGGACACCGGCCCGTACGCGATGTGCTATGCCGTGAGCACGGGCACTGACCCCTTCGGCCCGTACTATCGCTACGAATTCGTGCGTCCCCTCTTCCCCGACTACCCGCGCCCCGCCGTGTGGCCCGATGGCTACTACATCCCCTCCAGCACCGGGGATGAAGTGATCCAGAAGCACGCGTGTGTCGTCGATCGGGCGCGCATGCTCAAGGGCGAGGACGCCACCGAACAGTGCGCGATCATCGATGGCGTGAATTTTCTCAACAACGCGGACCTCGACGGCACGCAGCTACCGCCGGCAGGTGCACCGAACATCATGATCGCCGCCGGAGGCACGCAGTTGAAGAAGGTGATGGAGGATCGCAGGCTGTATGCCTGGAGCTTCCACGTGGACTGGGACGATCCCGCGAAGACCCGGGTGGAGGGGCCGACCACGCTTTCCGTGGCCCCTTACCACTACCTGTGCGATGGGCAGCTCACCAGCTGCGTCCCGCAGCCTGGCACCGACCGCCGGCTCGACGCGCAGGGCGACAAGATCATGGCGCGACTGGTGTATCGTCGCATTGGGGCCCGCGAATCGATCGTTGCCGTCCACTCCGTGAACACGAGTGTCGGAGCTGGCGGTGTGCGCTGGTACGAGTTCACCGTGGGTCCCCGCCGCCAGTTGCTGTTGGCGCAGCAAGGCACCTTCGCCCCCGACGCGTCGTTTCGGTGGATGGGCAGTCCGGCGATGGATGCGAAGGGGAATATCGGGATCGGATATTCGTTCGGTGGGTCTCCGCACTTTGCCGGCCAGCGCTTCGCGGGACGATTGGCCGCGGATCCCAAGGGCCAGCTCACGCTACGGGAGGCCGTGTTGGTGGAGGGCAAGGCGGCCCAGACGAACACACTGCGTTGGGAGGACTACACGCAGACGGCGGTGGACCCGAGCGACGATTGCACGATCTGGTACGTGGGGGACTACCTGAAGGAAGGCGCAACGAACTACTCGACGCGGATCGGGGCGTTCCGGATGCCGGGGTGCTGATGCGCTCCGCGGCTATCCTCACGGCTTCGACGGCACCGCGAGCGGCACCACACGCATCTCACCTGCCGTCAGGGTCAACGTCCGGGACGCGACTTCCCTCCCGTCAACCATCGCCGCCACGTGAATCGGGCGATCGGTCGGTACCTTGCATGTCGTCACCGCACCGTCGTCGTCTGTCGTCGCCGTGACCCCGGCGGCGTCGGTACCGCTCCACGCAACGCGCACCGTTACCCCATCCTGTAGGGCGCCTGTTCGGGCATTGGTCGTCAGCACACGCACGAAACCGTGCGCCGCGCGATCCGTGTCAGCGGGGCACAGCGACGTCCAGATCATCGTGTCCGACGGGATCGCGAGCTGAACGGTGAGCGAATCACGCGCGCGCACCTCCAGCTCACTCGACCGTCCACGTACACCTAACGAATCCAGGCGTGGGTGGGAGACGGTGACGGTGTAACTTCCCGCGGGAATGCTGTCCAGCACGAAGGTGCCGGCCGTTGCGCTCACGACCCGGGCCTGGGTGAACCCCGTCTGAGCCAGCTGGACCCGCGCCCCCGAAACGGGACGGCCGCCGTCACCTTCAACCACGACGCCCCGCACGCGACCGATGCCCACGTCGTCGGCCCCGACCATGACGGCCTCGCCCCCCTCTTCCCGGTACGCCATGACACCGGGTGCGGTGCGGTTCCCGAACACCGCCGCGCTGGACGTCGGGTCCTGCCGGCTTATGCCGGCAAAGCGCGGCCAGCGAATGTACCACTTGTCCACGATCCAGCCGCTGCGAATGCGCTTGAAGTGCACCGAACCACCCGCCTGACCGCGCTCGTGTGGCGGCGGCGGGTTCTCGTAGACGAACTCGATCGACTTGAGCTCGAACGAACGCCGGTCGATCCACATCACCCCGGAAACATCGGCGAGGGCCTTTTCGCGCACCGGTTCGAATCGCAGTCCGGCCACCGTGGTATCAGACCTTTCGGGCCCCACGTAGCGAAAGCAGTGATCCGCCAGGAAGACATCGGAGAGGATGACGGTGGCGTCGGGGGCGTTGTAGACGAACCCGTTGCCATCCCGACGCACATACCCCTGCGCGGACAGCAAGTCGGCGGGGACGCTGGTGAACGGCCGGCTGCCGAAGGCATACGAGTCCGCCCGCCGCTCGCTCGTGACACGCATGCTGGACGCGTCGATGTCCCGCGAAATGCGGGTGATCCGCGCCTGCGCCGTGCCGGCCTCCTGCGTCAGCTTCACCGCCGCCAATGCGGCACGCGCGTTCTCCCACAACGTGCCGGTAGCGTCATTCACCTCGGGCTGCCGAGAACACCGGCTTTTCCCCGCCACCCGCACTTCTGGCTGCAACAGCGGCACGGGACGCAACCTGACGGACTCCTCGCGCACCTCGCCTTCCGACAGATTGAACGGACCAATCCGCGTGAGCCGGACGCCGATCCGCTTGATCTCGAGGGTGAAACTCCCGGCCCGTGGTGCGCGAACGACGTACGCCCCGCCCTCACTCGACAATGCCGTCGCCACCCGTTGGCCATCGTCGGCAATGAGTGTCAGCACGGCGCCGGGCACCGGCGCCCCGCCCGTCTCGGTGACGATGCCGCGCACCTGCTGTGCTTCCAGCGACGCCGAAAGGCACATCATGAGCGCCAACGCGATCGGCGTCGAGGGTCCAAGACCCGATGCTTGGCGCGGGTGGTGACCGTTGGCCTGCGTGCGAAGCATGAGAAGTGTCACACTACACATTAGCCCCCCACCCATGGGTTATGGGAGCAGTGATCCGCCGAGTGGATGTGACGGCGGTCTAAGGGATTCCTCACCGGGATGAGCCGCCCGTCGCGCCCGATCACCACGGTCGCACCGCCGGCGCATTCAACTTTCTGCCGGACCTGCCGACACACATAGAAAGGGCCCGACGTGCCGCCGGTGACGATGATCCGCCTAACGCACATGGGATGCCGTCTCGTGTCGCCGGCTACTGGAGGTTGAGATGTCACGCTACGCACCGCCTGTTGTTCGCATCGCCTTGGTGGCCTCGTTCGCGCTCACGACGGCTGGCACGCCTATGCGCGCCCAAACCGTGTATGCGACGCCGTCGCCGATCCTCCGGGTGGAATGGGGGCTGCGCCCGGACTCCGTGCGCCAACGCCTGAGCGACGTGGGGTGGCGGTTCGTCACGATCGACGAGGACTCGGACTACGTGTTTCACGGATCCGTCGACGGCATCGAGGCGGTGGCCTTTGCGACGTTCACCGCGGAACGACTCACCGCCCTGCAGGTCAATCTCTCTCCGCATCCCGGCGCGTCGCATACCTATTCCATCGTGCTGGATACCCTGGCATCCGTGAACGGTCCGGCGCTCTTTAGCAGCGCGACCACCCGCGAGTACCGGCCAGCGAATTTCCTGACCGAAGCCGCGGCGTGGCCAGGGTTACTCGCCGGCCTGCGGCGGGACGGGTGGATCACACTGATCTTCACTTGCCCTGAAAGGTCACCAGCCCTCCCCTCGCCGAACGGACTTCGAGTTCACGCCGTCATCGCCGGGTAGGGTCGCCGGCGGCTCCTGTTGCGGGTGAATCGCGTGCTCGACTTCGCTTTCTGGGGTTGGTCGTGGCATCCGTGCGACGCCTTCCGGCAAAATTGACCCCCGGAGTGCGGCACGGGACCTGTAGCGCGCACGCTCAGGTTGACAGGTCACGAGATTAGCCTAGCATGGGGGTTCGCACGGCAATCCTACGGCATCGTTAGGCGTTCGCACCCGCGGTTACGGTTAGCCGGTAACGGCGGAAATGCGGCAAGCGAACGACCCGAGGGTTGCAGACCTTTCCCCTCGGAGGTTTCCTGTGAAAAAGTCGTTGCTCGCAGTTGCTGCATTGGCGGCGGTCGCCTGTTCGGACGGCACCGGCACCCAAGGCGCCCCATTGGCCAAGCTCGTCACCAACTCAGCGTCCATGAACGCGGAATTGGTGCCGAACGAGTACGTGGTCGTCCTGAAGAAGATGGACGCTGCGGGCGTCGCGGCTGAGGCAAACAAGGCGCGCGCAGCCGGTGCCTTGGTCACCCACGTCTGGACGGAAGGCCTGATCGGGTTTGGCATCAAGGCTCCAGCGATGAAGCTCGATGCAATCCGTCGCAGTGCCAACGTGGCCTTCGTCCAGCAGTCGCAGGTGTTCCACGCGGACGCCCAGGTGGCATGCGTGAATCCTGGCTCGCTCTTTGGATGCCCCTGGGGTTGGGATCGCGTGTCCGATCGCACTCTCCCGCTGAATAACCTGAAGGCGCAGTATCCGTTCAAGGGTCAGGGCGTCACGTTCTACTCTATCGACACGGGCGTCAACGCGGCGCACCAGGAATTCACCGGTCGGTACAATTCGCTCTGGGATTCGATCAACAACGATGCAGACGCGAACGACGTCTGCAACGGCCACGGCTCGCACACCTCCAGCACGGCCGCCGGCACGTTGTATGGCTTCGCCACAATGTCGACGATCTGGGCCTCCCGCGTGCTTGACTGCTCCGGCAGTGGCACCACCCTGACCGTCATCGACGGCGTCAACCGAGTCACGGCCCACCACGCGGCCGGTGTCCCTGCGGTTGCCAACATGAGCTTGGGTGGTGGTGCCGACGCCGCGTTGGATGCGGCCGTCAACGCCTCGATCGCTGACGGGATCGTCTACGCCGTGTCGGCCGGCAACAGCAGCATCGACGCCTGCCTCTTCTCGCCGGCCCGCGTACCGAACGCGGAGACCCTCGGCGCGACCGGCAGCTATCCCGACGGCGCGATTCCGCCCGCCTCGCCAGACCTTCGCGCCAGCTACTCGAACTTCGGCACCTGCCTCGACGGTTTCGCACCGGGCACGAACATCCTGGGCGCGTACCAGCCGAATCCGACCTCCGCGGCGATCGCCTCGGGAACGTCGATGGCCTCCCCACACTTCGCTGGCGTTGCCTTGGTGTACTTGAGCAAGAACCCGACGAAGACGCCGGCGCAGGTTCACACCGCAATCTGGAACTACTCGACGGTTGGCGTGGTTGGGAATCCGGGCGCGGGTTCGATCAACCGCCTGCTCCACAACTCCATTCCTTCGGTCGCCGGTACGGACCAGTAGGCGAGTAGTCGCCGCATGTTTGCTGAGTGACTGGCCTGGCCAGGACCAGCAGTACACCAGGCGAAACAAGAGCCGCTCGGGAAGTCCCGGGCGGCTCTTTCGCGTACTACGGCATCGTGGGAGCGCTGCTTCAGATGGGCTTCTCAATCCCGCCAGGCGCGTTGGAGCTGCCGCGTAAGATCGCATGCATGGCTCGGCCGCCCCAAAGAGCCGTTAACACCACGAGAAATGCCAAGCCGTACCGATTGGCGATTACCGATCGATCCAACGCTCCGCGGCCTCGGAGTACCGGTGCCCCTTGATCTGAATCCCCCTGACCGCGGAATCGATCTCCTCGAGGTCGTCGGACGATAGCTGCACATTCACGGCGGCGACATTTTCTTCCAGCCGCTGCGCGTTGGTGGTCCCTGGAATGGGGACGATCCACGGCTTCTGAGCGAGCACCCACGCCAGCGCCACCTGCGCGGGCGTGGCCTTCTTTTTTCCAGCCAGTCGGGTGAGCAGGTCCACCACGGCCATGTTCGACTTTCGATTCTCCGGCGCCAACCGCGGGACGGTGCTCCGAAAGTCGGAGCTGTCGAAGGCCGTCGACTCGTTGATTTTCCCAGTCAGGAACCCCTTGCCTAACGGGCTGAAGGGAACGAGTCCAATGCCAAGTTCCTCCAGCACAGGCATGACCTTGGTCTCTGGCTCGCGCCAGAAGACCGAGTACTCGCTCTGCAAGGCGGACACTGGCTGCACCGCGTGCGCGCGACGAATCGTTGCAGCCGATGCTTCGGACAGCCCAAAGTGCCGAACCTTACCCTCGCCGATCAGCTCCTTGACCGTGCCCGCGACATCCTCGATGGGAACCTCAGGGTCCACTCGATGCTGGTAGAGTAAGTCGATCGTATCCACGCGAAGTCGCTTGAGCGATGCTTCGGTCATTTCTCTGATGCGGGAAGGGCGACTGTCCAGGCCGACGCTCTTTCCGTCCTGAATCTTCCAGCCGAATTTCGTGGCGATCACCACGCGGCCGCGGAACGGCTCCAGCGCTTCGCCGACAACGTCCTCGTTCGTGTACGGCCCATAGACCTCCGCCGTATCAAAGAAGGTGACGCCAAGTTCCACGGCGCGGCGGATGACCTTGATCGCCTGCGACCGCTCGGTGGGTTGACCGTAGCCAAAACTGAGTCCCATGGCACCGTAACCGAGGGCCGATACCTCGAGACCGCGGCCAAGTGTGCGTCTTTGCATGTCGCCTCTCCTAACGGAACTCTTCCATCAGCACGTCGAGTGCTGCGGCGCCCGGACACAGCTGGTCGAAGGGTAGCTCACTCAGCGGCGTCTGCACGGTGTTGTTCACCGCGTGCATGTCCGCCCCGCCCTCGTCGTTGAGGTACAGCAGACCCGTTGCGATCTCACCGCGCGCCTGCGCCTCCCGCACATAGGCGTACGCGCCATCGCGATCGGTGGGGTCGTAGCCTTCCTTCACCTTTCGGAATCGCACCACACTGCCGTCATGCATGGTCACCGACATGGCGCCCCCTTCTCCGGCATTCGCCGTGATCTCCCGGCGCAACGGAATGAAGTCGACCGGCGCCACATCCTCGGCGTGCTCACGCGTGTAGACGTAGCTCTTGGTGCTGCCTTCGTGATCATTGAAGCTGACGCAAGGGGAGATCACGTCGATGAGGGCAAACCCGTTGTGCGCCAACCCCGCCTTGAGGATGGGAACCAACTCTTCCTTGTCACCAGAGAACGAACGCGCAACAAAAGTGGCACCGAGGGTCAACGCCAGGAGCACAGGATCGATCGGCGGCTGCAGGTTGGCCTCGCCTCGCTTGGTAGTGGAGCCCAAGTCAGCCGACGCCGAGAACTGCCCCTTCGTCAGCCCATACACGCCGTTGTTCTCCAGCACGTACAGCAGGTTCAGGTTCCGACGGATGGCATGACTCAGCTGGCCCAGGCCGATGGACAAGGAGTCGCCGTCACCCGACACGCCGATGTAGGTCAACGTGCGATTGGCGGCGTTGGCTCCCGTTGCGACTGACGGCATACGGCCGTGCACGGAATTGAACCCGTGCGACTGGCGCATGAAATACGCGGTCGTCTTGGACGAGCAGCCAATGCCGCTCATCTTGGCCGCGCGATGCGGCGGGATGTCGAGTTCCCAGAACGACTGGATGATCGCCGCCGTCACCGAGTCATGCCCGCACCCGGCACAGAGCGTGGACATCGCCCCTTCGTAGTCGCGCTTGGTCAGCCCCAAGGCGTTCTTCTGCAGCCCAGGATGCCGAACCGGAGGCTTGGCAATACTCGTCATGCGGGAACTCCAGCAAAGTGATGACTCACAGCTTCATCCACGACGTCGGCAGTCAATGGTTCACCGCCGTAGTCCAGCACCGGAATCAGTCGATCACGGGCGACGCCAGTCTCCAGCGTCAACAACGATCGTAGTTGGGCATCGCGGTTCTGTTCCACCACAAAGACCGATTCATGCGAGTCAATGAACGACTTCACGCTCGCGGCAAAGGGGAAACCGCGGATGCGCATGTAGTCGCACACGGTGCCGCGCGCGCGCAGCCGATCGACCCCCTCGCGCACCGACGCGTCGCAGCCGCCTAGGGAGATGATCCCGACCGAGGCGGGCGTCTTGGCATTCGCCAGCACAAACTCGGGGGCTGGTACCTGTTCCGCCGCGGCGTCCAGCTTTCGCTTGAGACGGTCCACCACTTCCTGGTACTCGGCGGCGTCCTCTGTATACACGGCATGCTTGTCGTGACCCGACCCACGCACGAAATACGCCCCCTTCGCTCCAACACCCGGCAGCGTGCGCGCCGCCACCCCGTCTCCATTCTCCGCCAGGTACCGAGAGAACCGCGGCAGCTTCTCCAGCTCGGCGGCTGTGAGCACCTTGCCCCGATCCGGCACATACCGGTCGTCCCACTTCAAGCGCTTCACCATCCAGTCGTTCATGCCGATGTCCAGGTCAGACACGACAAAGACGGGTGTCTGGAAGTGCTCCGCCAGGTCGAACGCCTCAACCGCCATGGTAAAGCACTCACCCGGGTCGCGCGGGAAGAGCATGATGTGCTTGGTGTCCCCGTGCGAAGCGTAGGCGATGGAGAGCAGGTCGCTCTGTTGCGTGCGGGTCGGCATTCCCGTGGCCGGCCCTGCGCGTTGCACGTCGAAGAAGACGGCGGGAATTTCTGTGTAGTAGCCGAGACCAATGAACTCCTGCATCAGCGAGATCCCGGGCCCGGCCGTAGACGTGAACGCCCGCGCGCCCGCCCAGTTGGCGCCCAGCACCATGCCCGCCGATGCAAGCTCGTCTTCCGCCTGGATGATGCAGAAGCGCTTTTCGCCGGTCGCCTTGTCCACACGGTACTTCATGCAGTAGGCCTTGAACGCCTCCATCAGCGAAGTGGCCGGCGTGATTGGGTACCAGGCGCCCACCGTGGCACCGGCCCACACCGCGCCTAACGCGGACGCCGAGTTGCCGTCCAGCAACACATAGTCCTTGGTGGCATCCATGCGCTCCAGGTGGAACGGCAAGGGGCAGCTGATGTGCTCGCGCGCGTAGTCGTACCCGATCTTGATCGCCTTGAAGTTGGAATCGAGCAGCTTCTGCTTCTTGCCGTACTGTTCCTTCAGCATCTCATCGACGATCTCCATGTCGATCGCCAGGAGCGCCGCCAACGCCCCGGCGTAGGCGATGTTCCGCATGAGCGTGCGCTCGCGGTCGCCTTTGAACACCTCGGCGCACAAAGCCCCAAAGGGAATCCCAAGCACCGTGATGTCCGGGCGCGCGAGTGACGCGTCGAGCGGCCAGGTGGAGTCGTACATCAGGTAGCCGCCAGATCGAACCTTGGCGACGTCCTTGGCGTACGTGCTGGGATTCAGGGCCAAGACCAGGTCCAGCTCCGCCGGGCGACCGGTGTAGCCGTCCTTGCTGACCCGAATCTCGTACCAGGTGGGCAGCCCCTGGATGTTCGACGGAAAGATGTTCTTGCCAGAGACCGGGATGCCCATGCGGAAGATCGACTGCATGAGCAGCGCGTTGGCGCTGGCGGAGCCCGTCCCATTGACGGTCCCGATCCGGAAGGCGAAGTCGTTGATGCCAGACATGTCGCGTGGGATAAAGTCGTGTCGTGACGAACGCTTACGCGTGCATTCCCGCCAGTGGCAACGAGCGCGCTGTCGCACTCCCGGGCCGGCCGGCGTATGGCTGGAGCAGGTCAAAGCGCCGCATGTCCCACGCGGCCGTCGGACACCGCTCGGCACACAATCCACAGTGCAAGCACAGGTCCTCGTCCTTCACCATCACCCGCTTCGTCTGCGGCAGTTCACCGGAGACGTAGATTTCCTGCTTGGCGTTGATGGCCGGCGCTGACAACCGCGTGCGCAAGTCGGCCTCGTCACCGTTGGCCGTGATCGTCAGGCAGTTCACGGGGCAAACGTCCACGCACGCGTCGCACTCGATGCACAGGTTCGTGGTGAAGTGCGTCTGCACGTCGCAGTTCAGGCAGCGTTGCACCTCATTGGCCGTCTGCTCCGGGGTGAACCCCAGCTCCACTTCCACCGACAGCTTGGAGAACCGCTTCGTCAACTCGGCGTGCGTCATCTTCGTCCGTGCCGCCGCCGAGTAGTCGTTGTGGTAGCTCCAGGAGTGCATCCCCATCTTCGTGGAGACGAGCGTCTGCCCCTCGGGTGGGCGCTCGGTGACCGGAATGCCCTGGCAATGGTTGTGCATGGAGATCGCTGCGGCGTGTCCGTGCGCCACGGCCCAGATGATGTTCTCCGGGCCCCACGCCGCGTCGCCGCCAAAGAACACCCCTGCGCGCGTGGAGGCATGCGTCGTCTTGTCGACCTTGGGCATCCCCCACTCGTCGAACTCGATGCCGATGTCGCGCTCGATCCAGGTGAAAGCGTTCTCCTGGCCAATAGCGAGGATCACCGCATCGCAGGGAATCACCACGGTGTCCGTAACTTCGCTCTTTTGCTTCCCCTTGGCGTCGGTGCTCCAGCTCAAACGCTCGAACTCCATCCCCACCAGCTTCCCGTTCGTGCCGCCAAGGCGGCGAGACGTGCGGCAGCAGTCCATGGCGGTGTTGCCGACGCCGATGATCAGCACGCGCTGGCCGATGGACTCGATGTGGCCGAAGTGGACGTTCGCGAGCCACTCGATGCCGATATGGACCTGCGACGGCGCGTCCCAGCGACCTGGAATGTCCAGTTCCTTGCCCTTCGGCGCTCCACTGCCCACGAACACGGCGTCGTAGCCGTCGTCGAGCAGCGCCTTCATGCTGGTGACCTCCGTGCCGAAGCGGGCATCCACCCCCATGTCCAGGATGTATCCCACTTCTTCATCTAGCACTTCAGCCGGCAGCCGAAACGACGGGATGTTCACGCGCATCAAGCCGCCAGCCTGCGCGTGCTTTTCGAACAGCGTCACCGCGTAGCCGAGTGGGGCTAAGTCGTTGGCGACTGTAAGAGCTGACGGGCCGCCACCAATAAGCGCGACGCGCTTTCCGTTCTTCTGTGCTGGCGCGGCAGGCAGGTTGGCGCGAATGTCGTCCTTGTGGTCGGCCGCCACGCGTTTGAGCCGGCAGATCGCCACTGGTTTTCCATCCACTCGGCCGCGCCGGCAAGCGGGCTCACAGGGTCGGTCGCAGGTTCGTCCCAGAATTCCTGGAAAAACGTTCGACTGCCGATTCAGAAGGTATGACTCGGTGAATCGGCCTTGGGCGATAAGCCGTATGTACTCAGGCACATTTGTGTGCGCCGGGCACGCCCACTGGCAGTCGACCACGCGATGGTAGTAGCGCGGATCGTCGACGTTCGTTGGCTGCAATCCCCCTCCAGGATGCGAGGCACTTCCGCATCTTCGCCATGAGAGCGTACAGAAGCAAGACCGCGCGCTATCTCTGGGCCTAATGCCCGTTTGCGAAGGGTCGGCAGGGAGCCTTCACCCCGTCGAACGAGTGAAAGTTTGCGCAAAAATGCGCCCTGCCGAGCGGCGGTCGCGCGCCTAACGATATGCCGCCAGGGCTGTCCGGTCCGCCTGAGTCTCGGGACGTCGGTCGGCGCTCGCCCAGCCAGCGACTGCAAGCCTTTCTGGACGGCCCGTCCCCGGTCCTTAACACACGGACCGTCCCATGCGTACTGTGAGGACAGCAACAATTGCGCACTCGACCTGATCGCCTAAGTCGCGGTCAGTCCCGTCCTTAGATAATTTTCACGGCACGATGATACGCCTTTCCCCCCGGGTCCTCCTCGTGTGCCTGACACTCGCCTCCAAGGCAAGTGGGCAGAGCACCGACTCCCTCCGCCTGTCGCTGGATGACGCCGTCAAACGCGCCGTCTCCTCCAGCGACGAGGCGCGCCTTGCCGCCGCCGGCGTCTCCGTGGCCGACGCGCAGGTCACCACCGCTCGATCCACCGGACTTCCGCAGATCCGAATCAACAGCAACTACAACCAGATCATCGAGAGTTCGCGTGCCAAGGTGGTGAACTCGATCTTGACGCAGCCGTTCACGTACGGATCAAGCGCCGTGTTCAGCCAGACCTTCTTCCAGGGGGGCCGAGTGATCGCGGGCTCCCGTGCGGCTGGCGAATTCCGGGAGGCGGCTCGCTACACCGAAAAGGAAGTGAGGGACCGACTTTCGGTAAACGCGCAACGCTATTACCTGCAGTCCATCCTCGCGCGGCAGCTGGTCTCCATCCAGGAGAGGACGGTGGCCCTCGCCGACGCTCGCATGCGGCAGATTGAGCAGCTGGAGAAGGGGGGACGTGCGGCGCGCTTTGACGTACTCCGCACGCGTGTGGACCGCGCGAACCTGGAGCCGGCGCTGCTGCAGGCCCGGAGCAACCGGGAGCTGGCAGACATCGCGCTGCGGCAGCTGCTCTCAGTTCCTGCCAACCAGCCGCTCGCACTGACCACGGCACTCGATACGGCGCAGTTGCACGCGTTGGTGGCGCAGACCGCGCAGTTGGATTCGTCGGCGGACGCCAAGATGACGGAGCGTGGCCTGGTTCGCGCCGCGGAGGCCACGGCGGCCGCACGACGGCAGGGAGTGCGCGTGTCGTTCGCCGACTACATGCCCACCGTCACCGGTTCATTCACCACCGGCTACACGGCCCTGCCCTCGAGCAACGGATTCCCGACGTTGTGGGGCCGCACCTCGGCCTCCTTCTGTCCGGCGGGGTCGCCGGCAACCCGTGTCTGCCAGAACAACGGCTGGTTTCCGGATCGCTCGTTCTCTGTGCAGCTGACGTGGAACATTTTCGACGGCCTGCGTACCAAGGGCGCCGTCGACCAAGCCAGGGCGGCGGCGAATATCGCGGACCTGCAACTCGCCGAGGCGCGTCGTCAGGCGGAGTCTGAGCACGCCGCGGCAGCCGCCGAGTTCACGCGCGCCCGTGCCGCCTTCGACGCCCAGCGCCAGAACGCCGAGGAAGCGCAAGAGGCGTACACGATCGCCGCCCTGCGCTTTGACCGCGGCCTTTCGACCTTGCTTGAAGTGACCGATTCGCAGAATGCACTGCTCGTGGCGCAGGTGAACGCCGCCCGGGCCAGTGTCGAACTCTTTGTGGCGATTGCCGAACTCGCGCGCAGCACCGGCCGCGAAATTCCGCTTGCCCCGACCCGACCCTCCTCTCGTTAGGCCCCAATGATCGTTCGTTCGAAGTACGCCCTCCCCTTCATTGCCCTGTCCGCTTCAGTACTGCTCGCTTGCGGGACAAACGCCTCTGCCAAGCCCGACTCGAAAGGCGGTAGCCCATCTGGCGCCGGTGCCACCAAAGGTGGCCCGGGCGGGATGTCGGCCATGGATCGTCGCAACATGCCCGTGGTGCTGGGACCTGCAGACGTTATCGAGGTGAAAACAGGCCCGATCGAGAGCTCGATCGCCATCCAGGGCAACCTCACGCCGATCGAGCAGATCGATGTGCGTGCCCGTGTCGAGGGCAATATCGTCTCGGTCGCCGTACGCGAGGGCACACCGGTTCGAGCTGGCCAGGTAATGGCGCAGTTCGACGACGCCACGATGTCAGGCGACCAGGCGTCGGCGACCGCCGACCTGGAGTCTGCCAAGTCGGAACTGACCAACGCGCAGTGGAACGCCGATCAGTCCGCGGATCTGTTCAAAGCCGGCGCGATTGCCGAGCGAGACCTGCGCACCGCACAGTCCACGTTGTCTGCGGCGAAGGCCCGAGTGGCGGCCGCGGAAGCCAAGGTGAAGAGCACGAGCCAGGTGATGAACGATACGCGCGTGCTGGCCCCGACAACCGGCGTGGTGTCCGTGCGTAGCGTGGAGGCTGGCGAGCATGTCTCCCGCGGAGCTGTCCTCTTCACGGTCGTGCGGTCGTCCGTGTTGGAGCTGGAAGGGTCGATCCCGGCCCGCCGCGCCGACGAGGTGGCCACAGGCCAGGTGGTACGCTTCTCCGCCGACGGCCGACTGTTCACGGGCCGAGTCGCCAGGGTCAACCCCGCGATCAATCCCGCCAGCCGCGCCCTTTCTTTCTATGTCGAAGTGCCCAACGGGAACGGCGCGATCAAGGCTAACTCGTTCGCCACCGGCCGGGTGGTGGGTAAGGTGGTGCCAAACGCCACGCTGCTGATCACCAGCGCCGTCCGGCAGAATCCCCCCGGCGGCGACCCCAAGCCGTTCGTCTACGCGATCGTAGACGGTGCGGTGGAGCGCCGCACGGTGACGGCCGGCATCGTGGACGATCTCGCGGGCGTCACCCAGATCATCGATGGACTCGCTCCGGGCGACAAGGTCATTGGGGGCAACATCACCACGGTCGGGAACGGCATGAAGGTCACCGTGGTGTCCAACGACCGGAACCGGGGTGGCCGCGAGGTTGCCCCTGACGGCGCCGGCGGCCGCCCCAAGGGTGCGGGCGCCGACTCCACCGGGTCCAAGACCAGGCCCGAAGCCGACCCCGCCGCCACCACACGACCCGGTTCCAGCGCTCGCCCACGTCCCGATTCCGCCAAGTAGAACCCGTTAGGTGGGCGTATTGGGCCCACCACCCGAGCAGATCATGTTTCTCTCCGACATCTCCATCAAGCGACCCGTCTTTGCCACCATGATGATGGTGGCATTGCTCGTGTTCGGCGTCGTTTCGTATGGACGACTGGCGATCGACGAATACCCGGACATCACCTACCCCGTCGTCATCGTCTCCGCCAGCTACCCCGGCACGTCGCCGGAAGTCATGGAGCGTGACGTCTCCCGACCGATCGAGGAGGCGCTCAACACGGTCCAAGGCATTCGCGAGCTGACGTCCACGTCTTACGAGGGGGCTTCCAGCGTTCGCGTGATGCTGCAGCTGGGCGTGTCGGTCGCCGAGGCACAGCAGGAGGTGATCTCGAAGGTCGCACGCTTGCGCCGCACGCTCCCGCCGCTGATGGACGACCCGGTCGTCACGAAGTTCGACCCAAATGACCGGCCGATCCTGTCGTTCGCGGTATTCAGCAACGAGCGTCCCATTCGGGACCTGACCGACCTGGCCGAACAGACGATTGCCCCGCGGATCGAGTCGATTCCCGGCGTTGGCGGGGTGAACGTGATCGGGGGCCGGCCGCGACAGATTCGCGTCCAGCTGCAACCGGAGGCGATGCAGGCGTATGGCATCACGCCCACGCAGGTGGCACAGGCGCTGGATCGCGAAAATCAGGACGTGCCGGCCGGTCGGGTGTACCGCGGCGATGTGGAGAAATTGGTCCGCGTGACGGGGCGCATCCTGGACCCGGCGTCCTTCTCTGATATCGTCGTCGCCACCAGGAACGGTACGCCGATTCGCATTCGTGACCTTGGCACCGTGATCGACGGGGCGGCCGAAGCGCGATCGGCGGCGTTCATCGACACCACGCGGTCGATCTCGGTGGAAATCCAGAAGATCGCCGGCTCCAACACGGTGCAGGTGGCGGATCAGTCGCTGGCGGTGATCGAGGAGTTGCGCACCACGCTACCGGCGGATGTGAACCTGCAGATCATCCGTAACGACTCCCAGCACATTCGCGCCTCGCTGGACGACGTGCAGCTGTCGATCCTGTTGGGCGCCGTGTTGACCATCGCCATTATCTACCTGTTCCTCAACTCGTGGCGTTCGACGGTGATCACCGGGCTCACGCTGCCGATCTCCGTGATCTCGGCGTTCTTCGTGATGTGGTTGCTCGACTTCACGGTGAACACGATGACGCTACTGGCGTTGTCGCTGGCAATCGGCCTGCTCATTGACGATGCGATCGTCGTGCGAGAGAACATCGTCCGGCACCTGGAGATGGGGAAAGACCACTACACGGCCGCACGCGAGGGAACGAGCGAGATCGGACTGGCGGTCGTCTCCACGTCGTTGGCCGTCATCGCCGTGTTCATTCCCGTCGCCTTCATGGGCGGGCAGATCGGCAAGATCTTCTACCAGTTCGGCGTGACCGTGGCGTTTGCGGTGGCCGTCTCGCTCTTCGTCAGCTTCACTTTGGACCCCATGCTGTCCAGCGTGTGGCCCGACCCGGAAGTCGAGCACGGCGGGCACGCGGCCACGCGTTCGAAGACGCGGAACCCAATCCGGCGAATGGCGTTTGCCTTTGACGACGCGTTCGAGCGGACGGCGGAGCGGTATCGTTCATGGTTAGGCGGTGCGTTGCGTCATCGCTGGTGGGTGCTCGGCGGCGCGGTGGCGTCGGTGGCGCTGGCGTTCCTACTCGCGCCGTTGCTCGGCTTTACCTGGCTCCCCGATTACGACGGTGGGGAGTTCAATACGTCGATTCGCGTGCCACCGGGCTCGCGCCTGGAGTACACCGTGAGCAAGGCACAGACGATTGCGGCGTTCCTGCGCTCGCAGCCCGAGGTGGAGTTCACGTACGTAAACGTCGGCGGCGGATTTCGCGGCTCGCCGAACACCGGCTCGATCTACACGCGGCTCAAACCGCGATCGGAGCGCCGGCGTACGCAGCAGGAAATCCAGACGGACCTGCGCACCAAGATGATGGGCTTCCCTGGTGTCTTTGCGGCCATCATGGGCACACCGAGCATCTTTGGCGGGATGCGTCAGCCGATCCAGATCTATGTGCAGGGCCCTGAGGCAACGCGGTTGAAGGTGGCGGCGGATCAGGTGCTGGAGGCGATTCGCGCCGTGCCCGGGGTGGCCGAGCCACAGTCGTCCGAGACAGGGAATATCCCGCAGTTGGACGTGCACATCGACCGCCAGCAGGCGTGGGCTGCCGGCCTGGGCATTGGTTCGATCGCCAGCACGTTGCAGCCGCTGTTCCAGGGGCAACGGGCCACCCGCTGGGAGGACCCGAACGGCTATTCGCACGACGTCATCGTGCAGTACCCCGAGTCCATTCGAGTATCGCCCGAGGACGTTGCACGCATTCCAGTCGTCAGCTCGAACATGGATTCCCAGACGGGTAGCTCGGCGATCGTCCCATTGGCGCAGGTGGCGCAGATCACGCCGGGGATTGGCCCCCAACAGATCGAACGGCGCTCTCTGGAGCGACAGGTCTCGCTCTCGGCGGGCGTACTTCCCGGAAACACCATGGGCGAGGTGGCCAAGGCCGCGGCCGACTCCATCGCGCGCATTGGCCTGCCGCCCGGCTACCGCACCATTTTTGGCGGCGACGTCCAGAATCTCGAAGAAACCAAGGGGTATGTGTTGCAGGCGTTAGGCCTGGCCGTGGTCTTCATCTACCTGATCCTGGCCTCCCTGTTCGGCTCCTTTGTGCAACCCCTCGCGATCATGCTGGCCCTACCACTCTCGCTGCTGGGCGTCGTACTCGGCTTGTTGGTGACCAAGGGCACGTTCAACGTGATGTCGATGATCGGGGTGATCATGCTCATGGGCCTCGTGACAAAGAACGGGATCCTGCTGATCGACTTCATCAACCAACAGCGTGCACAAGGCGTCGAGCGCACGACGGCCATCCTGAACTCGGCGCGTGTGCGTTTGCGACCGATCATCATGACGACGTGTGCCATGATCTTCGGCATGCTGCCATTGGCGTTCGCCCTCGGCGAGGGTTCCGAGCAACGCGCCCCCATGGCACACGCGGTCATCGGCGGTCTGATCACGTCGACGCTGCTGACGCTGTTTGTCGTTCCGGCAGTGTACACGCTGCTGGATGACCTGACGGTACGCGTGCTCGGTCGCAAGCCGAAGGAGGCAGAGGCCGTGCAGCGTGCCACGCCAGAGGCGGCGTTCGGCGACTAAGCCACAGCGAACACGCCGGAGCGATGATGGCGACGAGAGTCGCCGACAACCGGGTGTTTGAACTGCAACGTCGAATCGAAGTCGACGCGTGCGCCAAGTTGCATCAAAGCGAGACCCCGTCGGTCGCCAAGCGTTCAAGCGACCGGCGGGGTCTTACCACATGAGCACTGCTACGGAACGATGACCGTGATCGCCTTTTGACCGATCGCTCCGAACTTGTCTTGAACATAGAGCTTCAGGGAGTACGTCCCCGCGGTCGCGTACACATGGGACCCAGTGATCGGCGTGCCCGGCGTCACGCTGGCGAAATTCTTCTGGCCTTGTCCGGCGCCCCAGGCAATGCGGGCCTGCCACGGATTATCGGTAGGTCCCGGATCCGTGAACGATCCCGAGAGGTTCAACGTGCCACCCACGGGAACGTGCACCGTGGCGGGTCCAGAGATGCTGACGGTCGGTGCTACGTTCGCGATCGTGACACTGGACGAGTACGTCACGACACCACCGTCTTTGTCGCGAATGCGCATCTGGACCGTGTAGGTCCCCGGCGACGTCTGGGTGCAGGTGAAATTGGGAGACGTCTGGAAGGGACCGAAGGCGCCGCCGCAGCTGAACCGGAACTGCAGGCTGGCGGCGTCCACGGGCGACGGATCGGTGGCACCGACGATCGAGATGGTGAATGGCGTGCCTTGGTTCACCGGTGTCGTGGGGGCCACCGGGGTGCCACTCGGCGGGCGGTTGGAGAGCGTGGCCGTCGTCGTCGCCGTCGCCGTGTTCACGCCATCCGTGACCTGCACGGTAATGGTGTAGCTGCCGTTGTCCGGATACGCATGTGAGGGAGTGGGACCTGTCCCGTGCGGCGAACCGTCGCCGAAGTCCCAATCGTAGGCGAGGGGTTGGGCTTCCGGGTCCGATGCGTTGGCCTGCATGGCAACGCCGGCACCTTCCTGCCCGGTGTACGGGCCGGTCAGCGTAAGCGTCGGTGGAGTGTTGCTGACGATGTTCACGCTGGCCGTGTAGAGCGTATTGCCGCCGTCCTTGTCGATGAGTTTTCCGCGCACGGTCGTGGCACCCGTGGTGACTGGTGCCGTACAGGTCGTCGTTGCCCCTGCCGACGGCTGCAGCACACCTGACCCGCAGTCGAACTGGTATTGGAATCCGGCGGCCAAGTCGACCGGCGACACATCGGCCAGGTTGGTCAGCGACAGTGTGAATGGGAAGCCAGCCGTGACGTTTCCGCCAGGAGCAACCAGTGACGCCGTCGGGGCGACATTGGTGACGGTCACCGAGGTGGAGGTCGTCGCCGTGAGGTCGCCATCGCTGACGACGACGGTGACGGTGTAGACGCCATTGTCGGCGTAGGTGTGGGTCGGCGTGGCACCAATGCCTGCGGGAGAACCGTCCCCGAAGTCCCAGGTATACGAGAGCGGCTGGCTTTCGGGGTCGCTAGCGCTGGCGCCGAACGCCACCGGCGTGCCTTCCTGCCCGGCGACTGGAGTCATCGGCTGCAACACCGGCGGCTGGTTTGGCGGCGGCTGCACGGTGACCGGTGCTGAGTATGCACTCACCGCACCCTTCCGATCCCGCACCCGCCCACCGACGGTGCCAGCTCCTACGCTATTTCGCGTGCAGTTCGTCGTCGCGGTCGGGGAATAGGCAGCGAAGGTACCATCCCCCTCACAGTCGAACGCAAACTCCAGCGAGGCGGCGTCGATGGGTGAAGGGTCCGTTGGGTTTGACATGGTGACCGCGAACGGCACGCCGACCGTGACGGGCCCCGTCGCGGTCAACGTCGCCGTCGGCGCCACGTTGGCGATGCTGGCCGTCGTCGTCACCGTGGTGGCGAGCGAGCCGTCGCTTACCACCAGCGTAACGGTGTAGCTGCCGGGGCCACTGTCTTCGTAGGTGTGCGAGGGCGTCGCCCCCGTGCCATGCGGCGTGCCATCACCGAAGTCCCAATCGTAGGTGAGCGGCTGTGATTCCGGGTCATTCGCTACCGACGTGAATTGGACGGCCGATCCTTCGTCGCCACTGACCGGTGCCAATGGCTGCACGACCGGTGGCTGGTTTGGCACCGGCGTGATGTCGACCGTGGCCGAGTACGTCGTACCATCGGAGTCCTTGTCGAGGACCTTGCCGCGGACCGTGATCTGCCCCGCGGCCGCCGGCGCCGTGCACGTCACCGTGGATCCGGGCGCTGGCGCCAGCACGCCATCGCCACAGTCGAAGGAGTAGAAGAAGCCCGCGACGACGTCATCGGTCCCGGGATCTTGCGGATTCGTTAGGCTGAGCGAGAAGGTCGTGCCGGTCGTGACGTCCCCCGAGGGCGCGACCAACGTTGCCGTCGGCGCGACATTCGTCACCACGAGCGTACCAGTCGCGGATGTCGAGAGTGTGCCGTCCGAGGCGGTGACGGTGACGGTGTACGAGCCATTGTCCGCCCAGGTGTGTGACGGGCAGCAGCCGTTGGCATGCGGCGACCCGTCGCCAAAGTCCCAGTCGAAGGTGATGGGGGTGTTGGGGTCGTTCGGATCCTGGGCAGAGCTGTTCAGCTGTGCGGAACTCCCCTCAACCACGCCGCTCGGCAGGGTGAGGCTGACGGTGGGTGGGAGGTTGGGTACTGTGACCCCCCACTGCGTGGCACGATAGAAATTCCCGCCCCCGTGCGACGCGCCAACCACGTCACCATGCGCGTTTACGGCATTGGCCACTGCGCCCGTGCGGCCGGGCAACGGAGGAAGGACCTGTGTGGCAATCGCGCCACTGGGGAATCGAAACCAAACAATGGCCGCGTCGCCGCACGTGCCGGCAACCAACACCTCGCCGTGGATCGTCTCGGAAACGCCTAGCGCATTGCTGAAGGGAACGACGCTTCCTAGTGCAGCCTCGCAGAACGGGTGAAGATCGGTGAGCGTTCCGTCAGGATTCCAGAACAGAGCGTGCGCCGACGCAAAGCCGGCGGCGTACGCAAAGCCAACGACGTACTCAGAGTTCGTTATCCCTCTCGCCTCGCCTTGGGCAAACCCGGGAGGCATTGGCAGCAGCACGGGTGAACCTGCACCCAGCCATTTGGTGGCGTAGTAGACGTTGTCGGCGGCGCGCGACTGGCCGACTACCACGTCGGAGTTGTTGATGCCCCATGCAGTGGACGGAAGACCCGGCGTGCCGTAGTTGATTGCCACGTCCGCGCTATTCCAGAACGTTGCCTGGAAGACGCTGCCACTGAAGGACCGCCCCACCACATGACCCTGATCATTAACGTCGAATGCCGTTGCGTACGGTGACGCCGACGGTAGACTCGCCAGCCAAACCACGCGACCGGGGTCGGTAACGAATGCCGCGTCTCCGCCACCCGGGGGCGTGCCTCCGCCGGCCACGTATCCCTGGGCGCTGACGCCGAACGGGACAATGGGCGTACCTCCGGAGGGATTGAAAAGAGGCGCGATGGGTGAGAACCGCACGGCAACGCCATTGGATTGTCCCACCACCATCCCGGCATCGTTGATTCCGTACGCGATGCTAACTGTCCCCTCACTGATGTCTACCGGAGCCAGACCTGCACGAGGTGACGTTACCGACGGATTCGTCGGTATCTGAGGCATGACCAAGGTCGGCTTGGTCAGCTCATCCGCGCTACATCCAAGCAGTATGGTGGCGAGGACCGCGGCGGAAGAATGGAACAGTCGGTCTAGAGCACGGCGCACCAAGGAAATGAAGTTCATGAGACGTTCCCGGGGGGAGTTAACTCGAACCTCTGTACAGCTGTGCCCGTTTAGATGGACCTGAACTCCGCTTTTCGCAACGGTCATTCGACCTAGTTGCAATCACGCCACACGCCTCGTGTCGCACCCATTGCTCGGAGCGGGACCGCGGGTCCGGTGCAGCCGGTGATGCCGCGTCACCCGATTCGTGCAATTGCCAGAGGAGAGGACAGCTTGTCGGGGGTTACGGGGTGCCCCATCACCGGTCATGGGGCGTATCCTGCGACGTCCCTCCCCGTATTGAAGCCGAACCGGACATTTTGGCCGCATGCACAACTTGGACATCCTCGCGCTGCTTGAGCGGCACCGCCACGATCCCACGCGACTCGTGCAGATCCTACGCGACGTCCAGGAAGCGAATGGTTGGATCTCCCCCGGCATCATCACCCAACTCGCCGGCCACCTCGGGCTCCCGCGGGCTCGCGTTGAGGGCGTGGCGGGCTTCTACTCCTTCTTCTGCACCACGCCGAAAGGCGAGTACCGGATCCTCTTCTCCGATTGCATCGCCGACGTGTTCCGAGGCAGTCGCGCGCTGGCGTCTCGCCTCTGCCGGACGTTGCAGACGCCGCTAGGCACTGTTCGTCCGGATTGGCGGGTGAGCATCGGGGTGACGTCGTGCACCGGTCTCTGCGAGCAAGGCCCCGCCTTGTTGGTGAACGGCCGAGCGATTGCCGGGTTGACGGAGTCGCGCGTCGACCAGATCGCGCAGCTCATCGAGACCAAAACACCGTTGCCGCACTGGCCCGCCGAGTGGTTCATGATTGCCGACGTGATCCGCCGGCGCGATCGCCTGCTGTCGGCGACGATCAGCGCCGGCGATGCGCTCCGCGCGGCCATGGCCCGCGGCGCCGCCGGCACTCTCGCCGAGGTGAAGCAATCTCGCCTTCGTGGGCGCGGCGGCGCGGGGTTCTCAACGGCCGACAAGTGGGCCGCGGCGAAGGCCGCTCCCGGGCCGACCCGCTTTGTCGTCTGCAACGCCGACGAAGGGGAACCGGGCACGTTCAAGGACCGCGCATTGCTTGGAAAGCAGATCGACCTGGTACTCGACGGCATGACCCTCTGCGGCCTAACGATTGGCGCACAGCAGGGGTTCATCTACCTCCGAGGGGAGTATCTCCACCTGCAACCGGTCATCGAGTCCGCGCTGGCGTCGCGCCGCCGGTCACACCTGCTGGGACGCGACGTACTCGGGCACCAAGGCTTTGACTTCGACATCGCGTTGCACCTGGGAGCCGGCGCGTACGTGTGTGGCGAGGAGTCGGCCCTCATCGAGTCACTCGAAGGCAAGCGGGGCATCCCCAGGAATCGACCGCCCTATCCCGTCACGCATGGCTACCTTCAACAGCCCACCGTGGTGAACAACGTCGAGACGCTAGCCTCGGCGGCATTGGTGGCGTTGCATGGCGGCGACTGGTTTGCGTCCGTTGGCACCGCACCGTCGAGCGGAACGCGTGCCCACTCGGTATCGGGAGACTGCGAACGTCCCGGCTTGTATGAATTCCCGTTAGGTATCACGGTGCAGGCACTCCTCGATGCGTGTGGCGCGCACGACGTGCAGGCTGTCCAGGTGGGTGGCCCCTCAGGGATGCTGTTGGCGCCGCACGAGTTCTCACGACGTCTTGCCTTCGAGGATGTGCCTTCGGCAGGGGCCTTCATGGTCTTTGGCGCTCACCGCGATTTGCTCGACGTCGCCGTCAACCACGCACAGTTCTTCGCCCACGAGAGTTGTGGCTTCTGTACGCCGTGCCGTGTAGGCACCACGGAACTGGCCAAGTCGTTGGATCGCATCGCGGACGGTCGCGGCACACGCCGCGACGTGAGAGTGGCGCGCCGCGTGGCGCACCTGATGCGCCTTGGCAGCCAGTGCGGCCTGGGACACACTGCCTGCAATCCATATCTCGAACTGTACGAGAAATTCCGGCCCACGCTCGAACGACGTCTGCTCTCGCTCGAATTCGCCCCGAGCTTCGATCTCGACGAAGCGTTGGCGCCGGCACGCGCGGTCACCCGCCGCGATGACTCGCACGCGCACCTGGAGTCCCAATGACCAATACCTTCTCGCTTGACGGCGTCGAGGTGCCGTTCACCCAGGGGCAAACGGTGTTGCAGGCGGCGCTCGCCGCGGGAACCTATGTACCGCATCTGTGCGCGCACCCTGAGTTCAAGCCACATGGCAGCTGCCGCGTGTGCATGGTAAAGGTGAACGGACGCATGAGTGCGGCGTGCACACTGCCGGCCCAAGCAGGACTCGAGATCGAAAGCGAGACGCCGGAGGTGCGCGAATTGCGCCGCGAGATCGTTCAGCTGCTCTTCGTAGAGGGAAATCACTTCTGCCCGTCCTGCGAAAAGAGTGGCGACTGCAAGCTGCAGGCGGTCGCGTATCAGCTGGAGGTGAAGACGCTCCACTTCACGCAACTCTTTCCCGACCGCCCGATCGATGCGTCCCACCCAGACATCGTCCTCGACTTCAATCGCTGCATTCTCTGCGAGCTGTGCGTGCGCGCATCGGCCGACATCGATGGTCGGAACGTCTTCGCTCTTTCTGGACGCGGCATCAAGAAGCATCTGATCGTGAACGCCGAGTCGGGAAAACTGGTCGACACATCGATAGCGGTGACCGACACAGCCGTCGCCGTGTGTCCCGTCGGCGTGATCCTCAAGCGCGGCCGAGGCTTCGCGACGCCGATCGGGCAGCGCACCTATGATGCGGCGCCCATTAGCGCGATGCCAGCAAAGGAGAACCCGTGACCACTGCGACCGACAAGAAGTTGCGCGTGGCGACGGTGTCGCTGGCGGGGTGCTTCGGATGCCACATGTCGCTCCTCGACATCGACGAGCGGATCGTTCCGCTGTTGGATTATGTGGAGCTCGACCGGTCGCCACTCACCGACATCAAGGAATGCGGCCTGTGCGATCTTGGCTTTATTGAAGGTGGCTTGTGCAATGCCGAGAACGTCACCGTGCTTCGGGAGTTTCGCCGACAGTGCAAGGTTCTGGTGGCAGTGGGCGCCTGCGCTATCAACGGTGGCCTTCCTGCGCAACGCAATCACCTGGACATTCGCGACTGCCTGACGTCGGTGTACAAGGTCGTACCTAACGACCCGGAGTTGCCGCTGCCACTCGACCAGGTGCATCCCATCAACGACGTGGTGCGCATCGACTACTCCCTGCCAGGATGTCCGCCGTCGGCTGAGGCGATCTGGCAGCTCCTCACGGATATCATCGCAGGCCGCACACCGCACCTGGGCCATGGACTCATCCGATATGACTGAGACGTCGCTCGAAACGACCCGCACCGACAAGCCCACTCGGCGCATTGCCATTGAACAGGTGTCGCGAGTGGAGGGTCACGGCAAGGTGACGCTCTTGCTGGATGACGAGGGACACGTGCACCAGGCGCGCTTGCACATCGTGGAGTTCCGTGGCTTCGAGCGCTTCATCCAGGGTCGCCCGTACTGGGAAGTGCCCGTCATGGTCCAGCGGCTGTGCGGCATCTGCCCCGTGAGCCACCACCTGGCCGCATCCAAGGCACTGGACGCCGTTGTTGGCGCCAACCAGCTGACACCGACGGCCGACAAGGTGCGACGACTGATGCACTACGGGCAAATCCTGCAGTCGCATGCCCTGCACTTCTACTACCTCTCCACACCCGACCTGCTGTTCGGCTTCGACAGCGACCTGACGAAGCGCAACATCGTCGGTGTCGTCGAGGCCTTTCCCGAGCTGGCGACCCACGGGGTGATGCTGCGAAAGTTTGGACAGGAAATCATTCGCGTCACCGCCGGGAAGCGCGTGCACGGCACCGGCTCGGTACCCGGAGGCGTGAACCGGTCGGTGACCGTCGCCGAGCGACTCGAACTGCTGGCGGAGATGCCGAAGATCGTCGAGTGGGCGCATGAGGGGTTGGAGTTGGTGAAGCTGTTGCATCAGCGTCATCGGGCGCTGTATGCATCGTTCGGGCATTTTCGCTCGAACCTGCTCTCGTTGGTAGGTCACGGCGGGCGACTCGAGTTCTACGATGGAACCCTCCGCGCTCGTGACGCCGACGGCGAGATCATCCTGGATGAAGTGGCACCGGCCGACTTCCGCCGCCACATCGCCGAGGAGGTGAAGCCGTGGACCTACATGAAGTTCCCGTACCTCACCGCGTTAGGTCCAGAGCGGGGCTGGTACAAAGTGGGACCACTGGCTCGCGTGCAGAACTGCGATTTCATCCACACGCCCGAGGCGGAAGCCGAGCGCCAGGCGTTTCGCGCGGCGCACGACGGGGCCATGGTGCATGCGCCGCTGGCGTATCACTGGGCGCGGCTGATCGAGTTGTTGCACGCGGCGGAAGTCATTGGCGACTTGCTTCGTGATGATGACGTGAGTGGTGAAGAGTTACTCGCCCGCGGCCCACGTGCCGGTGAGGGCGTGGGGATCATCGAAGCGCCGCGCGGCACGTTGATCCACAACTACAAGGTGGACGCGCACGACCTGGTGACGATGTGCAACCTGATCGTGTCGACGACGCACAACAATCAGGCGATGAACGAGGCCGTGCGATCCGTGGCTCGCGAGTATATCGACGGCCAGACGATCACCGAAGGGTTGTTGAACCACATCGAGGTCGCCATTCGAGCGTTCGATCCGTGCCTCTCGTGCGCCACCCATGCGCTGGGCCAGATGCCACTGGTGGTGGAGCTGCAAGATGGTCAGGGTCGTGTCGTCGACCGTGCCACTCGCGACGCATGACCGCGCCGATTCTTGTCTTCGGCTATGGAAACCCATCCCGTGGCGATGACGCATTGGGTCCGGAGTTCGTGCGTCGCCTGGCGGAGCGCTACCCAGAGCTGATCGCGGACGGAACGATCGACGTTCTCACCGATTTTCAATTGCAGGTGGAGCATGCCCTGGACCTGAGGGGTCGGGAGCAGGTCTACTTCGTGGATGCTACGAGCGAATGGCTGGACGCAGGATACGATGTTCGACGCGTTGCTGCCGGACGCATAAGGGGGCACACGTCGCACGCGCTCTCGCCGGAGGCACTGCTCGGCACGTACGCCGCGGTCGTTGGGAAACCCGCACCGGAGACGTTCGTGATTGCCATCCAGGGGAATGTCTTCGGCCTGGGCGCACCGATGAGTGGCGCGTCCGACAACGGTCTCGAAGCGGCCCTCGATCACTTCGTCCGCGGTCTGGGCGCCGGAAGGTCCGCAGTGCGCTGACAAGAGGCGCGCTGTGAGGGATCTTCCGACGGCGTGAGGCGTGAGGCCCCTTACCGTTGGTGTGCCCTGCCTGGGCGCTCTCGAGCGCCAACCCCACTGACTCGGAGAGAAGATGCGTTTTCGACTCGCCGTCCTGTCAATCGCCGCCTTGCTCGCCAGCTCGGTTGCCTCCGCCCAGCCTAACGCGAACCAGAACGTTGCGCAGCTCCGCGCCCGGCGGGACTCGCTCGAGGCGGAACTCCAGAAGCTCGCGTTCGTCGATCGCAAGCTGATGGTGCCCATGCGCGATGGCGTGCGCATGCAGGCGGATGTGTACCGGCCGAAGACTGCCACCGGCAAGGTGCCGATCATCTTCGTCCGCACCCCGTACAACTTCAACTTCTGGGACGTCAGGCTCGGCGCCCCGGCCGACATGACGGCGCAACTGGATGCCGTGAAGCGCGGCTACGCGTACGTGGGCATGAACGAGCGCGGCCACTTCTTCTCCGAAGGGAACTACGACATCCTCGGGCCGCCAACCACCGACGGCTACGACGCCATTCAATGGATGTCGACGCAGCCTTGGGCCAATGGGAAAGTGGGTTTGATTGGCTGTTCGTCGACGGCGGAGTGGCAGATGGCTGTCGCCGCGCAGGCCCCTCCCGGGTTGGGAACGATCATTCCGCAGGGCTTTGGCGCTGGCGTTGGACGAATCGGCAACTTCTACGAGCAGGGAAACTGGTATCGCGGTGGTGCCGTGCAGATGCTGTTCATTGCGTGGCTGTATGGTGAACAGAACCAGAATCGCCCGATGCCGCCGGCCAACCTGTCGCAGGCAGAGCTCATCCGCTTCGCCAAGTCGTTTGATCTGGCGCAGCAGCAACCCCCGGTGGACTGGGCGCAGGCGCTGCGCAAGCTGCCGGAGATGGACATCATCAAGGCGGTGGACGGACCACGTGGCATCTTCGCCGACTCCATGCCGGGGTTGGCTACCGGCGGGGCGATGATCAAGCGCACGCCTAACGACTCGGCGTGGTATCGCGGTGGACTATTCCACGACGACATGCGGATTAACGTCCCCGGACTCTGGTTCATGTCCTGGTACGACGTCTCCGTGGGCCCGAACCTCGCGGCCTACAACCACGTGCGGAAGACGGCGAGCCCCGACATCGCCGACAAGCAGTACGCGATCATCGCCCCCACGCTGCACTGCTCGTACAAGCGCGCCACGGAGAACACCGTCGTCGGCGAGCGCAGCATGGGCGACGCGCGCTATGACTACGACGCGCTCACCTACGGCTGGTTCGACATCTTCCTAAAGGGGGACCAGAGCAAGCTGCTGGATACGCTGCCCAAGGTGCGCTACTTCACCATGGGGATGAACAAGTGGCAGACGGCGAGCACGTGGCCCCCAGAGGGTGCCCAGACCGTCAGCTACTATCTCAACAGCGACGGCAAGGCCAACTCGGCCAAGGGTGACGGCAAGCTCACGCTCACACCGCCCAAGGTGGACAAGCCGGACACCTTCAGCTACGACCCGATGAACCCCGTGCCGTCGTATGGCGGCAATGTCTGCTGTACCGGGAACGCTGTCGTCGGCGGCGCGCTGGACCAACAGAAGATGGAGGAGCGGGACGACATCCTAGTGTACACGACCGAGCCGCTGAAGGAAGGCACCGAGGTCAGTGGCCCCGTGGAGTTGAACCTGTACGTGTCATCGGACGTAAAGGACACAGACTTCACCGTGAAGCTCATCGACGTGTATCCCGACGGCCGAGCCTACAACCTGGACGAGACCATCCAGCGCGTGCGCTATCGCGAGGGGTACGACAAGGTGGTGATGATGGAGGCGGGGAAAGTGTATAAGGTGACCCTGGGTCCCATGACGACCAGCAACTACTTCGAGGCTGGCCATCGGTTGCGGATCGAGGTCAGCAGCTCAAACTTCCCGCGTTTCGATCGCAACATGAACACCGGTGGGAACAACTACGACGAGGCCACCGGTGTGGTGGCACACAACCTTGTGCACCATTCGAAGAAGTTCCCCACGGAACTCAAGGTGACCGTGGTGAAGCGGAAGACGGCGAGCTAAGGTCGGTAAGGATGCGGAAGACGGTGAGCTAAGGTTGGTAGAGATGCGGAAGACGGCGAGCTAGGTCGGGAGAGGTCCGGCAGTCAGAACTCGCGGGCCCCCCTTCTCACTGCAGGCCCCCTTGCCAAATTTGGCAAGGGGGTCGGGGAGACACTACGGTAGCATCCGCGACGCACTCGACCGATCGACGAACAGGACGCCGTCGAACTCACGCGGCACCTGCGCATTCAGGTCGAACCCGTAGTCGTACGCCGCGAAGCCCACGTGCCGGATCGGTCGCAGCTGGCGGAGCCAGGCGGCCCCCGCGTCGGTCATTCCGCGCCGCAAGTCAACGATCCACCCAACACTTCCTGCAGGGCGTGGCAGCGCGTGCAACGCAGCCTCCACAGATCCAACCGGCGCGGCAATCCCTTCGGCGGCGATCATCGCGTAGTCCGTAAAGCTGCGGGTGGCCGAGTACGTGCCCTGGTAGGTGAGCAGGCTGAAGTTGCGGTAGTCGTCGCCATGGGTGCGGCGCAGGTAGGCGCCCATCTGGGCACCGCCATTGAAGCTCAGAGTGGTGTCGCCACCCTTGCTCACGTGTACGTCGTGGGCCCACACCAGCACGCGCCCACGCGGCGCGAGCGTCTGGAGCACCCAATCCAGGTTGGCCGCCATGAGTGAGTCCCGCTCCGGGGAACTCAGCGCGACGTTGAACCTGGCGGCCTGACGGATCAGGTTCGCGTCCTGGACGGCCCACTCCACCGCCAGGGAGTCGTCCGCCGGCCGGGCGGCGGCCAGCCACGCCGAGCGCTGCGAGGTGACGTCCCGCCACAGCGTCGTTGCCTGCTCCGCCCATCGAGCTCGCGTGGTATCGGCAACATCCGGCGTCGCGTAGGACGGGCGAGACCGGTATTCACCGAGCAGTTCGTCAACACGTGGCTGCCACGAAGGACGCACGCGCCCCAGGATGGCCCGGAGGCTGTCGACCGGACGGCGGTGGTCCTGCATGTCGTATCCCGCAAACCGTACCCGGTCCGTGGGGTGCGTCGCATTCCACTGGCGCAGCGAGTCCACCAGCGCTTCCATCTCCTCGGTGTTCCAGACACGGAACATCACGCGCATCGCGTCGCGCGCCGTTCCAGGTCCGCCCTGCACGTAACGATTCACCTGCTCAGCTGCAACTTGGTTGGCCTCGATCGCGAAGACGCGCACGCCAAGCCGGCGGACGGCGTAGTCGAGCACGCGGGCCTTCAGGGTGAAGAACTCATGGGTGCCGTGCGTGGACTCTCCCAGCGCGATGATCCGCGCCGATCCCACGATGCGAGCAAAGGCGCCGAGGTCATCGTCCGTCGGCGATCCACCGACCGTCGCCGTGCGCAGTGTGGTCGAATGCAGCGCAAGCCAGCGCAGGTCCGCGGGTGCAGGTGCGGAGGCGCTCTCTGGCCACGACTCCAGTGGCTTCCCGTCCATCGCCATCTGGAAATCGTCGAACCAGACGGAGCCACCGCCGATCAGCGAGAGCGAAACCACGACAGAGTGGATGTCGTGGTCCTCCGGCACGCGAATCGACAGATCGAACGAACGCCAATCGTTCGCCGCTCCACCTCCCGCGATCGACGCCGTGTCACCGATGGGGGGTGCTCCGCCCTTCCAAGCCTCCAGTGTGACAAGGGCCTGACGAGCGCCGGTGTCGGCGCACACCCAACCCTGCAATCGGATCGTGCGACCCCACGCCGCCGCGCCTTTGAGCTGTAAGAGGAGCGTCGCGGTATCACCGCCGTGACCAGTGACCCGCAGACTCTGCCGTCCCGCGTGATGCCACGCACTGTCCAGCTCAAACGATGCGGCGCCAGGCCGGGCGAAGACGTTGAAGCCAAGGGACCAGCCCCATGGCCGGTTGGCGTACGACACGCTGGACCGCTCGAAGTCCAGGTTGAGCGGCCGCTGACCGGCGGCCGGTGAGCCGGCAATGGTCAGCAGCAGTGTCACGGTGCACACGCAGGGTGAGTGCATTGGCGTAACGTATTGGAGCCGGTTCCTGAGATGACATGCAGACGATGCAGGCCGCACCTGGCGAGGGACGAATCGTATGCCGTGCTGGCCTTCATCCACGGGCATACCGCAACCAGACGGCACTAGCGTAGGGGCTCGACCGACACAACGTGCGAACTTTCCGTCTGGACGACCCGTCCGGCCGTGATGATGGTGACCGCGATGCGAGCGTTTCCTGCCCGAGTCGCGACGGTCGTTGTACTTGGGGTGGTTCAGTCGTGCAGCGACTCGTCGACCTCCCCAAACTCTCAACTCCCGCTCGTCACCGAAGCTGCCTCCACCAGGTACTTCTACGAGCCTGGCGACGTCGTCGACACCGCCCGGCAGGAGGCGTTCAATACCTGGGCGCTCAGTCGCCTTGGACTCACGCTCCCCAGAAAGATCGAGTACCGGAAGTACCAATCGCGCGCCGCGATGGGGCGCTACACCGGGAAGAGCAACACGAACGGGTACGCCGAGCCCGAATCGTTCACCATCCACACCATCTGGCCCTGGGACAACCACGAAGTCGTCCACCTGTTCTCGGCGATGGTCGGCCGTCCGACGGACTTCTTCAACGAGGGGTTCGCGGTCTCCTTCCAGACTGATCCCCTGCAGCAGGACTTCACCGTGAGGTTCAACGGTGTCCAGGTCCATGAGGCATGCCGTGGCTATCGCCGCGCTGGCTCGCTCCCCCTTCCGCTCCGCCAATACGTGACCACCGCCGGGTTCCGCGCCATCACTGACAACGTGATGAGCTACCGGATCGCGGGATCGTTCGTGCTGTATCTCGAGGAGCGCTTTGGGCTGACGGCCGTGCTTTCGTTCTTCCGCACCGGGAGCCGAGACGACACGCTGGAGGTCGTCGAGTCCAAGTTCCTTCAGGCGTTCGGTACGTCGCTGAGCGCGGTGGAGGCGGATTGGCTGGCAACTATTCAATAGGTTGAGTCCAGAACCATCGCTTCTTCAACAGGCGGACTCGTGCTACGATCCATGTCGCCAGCTTCGTCCAACCGCCCACGCCACTGCAATCACATGTCCCCGAAGCGTCTGATCGTCCTCCCACTACTGCTCGTATCGATCGCCGCACCTGCGACGGCGCAGCGCGACACCCAACCAACCGTCGTCGCGACGTCTGCGCCCATCCTCACGATCAGCGGCCGTCGCTTCCGCGATCTCAATCGCAACGGTGTGCTGGACCCGTATGAAGATTGGCGGCTGACGTCGGCGGCGCGGGCAAAGGACCTGGTCGCTCGCATGACGCTCGCCGAGAAGGCTGGCGCGGCACTCCATGGGTCCGCGGCCTCCATTGGCAACGCGTTAGGTGCAGGAACGGAGTACGACACGTCGGCGGTGGCCGCGGCCATTCTCGGGCGCCATGTGAACAGTATGATCACGCGCCTGTCGGTAGCCCCCGCAGCCTTCGCCACGCAGAACAACACGCTGCAGGCGATCGCCGAGCGAGACCGACTGGGCATTCCGCTCACCGTGAGCACCGATCCCCGCAGTCACTTCCAGGTGGTCCTCGGCGCCACTGGTGGAACCTCCGGCTTCTCGCAGTGGCCAGAGACCCTTGGACTCGGCGCGTTAGGCGATCCCGTGCTCGTGAGGCGCTTTGCGAGCATCGTGCGCGACGAGTACCGCGCGGTGGGCATTCACATGGCCCTCTCACCGCAGGCCGACCTGGGCACGGAGCCACGATGGTCGCGCATCACCGGAACGTTCGGTGAGTCGCCAGATCGCGTCGGCGCACTGGTCACGGCGTACACGCAGGGCATGCAGGGGAGCAGCACAGGTCTCGCGCGGAATGGCGTGGCCACCATTGTGAAACACTGGGTAGGCTACGGCGCCGCGGTGGACGGCTTCGATGGCCACAACTACTACGGACGCTATTCGCGATTTGCCGGCGGCCACTTTCAGGATCACGTGACGCCCTTTCTGGGCGCTATCACGTCGGGGGTGGTTGGCGTCATGCCGACCTACAACATCCTCGACGGCCTGGTGCTCGATGGGAAGCCCGTGGAACCCGTCGGCGCCGGCTTCAACACGCAGCTCCTGGCTGGTCTGTTACGGGGCAAATACAGGTTCCGCGGTCTGGTGCTGTCTGATTGGATGATCACGAAGGACTGCGTGGAAGCCTGTGTGACTGGCCAGCCCCGTCAGCTGCCACAGCAGATCGCCATGCCGTGGGGCGTGGAATCGCTCACGCCGATGCAACGCTTTGCCAAGGGGATGAACGCCGGCATCGACCAGTTCGGCGGCGTCGACGATGCCCAGCCCTTCCTGGACGCCGTGAAGGCCGGCCTGCTCACCGAAGAACGCCTGGCCGAGGCGGCGCGGCGTGTGATGATCGTGAAGTTTGACCAGGGCCTGTTCGAGAATCCGTATGTCGATGTGCAACGCGCCACGCGCGTCGTCGGCTCCCCGGAGACGCTTCGCGAGGCCATGGCGGCACAATCGCGCGCGCTGGTTGTGTTGAAGAACGACCCGCAGGTGCCGTCGCTGCTGCGTGGTGGCGCGCGACTATTTCTGCACGGCGTGGACACTTCCACAGCACATGCGCGGGGCTACACCGTGGTCACGCGCGCCGAAGACGCGGAGTTGGCGATCTTCCGCGTGAGTGCGCCATTCCAGAAGCTGCATCCGACGTTCTTCTTCGGCTCGTTCCAACATGAGGGTGACCTGGACTTCAAGGAGTCGGACTCCACCTTCACGATGATCAAGGAAACGGCGGCGAGGGTCCCCACGGTGGTGGTGGTCTATTTGGACCGTCCGGCGATCCTCACGAATCTGCAGCCCCTGGCGAGGATGCTGATCGGGGAGTTCGGTGTCAGTGACGCGGCCTTGTTCGACGCGTTGACGGGACGTGTGCGCCCCCTCGGCCGGTTGCCGTTTGAGCTGCCACGCTCCATGGACGCAGTGCGGGCGCAACAGGGCGATGTGCCGCACGACAGCCCGTCACCGCTCTATCCGATCGGCTTCCGAGCCAGGTAGGCGACTGGCCCCCTACGAGATCCTCACACGCTCCCGGAATAGCCCCGGCTTGCCGTCTTCCCGAACGATCACGTCGTACCAGCCATCGGGGAGTCCGGGCATCGTCAGCTCGTACCCGTGCCATCCTGTGGTGACCGCACGGCAGCGGCCAGGGTCGCCCGGACGTCGGGTCACGCGTACGCTCACCACATCCCCGTTCAGCGCCGCGTAGGCGACCGGGGTGTCACAGCCGAAGTACATCGTACCGCGCACCGTCAGCTCGAAGCCGCCATTGATCTCCGGCGTCGCTGGCCACGCGCTCAATTGGTCGGCCTCCAGCTGCTGGTCTTCCAGCCGGACTTGCATGGGAATGCCTTCGGTCGGGCTTCGGCAGCCGATCGTTAGGATCGTCAGAAACCCAAGCAGCGGTCGACTCATCGGTTGACGCACGCAGCCAGCCCTCGAAATCACTGGGTGAACGATCCCTATCGGTCAGCAAACTACAGCCGTTGGACTGCGACCTCCATGGACACCTTTGAAATGGGGAGCGGCAGGGCCGCGGCACGGGGGTGGCAATGAAACCACGCCCCCGTCGTCGAATCCTGTCACTCGGGTCTCACGGCCCCGCCCGGCAGATCCATGGGCACACCGAGGCCGACAGGCGGTATAAGGGGATCGCGCGAGCGAGGCGTACCGCCAACCTTTCGCACTCTGGCGCCGCCAGCAACAATTCGGGTGTCACATCAGGGCGGGTGCGCAGGACGGTGTCGGTGTACAGGACTCTCGACCAGGGCGGTCAGCATGCAATCAGTTCGTTGCGATGCCTGTGGAATGAAAGCACTCGTCGCCGCCTCGCAGTGCCCGCACTGCGGCCACCTGTTCAACCTGCGCGATTCTTTTGGCGAGCTTCTCCCGCTCACCCAGTGCCCCACCTGCGAGTCGTACTATCCGCTGGCGCGCGGCGAATGCCAATGGTGTGGCACCAAACCAGAGCCTCGTCGGCTTGCGCCGCACGCATGGAAGATCGCCGCCGTGGTCGGCTTTGTCGCGCTGGCCGCCGGCGCGACGATCGCGCACCGAGGTACCCCTCGCGGTACCTCTTCCGTTCGTGAGGAGTCGATCGCGCTCTTCCCGGAGACTCCTGCAACCGAGCCGACGAGCGATGGCACCGACTCGAACGCGCCAACCACGTCAGCGCAGGCCGACAGCGTGGCGCTGAGCACAGAACGCGCCGATAGTGACGCGGCCACCGCGTCGCAGCGACCGGAGAAATACTCGGCGACCACCCTGCAGCCGGCGATCGCCGAATCGATCCGTGCGGTATCGCCGAGTGAGGCCGTGGGAGCGGATGACGTTCCGGGGTACTCCCCAGCCCCGTCTCCGGCTCCGGCGACACCCGCGATCGAATCCCGTGCCATCGCGATACCCGCTCGTCCCCCCGCAGCACGCGAGCGCGAGAGAGCGCGCCTCGCGACCAAACCCAAAGCACCATCCCAGACCAAGAGCCGCTGGGTACGCGCCGTTGCCCGGGGCTGGATACCCGTGCACAACGCCGCCAGCCGCAACTCTCACGTGGTCGCGTCTATTGGTCCGGACACGCACGTGCAACTGGGCGAAACGCGTGGCGATTGGGTCCGGCTCAAATCGCACGGTTTGTCTGGCTGGGTGGAACGGAATGCGTTTCCCGTCACGCGCGAGGTGGTGAGCAGGCGTTAGGCAGTCCCGGATCGCGCCATCGCCCAACTTACCGGCGCACGCCGACGTACCCGCACCGTCGCTCTACAACGCCTGACTCGCGACTACGCTCCGGCGGTGCAGCTCGGGAGCCTAAGACATCCCGTCCCGAGCTGCACAACACTGGGCTACTCCAGTACCAGCACGTTGAACTGCGCGTCCACCACCTGCCCGAGGTTATTGCGACACACCACCCACACGCGGATGCCGTTTCCGGCTGGCGTCTTTGGCCAGGCGGGCACGGTGCAAACGTGGGCGCCCGGTCCGACGCTGGAGACCTGAACGATCTCGGTCCGCGTGGCCACCGGCTTCTGCAGCCCAATGAAGTCCACGTTGTACACGCCCTTCTGCGTCCGCGTGATCGTGATGGGGCCACCCGTGGACGTGGACCACAAGGGGTTGGCGGTGTAGCTAGTAGGAGCTGACGGCTGGTCGGCGCGGGCAAACCCGAAGCGCATCCCCGGTCGTCCCTGCTCCACCAACAGAATGTCGAACAGCGCCTCCGACGACACGCCGGTGAAGGCGGAGTAGCATTCCAGGTTGGCGGGGCCGGGGGCCGTGATCAGGCTGCAGAGACGGTTGGCTGAACCACCCCACGTGGTCAGCATGTAGACTTCCGGGAGCCCGCCCGGCGGCCGCGTGAGGCCGAAGTCGACCGTATACAAGCCCGTCGCTGGCGTGTGTGTGATGGAGATGGGGAATCCGGACGACGTGTAAGAAAAGAGAGCGTTGGGGCTGTAGGACGGAGCGAGCGGGCTGTCGGCGAGGGCAAAGCCCTGTCGACCGGAGAGCGTGTTGTCCCCGACGAACAGGAGCGTGAATCGCGAATCCATCGGTGCGCCGGCTTGATCCTGACAGGAGACGAAGACCTCGAGGTCCGCGCCGAGATCGTCCCACGCAACGCTGCACCGCACTTTGACCTGCGAGTACGGCGTCACGATGACCGTCTCCTTGAGCTGGGTGGCTCCTTTCGCCATGCCGCCGAGGAGCACCGAGTAGTTGCCGGTGGCCACTCTGGTCACGCGATTCAGCAGACCCTTGCCGTTGTAGTTGCGTTGGGCGTCGGGTGCGTATGGCGTGTTGATGGGCGGCGAGGCGGTTTGGGCCCAGAGATAGGCGAGCCGATCGCCGAGGACCGCCTGATTCCCCTTGGCGTCGGATGCGACGGATGCAGCTGGCGGAGTGGCGGGCAGCGGCGCCACCGGGCCGTTGTCGACGCAAGCCGTCAGCGCCAACGCCGCGAGCAGGCTGGTAGCCGCCCACGGCAGGGAGAGTGATTGGTGGGGAACGGCGCGAAGTGCTTGCGGCATGCTGCCTCCGGAACAGAGTCGACGTAGGAACGTGGGCTGGTGCAGTGACACGCCACAGGGGGACGGGCGTTGGAAACGGCTAACCAAGGGGAGCAATAGTGGAGCTCGGTTCGTGGGAGCGCCAGAGTGGGCAACGCTCACGCACCCGTTGGGCTACCAGCACGACTGGCCGGCTAGCAGAGCTCGGGGCTCCGCGGGTCCATTCCCTGCGACCGTCGTTCACGGTTTACCGAAAGGTTCCCGGTGATTGGAACATGCACCGCGGCCCGTGAGAATCGTGAGCCATCGAGAGGACCTCTTCATCTGACGGCATTCTGACGGTCGACTCACAACGTGGAAAATCAGGCAGCGCACATTCGCCCTTCAGGAGGAACTCGTGCACCATTCCGCCGCCACTCTCGCAAGACGTCGATGGACGTCTCTGTCGACGACTTTCTTGCTCCTCTTTAGCGCAGTCGCCTGTGTGGATGCAACGAGCCCTGACCTATCGCGCCATTTTCGGCCCAGCAGCGAATTGGCACCCACGCTGAGCAATCTCTGGCTACCCATTCCTCCACTCCCGACACCCACCACCAAGGCTGCAGCACTCGTGTACAGTGGAAAATGCGTCCGCAGCATCGGGGGCGTCGGTAGCGCGGGAGCTACAAGTCAGGTCAACACGATTTGCTCCAGTTCACCTCCGCCCTCCGCCTGGACGCCTGCCGCCCCCCTGCCTATTGCGCTGCACTCGTTCGCCGGCTCGGGAGTACTAGGCGGCAAGACCTATGTCGCTGGCGGACTAAATGCGATTGGACAGATGCAATCGTCGATGTACGTATTCTCCAGTGCGACGGGTTGGCGCCTCAGCTCTGATGCTCTCCCTTTTCCAATGGCCTGTGGCTCTGGTGTAGTGTTTCAGGGTAGGTTGTATGTAGCAGCCGTCGAGGCAAGCCAACCTTCGCCGTTTTCCGATAACTGTACCTCGAGTGTGCTCGGTCTAGCGGTCTTTGATCCGACGTTGGCCTCAAATCGTTGGCGCATGTTGCCATCCCCGACCCGGCTTCACCGATACGGCGGGGTCGGCGTCGTCGGAGACAGACTCTACTTGTTTGGCGGAAACACGACGCCAAGCATCTCGTTTGACGGGGAGGCCACCGTCGACGTTTTCGACCTGACGAATGAACTTTGGCTTCCTGACGCGCAATTGCCGCCGCGCATGCCGTCAGGTCGATATGGCTTGAGCGTGGTATCAACGTTAGGCCGTTTATACACCATTGGCGGCGACAACGGCGTCCTGCCCTGGAACCCATCTCGCTCAGTGGACGTGTTCGATCCGTCGACGGGCGGTTGGGCCGAGCTCCGTCCGCTCACCCAATTCCGACGCTTCCACAATGCGGTGACCGCTGGCAACAAGATTGGGGTCTTCGGCGGCGACGGGGCGAGCAGCACGGAATGGATTACACTTGGGACAGACCCAAACTTTGAATGCGACGTCTTTGAACCCGACGATGACGGTGGGCATGCCAACCCGTGGACCATCACTGACCATTTCACTGACCACGTGAAGCCCGGATCGAAGGTGACGGAAGCGCGAATGTGCAACCTTCTCGACGTGGATAATTTCTCCATCTTCACTGGCGCGAGCGGGTCCGTCACGGTCCAACTTACGGCGCCGTGCGATGGAGACCTCTTTCTGATGGAGCTGTATGACAGCGTGGGGGCCTTGGTGGCGACGGCTCCCTGGACCTGCTCTCAGAGTGTGCTGACTTATTCTGGCCCGATCGCCAGCCAGTATACGATCGTCATCAGTGGACGCATCCTCACGCCAGGCCATCCGTACCAACTTGAGATTATCTGAGGATCACAAAATGATCTGACGTGCCGCTCGGCGGCACGAAGATCACGGGGCCCCCGGTCTGCCACACAGGCGTGTGCCAGACCGGGACTTCGACCCGCCGTACGACTGGCGAGACGAGATGAAGAAGGTCGCTGCCCACACATTGCTCGTGGCGGACGACGGCGACATGTTCCGGCTCGAGCACATCGTGGAGTTTTACAAACTGTTAGGCGGCGGGCACGGGATGAGGGCTGGCAGCGCGAGCACATGTCGAAGAACCGCCTCGCC
>JBGAJQ010000071.1:0-26639 GCA_044224875.1 Gemmatimonadaceae bacterium | reverse complement strand
ACGCGAGCACCATCCTTCGCGCCGCCGACATCCTTGTCCACCTGCTGGGCGAGGGCGTTCAACGCCGTCGCACGGGCCAGGCCACTCTTCATCTCTGCCATGTCGAGCGCCGAGGAGATCGCCGCCGTTCGCTCCGGTGCGAGCCCGCTGTTCCTAACGAGTTGGTCCAGGTACGACCGCACGACGACGAACGCCGGCGGCCACGTCATCTTCGGTTGGCTCTGCGGATTGTAGGCGTCGTAACGCACCAGCTTCGCCGCAGCAATCTCATTCGCCGACAGCTGCGCGCTCGGCGTCAGCTCCAGAATGTCCATGCCGCGGTCGAGTTCCGAAGAGAAGATCAGTCCGTTCCAGTAATACGCACCCCAGGACCCACCGATGGTGTTGCCTCCCCCGCGAACGTTGGGGTCCACCGGTGGCTGCGGCACGTCGGCACCCTTCGGCGGGTTGATGGCGCCCCGATCGAAATACCCGATCTCGAGCGCGCTGTCCGGGTTGGTGAAGTCCATGATATTCACGCCACCCTGATACCACCCCTGCACGTACAGGTCGCGTCCAGGCACTGGAATGATGCCGCCGTTGTGCGCCACGCAGTTTTCCTCGGCCGACTGCGCGGAGCCGAGCTTGAAGTACCCGCGCTGCGTCTGCTTCTTCTTCCCGTCCAGCGTGATGACCGTGTTGCCGCCGAGCTCCTTCATGCTCGACGCCTGGCACATCGGGCCCGTGCCGCCGCCCCACTCCTCCGTCTGGATCAGCTTCTTGCCGTCATTGCTGAATGCCGCCGTGTGACGGCCCTGAAAGTTGTTCGTGTCGACGAGCGCGTCGATGCGGATCGGCTTCTCGGGGTTCGAGATGTCTACGAGGATGGAGTGCGTCTGGCACGACGCAAGGAGCATGTTCATGGCCGGGTACGAGGTCACGTCGTGGCAGTTGCGCGGCGTGGTTGGCATCCCGGGGTTCGCAGCGGCAAGGCTGGCGGCTCTCTCCTGCCGGCGCGGGTCGTTCGGGAGGCAATAGCGCTTGCACTCGCCAGCGACATCAAGCCCCGTGAAGATGCGCGCCCCCGGAATCACCTCGGCCTGCTCAGGGTGATCGAGCGGCACACGAATGATGTCCAGCATGAAGAGCGAGTTCGTCGGGTCAGCCGGGTCTGTGCCATTCTTGCATCCCGCGAGCTCGGTTTCGGGGCGCGCTGCCTGCCCGCCGGACACGTACAGGTAGATGATCCGCGGATCTTTCGGGCTGGGCACGAGCGTGTGCGTGTGCGAGCCTTTGCAGGTCTGCACGTTCTTCACGAGCTTGGGCTCCTTCGGGTTGGACACGTCGAAGATGCGCACGCCGGCCATGTGGTCCTTCGGATCCTTCACCCCCCCGTCAGCGCAATCATTGCGGTTGCCCGCGCCCTCGGCGGACAGGAAGAGCAGGTTGCCGACGATCGTCGGATCACCCTGCGACGTGATGCACTTTGTCGCCGACGCGACCACCGGGTTTGCGGGGTCCGTGATGTCCCAGATGGTGAAGCCGGCGAAGTTAGACTGGTAGACGTAATGGGTGCCGAACGCGAGGTCGGAGTTGATGAACTTCAAACCGGCGACCGTGTCGAAGGCCGCGGGTTTTTTCACGAACGACACCTGCTTCATGTTGCTGATCGCAATGCCCGCGTCGAAACGACCGGGTTTGAGCGTGCTTCGGGGGTCCTTGGCTGAAGGATACGTCTGTGCCGACACCAGCGTCGGCACAACGCTGGCCGCCAGCAACAACAGGAGGGAACCGCGCATCATTCGCATTGTGAGGATGTAGGGGAGGGTGAGGGAGCGATTCACTCGGGGGGAAGCTGGGACAACAAGTGCCTCATGATGCCGATTTCCGCCGTCTGGGCGGTGACGACATCGTTGGCGAAGACATTGGTATCCACCTCCTGGCCGGCGCCTGGAGACTTGAAGAGGTCGTCGACCATCTTGAGCGCGCCGGCGTGGTGCTTGATCATGCCGTTGAGAAAGAGCCGGTCGAAGGACACGCCCTTCGCCTCGCTCAACGCCTTGAGCTCGTCGTCGCTGAGCATGCCGTCCATCCGCATCTCATGCCACGACGAGGTGTCCGGTGCCACCTGCCCGTACCGTCGAAGCCAGTTCTGCATGATGAGGATCTCGGGCACCTGCGACTGGTCGATTTTCCGGGAGAGCTTGAGTACCTGCGCGTTGGCGCCGTTCGCCTCGGCCATTCGCGACATCACGATGGCCTGGGCGTGGTGGGCGATCATCCCCTGCATGAACTGGACGTCCGCCTTCGTATAGGGCGCACCCTTGGGAACGACAATCTCCGGCCCCATGTGGTGGTTGTGATCCATGCCTGCCTGTGCGAGGGCGCGCGAGGGGGCGGCGGCGAGGGCACAGGCAACCGTGATCGCGATGAGCGGGCGAGAGGGCGTCATACCGGTGGTGGTCGGGGAAGGGGGCATTCAATGGAGCAGGCCAGCGAGAGTGGGCGCAAGGGGAGGGGACGGGAGGGGGGGTGGTCCGAAGCCGATTTGGGCGCCCTGGCATCCCCGCGTGGATCGCGGTGGCGAGGCACGCAGAGAGGTATTCGGGTATGTGTGACTCCCTAACGGTTTCGTGCCAGCTGCCTAACAAGTGGTTGCAGCGGCCGGTCGGAGCCTACGTGCCATGGCACCTCGGACCGCGAGCCAAGGCTGAACTTCAACGTTTAGGCGGACCCGTCTCACGCCCGCACGAACGCGTACAGCGGCGCATACTCATGCGCATCGGCGCGCCTGAGAGCGTCGATGTAGCGATTGCGTGTTGCAGCCGGGTCGACATCGCCGCTCCTGGCACCCCATGTGAATGGGGGGCGCTTCCACAGTCGCAGCAGGAGATCCGTCGCCAACCTGCCCTGCCGTCCATTCCCGTTTGGCCAAGGATGAATTCTTACTAGCTCGTGATGAAATCGCGCTGCGAGATGGTCGAGCTCCTCATCACCACCTTGGCATGCTGCGTACTGCGCTTTCGTGTTCTCCAGCAGGTCCCTCATTAGGCGAGGCACTTCCGACCAGTGGAATGGCGAGATGTTCTTCTGGGCTCTCCGAAATGTGCCAGCCCACTCCCACGTCTGCCCGAACATGCGGCGGTGTAGCTCAGTCAGAACTCCAAGATCAAGTACATCCAGTGCGCGTTCTGCTATCCACTCCGTTGCGAGCTCAAGGTTCGTCGCTTCCCACTGATTCAGCTCGCCACGGGTCTCGAGATGGGACGGAATGAGTCCGTCGATTTCGTCCGGGTCAAGCGGTGTGTCTCCGTCGCCTGCTTGCGGCTCAACTAGAACGTCTCGTCGCACTGATCAATCCCACAGTTGGCGGGCTCTCTTTGTGATCCACAGCTCTATCGCTCGCGACTCCTCGAGCACCTCGCTCACACCTACCTCTTGGGACTCCAATCGCATGGTGTGAAGCAACCGATTCCGCTGCTCTCTCGCCTTCAGCGCGGCCTGCTCGCGTACCATCCCCTCCAATGAGGATCTTGGAACAAACGCAAGCTTGAGGTCGCAACCCATCGCCTCAGCAGCCTCACGCAACTTCGTCAGCGAGATTGTGCCCTCGCGCTCTCGTTCTTCGAGGCTTCTTAGCGACTGCGGGGATATTCCGAGGCGCCTTCCAAGCTGCGCCAGCGTCATCCCAAGGGCCTCCCGGATGGTGCGAATCCAGCCCGGCCGAGGCGATTCGAGCGACGGCAGCTGTTTCAAGCGGGCATCTAGCTGCCGACGTTGCAGGGCGAGCATTTCTGGCGATTTTCGCGGCGACCTGACGGCCCTTCTCATCGGAACATGCCTCGCTCTTAGCGTAACATATCAGCGTATACGCTGTCGCGCACCGCTTCTTTATCAGCGTATAGACTGTTAAGTATACATCGTGTTACACCATGTAGGCTGTTAGACCCTCTTAAGTCATTCTTTCATAATCTGTTATGAATTGGGCGACAAATGCGGTAGGTTCGCCATGATCGGGCCGACCGAAATCCTGTGATTGCGTGGGGAAGCGCGCGCGCGGCTGCGGACCACTCCAACTCACCCATGACGCCGGTATCCGTCCTCACCCTGGCCTTCACGCTGCTGAGCGGCGACGCGCTTGCACTTGGCGCTCAGCACACCGCGCCGCCGGATTCCAGCCCATCGGCCCGCGTGGTGGCTCGGACCCTGGCCGCGCTGCGTGCCCGCGACCTGGAGACCGACATCACCGCGCGCCTTCAGGCGCAGCTGCCGATCGAGCGACTCCCCGACATGTCACGGGCGGTCGCGGTGAGCGACGGCGCCTTTGCCAGCCGGCAACTCGCGCGATTGTCGGCCGCGCACGAGCGGGAGTTGGGTGCCGAGGAGCGCCTAACGCTGCGGATGCTCCAGTGGCAGTTGGCGCTGGCGGCGGAGGCACCGCGGTACTACTGGCTCTCCTTTGCGGCCGTCACGCCGTACTCGACCGTCATGCAGGAGGTGGCGCGGGCGTTCGAATCGGTGCGCATCGCCGGGCGTGACGACGCCGTCCGCTACGAACGACTGTTGGCGCAGCTGGCGCCACTGGTGGACTCCATGCGCGCCGGCTTGAGTGCCCGAGCGACGCGTGGGATCGTGCTGCCCGTGGACGAGATCCCGCTGGTGGTCGAGGTCATGCGTGCGTATCGCAAGGCACCAGACGCCGGGACCTTCATACCCACACCGGACCGGGTGACCGGGCTGAGTGCCGAATCGGCGAGCGCGCTGCGCGCACGTGCAACGCGGGTGGTGTCGGAACAGGTCAATCCCGCCTTTGATCGATTGCTCGAGTTCCTCCAGGGCCCGTACCGCGACAAAGCGCCTCATACCGTCGGCCAGTGGCAGTATCCCGGAGGGCGTGCGTACTACCGGTATCTCGTTAGGCTCCACACGACGATGAACGTGACGCCCGAGCAGGTACACAAGCGCGGGCTGGCAGAGGTCGCGCGCATCGACAGCGCCATGGCGGCCATTCGGCGGGAGCTGGGGGTGACGACGTCTGCCCCGGAGTTTCACGAGTCGTTGCGCCACGATCCACGCTTCTTCGCCAACGCGTTTCTTTCTCCACCCCCCGCGTGCCGCCGGCGACACGCGTCGCCTGGATCCACGCCTCGAACCAGCGATGACTTTCGGGTACTACGCTCCGCCGTCACCGACCGACTCGATGGGGCACTACTACTTCAATGGATCGCGCCTGGACGAGCGCTCCATGATCACCGGCGGCGCGCTCATCGCGCACGAGCTGATTCCCGGTCACCATTTTCAGATTGCGCTCCAGCACGAGAACGACGCCCTGCCCGCGTACCGTCAGAACAACTATCACACCGCGTACACGGAAGGTTGGGGCGAATATGCGTCGGCGCTGGCGGGGGAGATGGGGATGTATCGCGACCCGTACGAACGGTATGGTCGCCTGTTCATGGAGATGTTCCTGGCCTGCCGATTGGTCGTGGACACCGGGATGAACGAATTCGGTTGGTCGCGCGACTCGGCGATGGCCTTCATGAAGGTGCGAGTGGCCGAGTCGCCCACGCAGTTGCAGACCGAGACGTTGCGCTATTCGGTTGACCTGCCGGGCCAGGCCTTGGCGTACAAGATGGGAGCGATCGAGATTGCGGCGCTGCGGCAGCTGGCGCGGGACTCGTTAGGGTCTGCGTTCGATGTGCGCGGCTTTCATGATGTGGTGCTGTCGAGCGGAAGCCTGCCGATGACGGTGCTGCGCCGGAGGGTGGTGGGGTGGGTGGACAGTTTGCGAACGGCGGGCCGGTGACGTGTCTATATGGAAGGGTGTGGCCGCTAGCTTGATGCTGTCGGCTCCACCGTAGTTGGTGAGCATTCCCCGCCACGTACCCATCCACGACTCTGGAAAGGTTGCCGACTGCGCGCGGAGCGGCGCGACGCTGGAGAGCAGCATGGAAGGTTGCGCGGCGCGCAGTCGCATCAGGCCCAACGGAGGCACCTGGTCGCTTGGCAGGATTGGGTTCCCACCCGCGCCAGGTCAAGAACCTCGGGATGCCGTGGCGAGATTTCAGAATCTCGCGCTAGAAGGTGGTGCGGCACCCCACGACATCGCGCACCCGGCTTCTACGGGAATCCGCAACGCGGTCAGCTCGCCCGAGCGACACAGGCGGGCCAATTCGGGTCTATCGCGCTTGTCGCGCTTCCGCTGGACGGCGGGCCATTCGGGATCAGCGAAGGGGTGATCACTTTGCAGGCGTACCACATGCCTGCAACGCGCGATGCAGGACGTAGCCCGCGCCTCTGGCCTCGTAACACGCTCGCACCTCCCCGATGCGCCCCCCGGGCAGCTTGAAGGACGTCGTTAGGTATCCGCTCGACACGGGTGGGCGCCGGTGCCTGGCGCGGCAGGAGCGCCAGCGTCATGGAGTCCTTGTGGACGTCCACTCCGATCTAGATGATTGAGGTCGACATGGGCTGGTCTCCGGTCGGGCGCGACAGCGTTGCGTCGCAGGTGGCTCTGGCTAGTCCGGTCACACCGAGGAGCTAGTCCACGGCGAACCCGGGGGCAGCCCAGTTATAACTTCTAGACTGCGCCACGCATTTCATTCCGAATGACCGACGACTCCAAGAAGTCCACCGTGCCAAGCTTCTCCCTCGTCGATGTCGGCAAATTGGCCGAACCGGCATCTAAGCTGATCGACAAGATCTCGGACGCAATCGGCGGAGTATTTAGGCCGAATCAAATCAGACGCATCGCTGCCGCGGAGGCAGATGCGGAGAAGATCCGAGTGCTGTCAGCAATGGAGATATCTGACATCCAAGAGCGGGGCCTCAAGCGATTCATTTTTGAGGAGGCAAAGAAACAGGAAAACATCGAGGCGATTACCACTAAGGCGATACCGCATTTGAGCGACCAGTCAAGGCCAGAGCGCGTCGATTCGGACTGGATTGCCAATTTCTTTGACAAGTCCAGGCTGACATCTGACGCGGAAATGCAAGAACTGTGGGCGCGAATCCTCGCGGGCGAAGCGAACGAGCCTGGCGCGTTCTCAAAGCGCACCGTTAATCATCTCTCATCGCTGGACCGCCAAGACGCGGAGACGTTCGCGACATTGTGCGCGTTTGTCTGCAATGTCGGCGACACGTCCGTGCCTATCATTTATGACGTTGAGGCAGCGATCTATCAACATCGCGGTCTTCGGTTTGGTGGAATCAAACACCTCGATGATATCGGTTTAGTCACGTACGGGTTTCTCACCGGATTTCAAGTAACCGACATCAAACCTCCGCTCGTCAGCTATTTCGGTGCTGCAATTCATCTGACCTTACCCGACGCGGCGTTGAATCTCGACGTTGGTCACGTACTCTTCACACAGGTGGGGACGGAACTAGCGCGCGTTTGTCAGCCCACCAAAGTGGAAGGGTTCGAAGAATATTTGTGCGAGCTCTGGGCTTCGCAGAGCTATTTCCCTCGTTCCGATCGGGTCCTGACTTCGACCACCGCGCAGTCTAACGAACGCGGCAGCTGATAAACGGTTTTCGGAATTGCGCGCGTCGCGCGCACATCTTATTTGATCCGTTCGCAGCTTAGCTAGGGCGCGAGCGAGCCAGCCACGCGTTCCTTAGAATGACCCGGCTGCGGATAATCGATCCTAGCTGTTTCGCGTGCGGTTTCCTGCGCGATACAGCGTACGGAAGCGCTGCGAAGCGCCCAGAGCACGGGCCTGCGATCGTCAAGTGCTTTCACGGCCCCGTCCTGCTTCGAAGCCCGTGCAAGTGCACCCAGATGCCGAACCTCCTCTCGGAAGGGGGGCGACCCTCGTCGCGAGCGTTAGCGTACGATAGCTATCCACAAACCGGCCGGCTCTTGGCGATGCGGTGACTGCCGTTCCGCCCATAGGATCAGAAGCCGCTCGCATCCGACCGATTGATGGTCAGCGCCCATCGGAAGGCGGCACCGCTGCAACTGCTCCTAAATCGCCATTTTGATCAGGGCGAAAACGGGAGCCCGATTTTGGATAGCGGTGGGCGCGTAATCGCCGTTTTGCGCAACACCGTTGGTAACTGCGGCCTCATAGTCGGAACGCTGGCCACGTCTCCCTGATCCGGTAATCTCCACACGCGGCTCGCTAGCGCCGAACTTGCCAGGCGTAGCTATCGATCCGGTCGGCCCAACGGTTCAGCGCGGAGTGTGGACGGGCGCTGCGATTCATGAGTTTTCCGGATGTCTAGATGGCCCTCTGACTGACGTGCATAATTACCACATGACGCTGACCCGGAAGCTGACCCTACACCTCGAAGGTCCCCGCGAAGAGGAGGGCTATGTCCAGGCCCAAGACTTCATCGACTTTCTTGAGCACGCACTCGGTGTGTTTCGTCGCTTAGAGCGCGAACAGACCGGCGCACATCCGACCGCGCGCACCCAGACCACGTTCCGCATCGTTGATCTGGAGATCGGCAGCGCTACGGTTGTGCTTGAGCCCTCCGAACCCTCGGGTGTCGACGTCGGCCTCATGTTCGCGCAATTTGCGGAAGGCGTCGCCGTCTATCGCGATCGCACTGCTAGATACAGTCGTCTCGATCGGGGGGTGCTGCAAGAGATCGGTGAGATGATGGCCCCGGTGGCCCGAGGGCGCATACGCACAGCGACCATAACAGTCGATGACTTGCAGCTGAGCTTCGCTCGGACGAGCGCCGTCCCCTTTGCGGTAACCGCGCCACCCGAAACTGCATTGCTGGGATCGGTTTCTGGGTACATCGACGCCATCAACGTTCATCGCGAGCCGATTTTCTACCTGTATCCGAGTTCTGGCCCTCGCATTTCCTGTCGGTTTGACCGCTCGCTCTTGGATGAGGCGCGGCGCGCTCTACGTCGGTACTGTCGTGTTCACGGCCTCCTATACTATGCCGACAGCAATCCACATCCTCTTCGCGTCGATGTAGAGCGAATTGAAGTGGCTCGGCCCGTATTGGAACTGCGCTCCCTTCGCAGCTTTGTCGGGACAGTACCGAATCTGACTGGTGGTGTAGAGACGGTCGAATACCTCCGCCGCCGGCGAGATGCCGACGACTAAGTACTGCTGGGACTCGGGAGTCTTCATTGCCCTTCTGCAGGAGGAGCGATGGAGAGGCGCCGACTTCGACGCACTACTCGAAGTCATTGATGCTTTCGACCGGGGTCAGGCCGTTCTGGTAACCTGCGCCACGGCGGTAAGCGAGGTGATTGGAGATTTGGCGTCGCCGCACATCCCCGAGATGTTCGACTCCCTCACCCAACGCCCCGGCTTCACCATGTCGTACCCTGGACCTGCAATCGTGGAGCGCGTCCGCCGCTTGCGTTTGGAGGCGCGGGCTGAGGGGCGAAGCTTGAAGACGCCGGACTGCAACTTCATCGCTACCGGCATTCTGCTTCGATGTGATGCCCTCCATTCCTTTGACGAACAGCTCATCGCTCTTAGCGGATCGGGCAGTGGATCGACTCGTCATTACTACAAAACCGCGTGCGCAACAAACCGTCCTAGCGCTCTAGGTTTCTGCATAGAGGCATCACTTCTTCCTTCTCGCTAAGGTTACGTTGCATCTGACGGGTGATTGTTAGAGGATCGCGTCGCTCACTCTTGTTGGAATTGCCCGCAGGTGAACTAGGAAGTTTTGGGACACAACAGACAGTGGAGCGATGACAGATCGACGTACCGGCGCGACGCGACTAAAGTACGAGGAGGCCCAGTTCTTTCTGGCGCATCTCGAAAAGAGTCGCTATGAAGACCTTCAACGGATGTTCAAACGATCAAAGCGTCGCCGCGTATTTCACTACTACTTGAGCGCGTTCCTGAGCGCCGCTCGTAGCGTAACATGGATCATGAGGAGTGAATTTCGACAGCGCCCGGGATGGGAGGAGTGGTTTGCCGCGCAACGGCGGCCTGAGCACGAGTCGCTCTTGCGGCTGTTCAATGACCTCCGTATCCGAAGCGAAAAGTTCGAGCCAGTCGTTCCAGGCCGAGTATTTCGCGTCGACGGTGATGGTGGCCCGACAGTAGAGCGCGATCCACAGCTGCCTCGTTTTCACGTCACCATCTCTTCAGCGGAGCCGGGCACCGAGGACACTATACTGATGTCTGGGGAGGTTCTCGCTTGGATGTGGACCACCGATGAATTGGACGGAGACGACCTGCTCCTGGCTTGCCGCAGATACATCGCCCTCCTCGGCGAGCTACTGGACGAGTGTCAATCGCGCTTTCCTTCGCCGAGCAACCGGGAACATAGGTAACACGCTAAACGGGCGGTGGGTGTCAAGATAGTTGTCGCTGTCGGTCATGTGCGGTGTTCAGCGCCAGGTTGGTGGATGGTGGGTTGAGCACCACGTCCTGCATCGGCGACCAGTTGCGCGTCTGTCGCGACCAGCGATCGGGTCGCCGGCGTCGCGCGCGGGTATAGAGGGCGTGGCGACGGGCCAGAATGGCGACGTCGTCGCCGGCATGGCGCGCTGCCGGCGTCACGAAGCGAATCGCACTGTGACGATGTTCGCCGTTGTACCAAGCGACAAAGCGCGCGACCCACCGCCGCGCGGCCGCCAGGCCCGCGAAGGGCGCGCGCGGATACGCGGGCGTTTCCTTGAGCGTCCGAAAGAGCGCCTCGGAATACGGATTGTCGTTGCACACATGGGGGCGGCTGAAGGAGGGTACGATGCCTAACCACTGCAGGGTCGCGAGCATCGTGTGGCCGCGCATCGGCTTGCCGTTGTCCGAGTGGAGCACAAGCCCAGTCGCGTCGACGCCGCTCGTCTCGCAGATGTGCCGCATGAGGGCCGCCGCGTGCGTCGCGCTCTCGCCCTCGTGGACGGCGGTGCCGACGATGTGGCGGCTCCAGACGTCGACGACGAGATAGAGGTGGAGGAAGCGCCCGCGGATCAGCGTCGGCAGGTACGTGATGTCCCAGCTCCAGACCTGGTTGGGGCCGGTCGCCCGGTGCACCATCGCCCCCCGCGTGCCCTGCGTACGCCGCATCGGGCGACGTTGCGTTCCCAGCTGCAACCGACGCCGCAAGCGATACATCGTGGATTCCGAGGCGAGATACACGCCCTCATCGGCGAGCCGCGGCACCAGCTGCTTCGGGGAAAGATGGCCATAGTCCGCGCTCGTCATGACAGTGAGCACCTCGGCCTCCTCGGCTGGCGTCAGGGCGTTCCCCGGGCGGCGGCGGGGCCCACATCGGCCATCGGCCGCGTTAGGCCGCTTGCGCCAGCGCTCCACGGTGCGTGCCGAGATCCCGACGACCGCACACGCCGCTGGCAGTCGCGCGCCGCTCTGTTGGGCCTCGGTCAACGCCGCGAGGATCATGACTCGGTCTCCGTCCCCGTGTCGTCGTCCGCGGCCTCCCACAGGTGGTCCACTTTTTTTTTCAGCACCAAGAGCGCGGCCGCTTCGGCCAGCGCCTTGTCCTTGCGCGCCAGCTCTCGCTCGAGCGCCCGAATGCGCTTCGTGCTGGCCATCGATCCCCGGCCGTCGTCCGCCAACGCGAGACGCCACTGCTCAAATTCCGCGAGCAGCAGGCCCTCCCGCTGCAAGACGCGCGTGAGTTCGGCCCCAGTGAGCCGACTGGCCTCCGTGAGGATCCGGAGCTTCTCGTCGAGGGGCCACGTACGGAGCGGTCGTTTGGCTGGCATCACGGGAACGCTACTGGCGGCCTGCAACCACCGCGAGAGTGTCTGCTGACGCATGCCAGTTTCCATGGCCAACTGCCGCGCACTCACCGCCGTCTTGCCCGTGAGCCGCTCCAGCATCTTCTGCTTGTACGCCAGTGAGAATGGCCGTGTCATCGGTCGTCGCCTCTGCGCCCCACGGATTCCAGCTCAACTACGCGACAACAATCCTGACACTGGGGGCGGGGAACATGGGTGACACTGCGTTCAGCTGTGAATGACCCATCCCGTTCATCGAACCGTCCGAGTAGGACCGTGTTGTAGTAGACCGCCCAGATCGCATCGTCGGCTTCTTTGAGTGGCTTGGGTCCCTCAAAACTCCTCTAGTGGGACTCGCGCTTTGACAGCAGGAGGGATCGGGGCCAGACTCCTTCGAGCGGAGGGGACCCGATGGGCGATGGTGAGCTGGGCGCAGAGCGCGTATCGCCTGAGTGAGCGTGTGCGAGGCCTTCAACGGCGGCGTGAGACGAGAGTGTCTGTCGCAACATTGGTTTGCCTTGCTGGCGGAAGCAGCGATCTTGCTGGAGAAATGGAGTAAGGACCAAAGCGATCACCGGCCCCGCACGGCGTTGGGGCTGCAACCGCCGACTGCCCACAAGCGAGCCGGCATCTACCAATCCCGATCCGTCCGAGCCATCAACTAATGCATCCATCTTAGATGAAATTCGAGGGACCAAGCCCCCCCGCCTGCTCAACGCGCGCCCCGCTCGCCCCACTAGCAAGACCGTCACATCCCCCCGCATTTGAACGATCGCCGTCCCATGCACCCGCTCCGTCTCCCGATACCCCCCAATCCTCAAAACCGGAGCACGCAGCTGAGGCAGTGCAGTAGGGCACAACTGCGTCAATTACGCGTCGCCGCGGCCGCGGATGGCGAAGATGCAGCACGATCTGGCGAGGATGACGCCCTTATGGAACAGCAATCGTGCCACTCTGCGAGTTATTCGCCGCGTTCGTATCCGTATCCTGACCCGTCAGCGTCAGTGAGTATGCGAACGTGCCGTGCTGCACCGCCTTGAATGTCAGCGTGAAATTGCGCTGGCCGCCCACCGCCACAGCGCCGAGCGTGCAGCTCAAACCGCCACTGACCGGACCGCACGTCGCGTTGGAGGCGCTCACGAAGCGAAAGGCGGGCGAGCCGGCGATGAAGAGTGTTGCGCCTGCCGACGCGCCTGGCCCGATGTCCGAATCACGAAGGTTCACCGTGAAGTTCTGGTTGAACACGGGCGACGGTCTGTTCGTGATCTTGAGCGCGAGATCCGCCCCGGGACTGCTGTCGCACGCGTCGCCAGTGCCGTCCTGGTCGAAGTCGGCCTGCGTCGGATTTGCCGTCGTGGGACAATTGTCGACCGCATTCTGCACGCCGTCCTGGTCGACGTCGGGATCCTGGTAGGTCCACAGTGACGCCACGCGTCCGAGGGTGGCGCCTCCCAGCTGCAACGCGTTGTTGATCGCTAGCGTCTTCGTGGTATAGAAGCTGGATGCTACGTTCGACTGAGGGCCGAGGTGCAGAAACTGGAACCCGTCCCACACGTAACCGTTGACGAAGGTCCCATTCTGCGAGCAAAGGACGGCGATGTGCCCGCGGTTGTTGATGTCGACACCCGCGCAGACAGTTTCGCCGGCGGGGAGACCGACATTCACGCCCACGGTACCGGTCCAGCGCGCGACGTCCTGCTGCCCGCCGCCGAGTGCGATCGAACCCGTGGCCAACCCGGTGTTGCTGAGGGCGCGCACGCGCCCGTTTGATCCGTTGATTTGTCCAAGCGGCGTCACCACGCCCGCAACCACCGTCACCGCGGCGCCGCTCGTTAGATCATTGAGGGCCACGACGCCGGCGTCGTTGATGTCTTGCAGGTCGAGGGTGTGACCGGGCAAAGGATCGAACAACGACGTCGTTCCGTTGTACAGGATGCCGCGACAGGTGGCGTTGCAGGAGCGACCGAGCACCACGCCGAGGTTGTTCAGCGCGTAGGCCGTCGTGCTGACGTCTCCCGCGAGCGGCTGAATGAACGTCGGTGTGTTGCCGTGGTAGACCATGGCCAACGGCGTGCGAGACGCGTCCAGCACAATGATATCGCCGGAGCTATTGATGTCCGGTGCCCACGCGAAGCGCTGCAGCGCAAAATCCGGATCCGTTGGAACTCCGCCGATCCATCGAATGCCATGAGGCGAGCCTGCGGCGTCCTGCGAGGAGCCGGCGAGCACCCCAGCGTCGTTGATGCCAAGCACGTCCGACGGGCGGCCAGCACTCAGCGGGGCGTAGAGCGTCTGCGTCACACCGGGTCCTAGCGCGCCCCGGGCAAGCGACCGATCAGAGGGTGCAGCCTTCAGCAGGCCCTCGGGCGCCGTCGCGTCGCGAGAGCAGGCCACCGGGACGGTCGCCGCCAGCATCAACACGGCGACCTGCAGGACGACATGACGCATTTGACGATCCTCAAGCGGGGGGACGGAAGAATTATGCGCCCGCGGGGGGAACGTCAATGAGAATCGCCAGAACAGGGAGCGTACGTGCACCTGACGACCGTCGGCTATTCGTACAGCCCCGTTCTGCTGGGGGCCCCAGCACACCGCTGAACCACCCGTCCCCGGTCAGATTTACCGATGGTCAGCACTTGGACAACCAAACTCTCGATGGCTCGCCTCCAGCCACCTGCCGCGGACTCGTTCGCTGTCGAGGGTGCGTAGCGCCGGTTCAGCCAGTTGATCGCGTGCGCTCCCACCGCCCCAATAGCCCCCGCCTCCTCAAACGTGTGGCCCGCACGCCGCACAATCTTGAGCGTGACGTCCCCCCGCAGCTGACGGATCGCCGAGCGATTCCAGCGCACCGTGTCAGCGTCCGAGCCGCCGACAATCAGCAGGATGGGAGCGCGGAGTTGTTGGAGCGCCTCGCCGGCCAAGTCAACCCGCCCGCCACGTGCAACAACCCCACGCACCACACCGGGCCGCGCCACCGCCGCAATCACCGCCGCCGCCGCCCCGGTACTCGCCCCAAAGAGCACGACGTTCGCGCTCCCCGGCACCCTCTCCCGAACCGCCCAATCCACCGCACTCGTAAGCCGACGACCAATCAGCGCGACATCAAAGCGGTGCACTCCACTCGTCAGGTCGCGTTCCTGCTCATCCGCCAGCAGCAAATCAACGCGGAGCGTGGCCCATCCCGCCATGCGGAGCCAGCCGGCGAGAAATCGGTTGCGATAGCTCTGGCGGCTGCTGCCGCCGCCGTGCGCGAAGATCACGAGCCCACGCGCCCGTGCACCGTGCGCGAAGCTCTCGTCAGGCACGCCAAGGTCACCGCTCAGGGAGCCCGCATCGTCATCGATGCCAATAGAGACACTGCGCTCGTCGGTGGCGTCTTCCTGAGATGGCTCGATCACCTCCGGTGCGCTCCCTCCCGTGAGAGCACACACCACCGCATCATCGCTCACCGGCGCAAAGTCCTCGTACCAGTCAGACACCATCCCGAATGGCTCGGGGGTCGCCAGCACCACCACGCGATCAACAACTGACCCGACGGAACTGCAGCCTTCGGTGGAGCCGACGGGGCAGGCCACGACCACCCTCGCCGCTCCCTTCTTCCTCACCGACGTGGCCGCGGCTCGAATCGTTGCACCCGTGGCCAGGCCGTCATCGACAAGGAGCACGGTGCGGCCCTTCACATCCGCGGCCGGTCGCTGCCCGCGATAGCGCGCCACACGACGAGCCAGCTCCCGATGCTCACGTGCCTCGATGGAGCTGACGAGCGATGTGGGCAATCCTAAGTACCAGGCAACGTCGTCCATGGTCGCGTCAGCCTCTCCCTCGACGATCGCGCCGAACGCCACCTCACTCATCCCGGGCACTCCAAGCTTCCGAGCGACGAGGATGTCGAGGGGCACCCGGAGCAACTCGGCCACTGCGCGGGCCACCACCACACCGCCGCGAGGCAATCCCAAGACCATCACGTCATCCCGGTTCGCGTACTCCGCCAACGCCTCAGCGACCGCTTCACCGGCCTGCTGACGATCACGGTAGAGCGGTCGCTGAGTCATGACGGTCACGGCCACTGTCAGTTGGCGGACAACCGGCCCGAGGTGGTGGTGGACCCATGAGCGAGCGCCGCGCGCGCCTTGCTCGCCTCTGGCTTCGCGCTCGTATCAGGCGAGACTGGGTTGGAGCAGGCGACGAGGGCTACGGTGGCCGTGAGAAGGGCGATGATCCGTTTCATATGCGCTCCCGAAAAGGGTGTGAACTGCGGTCACACTCAGGAGATCGCTTTTTCGGGGAGAAAGGCGACACGAACCTGTTGATTGCCAACAGCGGGACCAGGGTGACCCACCACCCCTGGCCCCGCGCAAGGAGTGTCAGCGAATCGCCATCACTCGATCCTGCCGAAAGAAGCTGCCGCGGCGCCCTCTCTACTCGAGCACCGCGATCGTGAAGAACTCATCGACCGGAATGCCGCTCACACTCACGCACGACACACTGACCGCGAGCCCCGTCCCTGTCGTGCTCCAATTATTGACACGGCAGCTGAAGAACCCATTCGCGTAGCCGGACACCATCACCGTCTCCGTGTGGCCGGTGAGCTTCTGCAAGCCGGCGAAGTTCACGGTGTAGTTGCCGGCGCTCCCTCGGGTGATGGAGATCGCTCCGCCGCTCGACGAGTAGGAGTAAAACGTCGACGGTGTGTAGCTGGCGGTATGCGGGTTGTCGGCAAAGGCGAAGGCCGCGCGACGACCCGGACGACCCTGCGTGAGGGTGAGAATGTCGTACTGGGCATCCGACAGGGCGCCGCCACCCACTCGGCTATAACAGAAGACCGATGCCAGCGTCGACCAGCCTCCGATCGTACACTGATCATCCGGGTCGTTGTAGGTGCTGACGAGATACGTCTCGGGCCTCCCGCCCGCGGGACGAGGAACCGCCAGGTCGGCCGCGTAGATCCCAGTGGACGAGCGGCTCAGGGTCATCGTCCCGCCAGAACTCGTGTACGAGTAGAGCGCCGAGGGCGTGTATGTCGCGGTGCTGGACTGACTCGCCCACGCAAACGCGTTCCGCCCAGGCAAGCTGCCACTCCCAACCATCAGCAGCGTGAACTGCGCATCGGCGGGGGCGCCTGCCGTGTTCACACAGCGCACCGAGGCGTTCAAGTTGGCAGAGGCATCAAACCACCCGCCTACCACACAGCGCGTCGTGGCAAATAGGCCGTAGGGTGTGACGATGAAAGTCTCTCGCTTGTTCGCGGCGGTGCCCTTCGCCATCCCGCCGAAGGAGGCGACGTACGTCCCAACAGCCGTTCGCGTCATGCTGTTCGCCAGGCCCTTCGCGTTGTAGCTGTACTGTGTCGTCGGCGTGTATGGGACGCCAAGGGGAGCGGAGGCCTGGTCGTTCCAGAGGTAGGCGAACCGGTTGTTCACGGCGTTGATGCCGGCGTCCGACTCGGCGTCCACCGACTCGGTCGGCAGCGCAGGCTTGGCCGGTGCCACGGGGCCAGCGTCCGAGCACGCCGCTAGCGCCACAGCGCTCATGAGGGCCAGCCACGTCCGTCCACCCATCCGCCCCCTGGTGGCCCGCCGAAATGCTGTGAAATGCTGAGTCATGAGATCTCCACCGTGCCTGGTCCACTTCGTGTCGCTCAGTCGCACGGTGCCCGGGACCCCCTGGCCACTCGTGAGGCAGGCACGGGCGAAGTCCCGTGCACTGCAATGGACGCTGTGTAGGAGATCGTTTTTTCGTGGCGGAGGACGACACGCCGGGCCGGTCGTTCTGGTCGGGGTCGGCGAACCCGGCTACATTGTGGGCCGAGCAACCACCGAGGGCGCGTGCCGGACAGCATCGTCAAGCTCATCGAGCAAGCGGACGCCGGCGCGTCTGGTGCAGCGGATCAGCTCTTTGCCGCGCTGTACCAGGAGCTTCGACAGATCGCCGAGCGTCAGCTCAAGAAGGGAGGGTCGGAGCTGTCACTCGGCGCGACGACGCTGCTGCACGAGGCCTATCTGGACATGGCCCAACGCGATGGGACGCAGTTTGTGGATCGGGCGCACTTCCTCAGCTACGCGGCGCGGGCGATGCGGGGCCTGATGATCGACTACGCGCGACACTCCCGGGCGAAGAAGCGGGGCGGGGGAGCATTCGCCATCACCCTCACACCGGAGGTCACGCCGGTTGGAGCCGACGGCCAGGATGCGGCCGACCTGGATCGGCTTTCGGACGCCCTCGATGAGTTAGCGACGCACAAGCCGGCGCTCGCCGAGTTGGTGGACCTGAGCTTCTTCTGCGGCTACACCTTCAGCGAGATCGGCCAGCTGCGGAACGTGTCGGAGCGGACGGTGCAGCGAGATTGGCGTCTGGCGCGGATCTGGTTGCAGCAGGCGATGGGGGGAGAGCTGTCGCCGTAGCACCACCGAACAGCCAAATGTCACCTGCGGCGGGAGCGCAGTACCGCTGCACACACCTCCCGCCGGCTGCTGCACATTTCGTTAGGCATCGCTTGCTCGGCGACCCAGCGGAAGGAACGCCGCATCCGGATCCTCAACGAAGATTTGGACCAGCGCCACCTGCTGCCGCAATAGCTCTGCGATCTCACGCGTACTCACGTTCCCCGCCCGAATCCAGACCACCTTCGGAGGGAAGCCGCGCCACACGCTGAGCCGTTGGAAGTCCTCGTCCTTTGTTACGAGCACGAAGCCGTGAGCCTTGGCGTACTCCCAGATTGTTTCGTCTCGTGCTCGCAATCCCAGCGCGGCCACAACATGCGCTGACTCCGGGTACTCCGCCGCCACATCCGCCACCAGACGGGCGGCGAGGTTCTCGTCAAATAGCAGCCGGACCGCCACTAGGCGGCTGGCGTTGGCATGATCCGTCGCTCACGTTCGGCAGCGAACGCGAGACAGGCCAACACGTCTTCGTGGGTCAGGTCGGGAAAATCCGCGAGAATCGCGGACTCCGTCATGCCGGAGGCGAGATACCCGAGGACGTCGCCGACGGTGACTCGCGTCCCCCGCACACAGGGCTTGCCGAAGCGCACGGCGGGGTCGATCGAAATACGCGCCAAGAGGTCCATGGACGGACGCTAGGGTGCCTCAGCGAGTACGTCAAGCCCGTTTCCATGTCCTCGTCGGTCGTCACGTTGGCACGGCTACCGAGGGCGCGGGCACCAAGGCAATGAACGCGGAAGGTCTGGAAATATGACCAGTCGTTGCGGCGATGCCTAACGTCTAGCCGACGAGCGAGTCTCCGCGCGGCTCGGTTGGGGCGCATCGACACGCTATGTAGGGGTTGGTAGGGTTGGGGCCGATGAAAGCCGGATGGCCGTGGCCAGCCTCTACTGGCGGGACCGGCCCGTAGGTCGTAGGTACGTCGAACGTCGCGCCAGCTAAACGACAGCGTGGGGTGGGACGGTGGCCGGGGCGCGAGATGAGTCGTCGTTAGGCAACGCAACCTTCGTGGGAGGGACTCACCATGCGTGTGGCATCGATTTCCTTGGCAGTCGTCGTGACCTTCGCCTGTAGCGCTCCCGCGCCGGCCCCGCTGACCGACGCAAGGAAGGCCGCCATCGCCGATTCCGCGAAGGCGTTCATGCAGGCGACGATGGCGAGTGCGGACCGACTCGATTGGGCGGGCTACCTGGCCAACTTCTCGCCTGACGCGGATGCGACCTACGCTGAGGCCGGAGCGCTGTACCCCTCTTACGCCGCCTACAAGCAGGGGTACGAGGCGCTCGGGCCCCAGTTTGAGAAGCTCCAGCAGAACGTGGATAGCTACGCGGCGATTGTGCTCAGCCCAGACGCAGTCGCCGCGACCGAGACGTACCACTTCACTATCAAGATGAAGCAGCACCCGGAGATCTCGGGCACGGGCGTATGGACGGGCGTTCTGCAGCGCCGAGCCAACGGGTGGCGGATTGTGCAGTCCCATGAGTCGCTCGCCAACCAGATATACGGTGCTCGCTGCGCTGACTGGGTCTCCCCCGCGCCATCGTCGAAATAGGGTTGAGCTGTCTGCTGTTGTAGGGAAGTTGGACCTGCCAACGGAGGGATCAGCGGTGCTCCCGTCGGTCGTATGTAGCCGCGAGCACAACCGGCGCCGAGTGAGCCTGTTTGTGCCCCGGCACCGCCTCGGCGTTGCCTATACCATAGAGTGCGAACGAGCACGGAGAGGCTCCGCTTCCACAGCGCGACTGATATGACCGCTCGCCGCTGCTGAGATCGGGGCGTTAGGCGTTTCCAAAGGAGCATGTGTGTTCGGGATGAATCCGATCTTCCTCACCGCCTTGGTGGCGCTCCCAACCGGCTTGACGTCGCTCGCGATCGTTCGGGCGCGGCGATCGGCGCGCCGCAATCACGAGGAGCACTGCGGGAACTGCGACGGGCCGCTCTACGCACCGGGGGCGTTGGGCGGCCCGTGGCTCGTGCAGGGCCACATGATCTGCGAGCCGTGCGCTGTTCATGAGCGGCGCAGTCTCAGGAGAAGCCTGGTCGCAGCCTTCAGCATCACCCCGGCTGCCGTGCTGGGACTGGCGACCGTCGCCGTGTTGGCACCATCGGAGCTTGGCGCTCACCCCTGGCTTCCCGCGATCGCGACGCTCCTCAGCTACCCCGCCATCTTTGGTGGCGCCGTCAGCTGGATGAAACGCGCGAATCGTCAGGCCGCACATCGCCTGGGTCTGCAACCGGACGTCTTGCACGTGACCTCGGGCGCCGCAGCGTTCAAGCTGACCGCCCGTGATGTTGCCCGTTTGCGCGAAGAGCGAACAGATGCCTAACTACACAACGGAAGCCGATCCGGTCAGGCAGTTGTATGAACTCGACCTGCCACGTCAAACGCGCATGTCGCCGCTCAAGACTCTTCGGGCGGCGGTGAACGGCCCCCGAGCCAGCGCCGGCGCCGTTGTCGCAACCTTGAGCGCTATTGGCGGAGCCATCGCCGGCGGTGTTGCAGCTCTGATTGCGGCGGCGGTGCTGACACCGGCCGAGCCAGTCTCCGCTGGGCAGATCGCCGCGATGGCCATTGGAGCTGGATTGGAGGCGTGCATTGCTGGCGCCGTGCTGGGCACCGTGATGGCGTTTGGTGCGCTGCGCCGTGTGCCGTTAGGCCGCTTGGTGCTCTACACGAATCTCGGGTTGGCCGCCGGCCTGACCGTGGGCTGGCTCGGCGGACCTTGGGCGTGGCACCACATGTCGTTGCTGGGCTTCCTCGGATTCACCGGTGGTGCCGTTGCCGCAGGCCTGATCACGCGCCGATCAGAGCGCGGCGTCCATCAGCCGCGTAAGGGCACGATGGCGTTGTAGGCGACGGATGGCTAGGGCACGATGGCGTTGTAGGCGACGGAGAGCAACGGATCCTGTTGCCCCACCGGTGCATTGAGGAAGTGCCCCTGGCCGATCGTCCAGATGATCGCGCCGCCGAGTCCCGCGGCCTTGAGGGCCGTGCCCTTCTCGGTGACGGACGCCGGGTCTTCGTAGGAGACCATCGAGCAGCCCTGCGGTCCTGTGGGGCTGGCAAAGGAGAGGTAGCCCGCGCGCGCCGTGGCGTCCCAGCGATAGGCGGCCGCGTTGTAGTACGAGTTCGTGATGTTGACGTAGCTCATCGCGCCGTCGCTGGCGATGACGCGATCGTTCGCGCCCAGCGGCTGCAACATCGTGGTGACGCCACTCCAGCAGGAGCCAAAGAAGCCGAGTCCGATCCCCAACTTCTTGCGCGGCACGCCGGCCAGGACGTAGGGGCGCGCACTGGTGGCCACCGAGCTGGGATGGTTGGCGCCCGCGCCGTAGAGCGCGCCCTGGTGCCAGCTCACCCAACCGCCCCAGTTGTCTGCCATGCCGTAGGTCATGACGGACATCCGGTCCAGCTGCATGGCGACCGTGCCGTACCACGGATCCACGGTGGGAGAGTTGGAGCTGACCCAGCCCACCGGCATCGTCAGCAGCATCGACGGTTGTGCCGCGCGCAGTCGCTTCACCAGGTCTAACAATGGCACCTGATCGCTCGGCAGGATGGGTTCCCAGTCCACGTCGATGCCGTCGTACCCTAACGAGTTCATCGTGTTGATGAGATTCGCGACGAAGGTGGGCATGATGGCCGGCGCCGTGGCGGCAACGAGGTTGTTGCGATAGCCCGCGCCGCCCAGCATCAACACCGCGCTCCGTCCGGCCTGGTGGGCGCGGGTGGCTATGGTGCGGGCCATGATGGGTCCGTTGACGGGATCCACCCAGAAGTCCGTGGTGACGCCGCCGGTGGGAGTGGCCTCGATGGCGCCGACCATGATGTGCGTGAGGAGGGAGAAGTCGATGGTGTTTTCGGGGTACAGGCTGCGTTCGTAGCCGGCGTAGTAGCCCATGAGCCAGCGGGTGGGGGTCGCCGGGTGCGGCGTGAGAGCTGGCGAGGCATCCGACGGGAGTGGCGTGAGCGCGGGGTCAACACCGGTGGGAGTGGTGGCGGAGCGCTCGTTGCAGCCCAAGGCGAGGAAAACAATGGCGGCGATTGAGAGGGAGGGACGTCGCATGGGCTGGTGCTCCGGTGGTGCGGGGCGGTCGTTAGGTCACAGGCCCGGGTTTGCCGCGGTGCTCACGCGCGGCATTGCGAGCACGTGCGTCATGGTGCGGACAGAAAGCCTACTGGGTGCGGGACGCAGGTGTGTTGACGTGGATCACGAACGCCAGCCCGATCACGCGTACGCTGACGCCGGTCGGCGCGAACGCCACACCCTGAAACGCCTTACGCACGCGCGCAGCGGAATGTCGTCACCAGGTGATGCAGCATCGTCGCGCGCCCTTGCCAAATTTGGCAAGGGGGCGGTGAGCGGGAGCCGTGCCGCTCGGCCACAGCGCAGCGACCCACAGCAAACAGACCAATCTGGATCACCCACGGGCTGCTGGACGTGGCGTTCACGGTGGTATTGGAATAGCGCCTCGCCCAAGGCATGATTCGAGAGAACACCGTGGCCGGTTGCCGGGAGCATCGGCCGAAAATCCTTCTCGATGCGCAGGCCCAATGACCGTTTAGCGCGTGTGCCGTGACAGCGGTGCAGCCGCTCATTTCACCTAACGTTAGACCACGAGAATCGCGATGGACGACGAGATTTTCTGGAACACGCGCTACGCCGCCGGGACGTACCTGTACGGCACTGAACCGAACACCTTCCTTGCCGAACACGTCGGACGACTCACCTCTCCGGTGTTGTCGCTGTCGGAGGGTGAAGGTCGGAATGCCGTGTATCTCGCCTCCCGCGGGCTCAAGGTGGTTGGCGTGGACATCTCAAGAGTCGCGCTGGACCACGCCGAGCAACTGGCGGCCGCGCGCGGGGTGGTGATCGAGACGGTGCAGGCCGACCTCGGCGTGTACGTGCCGGAGCCAAATCATTTCGGTTCGATCATCTCCATTTCAGCGCACTTGCCAAGCGTGATTCGCCGAAGGCTCTACCCGTTGCTGGAAGCAGCCCTCAAGCCCGGTGGCATTCTGTTGCTCGAAGCATATTCGGAGCATCAGCTGGCGCGCAGCACGGGCGGCCCCAAGGACGCGGACATGTTGATGACGCTGGACAAGGTCCGGCGCGAGTTTCCTGCCCTCGAGACCGTTCATCTGTGCGAGGTTGAGCGCGAAGTGGTGGAGGGGCCGGGCCACACGGGGATGGCCTCGGTGGTGCAGTTCATTGGCAGAAAGAAGGATTGAAGGCGATTGGGCGTTCAGCGGGCGGGGGTGGCCGGGAGTATGAGTGGCGTTGGCGTTGGCGCTGACGATGAACGGCGTGCGGCGGAGGGTTGCAGCTTGGGCAACGAAGAGCCTCGCGACTGCCTCCCCCCGCAGGTAAGTTTCGGCAGTCCGTCCCACAGGTGGCCCATGCGCACGATTGCCGGTGTCGTCCTCAGCACCCTCGCCGTCGCCGCGTGTGGCGGCTCCAAAGCCTCGCCCAAAAACGCCGGCGCCGTCGACCACGCCGCAAACGTCGAGTCGGGACTGCGCGCGTCCATCCGCATCTCGGGCACGCCCGAGACCACGTACACGCTCGCCGCGCGCATGCAGCGCTACAAGGTGCCAGGCATCTCGATCGCCGTCGTCGACGGCGGCACGATTACGTGGGCGAAGGGCTATGGCCTCAAGATCGTCGGCACCGCGGACTCCGTCACGCCGACGACGCTCTTCCAAGCCGCCTCCATCAGCAAGCCGGTCGCCGCCACGGCGATGATGCACCTGGTGGACGAAGGCAAGCTCGCCCTCGACGAGCCGATCAACACGTACCTGAAGTCGTGGAAGCTCCCCGACAACCGCTTCACCGCGCAGGCAAAGGTCACGCTCCGGCGCATCGCCTCACACAGCGCGGGGCTCACGGTGCACGGCTTCCCCGGATACGCGGTCACCGATCCGGTGCCCACGGTGTCGCAGGTGCTGGACGGCGCCAAGCCCGCCAACACTGCCGCGGTACGCGTCGATACCACGCCCGGCGCCATCTCGCGGTACTCAGGCGGTGGTATCACCATCGAGCAACTCGCGATGGCCGACGTGACGGGCGAGGACTTCACGGCGCTGATGAAACGGCTTGTGCTCGACCCCATCGGCATGACCAACAGCGGTTACGACCAACCCATCGCCGAGGGACGACGCGGGCAGGAGGCCGCCGCGTACAACGCCAAGGGCGAGCCGATCGCGGGAAAGTGGCACGTCTATCCCGAGAAGGCAGCGGCGGGACTCTGGACCACGCCGACCGACCTCCTCAAGTGGGCCATGGAACTCGCTGCCGCGCGCGACGGGAAGAGCACGAAGGTCGTCTCGCAGAAGGCCGCCACCGAGATGCTCACCGTTCAGAAGGGGAGCTTCGGCATCGGGCCCGCGCTCGGCGGGACCGGCGAGGGATTCCACTTCGGGCACGGCGGCGCCAACGAGGGATTCCGCTGCGAAGTGATCTACTTCCCCGCGCTCGGCAAGGGTGCGGCAGTCATGACCAACAGCGACAACGGCGACGCACTCAACACCGAGGTCCTCTACGCGATCGCGAAGGAATACGGCTGGCCCGGCTACGGGCCGCGTGAGGTCACGATCATCTCGGTGGACTCCGCGTCGCTCGAATCGCTGGTGGGCACGTACACGTCCAAGGTGCCGGCCTCGCGTGTCGCCGTCACTCGAAAGGGCGCGGGCCTGGTGGTCGCCGAGCCGCAGTACATCCCGGAAACGCCACTCGTGTTTCTCGCCGCCGACTCGGCGATCTCCCCGGTCAACGGCCTAACGGTGAAGTTCCGGCGCGGAAAGGACGGGAAGGTCACCGGCCTCGACGTCGCCGGCATCGCGCTCACCCGCGTGCCGCGTTAGGCGCCTCGCCTGCCTGTACGGCATCCGCGGCAACCTACCGCACCCGCACAAACCTCAAGTGCCGCACCCGCCCCGACTCCACTGTGTACCCACTGATCTTCCCCTTCGCATCACGCACCATATCGATCACGGCCCCGTCCAACGTGAAGCCATCCTTGTAGCTCGGCTGCAGTGTGCCCAGCCGCCGGTATTCCGCATACACCACGAGCTTCCCCTTCTCCGCCTTCCACGTCTGCGTCACCTCGGCCTCGTCGCTCCGGTAGTTGCCAGCGTACTCCGCGATGGTCGCCGCGTCGAGCGCAACCGAGTCGGCCCGCAGGAACGTCACGGTGTCCGTCTTCGTACGCACCAGCAGGCGCGTGGCCGATCCGCCGTTCGGCGCTCCACCCTCGAAGCGAATCTCGCCCCGAGCGCTGCGAAAACGACCTCCGCCTAACGGCACATACGGAATCGGCGGTTCGCCGGCCGACACGAGCGTGTCCCCCTTCATCTGCGTCCGCACCACCTGACCGCGATCGACGTTGCGCCACACGCCGACGTAGGCGGCGAGCGCGGCTGCCGGTGTGGCCACCGTGGGCTCCATGCCTAACGCCGCCAGCCACATGGCCGCCGTATCGGGCTGCATCTTGTCGCCCAGGTAGATCGCGGCCACCTTGGCGGCGAGCGAGTCCGGCCCGGCGTTCGTCACGTTGCAAAACGTCGCGACGGCGAACTTCTGGTCGGGGAATCGAAAGAAGTGCCCGCGAAAGCCGCCCCAGGCGCCGCCGTGTGAAACAACGGGCAGCCCGCGCAAGGTGCCCACGGTGAGGCCGACGGCGTACGCCATCCCTGGCCCCGACGTCGCTGGCCGACCATTGTTCAACGTCGTGGCGGTCGTCATGGTCTGGATGATGTCGCGACTCCCGATCGTCGCCGCGTCGTAGTTATTGAGCCAGCGCCCGAAGTCCTCCACCGTCGTGTGAACGCCGCCTGCTCCCTGAATCGCACCGTCGTAGTTGGAGCGCTCCACACGAAAACCATTGGCTTGCGGGGCGTAACTCTCCGAGAGGTTCGGGATGATGGCATTCCGGTCCGACAGGAACCGGGTATCGCGCATGCCTAACGGCATGAACAGCCGCTCCTGGGCGAATTGGGCGAGCGTCTTGCCCGTCAGGCGGTAAACCGCCTGCGCCGCCAGGATCCACCCCGTGTTCGTGTAGAGATAGCGCTCGCCCGGTGTGTAGTTCGCCTCGGTCGAATGGAAGATCACGTTGAGCGCATCGACCGTGTCGCCGGCATACGCGCGCCCCGTCTGGTCCCACATCGTCCAGAGGTCGCGCAGCCCACTCGTCTGGCTCAACGCTCGGCGCCACGTGATGCCACCTGCATACGCCGGCATCTCGGGGAAGATGTTCCGGATCGGATCCTCGAGAGAGAATTTCCCCTCCTTGGCGAGCAGGAGCATCGACATCGCCGTGAACTGCTTCGAGATCGAGCCGACGTCGAGCACCGTGCGAGGCGAGATCGGGACGCTGTGCTCCAGACTCGCCATGCCGTACCCACGCGCATACTTGATCGCGCCATCCTGATAGACGCCTAACGCACATCCCGGCGAATCGATCCGGTCGAAGGCGCGGAACACACTGTCAACACGCGCCGTCTGGGCGTCGCGCGTGCCTTCTATATACTGGGCGACGGCAGG
>JBGAJQ010000070.1:0-26892 GCA_044224875.1 Gemmatimonadaceae bacterium | reverse complement strand
GAAAGTTCACGTGGTGACCTGTCACATCGGCGATGTCCCCTTCCCAGCGCCGATGCGACTCGACCGGATCAACGCTCAGGCCAATCATCACGCAGTTTCGCTTGTCGAACTCCGACTTGAGCGCGGCGGCTCGACCCAGTTCCGTCGTGCACACTGGCGTGAAGTCCTTGGGATGCGAGAAGAGGATCGCCCACCTCCCCTTCTTGTAGTCGTGAAAGGTGACGGGTCCCTGTGTCGTGTCTGCCGTGAAGTTCGGCGCGACGTCGCCTAGTCGGACGGGCACTGGTAGCTCCTGCGCGGCAAGACCGCGCGGCACATTCGTTGGAACTCAAGTAATCGGACTAGTATGCAACTATCGGCGCGACGACTTCACAAGCCTATGGCTCCGACGCAACACCCGACTACGCGACCGCGCCCGTCACGGGATACAGCGGAAAGCGCTGGGTGAGCGAGTGGACCTCGGCACGCACGCCGTCCGCCGTCGCCGCGTCTTCCGGACTGGCGATGACACGCGCGATGAGCGACGCCACCTGCTCCATCTCGCCCACGCCAAGCCCGCGAGTGGTGACCGCCGCCGTCCCAATACGGATGCCGGACGTGACAAAGGGCGACTGCGTCTCCTTTGGCACCGTATTCTTGTTCACGGTGATTCCCGCACGGTCCAACGCCTGCTCGGCGGCCTTGCCCGTGATCCCCTTGTTCCGGAGGTCGACGAGCATCAGGTGATTGTCCGTCCCACCGGAAACCAGCTGGAAGCCGTGCTGCGTGAGTGCCCGCGCCAACACGGAGGCGTTGGTGACCACTTGCTGGCAATACGTCTTGAAGCTGGGCTTCAACGCCTCGAGGAACGCGACGGCCTTGGCAGCAATCACGTGTTCCAACGGGCCACCCTGCGAACCGGGAAACACCGCCTTGTCGATGGCCTTCGCATGTTCCGCCTTGCAGAGGATGAGGCCTGCTCGCGGCCCGCGGAGCGTCTTGTGTGTCGTACTGGTGACCACGTCCGCGTAAGGCACGGGCGATGGGTGCACGCCGGTGGCCACGAGCCCGGCGATGTGCGCCATGTCGACCATGAGAATGGCGCCGACTTCCCGGGCGATGTTGGCGAACGCCTCGAAGTCGATGATCCGCGGATACGCGCTCGCGCCCGCGATAATCAGTCGCGGCTTCTCCGCGCGCGCGACGGCGCGCAGCTGGTCGTAGTCGATGTATCCGTCGTCCTTCACGCCATAGTGCACGGCACGATACAAGAGGCCGGAGAAATTCACTGGCGAGCCGTGGGTCAGGTGCCCTCCTTGCGAGAGGTCCTGGCCTAACAACGTGTCACCCGGTTTCATGAAGGCGAGGCACGCCGCAAAGTTTGCCGATGCGCCGGAGTGGGCCTGTACATTCGCGTGATCGGCGCCGAACAGCTGCTTGGCGCGCGCGATCGCGATGTCCTCCACCGCGTCCACCACCTCGCAGCCCCCGTAGTAGCGCTTGTGGGGAAGCCCCTCGGCGTACTTGTTGGTCAAGGGCGACCCCATCGCCTCCAGCACCGCTGGGGAAACGAAGTTCTCAGAGGCAATCAGCTCCAACCCATCGGACTGGCGTTCGATCTCGCGTTCGATGAGGCCGGCGATCTCGGGATCGGTCTCGCGCAACGATGCACCTGGTGGGCAACGGTCCCACTCGCGCCAAGCAGTCATTCGGATGTCTCCTCCCGTTCAATTTTCTCAACTCGTCGTTCGTGGCGCCCGCCTTCGAAAGGCGTCGAGAGCCACACGTCAACCACCTTCTCCGCATCCTCGGCAGTGATGAACCTGGCCGGCAGCACCAACACGTTCGCGTCGTTATGCTTGCGAGCGAGTTCGGCGATCTCGGGATTCCACACCACCGCGGCTCGGACGTGTGGGTATCGATTGGCCACATACGACATGCCAAGCCCCGTGCCGCACAGCAAGATGCCGCGTTTGGCCGTTCCGTCGGAAATCTTGTGCGCCAGCGGGTGCCCGAAGTCCGGGTAGTCGCTGGAAGCGGTCGAGTTGGTCCCGAGGTCCTCGATTTCGTAGCCGAGCGACTTCAGGTGATCTTCCACGCGTTGCTTGAGTTCGAAGCCGGCATGATCCGCGGCGATGGGAATGACTTCAGCCATCAGCTCTTCCTCGGCCACTGTGGCCAGGTGCGTACGAGACCGCCAACAGCCTGCAGCCGGCGCTCCGCCAGCCGGTCGGCGGCCTCATAGGTGGGAATGCCCTGTTCTTTCGCGATTTCGAATACCCCTAATGTGGTGTCGAAGATCTCGTCCGCCTTCCGCAGCGCGCGCTGGGCGGTCCAGCCGGCAAGCTCGCTGTAGACGTTGATGACCCCGCCGGCGTTGGCCACGAAGTCCGGCGCGTACAGGATACCGCGACGCTCCAGTTCCACGCCGTGCCGCTCCTCGAGCAGCTGGTTGTTGGCGCCGCCAGACACGATCTCCACGCGGAGCTGCGGGATGGTCGTGTCGTTGATGATGCCGCCTAACGCGCATGGGGCAAAGATATCCGCCTGAACGCCATAGATCGCGTCGGTGTCCACAGCGCGAGCGCCGCATTCCTCGGTAACACGTTTGACACGGTTGGCGTCGATGTCGGTGACGATCAACTGCGCTTCGGCGGCGTGCAGTTCCTTGCACAGGTAGTGCCCGACGTTACCGAGCCCCTGCACCGCCACTTTCTTGCCGGCGACGCTTTCGCTCCCCCAGCGGTGCTTGGCGCAGGCCTGAATGGCACGAAACACGCCATGCGCTGTGACGGGCGAGGGATCGCCGGAGCGTGTGGCCAGACCGGCGACGTAGTCGGTCTCCATGTGCACGAAGTCCATGTCCGCCGTGCTGGTGCCCACATCCTCAGCGGTCACGTACCGCCCACCCAGGGATTCCACGAAGCGCCCGTGGGCGCGGAACAGCATTTCTCGCTTGGTGGTGCGATTGTCACCGATGATGACGGCCTTGCCACCGCCAAGATTCAGGCCGGCCACGGCATTCTTGTACGTCATCCCGCGCGCCAGGCGCAGGCAGTCGACGACCGCCTCTTCGTCCGACTTGTACCCCCAAAAGCGCGTGCCGCCTAACGCGGGACCCAAGGTCGTGTCGTGTATGGCAATGATGCCGCGGTATCCGCTCGACTTGTCATGGCACATGACAAGTTGCTCGTGGCCCATCTCGGCAACCGTATCGAAAATCTTCATGAATCGGGAAGCGAAAGTGAAGTTGGGGGGAAATGGTGATCAGGTACTCGCGTACAACTCACGTGCAATGACGATACGCTGAATCTCGGAGGTGCCCTCGTAGATCTCGGTCACCTTGGCATCCCGGAAGAGTCGTTCGACCGGGTAGTCCGTGACGTATCCGTAGCCGCCGAGGATCTGGATGGCCTGCGTCGTGGTGAACATCGCCGTCTCGGAGGCCATCAGCTTGCTCATGGAGCTGAATTGCGTGATCGGCTCTCCTCGATCCTTGGCCGACGCCGCGGCGTACAGCAAGGCACGCGAAGCCGTCACACGCGTCGCCATGTCCGCCAGCTTGAACTGCATAGCCTGGAATTCCTTGATCGGGTGTCCGAACTGTCGGCGCTCCCCGGCATATCGGGTGGCGCACTCCAACGCCGCCCTCGCAATCCCGATCGACTGCGCGGCAATGCCGAGTCGTCCGTGATCCAGCGACTGCATGGCATAGATGAAACCACGCCCGGGCTCTCCCAGCAGGTTCGCCGATGGCACACGCAGGTTGTCGAAGTGCAGCTGCACCGTGGGCGACCCGCGCAATCCCAGCTTGTCCTCCTTCTTGCCCACCACGTACCCCGGGAGATCCGGAGTGACGATGAAGGCCCCGATGCCGCGTGCCCCCTTGCGATCCCCGCCCGTATCCGTCCGCGCCATGGCGAGAATTACGTCGGCGTTATCGCCGTTTGTCACCCAGGCCTTGGTGCCGTTCAGCACCCAGTCGTCGCCATCTCGGACAGTCTGCGTGGCCAGCGACGCCGCATCCGACCCCGCCTCTGGCTCCGAGAGCGCGAACGCGCCGAGCATTTCGCCACGCGCCATCGGCTTCAGGAAGCGTTCGCGCTGGTCGTCGCTCCCGTAACGGAGGATCATCTGCGTCGGCAAGGAATTGTGCACGCTCATCAGCACCGCCATCGATGCGTCAACGGCCGCAATCTCCTCCAGTGCCACCAGGTACGTGCAGGAATCCAGCCCGAGCCCGTCATAGGCCTCGGGGACCATCATGCCGAGGAACCCAAGCGCGCCCAACTTCCCGACGATTGAGCGCTCGAATCGCGCCTCTCGATCCCACGCAGCTGAGAAGGGCGCGATTTCGGTCGCGGCAAAGGACCGCGCCGTCTGCTGAATCGCGCGTTGTTCTTCAGTGAGTGGTATGAGGGCCCAGGACATCGCAAAGGGGGATCGAGACGCCTGACAAACGCGACAGAGATCGCGTTCGCTGGCGTCTTAGTATGTGTAGAACCCTCGGCCACTCTTGCGACCGAGCCACCCCGCGGCGACGTATTTTCGCAACAGCGGGCATGGACGGTACTTGGAGTCGCCAAGTCCAGCATGCAGGACCTCGAGAATCGCCAGGCAGGTGTCCAGCCCGATGAGGTCGGCCAGCGCCAAGGGCCCCATCGGATGGTTCATGCCCAGCTTCATGACGGTGTCGATCGCCTCGGCCGTCCCCACGCCTTCCATGAGGCAGTAGACCGCCTCGTTGATCATCGGCAGGAGAATGCGATTGGCGACGAAGCCCGGATAGTCGTTCACCTCCACCGGCGTCTTGCCTAACGTGCGAGCCAACTCGACGACGCGTTTCGTGGTGTCGTCGGTGGTGGCCAATCCTCGGATGATCTCCACCAGCTGCATCACCGGCACCGGATTCATGAAGTGCATCCCGACGACCTGCGCGGGACGCTTCGTCTGAGCTGCCAGCGTGGTGATGGAGATCGAACTGGTGTTGGAGGCGAGAATCGCCTGCGGTGGCGCAATCCGATCGAGATCCGTGAAGATCCGGAACTTGAGGTCGGGACGTTCGGTGGCGGCTTCCACCACCAGCGTGGCGTCGGCGGCGGCCTCGAGGGAGGCGTTTACGGTAATGCGAGCCAACGTCGCGTCTTTCACGCTGGCGTCGATCGTTCCCTTCTTCACCTGTCGCTCGAGATTCCTGTCGATTGTGGAGCGGCCACGCTCCAGCGCCTCGGCTGAAACATCGATCATCGTCACGGGGAAACCGTTCTGCGCAAAGACGTGGGCAATACCGTTCCCCATCTGTCCTGCGCCTACCACGGCAACTCGGTCCGTCATGTCGTTCGCTCCTCGCGGCGCAGGCGCCGCCACAAGTACCAGGATGCTAATCCGATGCCCACCATGGCTGCCGCGCCGCCTTCCGGCCCCCACGCCCCACCCGTCAGCCAGTCTGGCCCATTGTCCACCGTCTGATAGCCGCTCAGGGCGACGTTCGTCCCACTGACCGGCGTGCGCAATCCGATGGCCATCGTCAGGTTCCACGCCAGATGTGCCGCCCATGCCGCATACAAGCTTCCGCTGGAAAGCCGCACCAACCCAAGGAAGATCCCGGCGAGGGCCACCGCGGCCGTGGAGAGCACGGTGGCACCCGTGTTCGTGAGGTGCACCGCCCCAAATAGCAGGCTGGTGGTGATCAGGGCCCACGCGGCGCCCGCACGCTCGCGGAGCGCGGAAAACAGGTAGCCGCGGAACGCCAACTCCTCCCAAAGCGCGGCGGGGATCAGCAACAGCAGCAGCATCCCCACGGCCTGTGGGGTGCTGGCATCCGCCGGCGCGGGTTGTACCCGCAGTTCACCAGCCGCCAGCAGCAACAACGACGGGACGCCGATGGCAACGACGCCGATCCCGGCGGCCGGCAGCAACACACGTGTCGCCATGGCGCCACGATCGAGCCCGGCGTACACGCCGCCGTCCCGGTGAAAGCGGCGTTCCATGATCGCATGGGCGATCAGGAAGGCGAGCGCGAGCGGGGCGATCTGGACCACTGGCTGTCGCGCGACCTCGGGCGATCCGCGCACGACGAGGGCAATCACCGCGCCAAGGACAATGACCGCCAGGATGACCAGCCCCACAAACACCACGACGCGCGTTGCGACTGACGGAAGGGGCGCCGTCGTCGGATTGGCCGGAAGCTCATTCGAGACAGTCACGGGCGAGGGTGTGGCGATGCCCGTCACGGGTTCGTGCTACGCGACGCGGGTTACCGAGAGGGCCACGGCGTCTCCGCCACCCAGGCATAGCGTGGCCAGGCCGCGCGCCACCCCCCGGTCCGCCATGGCATGGAGGAGGGTGACCAGCACTCGCGCCCCCGAGGCACCGATTGGATGACCTAACGCGATCGCGCCACCGTGCACGTTCACGCGGCCCCAATCCCAACCCAAGGCGTCGCCATCCGCCAGGGCCTGCGAGGCGAACGCCTCGTTGGCTTCGATCAGGTCATACGCGCCAATGCTCGTTCCTTCCTTCGCCATCAGGTTCCGCACCGCACGAATGGGCGCAAAAAAGAGGTCTTGTGGGTCGACCGCACCGGTCGCGTAGGCATCCACGCGCGCTAGTACCTTGAGCCCGTGTGCCTTCGCGTACGCTTCGGACACCACCACCAGCGCGGCACCACCATCGTTCAAGCTGGAGGCGTTTCCCGCGGTCACCGACAAGTCGGCACCGCCACCCTTCGGTGGGAAGGCCGGGCGCAGCTTCGCCAGTGACTCGACCGTGGTGTCCTTTCGTGGGCCTTCATCGGTATCCACGACCGTCGGCCCTTTCTTGCCGGGGATCTCCACTGGAACGATTTCCGACCTGAACTTGCCGGCGTCCATCGCCGCCACAGCCTTGCGATGCGAGTCGGCGGCAAATTCGTCCTGGCGCGCCCGGGTGATGGCGGCCTTGGCGGCGGTGTACTCCGCGTGGCCACCCATGTGCACATCGCACGACGCGCACCAGAGACCATCGCGAATCATGCCGTCGACAATCGTCTGGTCCCCCAGCTTGATCCCGCCGCGATACCCGTACAGATAGTGCGGCGCATTGGACATGGATTCCTGTCCGCCAGCCACAACAACCTGCGCGTCACCGGCGCGAATCGCCTGGGATGCCAGCATCACCGCCTTGAGCCCGGAGCCACAGACCTTGTTGATCGTCATGGCTGACGCGCTGGAAGGAACGCCGGACTTGAGAAGCGCCTGACGCGCCGGCGCCTGGCCGACACCGCCCTGCAGCACGTTCCCCATGATCACCTCCTGCACGTCACCGACCGGAACGCCGCTCCGCTTCAATGCCTCGCGAATAGCGATCGCGCCAAGGTCGGGCGCTGAGAGTGACGACAGGGCACCGAGATACTTCCCGATCGGCGTACGGGCCGCGCCGACAATGACGGGAACACGCGAAGAATCGGACATGTCAGGACTATCGTTTTGAGGCGCCGCCTCACTCGTCGCTCAACCGGTCGACGAGGGGCGCGACGGCTTTGGTTTAGTCAGGGCTAGCCTCGCAGTTCGCGCACCCAACGCGCGAACTGCGATCACGTCGAAATCGATTTCGACGCCTAGAGTTGCGCCGAAAGCTAGCCCCCAGCCAATAGGCAAACAACGCCGCATTGCGTCGTCGGAAGCCTCACTTCGGATACACGGCAACCGCCTCGATCTCGATCAGCCACTCGGGACTCACAAGGCCAGCCACCGCTAGCGTCGAGCGGGCGACCTTGGTCGGATTCGTCGTATTGTTGAAGAACATGCCGTACGCCTCGTTCCATCCCGCAAAGTCCACGCTCCCCTTTTCCTTGTCCGTTACAAGAAATGCGCGGATGAACACAACGTCTTTGAGCCCGAGTCCCCGTTCCTTCAACCGGGCTTCAACCGCCTTGAGCGCGGAGATCGCTTGCGTCTTTGTGTCCCCGTACCGCTCTCGGCTCCCGGCCGCTGCGTTCGGATCGGAAGGAGTGGGAACCGTCCCCGACGTCCAGAACCACGCGGCGCCCGCCGGGATAGCGACCCCCGACGAAATGGGAGACTGTGCCGCCCCCATGAACTCAACCTTCTGGGGCGGTCCGGCCTGCGCGGACGAGACGGACGGGCTCAACAGAGCCATCGTGACGGCAACAGACGAAGCGAGTGCGATGCGGCGCATGCGATGGGGCCTCGGCAAGGGTAGGTGCGGATCGCGCCGATCCGCGCGCAGGTACGATACCCTCCGCTCGCGCCGGGCGCGATCAGCGCACGCGTATCCCGATGGAGTGTACGCTGCCACGTAGCGGCGCCTTCAGGTCCTGATAGGCATAGTCGAGAGAAAAGCGATCCATGGCCAGCGTGGCGCCAAGGGTCATGGCATTCACCGACAAGGCCTCCGGCCGTTGGGCACCAGCGCGAATCGCCACGGTGTACCCCTCGAGCATCGTGTACGAGACGTCGATACCACCCGCCGCCGACGTGAAGCCGTCGCGACGCACAGACACGGAGGCGGCCCCACTAACATCGAACGGGCCCACATTCGTGCTTTGACTGGCAGCACCAAGTACATAGCGCGTGGGAAGCAGCGTTGACTCGCCACCTAGCTCCAGCTTGGCACCAACATTCTGAACGGCAACCCCGGCAGCGATCGGACCGATGTCCTTGGTGGCACCAACATCAAAGCCAGGCGTGGCGTCGTGCGAGTTGGCGATTCGCTCTTGAAGGAGTTTGGCCGCAACGCCCCATCGAACGCCCTTGAACGTGAGGGATCCAGCGACCACTGCGGATGCGCTCAGTCCGTCATTTGCGCCACGTGTTCCTAACGCCTCCCACGACCCCCGGGCGACTTGAGAAGTTCCGTAGTCCAGCCAGGTGATTCCTATCGCCAGGCCGCGGCTACCGAACGACGTGGCCGCGGACGCATATGAGAGAGTGCCAGCGCTTCCGAAGCGCGAGGCGCCGAGCACGGTGGAATTCGATGCGCCGGCATTTGCCGGGTTCACAAAGACGGTGGATGCGTCGCGCGTTGGAGCCCACGGACCGCCCATTCCGAGCGCGCGGGTCGCGACGGGTAGCTGTGTCGCGAGTGGAAGATACTTGGCCTGTTGCGCGCGACCCGTGGTCGGTAAGGCGACCATGCACAGGATGGTCAGGCAGGCCCTTCGAATGGAGTACGTCATCGCGCGGGTCCTCCATGCGTCGCTGCGGACGCAGCAAGGAATTCCCGGCGCATGCGCGAGAAGCCGATATTGTCGAGCACCACGGTTCCAGCCAGCGTGCGATCGAATCGCAAGCGAATGCGTTGGAGCCGATTGAGGTTCATAGTAGGCCCCGCGTCGGCAAAGTCGCGCAACGGAATCGTGTACGTTTGCAGGACGAGCTCGTACAAGTTGGCGAATCGCAGTTTGTCGCGGCCGGGGCGAAGGTAGACGTACGACTCCAGGGGCCGGCGAACGACGCCAAATCGGCTGAGGGGGAGCCCAACCACGTGTCCCTCCGCATCGATCGCCTCCACCGTCAGGTCAAAGGGTGTGGAATCGGGTTTGGCTTTGGGCTCCGGCTTTTTCCGGTCAGGCTTCTTCTTCTGAGTGCTGTCTGATTTCTGTGTCGTGTCCTTCGCTGGTTGGCGCGGTCCGGGGGTGGCATCCGTTGGCGCCAGCGAGAAGACTAGCACCGCCGACGAATCCACCTGCCAGGCGCTGCGCAGGGAATCGGAAATAGTGATGGTGAAGCTGGCGGGCTGGGCGCGCTTGGTGGTGTCGGGACCGGCCACGCGATTGCTCCACCCCAGCCATACGGCATTGTGACCCATGTTGGAATTGCGCGTTCGAAAGGGAACGGTCGCTTCCTTCCATGTGGCGAGGGAGTCCCCACTCAGGGTGACGCCCGGCGCGCTACCGGTCGTTACGTCTACGTCCTCCTCAAAGTCCGCCGCCTTCTGGAACTCGCTCTCCTGAAAGCGCGTGACGTACATCGTCTTGGGCAGCCATTGCCCGACCACACGGTGGTCGCGAAACATGGGGAGGTACTCACGCCGGCCACGCAGGGTGGCTTCCAGGAACGCGGTGATGTACACCTCGGCGAACCGTCGCTGCTCCTCCGGTTGAATCAACCCACGGAGGTCCAGAAAGCGGTCGCTGCGAGGTCCGTTGTCCTTGTTGTTCCAGACGGTGTTCCACTGTCCGTGATTGGCACGGTACATCCAGATGGCAGCCTTGAAGCGTGGCTCGTGGTCCGTGTACTGGACGCGCTCATACTGCGAAAGCCCGGAGAAGTTGGAGACGTCGCCGTCGTGCGATCCGTGAATGAGGAAATAGTTGTAGTTGCTGAGCGGCGTCGGCTTGTCGGCTGGCCGATACTGGCCGTCGACAGGTGCAATCGCCACCAGTGACTTGATGCCAAAGTTGAAGTCGAACTTCACGTTGGCATCGTCTGGGTAATGGCTCAACCTGTTGAACGCGCCGGCCACGGCCACGGCCTCGCCGCCACGCGAGTGCCCCATGAGGGCGATGTTCGCCATGTCCACCTTGTGAGCGAACGGTCCGCCTGACGAGTCGTTCCACGCTCGCCAACGCTCCAGGTGCTTCAGCAACATCCAGCCACGCGCGTCGTTCTCCCCGCGCATGAAGCCGTTCAGGAAGTTTTCGTCCACGCTAACGAGAATGAAACCACGCGACGCCAGGAGTTCGCCGAGGTATCCGTATCCGGGGTCGGAGAAGTCCTTCATGTTGTGGTTTCCGTGGACAATCAGCACCAGTGGAAATGGGCCGTTGCCGTCTGGATACCATACGCGACCATTCACCGGGAGCTTCTTGAAATCGAAGCCCCAATATTTCTGGCGGATCTTCTCCTGGTCCTTGTCGGGAGCGCTGGCGAACTTGCTACCATCGACCGTGCTCGTCTTGATCGTCACCGAGTCACGGAAGTACGGGCGACGTTTGTCCGTGCCACTTCCATAGTAGAGGGTCCGCACGGTGAACGTCCCCTTCTGGGACGGATTCGGAGCGGCCAGCTCCTGCCGCGCGAGGACGAGGTTGGAATCGTCTTTGGCCAGCTTGAGCGTCGTGCGGCAACTGGCGAGCAGCACCGCCGCCATCACCACTAGGCCAGGGTTCACCTTCATCGCGCCCCCCCCGAGAGTCTGCGTCAAGGTAGTGGGACACCCACGGAACCGCGAATGGTTGGTGGGGACGCGAGACGACCGCGCGGGATGGCGGTCGGCGAAACTGAGTTCCTGTTAGGCGCTCACCAACGTCCAACGCCCCGCTAGACGGACAGGGAGCGAGTCCTTACCTGTTCAACCACCCGCGCGCAGAACGCGTCGACCGAAAGGATCTCCTGCTTCTTCCCTTCACCACGCACGCGGACGGCGACCGTTCCGGCCTCCGCCTCGCGCTTTCCGATCACCGCCATGTACGGCACCTTCTGCAGCTCGGCCTCACGAATCCGATAGTTCAAGGTGTCGTGCGTGTCCAAGTGGCAACGGATGCCGGCCCGCGAGAGTGTCGATACCACCTGTCTCGCTGGCTCCGTGAGGTCGTCGGAGATGGGGAGCACGCGTACCTGCTCGGGTGCAAGCCACACGGGGAACGCGCCGGCGAAGTGCTCGATCAGGATGGCGATGAATCGTTCCAGCGACCCGCTCACGGCGCGGTGAATGACGACGGGGCGATGCAAGGTGTTGTCTTCGCCCACATACTGAAGGTCAAAGCGTTCTGGCGCGGCGTAGTCGAGCTGGATCGTGCCCAGTTGCCAGGCGCGGCCTAACGCGTCGAGCACGTCGAAGTCGATCTTCGGCCCGTAGAACGCACCATCGCCCGGCTTCAGTTCGTATGGCATGCCGGTCGCCTCCAGTGCCGCACGCAGCCCCGCCTCGGCGCGGTCCCACAACTCATCCGAGCCGATACGTTGCTCTGGTCGCGTGGCAAACTTGACGCGCGCCGTCAGCCCAAACGACTGGTAGTATCCCAGGATAAAGTCCATGAGAAAACGGACTTCCTGGGCGATCTGGCTTTCCATCAGGAACACGTGACAGTCGTCCTGCGCAAACTGCCGCACGCGCGTCAGCCCGGACAACGCGCCCGTGAGTTCGTTCCGGTGCAGGACGTCGAACGTCACGTAGCGCAGCGGAAGTTCGCGATACGAATGCTTCTTGCCGTTGTACAGCAGGTAGTGCGACGGGCAGTTCATCGGCTTGAGCGAGATGTCGTGCTCCCCGGTCTCGTTGTCGAGCACCAGGAACATGTTCTCGCGGTACTTCCCCCAGTGGCCAGACTGCTCCCACAACCCCTTGTTGTAGAGCAGTGGCGTCTTGATCTCCACAAACGACTCGCGCTGCCGCTCCCGGATGTAGTCGTTCAGGAGGTTGTAGATCGTGGTCCCCTTCTCCGTCCAGAACACCGCGCCCGGCGCAAACGGGTGCAGCATGAACAGGTCCAACTCGCGCCCCAGCTTCCGGTGGTCGCGTCGCTTGGCCTCTTCGATCCGATGCAGGTACGCGTCCAGGTCGTCCTTTTTCCACCAAGCCGTGGCGTAGATGCGTTGCAGCATCTGCCGCTTCTCGTCGCCGCGCCAGTATGCCCCCGCCGTGTGCAACAACTTGAAGTGCTTGAGATATGACGTATCCGGTACGTGCGGTCCGCGACACAGATCGATGAACGGGCCGTCCGTATAGGTCGAAATGATCTCGTCGGCGCCCAAGTCTTCGATGCGCTCCAGTTTGAGCGGATCGTCTGCAAACCGGCGCAGCGCCTCGGGCCGGTCGATCTCTTCACGCACAAAGGGATACTTCTCGGCCACCACCTTCTTCATCTCGGCTTCGAAGGAGGCCACGTCTTCCGGCGTGAACGGGTGCTCGACCTCAAAGTCGTAGTAAAACCCGTCATCGATCGCCGGGCCGAACCCGATCTTCGCGTCAGGGCGCAAGCGTCGAACCGCCGTCGCCAGAATGTGCGCCCCGGAGTGCCGAAGCACTGCCAGCGACTCCGGATCGCGATCCGTGAGTACGCGAAACTTCCCGCCTTTTCGAAGGGGCGTCCCCAGGTCCACGACCTCGCCATCCACGGTGACGGCGACGGCCGCCTTCAGCAACCGTTCGCCAATCGAGGCCACGACGTCCCGGGGCGGTGTCCCTGCCGGAACCTCACGAGTGGCACCGTCTGGAAGTACGAGAACGAGGCTGCCTGACGAGTCGGACACGGGAAGGAAGGGATCGAGGGTACGAGTTGAATGCTCAGGAGGCGACATCGAGCAACGGGGTCGCACGCCCGCCAAACCGGAGGGCCAGCGCGACGCCGAGGATGATCACAACGAGGATCAACAGCAGGGCGATGACGCGCCAACGCGGGGATCGGCGATCAGACGGCGGGACGCTCGAGCTCACACTGCGCAAGTTATCGTGGCCTATGGGCCTACGCCATTGCGTCCAACGCACTGCCTCACCGTTGGCACGGCAGCTTATTTTAATTCGCTATGACCGAGCAGAAACATCCAGACGATCTGCCGCCCCAGTATGACCCGTCGGCATTCGAAGAGCCGACCTACCAACGATGGGAGGCGGCGGGGCTATTCACCGCGAAAGCAGAGCGTTCATCGCGTGTGGGAGGACCGCGCACCCCATACGTGATCATGATGCCGCCGCCGAATGTGACGGCTGTTCTCCATATGGGCCACGGCCTCAACAACACGGTGCAGGACGTGGTGGCTCGCTGGCGACGGATGCAAGGCGATGAAACGCTGTGGGTGCCAGGGACCGACCACGCGGGCATAGCCACGCAAAACATGGTGGAGAAGCTCCTCCAGAAGGAGGGGAAGACGCGCTTCGACATTGGTCGTGAGGCGTTCGTCGCCCGCACCGTGTCCTACGTGAACGAAACGGGGGGCGCCATCCTCGGTCAGCTGCGAGCGATTGGTGCATCTGCCGACTGGACGAGGACGGCGTACACGCTGTCCCCCGCCCTCTCGCGCGCGGTGCGCGAGGCGTTCGTGCGATTGTATGAGCGTGGCTTGATCTATCGCGGACATCGCGTGATTCACTGGTGCCCTCGCTGCCTCACCTCGCTGTCCGACGAGGAAGCGGAGCACCATGAGACGATGGGCAGGCTGTATCACATCTCATATCCGCTCACCAGCGTTCGCCCAAAGGACCCGATCGACCATGTGGTGGTGGCAACCACGCGACCGGAAACGATGCTTGGTGACGTGGCCGTCGCCGTCAATCCCGCCGACCCTCGTTATGCGGACCTGATCGGGCGCACCGTGCTCCTCCCAATCGCCAACGTCGAGATTCCGATCGTTGGCGACGAGTACTCGGATCCCGCATTCGGGAGCGGCGCCGTGAAGATCACGCCGGCGCACGACCCTAACGACTTCGAGGTGGCACAGCGGCACCAACTGGCCATGCCCATCATCATGGACGAGACGGCGATCATGCGGGAGGTGATGGACTCGGCTGGCCGAATTCCCGAGAACCTTCGCGGGCTCGATCGCCTCGCGGCCCGCGAGGCAATCGTCGCGATGCTCAAGGACAGCGGCAACCTCGTGAAGGTGGAGCCGCACAAGCACTCCGTGCGCCACTGCTACCGTTGCGATACGGTGGTCGAGCCGCGCCTCTCCGAGCAGTGGTTCGTGAAAATGAAGCCGCTGGCGGAGCCGGCACTCAAGGCGGTGCGTGAGGGTACGATCCGCATCTTGCCCGAGCGATGGGAGGCTGTCTACGTCAACTGGCTCGAGAACATCCGCGACTGGAACATCTCACGCCAGCTGTGGTGGGGCCACCGCGTCCCGGTCTGGTACTGCGACGAGTGCGGTAAGACGACCGCCAGCCGAGAGGACCTGGTTCGCTGTCCGGCCTGCGGCGCGTCGGTGCGTCAGGACGAAGACGTGCTGGACACCTGGTTTTCCTCCGGGCTGTGGCCCTTCTCCACGCTCGGCTGGCCAGACGACAGTGCTGACCTGCGAGCGTTCTATCCGACGGACCTGCTGGTCACCGCGCCCGAGATCCTGTTCTTCTGGGTGGCGCGCATGATCATGAACGGGTTCGCATTCCTGGGCGAGGCGCCATTTCACACGGTGTACCTGCACGGCACGGTGCGCGACACCAATCACGTGAAGATGTCGAAGTCCCTCGGCAACGGCATCGACCCACTGGACGTGGTGCAGCTGTACGGGGCAGACGCGCTGCGGTACACGGTGATCGCGGGCATGGGCCTGGGCGCGGACACCATTCTCGACCCAAGCGATCTGGAGCGGAGTTTTGCGCCGGGGCGCAACTTCGTCACCAAGCTCTGGAATATCGGCCGGTTCCTGCTGACGAACGTGGGGCAGACGCCGGTGACCTCGCTGGAACGTGTCCCCGCCGAACGAATGACGCTGGCGGATCGCTGGATCCTCGAGCGCTTGAATGCGGCGATTGCCGCGTGCAACGCCGCGTTAGGTCCCTCGCGACCGGCGAACGGCCAGTGGGAGGACACACAACGTTTCGCAGGACTGCGGCTGAACGAGTATACGGAGGCCGCACGCGGCTTCGTGTGGAGTGAGCTTGCCGACTGGTACCTGGAATCCGTGAAGGGGCGCCTGGCGTCCGAGGGTGACGATCGCGAGACGGCTCGCGCCGTGTTGGTGCATGCGTTTGACCATGCGCTCCGCTTGTTGCAGCCGATCGTGCCGTTTGTGACCGACGTGCTGTGGCAACGCCTCCCCGGGCGTCTGGCGGCGGAATTCCTGCCGACGGCATCGTGGCCCGTCGCGCGAGGCGTGCGGCCCGGCGGGTCGGCCTTTGAAGTCGTGCGCGAGGCGGTGACCGCCATTCGCCAACTGCGTGCCGACTACGCGATCCCACCGGGTAAGCAGCTCGCGGTGTTCCTGGCGCCCACCGCGGCCTCCCGCCCGACGTGTGAGAGTGAAGCACTCTTGATTGGCCGTCTCACCCGCTGCGATGTGTCGGTGTCGGCTCCGCCGGTTGGCGAGGCGGCTGCGCACCACGTATTGTCGGACGGGACAGAAGTGGTGTTGCCGCTGGCGGGAGCGATCGACCTGGACAAGGAATGCGCCCGGCTTCGCGCCGAGTTGTCGCAGCTGGACAAGCAGTTGGACGGGCTCCGCGCCCGGCTTGCGAACGAGAGCTTCGTCTCACGAGCCAAGCCGGAGGTCGTGGAAGCGGAGCGTCGCAAGGAAGCCGAGTGGACCACCCGGCGCACGCAGCTCCACACCAAAGTCGGCGCGCTGTGCGGCACCTGATCCTGCCGATCGTCGCGGTTCTTACGGTGGGGTGCGCGCAGACAGGCGCCCCACCCGGCGGGCCGCCTGACGACAACCCACCAAAGCTCCTCCGCATCCGACCGGACACCGATGCCGTCAACGTGCGCGCCGGGGCAGTCACGCTGCAGTTCGACGACGTGGTCAGTGAGCGACCACAAGGTGCATCAACACTGGCCGGCCTCTTCCTGATCTCACCAAGCATCGGCGAACCATCGGTGTCCTGGCATCGGAAGACGTTGGAGGTCCGTCCGCGCGGCGGCTATCGCCCGAACACCACCTACACCCTAACGATGCTTCCGGGGCTGACCGACCTGGATGGGAACGTGGACTCGACCGGACTTGAGCTTGTGTTTTCGACCGGTTCCACGATCGCACAGGGTCGCATCTCGGGTGTCCTCTACGACTGGCCCAACGGCAAGGTCGCACCACGCGCGCTGGTCGAGGCCATTTCCCTCCCCGATTCCCTGCACTATGTGAGCAGCGCCGACTCACTCGGTGAATTCGTCGTGGGACACCTGCCCAACGGGAAGTATTTGCTGCGTGGCATCCTGGACCAGAATCGCAATCGTCGGCTGGATCCGCGGGAGCTCTTCGACACCAGCACCGTCACGCTCAACGGCTCCTTGCACGGATTCCTCTATGCGTTCGTTCACGACACGCTCGGGCCGAATATCACCGGCGTGACCGTGAAGGATAGCCTCACCCTTCGCGTGACGTTCGACCATCCGCTGGACACGTCACTCGTCATTACGCCGGCGCTCTTCTCGATCAAACGGGCAGATTCCAGCAACGTACCAATCGTCCGAGCCATTACCCAGCGTGCCTTCGACAAGCTGGTGGCGGATTCCCTCCAGGCGAAGCATGTGAAGGACTCGCTGGCGGCGGCGGCGAAGGCGGATTCGACGCGGCGCGCGGATAGCGCGCGAGTGAACGCGAAGATCGATCGTCCGGCCGTCAAACGACCCGCGGGACGTGATTCCGCACAGGCCGACACCGTGACGCGCCGTGAGGCCCAGAAGATCAAGATCGCCGTACCTTCGGCCGATGTGCTGTTGACGCTGACGGAGCCACTCCCTCCGTCCACGGTGTTTCGCGTGCGTGCTTCGGGCATGCGCTCGCTGCTCAAGCGTGAGCGCACGAGCGACCGACTCTTCCGGACGGCCAAGCCGGCGCCGGTCGACTCGTCACGCAAGGCGGCGGATTCCACAAAGAAGCCGCCGCCCGACACGGGGACTGCGCGAGGCCTTGGACGCGCGGTAGGGAGCGACGCGTTGGCTCGCTGGCTGGGGGCGCACCCCAATCAGCGATGAGCGATCCGCGTCGGGCCCTCCCCTCGGTGGGCAGCCTGATCGAATCGCCGCTCGTGCGCGCGCGAAGCGCCGCCACCCCTCACACCGTATTAACCGCCGCAGCGCGCCGGGTCATCGAGCGCGTGAGAGAATCGCCATCCGTTGCGCCGGCCGACGACTCGGCTTGGGCCGAGGCCGTCGTTCGCGAGGTTGACGTGTTGCTGCGCCCGTCCCTGCGCCCGGTGATCAACGCGACCGGGGTGGTGCTCCACACCAACCTCGGTCGCGCACCACTGGCACGAGCAGCCATCGAGGCGATCGTGGAGACCGCCGGCGGCGCCTCCAACCTGGAGTTTGATCTGACGACAGGCCGGCGGGGGTCGCGGTACGACCACTGTGTCGCCCTATTGCGAGAACTCACCGGCGCCGCGGACGCGCTGGTGGTGAACAACTGCGCCGCGGCCATGGTGCTGGCCTTGAACACCTTCGCTCGCGATCGCGAGGCGATCGTCTCGCGTGGAGAACTGATTGAGATTGGCGGCGCCTTCCGCGTGCCGGAGATCATGGCGCGAAGCGGCGCGCGGTTGCGTGAGGTTGGCACCACCAACCGGACGGCCTTGAGTGACTACCAAGCAGCGTTAGGCGCCGACACCGGAGCGCTCGTCAAGGTACACCGCTCCAATTTCGAGATGCGCGGCTTTGTGGCCGAGGTCCCCGTTCGGGAGCTGCAACCCCTGGCTGCGGCGGCGGGCGTTCCGCTGCTACACGACTTCGGGAGCGGCCTCCTGATCTCCCTCGAGCCATTCGGGCTGGCTGGGGAACCCACAGCGCGCGATGCCGTTCGGGACGGTGCAACGTTGGTCGCCATGAGCGGCGACAAGCTGCTGGGTGGGCCACAAGCCGGGATCCTGCTCGGTGACACGCCCGCCATCTCGGCCCTGAAGGCCAATCCACTGACCCGCGCACTCCGCGTGGACAAGATGACGATCGCCGCATTGACGGCGACGTTGCAGCTGTATCGGGATCCCCACACCGCCGTGCGTGAGATCCCGACCCTGGCAATGCTCGCCGCGGCACCCGCTGATCTCGAACGGCGTGCGAGATCCATGGCCGCCCGATTCCAGGGCGCCGGAATTCCTGCGAGCGTCCTCGCGACCGAGGGGAGCGTGGGTGGCGGTGCCTTTCCCACGGCACGCCTTGCGTCGTGGGCCGTGGCGTTAGGTGGCCCGGCGGTGGCCTGGGAAGCCCAACTCCGCGGTGGACACACGCCGGTGATCGGTCGCGTCGCCGACGATACCCTGCTGTTGGAGCTGCGCTCGGTTCCGGCGTCAGGCGATGCGGCGCTCGAGGCCGCCGTCCGCGAGGCGCTCGCACCGCATGCCTGACGGCCGCGCCGCCTTCCTCGACCGCGATGGCACCCTCATCGTGGATGCACACTACCTCGCCGATGCGGATCGAGTCGAGCTGGTACCCGGCGCCGCAGCAGCTGTCCGCCGACTGCGCGCCGCCCAGGTCCATCCGATCGTCATCACCAACCAGAGCGGCATCGCCCAGGGCTTCATCACCGAGGCCCAGTATGTCGCCACGCGCTCCCGGCTGGCCACCTTGCTCGCCGCCGAAGGTGCCGAGGTCGAACTTCAACTGCACTGTCCCCATCACCCGGACGTCACTGGGCCTTGCCGCTGCCGCAAGCCTGGCACGCTGCTCTACGAGCAGGCGGCCGAGCGACTCGGGATCGACCTAACGCGTTCCCTATTTGCTGGCGACCGGTGGCGTGACGTGGAACCTGGCCTCACACTCGGCGGAATGGCCGTCCTTGTGCCCTCGCCGGCGACGCCCGCCGAAGAACGCGATCGCGCCGAGCGGCGCGGCCTCCTTGCACCCACGCTCGGCGACGCCGTCACGCGTTTTCTTTCTCGCTGACGAGGTCGCACCGCGCGACGCTCGCCAGCACGCTCAGGTGCGCTTCGCTGCACTTACGTCGCCTCGACAACCGCCGTAGTATCCGCGCCATGCGAAAACGCGTCGCCGTCCTCTGCTCCGGCGGAGGGTCCAACCTGCAAGCACTGCTCGACTATTTCGGCGGGTTGGGAGACAAGCGCGCCGCGGACGTCGTCTTGGTTGCCAGTGACCGTGCATCGGCCGGCGCGCTCATTCGCGCCAGGAACCACAGCGTCACGGCGATCTCCATGGATGCACCGACACGGACGACCGGGATGCAGGCAATGCTGCGCACCCATCGTGTGGACCTCATCGCCCTCGCCGGATACCTGCGATTCATACCGGACGACGTGACCACCGAATATCGCGGCCGCATCATGAACATTCACCCGAGCCTCCTTCCTGCTTTCGGAGGACACGGCATGTTCGGGCATCACGTGCATGAGGCCGTGCTGGCCGCCGGCACGCGCATCTCGGGCGCCACGGTCCACTTCGTGGATGCTGAGTACGATCACGGCCCGATCATCGCGCAGTGGCCAGTCCCTGTCTTCCCCGACGACACCGGGACGACCCTCGCCGACCGCGTCCTCGAGGTCGAGCACCAGATCTATCCACCCGCTGTCCAGGCGGTGGCCAGCGAGGAAGTTTCGTTAGGCGCTGACGGCCGCGTTCACACTGCGCCAGCGTCACGTCCGGCGGTCGCGTTCACCTTGGCCGTCGGTACGGCCGTCGCCATACAGCCGCTCGATGTGAGCCGCCCGCGCGCATGAGCGAATGTGCGCCCGGCTCAGCCCTTCCCATGTTTGAACTGACACCTTCCCCCTGTGTGACTGATCGCACATGCCTCGCGCTCTTCTTTCCGTTTCTGACAAGTCCGGCCTCGTTGAGTTCGCCCACGCACTGGCAAGCCTCGGCTGGGAATTGGTCTCCACCGGCGGCACGGCTCGCGCCCTTCGTGACGCCGGGCTCGCCGTAAAGGACATCTCGGAGATCACGCGTTTCCCTGAAATGCTCGATGGTCGGGTGAAAACGTTGCACCCGGTGGTCCATGGCGGGCTGCTGGCTCGACGTGACCTGCCGGCCCATATGGAAGCGATCGCGCAACACGACATCGCCCCCATCGATCTGGTCGCGGTGAACCTGTACCCATTTCGTGAGACGGCGGCCAAGGCCGGCGTGCACGCCGAGGATGTCGTGGAGCAAATCGACATCGGTGGCCCATCCATGCTACGCTCTGCGGCCAAGAATTTCGCCTCGGTGTGGGTCATCGCCGATCCGTCCGACTACGCACGCGTATTGGCCGCGTTGCAGGCCGGGGACGACGACCTGGACCTACGACGCCTGCTCGCCGAGAAGGTGTACGCCCACACCGCCAGCTACGACGGTGCGATCGCCGCCTGGTTTGCGGCGCAGCGCGGCGAACGGTTCCCCCAGGAACTCACCATCTCGCTCGAACGCGCACAAGCACTTCGCTATGGTGAGAATCCGGGACAACAAGCGGCCTTCTACGTTGAACGGTCGGGAGCCGGGCTCGGTGCCTTGGTGCAACGCGGCGGCAAGGAACTGTCGTTCAATAACCTGTTGGACCTGGAGGGGGCGTTGTTGGCGGCGGACCCGTTCGCGAACGAGGCGTGTTGCGCGATCATCAAGCATACCACGCCTTGCGGGCTGGCTGTTGGTGCTGACGCGCTCGATGCCTATCGCAAGGCCCTCGCCTGCGATCCCGTCTCGGCGTTCGGCTCGGTGATTGCCTTCACCGTTCCCGTGGATGAAGCCGCAGCCGACGCCATCTCGTCGCTCTTTGTCGAATGCATCGTGGCGCCATCCTTCTCCGAAGCCGCCGTCGACATCCTTGGTCGCAAACGCAACCTCCGCGTGCTGGAGGGACTCGCACCGGCCACGCCCGCGTCACACGACCTCAAGCGCGTTCGCGGCGGCTTTTTGGTGCAGGATCGCCCCCCGGCAGTCCTCGGCGACTCAGACTGGACCCTCGCGACAACCCGACAGCCCACACCCGAGGAGAAGCGCGACCTGCTGTTTGCCTGGCGTGCCGTGAGCAGCGTGAAGTCCAACGCCATTGTCTTGGCTCGCGACGGTGCGACGATCGGCATTGGCGCCGGGCAGATGTCGCGCGTGGACGCGGCGTTTCTCGCTGTCCACAAGGCGCGGGTGGTAGGCCACGACACGGCAGGTTCGGCGCTCGGTTCCGATGCGTATTTCCCGTTCCGCGACTCGATTGATCAAGCCGCCGAGGCCGGCGTGCGCGCAATCGTCCAACCGGGCGGTTCGATACGGGACGCGGAGGTTGTGGCCGCCGCCAACGAACACGGGATGACCATGTTCTTCACGGGTCAGCGGCTCTTCCGCCACTAGACTACCCGACAGCCCGGCCAGACGGCATCTTTCCCGCGGCCGGGCCCGGGTCGCGCCGCGTCCGTACCGCCTTCAGGCGCCCTCCAGGCGCCTGAATCGTGTTCCGGCCAGCCGGGTACTCGTGGGTCCCATTCGATTGACACCAGCCGCATGACTGAACTCGACTACCGACCGTCGTACCGCGCCGCAGCGATCGCCAGCATTGCGGTCTTTGCGCTCTACATGCTCACGATCGGACCGTCCACGGCGATGTGGGACACGAGCGAGTACATCACGGCGGCGTACATCATGGGTCTCCCACACCCACCCGGCAATCCGTTCTTCGTGGTGCTGGGCCGTGTCTTTTCGGTGTTGCCGATTGCTCCGTCAGTTGCAATGCGGGTGAATATCCTGGCGGCCCTTTGCAGCGCGGTAACCGCCGGCATGTGGTTCCTGATCACCGAGCGTGTGCTGGTGTCCTGGTTGGCCGAGCGATGGCAGCGGATTGTCGGTGGGTCGCTGGCGACGTTGATCGGCGCCACGGCGTTCACGGTGTGGTCGCAGTCGGTGGTGAACGAAAAGGTGTACACGGTCGCCCTCGTGGGCGTGGCGATCATCGCGTGGCTCACGGTGCGCTGGTGCGATGATCCGGACGCCCCCAAGGCAGATCGTTTGTTGGTGCTGATCGCCTACTTGTTGGGCCTTGGTTATGCGAACCACATGGCCGGCTTCATCCCGGCCCCGGCCGTCGGCCTGGCCGTGCTGATTCGTCGCCCCCGCACGCTGGTGAAGTGGAAGTTGCTGGTGGCCTGTGCCGGGGCGATCGTGCTGGGCATGACGCCCTTTGCGACGCAGCCGATCCGCGCCGCGTACTTCCCCGTCCTGAACGAAGGGGAGCCTACCGGCTGCCGGACCGAGATATCCGTCAGCTGCACCTTTTCCAAGTCCACGTGGACGGCGTTCAAGTACAACTTCAATCGCGAGCAGTACGGCAAGCCGCAGGTGACGGAGCGTCAGGCGCCGTTCACCGCGCAGGTCGGGATGTGGTGGCTGTACTTCCGCTGGCAGTGGTTGCGTGATCCCTACCTGCATCACCAGACGCTGCAAGGGGTGCTTGCCGCGCTCTTCCTCGTGCTGGGCCTCTTTGGCGGATGGGTCCACTGGAAGCGAGACCGGCAATCGTTCTGGTTCTTCGGGCCGCTGATGTTCACGTTGACCCTGTTGCTGATCTTCTACCTGAACTTCAAGTACGGATACTCTCAAGCGCCGGAGCTTGGCGAAACGGTGCAGCGCGAGGTCCGCGACCGGGACTACTTCTACCTGTGGAGCTTCTCGGCGTGGAGCGTGTGGGCGGCGCTGGGTCTCGTGTACGTGTGGGAGTCCGTGGCATCCTTGATCGGTGCCGAGACCGTGAAACTGGGCAAGGAGGTGTTGGAGCTGCCGAAGCGCAGGAGTTGGGCCGTGGCAACACCGCTGCTGCTGGTGGCCGCCGTGCCGTTGGTCGGCAATTGGACCGACTCGTCGCGACGCAATGACGAGACCACCGTGCAGTTCGCGCGAGACCTCCTGAACTCCGTGGAGCCCTACGGCATCCTGGTGACCGTCGGCGACAACGACACCTTTCCATTGTGGTACGCGCAGGAGGTTGAGGGCATCCGACAGGATGTCGTGATCGCCAACACGTCATTGCTCAACACCGACTGGTACGTCCGGCAGCTCATTCGGAATCCCATTCGTCCGTACGATGCCGCCAAGGGACCGGCGATCTATCGGGGCCGGAATTGGGCCATGCCCAACCAGCCGCCGATCCGCCTAACGCTTGATGGCGCGGACAGCATCCCCGTGGCCGTCGAGGTCGCCGACACTCAGGTGTTCCAGGCCGGCAAGATCATCGCCCGGATCGCACCGCGCATCCTGACCAAGGCGGACATTGTGGTGCTGCGCATGATCAAGGACAACACCGACCGCCCTGTCTATTTCTCGCGGACGTCCGGGGGGTATCCCCAGGAGCTGGGCCTTGGACCCTATGTCGTCACGCAGGGGTTGGCGCGGCGCGTCGTGGCCGATGTTCCGGCGCCCGGTAAGGACACGGTGCTGGTGCCTGGCGAAGGCTTCCTGGATTTGCCGCGGACGCGAGCGTTGTGGGACAGCGTGTTTGTCGGGCCGGAAGCCATGATCAAGCGCGATGGCTGGCCAGACAAGCCGTCGGTGGGTATTCCCGCGCTGTATATCCAGACTGGCTTCCTGCTGGCCGACGTCCTTCAGTCGTCAGGTCAAACCGAGGCGGCACGCAGGGCCATGGACCGGGCGCGAGGGGTGGCCAGGGGAGCCCGTGTGGACGACCTGTTCGACTTCAGCGCGCAGCCACAACCCGTCCCGCTGCCCGGCGACGTACCGCCGAAGCTCGCGGTACCGCTCGGAGAGACGACGCCGGGAGAGAAGAAGAAGTAGCGCGAGAGGCCTCTCCCGGCCGCGGGCTACACTCTGAGCTTCACTAACTCCACACCCGCCTCCTTCAGCATGCGGGTGGCGGTGTCGTTCAGCGGATAGGCGTCGTTGTACACCACGCGCCGGATGCCGGCGTTGATGATCATCTTGCTGCACAAGAGGCACGGCGAGTACGTCGTGTACAGCATCGCGTCCTTGATCGCGATGCCGTGGTACGACGCCTGAACGATCGCGTTCTCCTCGCCGTGCGAACACAGACATTCCTCGAGGTTCTTGCCGCTCTCGCTGAAGCCGTTGCAGCGCGGACAGCCCCCCTCGTTGCAGTTCTTCACCCCGCGCGGCGTCCCGTTGTACCCGGTGCTGATGATCCGTCGGTCAGAAACGATGACCGCCGCCACCTGACGCTTCATGCAGTTGCTGCGCGCTGCGACTTGGCGAGCGATATCCATGAAATACTGGTCCCAGGACGGGCGGGCAAACGACGTTTCGAGTTGTTGCAGCGCACCGGTGAGCTCGGCCGAGAACTGCTCCAGCGTGCCGCTATTCTCGATGACACGATTGGCCAGGCGCTCGGTCTCCAACAGCTGCTGAGCGGCAGCGTTGCTGCTGGCAAGCTCCCGCTCCTCCTGCAGGATGAACTCCTGCAAGGTGCGCGCGTCGCCGGCCCGCTCCCGTGCGTGTGACCGTGCGAAACGCGCCTCCAGCGGAGCAAAAATATGGAACAACGAGAACGAACCCGCCTTCTTTAGCGCCGCCACCTCAAACGGGTGCCGGATGCTATCCACCGCGTAGTTGCGGTCGGGCTGCATGCGCTGCACGGTGAGCTCGGCGAGGGCGCCGGGGCCGTGCCGCTCGCGCAGCTCATTGCCCAGTGCGATCAAGTTCTCTCGAACGTCCGAGAGACCGCGCTGCCGGGCTTCATCGCGAATAACGTCGGAGAGCGACAGGTAGGTGAATCCGCGCGAAGCGAGAAATTGGCCGGCGGTCGTCTTGCCGCTCGCGTTCCGGCCGGTGAGTCCGATGATGATCATGCGGGGAATCTACTCGCCTACAGCGCCCGCTAAAGGAGGCATCTCTCCGTTCGGCGGGCACTACATGATCGACGTGCGCAGCACGGCGATCGGGCGCGACCAACCGGCGGCAGACTCTCCAGCCGACAGCGAGGTCAAACCTGTAGCAGGCCGCGAAATCCCCGAGCGGCGTAGTACGACTCCGCCCCGTTGTGGTAAACGAATACTCGTCCAAAACGCCGATCGCCAAACAGAGCTCCTCCGAGCGCTCGAACATCCGATGGCGTACTAAGCCAACTCGAAGTCTTCAGGTCAAATTCCCCAAGTGCCTGCAACGCCTGATACTGTGCCTCGGTCAGCAGCTCGATTCCCATGGCGGCGGCCATCTCCACCGCGCTGTTCTTCGGCTTGTGCTCCTTGCGCGCCCGGAGTGCCTCACCATCGTAGCAAAAACTCCGTCGTTTCGCGGGACTTTCGGCGGCGCAGTCACAGAATGTGATGCGGCCACTCTTTTTCTCTCGAGCAATGACGTCCGGCTCGCCGCCGGTCGCTTCCATTTCGCTCAGCGACTTCAAGGCTGCCGATTGTCCCTTCAATCTGGCCAGCACGTCAGACCACGCGATTCCCGCGTGGCGTTGCATGTTCTTCTCAAAGCGCACCTGCAAGGCGGTCAGCAGTGCGTCGGATTCCTTTGCCTTCATGGTCGGCTCATTGGGTGGCAGTGTTGCGCGTCGTCGACGCAAAGAAATTGAATGTATCCCTCCGTGTTCGAGCGACGCGGCGAATCATGGTGCCGGCCGCGCCCCCTGTCGAGCCACATCGGTTTCGGCACGAGAGCGCGGCAGTGATCAGCTGGCGAAAGCGGGGAGGCACCGTACCGACCGTCGTGTCGCGGGGTCTGACTGCTTCCACGCTGCAATCTGGGAATTGCCCGCTGCGTGTCCCTCTAAGGGGTCGAGGTTCGTCGATTACACCATTCAGGGGGGCAGCCATGCGGAGGGGAGCACTTCTTCCAGCGCTCGCGCTCATGGGCGTCAGCGCGTGTCACGACGGGCAGAGTCCGACAGCGTCAGCGGTTCCAAACCCCGACGTGCTTCAGCAGCGCGGCCAAGCTCGCTCGAACACGTCAGCAATGTCGGCGGACGCTCCTTGGGGCGGTGCGATGGGTCCTGCGCGCATCCAGGACTATCCAGGGGACCATCCGCTCGTGACGCGCAAGGTCGTCAGCGGTCGAGTGGATGCGCTCGTGTTGGTTGTTCCTCACGTCGCCGCCACTGACCCGAGTGGCACGTTCACGGTCGTCGGCGTTCCAGCGGGCGCCACCGTTCGCGCCGCATTCTTCGTCACCACCTCGTTCTCCGCGAGCGCGACCGAGGCCGCGAATGTGACATTCGCTGGGCAATCACTTGGCGCGCGCGGCGATCGTCTGACCGATCCGGCTGGCGGTCTGTACTGTCGTGCGTACCCATATGATGTCACGTCGATCGTCACAGGCAACGGGACGTACGCCTACTCCGTGACCGGCACCTCCAACACCTACGGCGATGCGTTGGTGATTGTGTTTGAGGAGGCGAGCTTGCCGCTCCGGCGGCTTGCGATCAACTTTGGCTCCGAAGC
>JBGAJQ010000069.1:0-27361 GCA_044224875.1 Gemmatimonadaceae bacterium | reverse complement strand
CGCGGCGATGGCTCTATAATGATGGTAGTTGCGACGGACGCACCCCTCTCAGACCGCAACCTCAGGCGGTTGGCGGCGCGCGCCATCATGGGCCTCTCACGCACGGGTTCGTCGGCGTCCAATGGCAGCGGCGACTACGTGCTCGCGTTCTCCACCGCCGAATCCGTGAGGCGTCACATTGCCCCTGGACGCGGCCAGCAGCCACCACCACTCGAGCGCACCGTGGCCGACCTCACGAACGACGCAATGTCGGGTTTGTTCGAAGGCGCGGTGGAGGCAACTGAAGAAGCGATCTACAATTCGATGTTCATGGCGACCTCTGTGACCAGTCGCGGCCGCACGGTCAACGCCATTCCGCTGGAGAAGGTTCGCTCCATCCTGGCCAAGTACAATGTTGGTGGTCGTTAGGCTTACTCGAGATCCTGGTGTACTCATGATGCGTTTGCGATTCCTGGCGCTGGTTGGCGCGCTAGCACTTCTTCCCGTTGGCGCGGCTCGCGCCCAGGTCGGCCTCTCGTTCTGGGCCGGGTACGCCCAGTCGTCGGACTCCGGCGCGGCCAGGCTGGACACCAAGGGAGTTCAGGCTGCGGCGCAACTGGCGCTCCCGCTCGTGCCGATCGCGTTTCGCGCCGAAGCGACGCAGTGGGGCACGTCGTTCAACATGGACCGCATGAACCTGGTGGGGAGTGGCGTGTTGCAGCTGAGGCTGCCGTTGCTGCAGATCTATGGCATCGCGGGCTACGGTCGGTTCGCCGAATCCGACACGACGACCTTGAACGGTTGGGCGGCCGGTGGTGGGGTCCGACTAGGCCAGGGGAGGTTCGGTCTCTTCGGCGAGGTGCGGCGATTTGACGTCGTGGCGAGGACGGTTACAACGTTGGGGATCACCTTCTAGCGCTCCATCGGAGCCTAGGTCCGAGACACCCTGAGTCGGTCTAGCCCTTGCAGGTCCGACGCAGCGCGACGGTCGGGCCGTTCACTTCGTCTTCGCGGGTCGGGTCAAGCGGCAGATGATCGAGCCGCGTCCAGGGTGGGGCGGGGAGTGCGACGTCGCGCATAGTTCAGTTTGTGTCGTATCCTGAGCTATCGGCATACTCCAAGTTCAGGATCGCGCGCCGCTCCGATCGATGGAGCTGCCGGCCGATTCCATTCACGCGCCCGCCGATATTCGACGGTGTCGCGCGCATTGCGTGCGATGATTCGAGCCGCCACGCAATGAGCGGATGACGCAGGGCGCTTTTCGCGTGCGAATATTCGGCGACTATGGCAACCCGTAGCGACGAGAATCGTCCCTGCGCGTTCACGGATTGAGCACGGCCAAACACCATCCACGGATCACTTTGACCACTTTGACAGCTTGACTCATGACGATGAGTATGATAGCCTCAGGCATGACTACACGACTGCAAGTCCTGCTGGAAGACGACGAGATCGCGGAGATCCGCCGCATCGCCAAGCGGCGCCGGATGACGGTGGCCGAATGGGTACGTCAAGCGCTGCGGGTGGCCCGTCGCGATGAACCCGCGACTGACCCCAAGCGAAAGCTCGCCGCCGTGCGGGAGGCCGCACGCGGAGCGTACCCGACCGCCGACATCGATCGCATGCTGACCGAGATCGAGGGCGGCTACCTGCGTGACGGCGCGTGATCTTCGTCGACTCCAACATCCCCATGTACCTGGTCGGCGCGTCGCATCTCAACAAGGATTCGGCGCGCCGGCTGCTGGAGCAGTGCATTACCCGGGGCGAACGCCTGGTCACGGACGCCGAGGTGTTGCAAGAGATCCTGCATCGGTATGTGGCGATCAACCGCCGCGACGCGATCCAGCCGGCGTTCGACGCGCTGCTGCGCGTCGTCGATCATGTGTACCCAGTGGAGGCGCGCGACATCGACCGCGCCAAGTCGCTGCTGCTCGGGATTGCGCCACTGTCCGCGCGGGACGCGGTGCATGCAGCGGTCATGCAGCGGCACCAGGTGAGTACAATCCTCAGCTTCGACGCCGGGTTCGATCAGGTATCGGGGTTGGAGCGGTTGGGCGGCTAAGCGTCGGCGCCGCAGGGTCTATTGCGGAATCGCGATGACATCGGGCTCGGTGCGTTCCACCGTCGATAGGAGTGTTCGACGAGCACTAATTCCGTGTGTCCCTCGCCGGGAATTGCACGGCGCCTCGCCAGCTCCCTGAAAACGAACGGGGCCGACTCGTGTGAGTCGGCCCCGCGTGTTTCGGCACCGTGTCGTTCAGCGGCCGAGACGCGTGACGTTCTGCGCGGCAGGTCCCTTTTGACCCTGAACAATCTCGAACTCGACCTTCTCGCCTTCGGCGAGCGTCTTGAACCCCTTGCCATCGATGGCCGAGTGGTGGACGAAGCAGTCCTTCGAGCCGTCGGCGGGGGTGATGAAGCCGAAGCCCTTGGCGTCGTTGAACCACTTCACGGTGCCGGTCGTACGCATTGCCCTTCTCCTGAGTAAGTGATGCAGTCGGCGTGAGGGAACCGACCGCATGCGATTCGTGGACCTTACCGCCACGATCGGGTTTGCTGACCGGTCGAACGGCGACTTGCCGTCAGAAGCCAGGCGACGCGGATTCATGAGACGAAAAAAGGCACTCGCGATCGCGAGGGCCCTTGGTCATCGCACTATCAGCACGCTGCAACAGCGTACGTCGCGGAACTAGTGTAGGATCGCCTGAGATTTCTGTCAATGGCGACCCTAACGGTAAGGGGACAGACCCCACTCGCCGCCCGTGAAAAGACCCGCGTGGTGCCCCGACCGCATCGGCGCTAGCTTCGGTCCCCTGAACCTCTACCTCAAAAGCCAATGTTCAACGGACGTGAAGCCGTGCATGCGATCTCCATCTGTGGTGCCGCGTTAGGTCTGCTCGTCTCTGGTGCCGCCTCACCCATGGCTGCGCAGGATATCGCCGCCAAGTACCGGGACGCGGCAAGCCGGATCGCTGCCGCGGCCACGCGCGATTCCGCCGCCTGGAACCGGCTGGCGGAGCTGACGGAGCGCTTCGGGAACAGGTTCTCGGGGTCGGAGCGGCTGAACCGCGCCTTGGACTGGATGCAGGCGGAAATGGCCAAGGACGGTCTGGACAACGTGCGAGGCGAGCCGGCGATGGTCCCCCACTGGGTCCGTGGTGCGGAATCGGCGGAGCTGGTCCAGCCGAGAGAGCAGGCGCTCCCAATGCTCGGATTGGGTGGGAGCATCGCCACCCCTCCGGGCGGGATCACCGCGGAGGTCCTAGTGGTCACCTCCTTCGACGATCTCAAGGCCAAAGCCTCGCGCGCCCGCGGAAAGATCGTGCTTTTCGACGTTCCCTTCACGAACTACGGGGCCACGGTGCAGTATCGGTCGAATGGGGCGGTAGAGGCGGCGCGTGCGGGTGCCGTGGCCTCCATCATTCGGTCGGTGACCCCGTACTCGCAGCGCACGCCGCACACGGGCGGCATGCGGTACGACTCGACGGTCACCAAGATCCCGCACGCGGCCATCACGGTTGAAGACGCCGAGATGCTCCACCGGATGCAGGATCGTGGCGAGAAGATCGTGGTGAAGCTGACCATGTCGGCGCAGACCCTACCCGACGTGCAGTCCAAGAACGTCATTGCGGAACTCAAGGGCACGGAATTCCCGGACGAAGTGGTGATCATGGGCGGTCACACCGACTCATGGGACGTGGGGCGCGGCGCGATGGACGACGGGGGTGGGGTGGTGGTCGCCTGGGAGGCGATTCGGCTGCTCAAGGAACTAGGACTCCGTCCTCGGCGGACCATACGGGTCGTTGGGTGGGTGAACGAAGAGAACGGGCTGCGGGGCGGCCTGGCGTACCGCGATCGGTACAAGGACGCGGCGGACAAGCACGTCGCCGCGATCGAGTCGGATGGCGGAGTGTTCAAGCCGGAGGGGTTCGGCTTCACGGGCTCGGATGCGGCGATGGCGATCGTCAAGCAGATCGGGTTGCTGCTGGATCCCATCGGCTCTGGCTCCATCACCAAGGGGGGAGGCGGTGCGGACATAGGGCCGATGATGCAGCTGGGGGTGCCTGGCTTGGGCCTGAACGTGGACGGCACGAAATACTTCTGGTATCACCACACCGACGCCGACACCATCGACAAGCTGGACCCTCACGACGTCGCACTGTGCGTGGCGACCATGGCCATCATGTCCTACGTGCTGGCCGACCTTCCCGAGAAGCTCCCCAGGTAGGAGCCGATGCGGCTGACGAACTGTGTGCAGGCCTATGATGCGCACGCCTGCGGAGAGCCAGGGCGCGTGATTGTGGGCGGCGTCCTGGACGTGCCCGGCGCCTCCATGTACGAGAAGATGTGCTACCTGCGGGACCACGCCGACGGGCTGCGCAAGCGTATGCTGCGCGAGCCGCGCGGGTACCCGGCGGCGAACTGCAACCTGGTGTTGCCGCCGACGGACGCGCGTGCCGATGCCGGCTACGTGATCATGGAGCAGGTCGAGTACCCCGGAATGTCCGGTACGAACACGATCTGTGTGGTGACCGTGCTGCTGGAGACGGGGATGCTCCCCATGAAGGAACCGGTGACCGAGCTTACGCTGGAGACGCCGGCGGGGCTGATCGGTGTGCGGGCGGAGTGCCGCGACGGCAAGGTGACCCGCGTGACCTTTCGGAACGTGCCAGCCTTCGCGGCCTACCTGGACCGCCCGGTTGAGGTGCCGCAACTGGGTACGGTGACGGTGGACGTCGGCTACGGAGGGATGTTCTACGTGATTGCCGAGGCGGCGCAGTTTGGCCTCCGCCTAACGCCTGACGAGGGGAGGGACATCGTACGAATCGGGGAGATGATCAAGGCCGCCGCCAATGAGCAGCTACCGGTGGTGCACCCCGAGCAGCCGGGGTTCACCGGAATCACGATCTCCCAGCTCTCTGGAGAAGCTCACGCGGCCACATCGCATCGAAGGAACGCCGTGATCGTTTCTACCGGCGTCTTGGACTGGAACAAGCCTTCCACCTGGACGGGAGCGATCGACCGCTCTCCCTGTGGCACCGGTACCTGCGCCAGGATGGCGACCTTGCACGCCAAGGGGCTCCTGCCGCTCAACGAGGACTTCGTTCACGAAGGCATTCTGGGCACCACATTCACGGGGCGGCTCGTTTCGGAACTGCAGCTTGGCCAATACTCGGCGGTCGTTCCTACACTCAGCGGGACCGGGTGGATCACCGGCATGGCGACATATGGTGTTGACCCCGACGACCCTTTTCCTGAGGGGTTCACGGTCGGCGACATCTGGTGAAAGCTTCGCCATAGGCGCCGTTGAGGGCACGACATGACGGCGACGAGCGTCGCAAAGTGGGCGAGGGCACTTGATGCAAGTCGTTCCGTCGTCCAGCTTTCCACGCGGACCATCAGAGGCCAGCGGCCGGAGTGCATTGAATGGCAAAAGAGGAAGCCATAGAGTTGGAAGGGCGAGTGACGGAAGTGTTGCCCAACGCAACCTTCCGAGTGTCGGTGCAAGGTGGGCATGACGTATTGAGCACGTTAGGCGGCAAGATGCGTCAGTTCAAAATCCGCGTACTGGCCGGCGACTACGTGAAGGTCGAGGTGTCACCCTACGACCTCACCCGAGGCCGCATCACGTTCCGGCATCAGAAGAAGCCGTATGAGGGATAGCAGGCGGTGATCGCCTTGCGGCATGACAGTTAGTGGGGCCGGGCCCGACGATGGGAGCCGGCCCTTTGATTTGGACTTCACAACGCCGCCGAGCCTCAGCCCGTGATCTTGCCACCCAACCTTCCGCGACGGCGCTCACCGATCATGCAGAAGATCGGCGCGCTCGGCATGCGGCTCTTCGGTTGGCGTTTGGAGGGCGAACTTCCCAACGTGGCCAAGTGCGTGATCATCGTCGCGCCGCACACGTCCAACTGGGATTTCTTCATGGGGTTGTTTGCTGACCTCGCGCTCGATCTCAAGGCGAACTGGCTGGGCAAGCATTCGATCTTCGTCTTTCCCGTGAAGCGGCTGTTGCTCTCCCTTGGGGGAGTGCCCGTCCAACGGGGGAGCAACAAGAACTACGTGGACCAGTTGGTGGAGGAGTTTGCGCGACGCGATGCGTTGGTGCTGGCGATCGCGCCGGAGGGGACGAGGAAGCGGGTGGCACAGTGGCGCACCGGCTTCTACCACATTGCGCGGGGGGCGCAGGTCCCGATCGTGCTTGTGGGACTCGACTACGCACGCAAAGTCGTCGCCTTGGGGCCAGTGTTTAAGCCGACGGGCGATGTCGACGCCGACCTGATTGCGCTCAAGCAGCACTTTTCGCAATACACGGCGCGTTTTCCCGACCAGTTCTGACGGCAGCCAGCGTCTGCCTGCCCGGTGCGGCACGCGCTCAGCGCCGCACAGCCACCTGCGTGCCAATGTCGATGGTCATGAGGTCTGCACCGACCTCCACCGGGCCCGCATAGTGCTGTCTGACGAGCGCCAGCGTCGCGGATGGCTCCGCGTTGTGGTGGGAGAAGACAGCGAGCCTCGGCTTGACCCGATCGAACAACTGTCCCGCTTCCACACCGTCGGTGTGGTGGTCGGCAATTACCTTCGCCTGACTTCGCGTCTGTCGCGTTCCTGGGAGGCGCCCATCGGGCGGGCCCGTCAACTCGGGGTCCCCCTTCCACCTTCCGACCTCGTGAACCAGCACATCAACGCCAGCCGCAACCTTTATCAGGTTTTCTGAGGGTTTGGTATCGCCGGAGAGTACCACCGAGTGACCGTGATAATCGATGCGATATCCGAACGCGGGGGCCACGGGACTATGGTCGACGAGAAACGCCGTGACTTTCACGCCGTTGGCTTCGCAGCGGTCGAGCGGCGCGCAAAAGAGCACCGGCAATCTAGTCCCCATCGAAGCCTTTGCGGAAATCGTCCGGCGTGCGACGGTTCTCCGACCGCCAGCATCCAAAGTCCGACGCCCGTGAAAGAGTGGTCGATGTCCACGTGATGTACGCCACCAGGTCTATCAGTTTGTGTGGGATTACCGCCACATGGCGAGGGTTAGTTCGCCATGTCAACTTGGGCGGGCAAACTTACACTTCGAGGTCTTCATGAAGCGTGCAGCACTCGTTCTGCTGGCCTTTGCCATCTCCGCTTGCGCCGATAGCGTGGCGCCCCCTGCGGCTCGCTGGCAGGACGACTTTCCTGTTTCCAACATCAGCGATGACGGACCCACACCGCACTACATGGTCCCACGGAACTCGTTAGGTCTTCGCCAGCTCGCCGCGCCGCAGGCGCTCAACATCACCTACCACGGCGGACGAGTGCTCGACAACCCGAAAGTGGCGATCATCTACTGGTCACGCCGGACCATCTACAACAATGGCCCGGCCGTGAACACGTTCGGACCTGGCTCGGCGGACAACTCGCTCGTGGGCTACTATGTGCGCAACATCGGCACGTCCGCGTACTGGAACATCAACACGACGTACACGGACAACACGGGGAAGCACGTGCCGAATAGCCTGCTGTACACGCAATACTGGGCGACCGACACGCTTTCCCCGCCGATTGGCGTTGCGGCGAACGTGCCCGATCGACGCATCCAGAGTGGCATCGTCTACGCGTTCCAGAGCGGGCGACTGACCTACGACCCGCAGACCATCTACGCGGTGCTTTCGGACACGAAGGTCAACCTGGGCGGTGGCTTTGGCTCGTACTGCGCCTACCACGGGATGTTCACCTGGCAGGGGAAGAAGGTCGTGTATGCCGTGATGCCGTTCCAAGCGGACTTTGCAAACGGGTGCACGCTTCTCCAGGGCACGTCGCCCAACAGCGACTTCAACGCGGACGCCGAGGTGGACACCTTCGCTCACGAACTCGAGGAGGCGGCGACCGACCCAGACCTCAACGCGTGGTACGATGCGCAGGGTGCAGAGAATGCGGACAAGTGCGTGACCTACTACAACCCGATCTACGTCACGGCCAATGGCGGTCGAGCGAACATGAAGATTGGAACCAAGGACTTCCTGACGCAGGGGAATTGGAAGAACGTCGGGACCCCGCAGCAATGCGCACTGCAGTGAGTCGTCGCTAAGCCGCACGCCGGCACCGGGAGGATTGGAGAGGGGCGAAGCCAAGGTGGTTTCGCCCCTCTCGGCCGATCCGACGCGAGCACCCTGAGAGGCGCCGGCATCTCCCGCGCGAGGTGGCGCCTTCGGCGCGCGCATCGCATTCTTTGGCGCTCGAATTATCGCGCGCCGCGCCGCGCAGGAGGAACACGATGCTCGGTCGAATTCGTTCGGATTGTCTATCCTGGGCCTTCGCGTTGGTTTTGCTGGTCATCGCCACCACGCCATCACTCGCGCAGAACACGCCGGGGAAGAAGGTCCTGGACCCGGCGGACCTGTCGTTCTGGAAGACGATCCGCGCTCCGCAGGTCTCGAACGATGGAAAGTGGTTCGCGTATCAGCTTGCCCCTAACGAGGGGGACGGCGAGACCGTCGTGCGCCCCACGGCTGAAGGCCCCGAGTGGCGTGTCCCGATCGGCGAGCCGACGGCGCTCATTGGCGGTCAGTTCGACCCTTCACTGTTTGGCGGTGCGGCCCCGTTGGCGTTTTCCGCGGATAGCAAGTGGTTGGTGCTCACGAAGTACCCAACCGCGGCAGAGGCCAAGAAGGCGAAGAAGGACCGCAAGCCGGCTCAGAACTCGGTCGTGATTGTCAACCTCGCCAACGGCGAGAAGAAGGAGTACGAGAAGGTCCGTCGCTTTGCCTTTGCGGGCGAGCGCCCCAACTGGGTGGTGCTGCACCGATATGGCGACACGCCAGCTGCGCCATCCGGCCCGCCCGCACCAGGAGCGACCCCCGCACCGGCGCCCGTTGCAGGCGCTGACCTGCTGCTGGTCGACCTCCGGAATGGCGCGGTGTCCAATGTTGGCAACGTGGGTGAGTTCGCCCTCGACGATTCGGGCGAGTGGCTCTCCTACACCATCGAAACGAAAGATCAGGTGGGGAACGGCGTACTGGCGCGCAACCTGCGCACGGATGTCGTCCGTACGTTGGAGAGCGACAAGCGCCTCTATCGCCGCCTGACGTGGGCCGACAGCGGGTTGGCGCTGGCGGTGCTGCGCGGCAAGGCTGACAGCGCGTCCTCCGACACGTCGTACGCGGTCGTCGGCTTCAACGGTTTCGCGGCGGCGTCGGGGGTTACGTCGGTCACCTTTGTCCCGGCGGACGCCGCGAACTTCCCAGCCGGGATGCGTGTGTCCCCCGATCGCGCGCCGCGTTGGTCGACCGATTTTTCCACGATCTTCTTCGGCCTAACAGCGCGGCGCGAAGGTCCGGAGTCGAAGACGGGGCGTCCCGACGTCAAACCGGTGGCTGGCACGCCGGGCGCCATGCAATCGCCCGCTGGCGCCGGCATGCCTGACGACGACCTCCCCAGCCTCGTGATCTGGCACGTGAAGGATCCGCGTCTGCAATCGCAACAACAAGTCGAGGAACAGCGCGACAAGACGTACTCGTACCTGGCCGAGTATCGCGTTGCCGACAAGAAGTTCGTTCGGCTCGCGAGCGACGAGATGCGCGACATAACCATCGCCCCTCGCGACAAATTCGCCCTGGGATTTGACCGCCGAGCGTACGAGCAGCGCGATAACATCGACGGGGGCCAGCGTCGCGACGTGTACGCGATTGACCTGACGAGCGGGCAGGCAACGAAGATCCTGCCGGCACAGCGATGGCCGACGCTGCCATCTCCCGACGGCACCAAGGTGCTGTACTACGACGACGGCGAGTACCGGGTCTACGACCTCGTGGCCAGGGCGGCGCGTTCGATCAGCTCTGGTTTGCCGACGTCGTTCGTTGACAAAGAGGACGACCACAACGTAGATCGCCCGCCGACGTCCGCCCTGGGCTGGTCGTCCGACGGAAGTGCCGTGCTTCTCTCCGACAATTGGGACATTTGGAAGGTGCCCGCGACCGCGTCGGGGGGCGCAGCGGTGAACCTGACGGGGAACGGGAAGACCGAACGGGTGCGCTACCAACGTCGCATCTCGTACAACGCGAAGGAGAAGGGTGTCGACTTCTCAAAGCCCGTTTACTTCGCCGTGTATGGCGAGAAGACGAAAAAGGAAGGGCTGGTGCGTCTGCTCCCAGGGAAGCCGATCGAACGGTTGTTCTGGGACGAGGCCAAGTATGTCGTGCGCCGCGCCCGCGACACCGAGACTTTCGTGTACTCGAAGGAGACCTTCGTCGACTTTCCAGACTACTACGTTGCCGAACGGACGTTCGCGACGCCGAAGCGCCTGACCGACGCCAACCCGCAACAGAAGGACTATGCGTGGTCGAGCGGGGCACGGCTCATCGACTATGTGAGCGACAAGGGGGACTCGCTCCAGGGTGCGTTGTACCTGCCGGCCGACTTCCAGCCCGGCAAGAAGTACCCGATGGTCGTCTACATCTATGAGAAACTGTCCCAGCAGCTGCACTCTTATGCCACGCCGAATGAGACGCGGGCGTTCAACCCCAGCGTCTACACGAGTCGCGGCTATGCCGTCTTGCAGCCAGACATCGTCTACCGCATCAACGATCCGGGGATGTCCGCCGTGTGGTGCGTGGTCCCGGCGGTGAAAGCGGCGATTGCAACGGGGTTCATCGATCCGGCAAACGTCGGCCTGCAGGGACACTCATGGGGAGGCTACCAGAGCGCGTTCCTCGCTACGCAGACGGGCACCCTGTTCAAGAGCATCGTGTCCGGCGCGCCACTCACGGACATGATCAGCATGTACAACTCCGTGTACTGGAACACCGGCACGGCCGACATGGCGATCTTCGAAAGTAGCCAGGGACGCTTCAAGGGCAGCTATCTGGACAACATGGACGCCTACGTCCGGAATTCGCCGGCGTTCCACGTCAAGGACGTGAAGACATCGATCATGTTGCTGCATAACGAAAAGGACGGGGCCGTCGACTTCAACCAGGGCATCACCTTCTACAATTCGCTGCGCGAGCAGGAGAAGGACGTCATTCTGCTGCAGTACGTTGGCGAGAATCATGGTCTGGCCCAGCCCAAGAACCAGAAGGACTACACGATTCGCATGCGCGAGTACTTCGATCACTACTTGCAGGGGGCGCCGGCCCCGGACTGGATGAAGGACGGCATCCCGCGGCTCAAGATGGAAGAGCACCTGAAGGGTCGTCAGAAGAAGGATAAGATCGCGTCGTAGCGTCTCGACGCTGGCCGCATACCAAACGCCGGCACCGAGGCCTCCAGCTGTGACTGGAGGCTTCGGTGGCAGGGAGTGCGGAGTATGGGAAGGGGGTTTCATCCGCTGGCGTTGGGGCCGTCCGCGCATTATTCACAGGACGCCTTGATCATCGCATTGGGGCGCAGCGCAGGTCCCCATTCCCCCATCCTCGATCCCCTTGCTCCGACATACTCCATTCCACGAGCGCACGGCCCCATTGATGCAAGGGGCCACGTGGCGCCGCTGGGCTGGTTTCACGGTCGCCAGTTCATACGAACTCAATCACGACCGCGAATACTACGCGATCCGCAATTCAGCGGCGCTGCTGGACGTGTCGCCACTCTTCAAGTACCACATTGGCGGTCGTGATGCATCGCGACTCCTGGATCGTGTGGTCACTCGAGATGTTGGCCACTCGAAGGTTGGCCAGGTCCTGTACACGCCGTGGTGCGACGCCGAAGGCAAGGTGATCGACGATGGCACGGTGGCGCGCCTGGCCGAACAGTCGTTCCGGATGACCTCGGCCGAACCGAATTTCCGGTGGCTGCATGAGAACGCGCGCCGGTTGGAGGTGACGATCGAGGACGTCAGCGACCGGATGGCATCGCTGGCACTGCAGGGGCCAAACGCGCGCGTGATCTTGGAGCAGCTGACGGGCCAGGATCTCAAAGGCGTGAAGTACTTTCGCCTGACCAACGCGACGGTACGTGGTGCGGCCGTGACGATCACTCGTACGGGATACACGGGTGACTTGGGGTACGAGTTGTGGATGGATGCGGCGGACGGTGTGAAGGTGTGGGACGCATTGATCGAGGCCGGAACGCCGTATGGGATCACCCCGTGTGGCATCCTGGCGCTCGACGTGGCACGCATCGAGGCCGGGCTGCTGCTCCTCGATGTCGATTACGTGTCCGCCAAGCGAGCCTTGATCGAAGGGCAGAAGTCATCGCCGTTGGAGCTGGCGTTGGACTGGACCGTGGGCTTCGACAAGCCCCAGTTCAATGGACGACTGCCGCTGCGCGCTGAGCGCGCGAAAGGTGCGGCGTGGAAGTTCATTGGGGTCGAAATGGACTGGGTGTCGCTGGAGCGACAGTTCAATGCAGTCGGTCTGGCGCCGCGACTGCCGACGCAAGCGTGGCGCACAAGTGTTCCGCTCTACGACGCCAACGGCGCCGCGCAGGTTGGCTACGCCACGAGTGGGTGCTGGTCACCGATCCTCAAACGATACATTGCCCTCGCGCACGTGGAAGCCCGATACGCCGCGAACGGAACGCCATTGATGATGGAAGTGACGGTGGAGCATCATCGGCAGCGCGCCGAGGCCACGGTGCGACCGCTCCCGTTCTTCAACCCGGAGCGTAAGCGCGCATGACGACTCAACAGGGGCGCTACGATGCGATCATCATTGGCGGCGGCCACAACGGGCTGATCAGTGCCGCCTATCTGGCGCGCGCCGGCAAGAAAGTCGTGGTATTGGAGAAGCGGCACCTCGTGGGTGGTGCGGCGGTCACCGAGGAGATCTATCCGGGATACAAGTTCTCCGTGTTCTCCTACGTGGTGAGCCTGTTGCGACCGGAGATCATTCGCGATCTGGACTTGCCAAGGCACGGCCTGGAGATCCTGCCGCTGGAGAGCACCGTGACGCCGATGCTCAATGGTAACTATCTCGCGGGGTGGGCCGATCACGACGAGACGCGCCGCGAGGTGTGCCGGCACTCTCTCAAGGACGCCGAGGCGTACGATGAGTACGGCAAGCTGATGCACCACATGGCCATGGCCGTAAAGCCGATCCTTGCCATGGTGCCGCCAGATCCAACATCGCTCTCGCCGGGTGACCTCAAGGGGCTGCTCAAGTTCACCATGAACTTCCGCAGCTTGAGCAAGAAGCACTTCCACGCGCTGTACAAGCTCATGACGATGAGCTCCGGGGATTTCCTGGACGAGTGGTTCGAAACCGACGTGTTGAAGGCGACAAAGTCGGCGAGCGGCATCATCGGCACGTACATGGGCCCGCGCACGCCGGGCTCGGCCTACGTGCTGCTGCACCATTACATGGGAGAAATCGACGGGGCGTTCCGGGCGTGGGGCTTTGCCAAGGGCGGGACAGGAGCGATTTCCGAGTCGTGTGCCAGCGCGGCGCGGTCGTTTGGCGCCGAGGTGCGACTCAACGCCGGCGTATCGCGCATCCTAACGAGTGGCGGGCGGGCGAGCGGCGTGGTCCTGGAGAATGGCGATGAGCTCAAGGCCGATGTCGTCGTGACGTCGCTGGATCCCAAGCGGACGTTCCTGAAGCTCATGGACGAAAAGGAGCTGCCGGGAGATTTCGTCCAGGACATCCGACGCTACAAGATCCGTGGTTCGTCAGGCAAGGTGAACTGCGCACTCAGCCAGCTGCCTGACTTCACGTGCATGCCGGGCATTGGGCGGCACCATCGCGGTGCCATCTCCATCAGTCCGAGCATGGAGTATGTGGAGACTGCGTACGACGATGCGAAGCACGGCTCATTCTCACGGCGTCCGTACATGGACATGATCTTCCCGTCCATGATCGACCCGCAAATGGCGCCGCCAGGGAAGCATGTGATGTCCGTCTTTGTGCAGTATGCGCCGTCGGACATCGACGGTGGTTGGAACGCGACCAAGCGTGAGGCGTTCGGCGATGCGGTGATCAACGCGATCGAGATGTTTGCGCCGAACATCCGTCAGTGCATCCTGCATCGCCAGGTGCTGACGCCGCAGGACATCGAGGACATCACCGGTTTGACTGAGGGGAACATCTTCCAGGGCGAATTGGCGTTGCACCAACTGTTCTTCCTGCGGCCGGCGCCGGGGTGGGCGAAATTCCGCTCGCCGGTGAAGGGGTTGTACCAGTGCGGATCGGCCACGCATCCGGGCGGCGGCATCATGGGTGCCGGTGGGCGGCTGGCGGCGCTGGAAATCCTCAAGGATGTGGGAGGCGCCCGATGAAATACGACGCGATTGTCATCGGGGGTGGTGTGAATGGCCTGGTCACCGCGGCGTACCTGGGCAAGGCAGGGAAGCGTGCGGTGGTGCTGGAGCGGCGTTCCACGTTAGGCGGCATTACCGCTACGGAGGAATTCCATCCCGGCTACCGCGCCAACATGTGCGTGGACGATGCGGGCTGGGTGCCGGCGTCCGTGGTTGCCGACCTGGGGTTAGCGCAACGCGGGTATGCGCCCACACACGCTGCCACCGGGTTGGTGGTACCACTGGATGGTGCGGCGCCGTTGGTGCTGCCGACGGACGTATCGCGCGCCAGTGACGCCATCCGTCGACTGTCCGTGGCCGACGCCGCGGCCTGGCCGGGATTCTGCGCGCTGATCGCACGCCTCGCCGGATTTCTCGAGGCGCTGTACACGGTGCGTCCGCCGGACGTTCACACCAATTCGGCGGCCGATCTCCTGACCATGCTGTCGTTAGGGAAACGGTTACGCGGGTTGGGGAAGCGAGGGATCGTTGACCTGTTGCGCACCGTGCCGATGCCGATCGCCGACCTCCTGGACGAGTGGTTCGAGCACCCGGGACTCAAAGCCGCCCTTTCGCTCCACGGCGTGTTGAACGTGCAGCACGGGCCGATGTCCGGCGGCACGGCGCTCGTCTTCCTGCACCGCCACATAGGGCTGCCGTTAGGCCACATTGGCGGGCGTCGCGTTACGCCGGGTGGAGTTGGCTCGCTGGCGTCGGCATTGGCCGCGGCAGCCCAGGCGGCCGGCGTGGAAGTGCGCACCAACGCCGACGTCGCCGAGATCGTTGTGGAGAACGACGCGGTGAGCGGGGTGCGGCTGACGGATGGAAGCTTGGTGGCGGGCACCCTGGTGGCTTCTGCCGTCGACCCGCGGCGGACATTCGGCACGTTGGTGGATCCCGGATTCTTCGATCCGGAGATGCTCACGGCCGTCGACAACATCCGAATGCGCGGTCCGGCGGCGCGCGTGCACCTGGCGCTGACCGGTCGTCCAGCCTTCTCGAACAGCGGTCACACGTGGGGCGAGGATGCCGTGCGTGGGTCGATTGCCCTCGTCACGAGCATGAAAGGGATCGAGAAGGCATACGATGCCGCGAAGCATGGCGGCGTATCCGAGCACCCCGCAATCCTGGTGACGCTGCCATCGGTGGACGACCCGACGTTTGCGCAGAGCGGTCACCATGTGCTGACGGCGCACGTGCAATACGCAGCGTTCAAGGCGAAGGGAGGTTGGACCACCGCGGTGCGTGATGCGTTAGGCGACACCGTGGTGCAGACCATCGCCGAAGTTGCGCCAACGCTGCCTCAGCTCATCCGGCATCGCGTGGTGTTGGCGCCGCCGGATCTCGCCGAGCAGTACGGTGTCACGGAGGGAAGCCTGATGCACGGGGAGCTGGCGCTCGATCAGTTCCTCTTCATGCGACCGGTGCCCGAGTGCGCACGGTATCGGACGCCGGTGGCCGGTCTGTGGCTCTGCGGTGGTGGGTCACATCCGGGCGCCGGCACGGCGGGCGCCACTGGCATGCTGGCAGCAAAGGAAATCCTGGCCTCCAAGTCGTGAGGCGCGTGAAGATGCATGGGAAAACGCCCGGGGTCGGCTGGCCTGCGTTAGGCTGGTTGAAGAGCGCCACATGACGTTCCAGGCAACGCCCACGACGTACCAGCGCGGCGCGATGACGCTGCCGCAGGAGTACTACACGTCGGCGCAGGTGCTCGAGGCCGAAGTCGAGCGACTGTTCCGCGAGCGCTGGTTGTGGGTCGTGCGAGCGAACGAGATCGCGAACGCCGGCGATTACTACCTGTTCGACCGCTTTGGCGAGAGCATCATCATCACGCGGGACAAGGCGGGCAAGGTGCGCGGCTATTTCAACGTCTGCCGGCACCGGGGGACGAGGATTTGCTCGGAACCGCGCGGGCGCTTCAAGGAAACCATCCAGTGTCCCTATCACGCGTGGACGTACGCGGCGTCGGATGGGCGCTTGTTAGGCGCCCCGCACATGCAGGAGATCGAGGACTTTGACAAGTCGGCGTGGGGCTTGCATCAGGCCGCGGTCCATGAGTGGAACGGCTGGGTCTTTGTGTCGCTGTCTCGTCAACCGGCACCATTCGAGCGGGCGTTTGGCCGTGTGCTGGAGCGCTTCGACCGATTCGACCTGTCGACCCTGGTACCGGTGGGACGGCGCGAATACGACGTTCGAGCAAACTGGAAGCTGATCCTCCAGAACTACAACGAGTGCTTGCACTGTCCGATGATCCACCCTGAGCTCTCGCAGGTGATCCCGTACCTCAGCGGCAACAACGACCTGGTCGAAGGCGAAGTGCTCGGCGGGTACATGGAGATTTCAGCGCCGCACGAGAGCGCCACGATCACCGGCCGAGCATGTGGCGTTCCGATTGCGAAGCTGAGTGCCGACGACCAGCGGCGAGGCTACTACTACTCGCTGTTCCCGAACATGATGTTGAGCATTCACCCAGACTACGTGAACTACTACAAGGTCTGGCCCGTTGCGCCTGACCGCTCGATCGTTGTCACGGAGTGGCTGCAACACCCCGACTCGGCGCGTTCGGAAACGTTCTCGCCGGCCGGCGCGATCGATTTCTGGGAAGCGACCAACCGGCAGGACTGGGACATTTGCGAGAAGTCGCAGCTTGGCATCCAGTCCCGAATGTACGCGCCCGGTCCGTATTCGCCACGCGAGAGTATCCCGGCGGCGTGGGATCGCGCCTACCTGAAGGCGATGGCCTAACGAGTCGAGCTGCGCCGGCAGCGTCGAGCGTGGGCACCGTGCCGGTCGGGACTTGTCACCGCGCCGGGCCCTAGCCGTCGCCCTTGAGCCGCCGAATTTCAGAGTCCACCGACTCCGGGACCAACAGGTTGTCGGAAATGGCCGCAATCTCCTCGGCGTCGCGCCAGGCCTGCTCGAGCAGCTCCAACTCCCCTTCCATGGCGCGGCGTTCGGCCTCTTCGTGGAGCGCCATTTCCAACGCCAACCGCTGTGGCTTGGGAAGGGCGAACAGGCCGTTCTTGTTCATCTGCCTGGCATCGACGCCAGAGCCCCAGCGGCGTCGGGGGCGAAGTGTCGGCAGCGGTTGCATTCGTGAACTCCGCGCCAATTCCGCAAGGTAGCCCTCGGCGCTCCCGACAGCTTCAATCGCCTGGACGGCGGCGGCAATCGTCTCGCGGTTGCCGCCGAACCGGTTGACTTTCGGCACCACGATCGCGGCAATGCGCGCCGCCTCAGCACCCTCGAAGTGTTCGGAGCCGTTCTTGAACCGCAGGTCGATGGCCAGGGAGCCGTCGGCCGCCGGCGTGATGATCGACTCGGCGAGGTGCCGGCGCCGCACATGGATCACGCCGCGCCGCTCCGTGCGTATGCGCGCAACCACGCTCTCCGGGCTACCGTAGATCAAGCTGGTGCCAGCCTGACCAACCAGCCAGCCGAATGCGCCGACGCCAACGCCGGCCACGGCCCCGCCAACGACCAAGGCGCCCAACGCCGCGATGCCACCGCCGGCCATGAGGACCTGCCGCGTGCGACGCCGGCCAAACTGGTCACCGTATCGCCACGCGGCGAACTCCGGCCGCTGCGGTTCACCGATCCTAACGAGCGTCGTGCCGTCACGAAGCTTGGCGAGGCCGATGTTGTCGGTGGACACCCGGCGGCGCGTGTCCCGGTACAATTTCTCGGCCTGTTCGATGGCCTCCCACCGCTCCTCGATTGGCGTCAGGTTCCAACGCTCGCAGCGCCGGCAGACCACCCACAGTCGACCCTTCGCCGCATCAAACGCCAGGCGTTCGCCAACGGGAAACGCCTCGAAGGTCTCGTTCTGGCCGAGCGGCTTGTTGCAGAAGAGGCAGGTCGCGTACATGACGGCTCCGAACGAAATCTAGCACGGTGCGCCGCTGGGCAAGCGCCTCCACGCGGCGGTCCGACCAATCATATTACTGCCGTGTCTATCCTCTCAGTTTCAGACCTGCGCGTCGACTATGGCGCGAATACCATTCTCCAGAACGTCACCTTTACAGTAGGCGAGGGCGAGCGTTGGGGCATTGTGGGACGAAATGGCGCCGGCAAGACGTCGCTCTTTCGTGTCATCACGGGCGAGGTACAACCCGCACAAGGCGCCGTGGCACGCCTTCCAGGCCTGCGCGTCGCGCTGCTGGACCAGCATCGTGATTTTGGCGATGCGACGACCGTTTGGGACGCTGCCGCGTCGGCGTACTCTGATGCCATTCAGCTCGAACGCGCGCTGGAAGAGCAGGGCGTGCGGCTGGCGGAACTTGGCGAGCGGGTCACCGAGGCAGATCTCGAGCGATATGGTCGAGACCAGGAACGTTTTGCCCACGCCGGAGGCTATGAGTATCACGCACGTGTCGACGCCGTGCTCCAGGGCCTGGGGTTCGATCCGCACGAGGCGAAGGTTCGCGCCGTGCTCTCGCTCAGTGGCGGCGAGCGCGGCCGGGTGGGGCTGGCGGCGCAACTCGCGGCGCCAGCCGACCTCGTGTTGCTCGACGAACCCACCAATCACCTGGACCTCGACACCACGGACTGGTTGAAGCAATACCTGCACGAGTTCGGCGAAACGGTGCTGATGATCTCGCACGATCGTGCCTTTCTGGACGACACGGTGGATCACGTGTTGCACGTGTCGGCAGGAACCGCCACGGCGTATCGTGGCGGCTACTCGTCGTTCGTCACGCAGCGAGCCGAGCGACAGATGGCGCAGGAGCGCGCGGTGGCGAAGCAACAGAAGTTTGTAGCCAAGGAAGAGGAGTTCATCCGACGCAACCTCGCTGGCCAGAATTCGTCGCAAGCCAAGGGACGTCGAACACGCCTGGCCCGCTTGCCGCGCCTGTCGCCGCCGCCGGGCGAGGCCGGGGCGATGTCCCTACACTTCGAGGCCGCCGAGCGTGGTGGCGACCAGGTTCTGGTCGCCGAAAAGTTGCAGGTGACGGTGGCTGACCGTGTACTCGTGCGCGACTTCACTGGCGTTGCTCGGCGAGGGGACGTGGTGGCAATCGTCGGGCCAAATGGGGCGGGGAAGTCCACCCTGATCGCGACGATGCTGGGCTCTCGGTCACCTGCGCGCGGGGAAACCCGCATTGGCGGCTCGATCACCTCGGAGTGGTTTCGCCAGGACCTTGCCCAGGTTCCGGCAGACAAGACGATCTATGACTGCATCGCGGATTTGCGGTCGCTATGGACGCGTGGCCAGGTCCAGGGGCACTTGGGCGCGTTTGGCTTCTCAGGCGACGAAGTGCTTTGGAACACCAACACACTGTCGGGAGGGGAGCGGTCGCGCGTGGCCCTCGCCCTCATGACGCTGCGCAAGGCGAACCTGTTGGTGCTGGACGAGCCGACGAATCACTTGGACGTCGAGTCCATCGAGGCCATCGAAGACGCCATCGAGGAGTACGATGGCACCGTGATCCTCGTTAGCCACGACCGCGCCTTCTTGCGCGAGACGGCGACACGGGTGTGGGCCTTCCACGACGGTGTCATCGAGGATTTCAATGGGCCGTTCGTCGATTGGGAGGTTAGGCATGCTGAGCGGGTGTTGGCCCGCGAGAAGGACACCGCTGCCAAGAACGCCGCCGCGCGCGAAGCGGAACGACTCAAGGAGAAGAAGAGCGCCGAGGGTAAGCGAGCCGAGGCTGACGCGCTGCGCACAGCAAAGCGTGCCGTCGAGGCGTTGGAGCGCGAGGTGCAGGAACGCGAACGAGTGGTCCTGGCTCTACGCGATGCGATTGCGGACCCCGCCCTGTATGATGGCCGCGCGGATTCGGCGAAGGCGGTTGCCGCCAAGCAGCGCGAGCTGGCGGCGGCGCAACGCGCGTTGGACGACGCACTGGAGAAGTGGGCCTCGGCGTCCGAATCACTGGATGGGGCCGGACGATAGTTCGGCGCAGAAGGCAGAAGCCCCGCCGCTTTCGCGACGGGGCTTGGGGGCGCCAACAGGCGGCTCGGCGGCACGCCGAGGGGTTTCGCCTACTTGGCGGAGGGGACGATCACTTTGTCGATGACATGCACCATGCCGTTGGAGCCGCGGACAGATGCAACGATCTTGGCTCCGTCGATCAGGACGTCGTTGCCCTGATGCGAGATTGTCGTGCTACCGCCATCAGCCATGGACAGCGGCCCATCGGCGAGATCGGTGACCTCGAGGGTGGACGTGGTGACATGATGCTTCAGGATCCCCTGGAGTTTGGCCAGGTTCTCCTTCTTCAATAGTTCATCTACGGTCCCCTTGGGGAGAGCGTCGAACGCGGCGTTGGTCGGAGCAAAGACGGTGAACGGACCGGCATTGGAGAGCGCATCCACCAAGCCGGCGGCTTGCACGGCGGCGACTAACGTCGTGTGGTCCTTGGATCCGACGGCAATCCTCACCACATCCTTCTGTGACTCGTCGTCCTTTACTCCGGATTGGCCGACCGACGCTGCGGCAGGGGCACCTTCGCTTGCAGGCGTCGCGTCCTCCTTGGGAGCACAGGCGACGACCGTCAAGGCGATTCCGGCAAGGACCGACCACCCACGGGAATTACGCATACGGGTTGCCTCGCACGAATAGTGAGCTCGGGATAGCGGTCGTTCGCACGCGTCTGAGCCGAACCGGCACCGCTCGGGAGATCTTCCGGCGATAGCAGCAGCGAATCTGCAGCTTTCCCCGTGGGTTGACGTTGCACCCGCTGGTGCAGGCGCGCTGTCAGGCGCAAACGGACCAAATGTCAGGAACGCGAGCGACGGAGCGTCCGGTGTTTGCCCACTGCGGGCGTTCGCGTTGGGGATCGCCGTCTGGCGCGTCAGGTCGTGGGCGTGCCCTTGTCCTGCCACTTCTTCTCGACCTTTCCGCCTTTCATCACGAACTGCACGCGCTCCAGCTCGGAGATGTCCTTGAGCGGGTCGCCCTTCACGGCGATGATGTCGGCGAAGGCTCCGGGCTTGATGACACCCACCTTGCCGTTCCAGCCTAACAAGTCAGCCGCGTTGACTGTGGCCGACTGGATAGCCTGCATCGGCGTCATTCCCCACTTGACCATCTTCGCGAACTGCTTGCCGTTCCATCCGTGCGGATAGACGCCGGCATCCGTTCCGTACGCCATCTTCGCGCCCGCCTGTACCGCCTTCCGGAAGTTCTCGCGTTGCAGCTTCCCCACCAACGCTTCCTTGTTCAGGATCTTGTCGGGATACCCCAGGCGCTTGTACTCGGACATGATGTAGTCGTCATTGTAGACGTCCATCACGAGATAGGTCCCGCGCTCCTTCGCCAGGGCGATGCCCTCATCGTCGATGAGCGACGCGTGTTCGACGCTCGCGACTCCCGCGCGAATGGCGCGCTTGATCCCTTCGGCTCCGTGCGCGTGCGCGGCCACCTTGCGCCCCCACATGGCAGCTTCGGTTACCAGCGCGTTCATCTCTTCCTGCGAGAACTGCGGCGCTCCAACAGACTCTTCCTCGGACAAGACGCCCGCCGTCGCCGTGAACTTGATGAGGTCCGCGCCGTACTTCACTTGCGTGCGAACGGCCTTGCGAATCTCGTCGATGCCATCGGCGATGGAATTGAAGTTGCTGAACTTCATGTACGGCGAGAATCCGCTGAGGTCGCCGTGTCCGCCGGTGGCGCTGATGGCCAAGGTGGCGACCGCCATGCGCGGTCCTGCCAAGTCGCCGCGATTGATGGCGTTCTTGAGGGCCACGTCGATGTATTCGCCAGCTCCAACGTTGCGGATCGTCGTGAAACCGGCGTCCAGCGTCCGCTTGGCATAGATGTGCGCCGTCACGGCCTCGTCGATGGGCGAACGGCGAAAGATGTCGGCGTAGTAGTTCTCGGTGGGCTGAGATGTGACGTGGGTGTGCGTGTCGATCAGCCCTGGCAAGAGCGTTCCGGAGCCGAGGTCAATCACCTCCGCTCCCGACGGAATGGCCAGTCCCGAGCCCACGGCCGTCACCTTGTCGTCCTGGATCAACACGACCGCGTCCCTGATGGCGTTGCCCGAAACGGGATCGATCATCTGCGCTGCCTTCACTGCAATGACCTTGGCGACGTTCGCCTGCGCATGGAGGGACGCACTCGTGAAGGCGAGTGCAAGCAAGACGTGTCGCGCGGAACGCATGTCGATGTGGGCGAGAGGTACGCGAAGGTTGCCAGACTTCGCGAAATCTACGGCTGGCCTTCGGTGCCGGCGACGCCGTCTTGTGCGCGCGCCCGCGGCTACTCGCCGCGGTCAGCGAGTAGCCTTTGCCTACCGAGAGATCGATCTGACCTACCGAAGGTACCGATACAAGCCGTAGATCCCGACAACGCCGCCACCGAGGGCAAGCAGGTGACCTCCATCTCCGCCGATCAGGAGCCCGACGATCACGGCAGCTCCGCCAGCACCCATCAACGCCAAGTTCTGTCCCGCGTGCACGTTGTTCGCTGGCTTTTGCGGCAAGGCATCCGCCGATCCGTTAACGACGGCGTGATCGAACCCAGCTCGCGTGAGGCGAGGACCTGACAAGGTCGTCGTATCCGGCGCCGCCGTGGAGTTCTGAGCGCGGTGCACCGAATCCGGCGCGATTTCCGCCGACGACTGACTGAGCCCGACCGCAGGCCGCGCAGTGATCGCCACGATAGCCAGCAAGGCCAGCATACCCGTTCGACGCGAGCGTAGCGCAATCTCTCGTACCATGGATCCTCCAAGTGAAAGGTGTGTCATCGATCGGCCACTCAATTGAGCCCCGCGCGATCGAAGCCAGCAAGGAAGCCTCGAGTGGCCCGATCGGGAATGGTCCTGCTCGAATACACGTTAGGTATGCCGCGCCCCTCAAGTAATCGCTCGACGGAGTGATCGGCGCCTACTCCCGGAGAAGGTAGGCGCGGGTCCACCGTGGCCAGCTCAGCCGTTGGATCCCTGCCCATGAAAAGGGATCCGTTAAGAAAAGCTGTACTTGCTTGACGGGATTGAAGGGCGGCGCGACTATCCGGCACGGCCAAACAGGGGGACACATGGCGAACGACTACGACGAGCGCCCGACCGTCGTGTTCGTGCACGGTCTGTGGTTGCACGCGGAGTCCTGGAAGAACTGGATGGAGCTCTTTGAGAGCCGTGGGTACCGCGCGATTGCTGCTGACTGGCCGGGCGACTCCGAGACCACGGAAGCCACGCGCCGCAACGCCGATGCGGTGGCGGGATATGGTGTGTCGGAGATCGCGGATCACATTGCGTCGCAGCTGCCGGAGCTGTCGAGGAAGCCGGTGCTCATCGGGCACTCGTTTGGCGGCCTGTTGGTTCAGAATCTCCTGGCGCGCAACCTTGGGTCGGCGGCGATCGCGATCGATCCAGCGCCGATCAAAGGGGTCACGGAGCTGCCGCTGTCCGCGCTTCGTTCCTCGTTTCCCGTGCTGGGCAACCCGCTGAACCTCAACCGCGCGGTGTCCCTGACCGAGCCGCAATTTCGGTTCGGGTTCACGAATGGCGTTCCGGAAGACGAGGCGAAAGAGCTGTACGATCGGTTCGCAATGCCGGCGCCGGGCAAGCCGCTGTTTCAAGCCGCGACGGCGACGCTGAATCCAAGGTCCGAAACGAAGGTCGACGTGTCCAATTCGTCGCGCGGTCCGCTGCTGCTGATCTCTGGCGCGGAGGATCATACGGTGCCACCGGTGCTCGTGCGAAGTACGCTGCGCGCGTACAGACGGTCGAGCGCCGTCACAGAGTTCAAGGAATTCGCCGGTCGCGGTCACTCGCTCACGATCGATCATGGATGGCGCGAGGTGGCCGACTACTGCCTGGATTGGCTTTCCGAGAAGGGCTTCTGACCGCGGGACGGCGGCGCGCATTCGAGGCGCCGCCGCCCGCACCACGCGGTCACGCCAGGTTGTAGAAAAACTCGACGTACGACCGAACGGCGCCGTCCATGCCGGCGACCTTCGGGTTGGCCGACTCGACGAGGTAGTATTCGTCCGGGGCGTGGGCGCCGTTCCCATGTCCGAGGCCAAATTGTCCGGCCGGCAGATGCAACGGTGCGCCGGTAAAGGTGACACCGGGCCACGACCCGGCCAGGCGCGGCCAGAGCAGGGGATCGATCCCTGCCTTCTTGTAGGTGGCCACCTGGGCCTGCACGAGCTTGGAGTCGGCGGCGGTCTCCGTGGGGTCATATCCTCCCGTCAGATTCACCTCGACGTCGCCGAAACCATGCTTGGCCAAGTGCACCTTCAGGAGTTCCACCGTACCCTTGGCGGTCATGTCGGGCACCAGGCGCATGTCGATCTTGGCGACGGCGCGGTGCGGGAGAATCGTCTTGCCGCCCGGGCCGGTGTATCCGGCGACCAATCCCTCGATGTTGATCGTCGGTTGCGACACGAGTCGAACAAGGGAGTCGTGCCACGACTCATCGCCGTACCAGCGCTGCACGCCTAACGCCTTGCGGGTGGCGGCGTCATTCTTTCGCGGGATCGCCGACTCTAGGATGCGCTTCTGTTCGTCGGACAGGGGGCGCACCTTGTCGAAGAACCCTTCCACGGCCGGCGTGTGTCCATCGGCCTTCACCAGCGTGTTCAGCGCCTGCACCAGGTGCCAGACGGGGCTGTCGATCTGCGCCTCGTAACTCGAGTGGACGTCGCGCGCCGGTCCGCGTCCCCACTTCTCGCCGGTCGCCACCAGCTCCAACTCGGCGATGCCCTTGGCGCCGAGGTTCACCTCGACCGAGCCGTCCAGCGATTGGGTGCCAAGGGGAATGATGATACCGACGCACTTGCGAAGCGCTGCTTCGACGTTCGGCTTGAAGACGATCTCGTGGAAGTTCGGGGAGCCGATCTCCTCCTCACCTTCGCACACAAGCGCAAGGTTCACGGGCAGCTTCTTGCCGGCCGCCTTGAACGCGTGCAAGGCCGCCAGCACGGCGACCTGCGGCCCCTTGGTGTTCGTCGCACCGCGGCCCACGATCACCTTCCCAACACCCGGTCGGTCGACCAGGCGCGCCTCGAGTGGCGGGGAGCTCCATTCCGTCGGGTCGAACTGCTTCACGTCGTACATGAAGTAGATGCCGAGCCAGGTGGCCGCCCCGGAGTCGAGCGTGGCGAAGACGCCTGACTTGCCGGCGGTCGGGATGACTTCGACGTGCTGGAACCCAGCGTCGCGTGCCAACTGCGCCATGTACTCGGGACCCTGCGGGTACCCGCGATTCTCGGCGGCAATCGACGGCAGGGCAATCCAGTCCTGGAGCATCTTCACGGTGGCCGCATGCTGGGGAGCGATCTGCGCAATCACCGCGGCCGCATCCGACTGTTGCATCTGGCGAACAGAGGGGAGCGGCAGGTCAGCCCGCAGGCCCACCAGTGCGGCGGACGCTGCGGCGCCGTGTACGAAGTCACGGCGGGAGACGTCGCCCGTGGGAAGCGTGGAGCGGTCAGGAGAGTCAGGGGTCATTGGGGGCGCTTCAAAGGAGTGGATTTCGGCATCGGACAGTGCGACGCCGCGTGTGGAGGGAATTTCGATACAATACCGCGGGCGGACCATCGGGGGAACGAGCAGCAAATGTCGCTTCGCCCCCTGCTGGACCTCGCGACCTGGCGGTGCCTCACGCGTCGGTGCGAGTTGACCGGCAAGGCTGGCTGCTTGTGGTCGTCGTTCAACAGCGCGATACGCCGGCACCAAGAAAAAGCCCGGCCGCGCCTTTTGGCGCGACCGGGCTGTTGTTCTGGACTTGGACGGCTACGGCGTGATCGTGCCGTGACGCGTTCCGAGCCTGATGATCGACCCCTCCTGCACGCCACCCGATCCCGCGACCCACCCGGACGCGGAGGTAGTCCACCCGGTTTGCATGCCCGACTGCAGACCCCAGATCGACTGCCAGCCGGCGACGCCTGTGAAGTCCGGAATGGTAACGTCGAACGACGTCGCGCTGCCGATGTAGCCGGAAGTCATGATGATGAAAGCCGCTCGGGAATCCGTGATGGTGCCTTGGGAGAAGCTGGCGGTCCACGAGTTGGCGTAGTCGGACTGTCGCGCGAGGACACTGCGGAGTCGCGCGTAAGGGGCGGTCGCCACGGTCGTCACCGTCGGCGTGCTGAGCACGGCGCCTAACGTGACGGTCTGGTTCCCCGGATCACGGAAGGCCGTGGTGACGGTTCTCAGCTGAAGATCGCTGCCACTCGTTACGCTAGCGCTTGCCGTCAGGACCTGCAGATCGCCCGACTGTGTCTTGGCGGACGGGACGATGGAGACGTTCGAGGTCGAGCCGGACGCGAGGGTCAGCGCCGTCAAGCCAGCGGACGTCGCGGTGCTCGTCTGGAATGAAGTGTTCATGCTGACCTGTTCACCACCCACGAGGCCGTTGACGGTGACCGACTTCGTGTCGGGGACAAACGCGTCGGTGCCGTTGAAGTCGACGGTGCCGACCGACCCACCATTCGGCGGATTCAAGCCACGCTTCAGGAAGATCTTATTCAACACCGTGGCCTGTGTAATGAGGTCAAGGCTGAAGCGCGTGCCGATCAGGTCCTGAGATCCAGTCAACACGGTAGACATGTTGAAGTTCGGCGTGGCAGACGTTGCAATCGCCGAGCCGCCACCAAAGAAGACGCTCGCCAGGTCCGTGTTGTTCTGGCCGAACCCACTCACACTCCCTGTCACCGACTTCGTGACCGGCGTGGTGCAGCTGGTCTGGCCGGTTCCGGCGAGTTCGGCGCCAGTGCCGTAGATGATGCTCAGGACGTAACCACCGCCACCGCTCGGCATCACGTACGCGATCCCACCCTGGCTCCCGATCGTTGTGGTGTAGGTGTTGTTTGGACCGGCCGTGACTTGAGTCCACGCGCCAGCGCCGTTCTGGGAAGCAAACCACACCGGGATGTTGGGGCTGCAGAAGGCGAACACCACGCTCGACCCGGACGACTGTGGCGTGACGGTCAGAGATACCGTCGTTGTTGCATTCGACACGCCTGTGCCAGAACCCGTGACCGTGATGGTGGAGGTGCCTGTCGCTGCGCCAGCCGCAACGGTGAGTGTGAGAGTGGCGCTATTCCCGGTCGTCGGCGACGTCGTGAACGACGCCGTAACGTTGGCTGGCAATCCGGTGGCGGCGAGGGTCACTGCACCGGGGAAGTTCGTTCGGGCGATGTTGATCGTGGTGGCGCCGTTTGCACCCTGCTGAATCGACAACGCACTCGGGCTCGCCGACAATGCTATG
>JBGAJQ010000068.1:0-28619 GCA_044224875.1 Gemmatimonadaceae bacterium | reverse complement strand
TGGCGCGTGAACCAAGTGACCTGTTGCACGGCACGCTCGACATGCTCGTGCTCAAGGCGGTTTCCTGGGGACCCACACATGGTTTCGGGATCACGCGGTGGATCGAGTCGAGCACGCGAGACGTGCTTCAGATCGAGGACGCGGCGCTGTACAAGGCTTTGCATCGTCTTGAAGCGTCGGGATCGATCGACTCCGAGTGGGGCGTTTCCGAGAACAATCGCAAGGCGAAATTCTATCGCCTCACGACACGCGGCCGGCGCCAGCTCCGAGACGAAGCGGAGAACTGGCGTACCTATGCCAAGGCGATCTTTGCCGCGCTGGAGACCGCCTGATGCTGCCGAAACTTCGTCGCCTCATACGCCTGCCGTGGCGGAACGCATCGCAAATCGCCGAAGAGGTGGACGCGGAGTTTGCGTTTCACCTGGACATGCGTGCAGCGGAGTTGGAAGCCCGGGGTCTGGAACCGGAGGCCGCCCGGAGCGAAGCCATTCGACGATTCGGCCGCGTCGCCGAGGCACGGGACTATTGTCGCCGCACCGATGCGAAAGTCGAGCGCGCACGCCGGCGCAGTAGCTGGTTGGCGGACTTGCGATTCGACCTCACTCACGCCGTTCGACACTTCTCGCGCAGCCCGGGTACCACGGCGCTCATCGTGCTGATGCTGGGTGTTGGCATCGGTGCAACGACGGCAACGTTCAGCGTGGTAGATCGGCTGCTGCTGCATCCGGTCGAGGGGCCTGACGGAGACCGCATCTACAGCCTCATGCGAGCGGATCGAAGCGGAGCAGCGTTCGTTGCGCCCACGATGGAGCTCGTGAGGCAGTGGCGTGCTGGCGTGCCTGCGCTGGAGGAGATCGCGACGGTCGGTGGGCGCGAGGTGATGCTGACGGACCCACAATCCGGCGACGTGGAGAGTCTGCATGCGGGATCGTTCTCGACGAACGCGCTGCACCTGCTGGGGCGAATGTCGTTGGGACGGAGCTTTCTTTCGGAAGAGACGAAGGTCGGCGGCCACCTGTGGCCATACCTGGGTATGGGCTGTGGCGCCGGCGATTTGGTGGTTCGAGGAGCGCCCTTGGTCAGCAAATCCAGGTGGACGGCAAAGCAGCCACGATCGTGGGCGTTCTTCCCGCGGACTTTCGCGTGCCGTTCATTTCAGCGGGCGTCGCGCAACTCTGGCTGCCGGAAATCGAGAGTCCCGACGGCACCAGCATGGCCATTGGCAAACTACGGGCCGGCCTGACGTCGACGGAATTGGAGCGTGAGTTGCGATCGGTGCTCAGGGCGCTCGCCGAGTCGAACAAGTCGTATGCGATGTGGGACGCGGTGGCCAAACGGCCGCAAGACTACCTGGGTGAGGGCACACGTGACCTCCTGCTGGTGCTCCTGGCAGCGGTGTCGATCGTCCTGCTCATCGCGTGTGCAAACATTGCCAACATCCTGGTGGCGCGTGCCCTCGTCAGGCAACGAGAATTCGTCATACGCTCGGCGTTAGGCGCTGGACGCTGGAGGGTACTGCGTCAGGTGCTGGCCGAGAGTGTCCTGCTGGCCGTCGCCGGCGGGAGCGCTGGCGTCTTCATCGCCTGGCGAGCCTTGGCGCTCATCGTCGCACTCCGGCCCCAGTATCTCGATGAGCTGGAGGCCGTGCGTCTGGAGCCACGGATACTCTTCCTCACCCTCGTCATCTCTGTGCTGACGGGCCTCGTCTTTGGCATCGCCCCGGCGCTCGTCACCGCAAGAGAATCGTTCGGCGGCGCCCTTAAAGGGACGGGGCGGACGACGTCGGGAGAGCGTGGCGCGGGGGGCCTCCGTCGGGCATTGATTGTCGGCGAAGTGGCACTCTCGGTAGTGCTTCTCGTCGGAGCGGGATTGCTGCTACAGACCCTGATCCGGTTTCAAGCCGCCCCGATCGGATTCAAGCCGGAAGGGCTCGCCTCCACGGAGGTGCGACTTCCACTGGAACGCTACCCCACGCCACGGGACCGGGAGGAAGCGTTACAACGAATTCTCGAGCAGGTGCGCGCGATTCCGGGTGTTGAGCTGGCGGCATGGTGCGAAGGGGTACCACCGCGGACAGGAGTCGCCTTCGGCGATCTGGAGGTGGAAGGGCGGATACTCTCCGCGGCGGACAAGGTGTCCCTCGTCGGCTACAACGCCGTGACCCCCGAGTATTTCCGCGTCGTGGGGCTTACCCTTCGCGAAGGCCACGCGATGTCCCCGGACACGGCGCTGCATGCGGTGACGATCAACGAGCGGTTCGCGCGGAAGTACTGGCCAGGGACCAGCGCCGTTGGGCGGCGCTTTCGCCTTGGTGACGGGGCTTGGATGACGGTGGCCGCGGTTGTATCCGACGTGACGATCCCCAATACGGGAACCGCGGACATCGTGCGATCGCTGCAGCTCTATGGTCCGTTCACCGGGGAATTCGAAGGAGAGGTGCTGGCCCTGCGATACCGAGGCGACGCCGCGGCGCTCTACACGGCCATCGTGCGGGCGACGGCGTCCGTGGATCCGGTGGTGCGCGTCCGGCAGCTCGTGCGCAGTGTTGACCTCCTGGAACGCGAACTCGCGCGACCCCGGTTCAATGTCGTTCTCCTGACGTCCTTCGCGGCGCTTGGCCTGTTGCTGTCGGCGGCCGGCCTCTACGGAGTCATCGCGTTTTCGGTGAGCCAGCGGGCGCGTGAAATGGGGATTCGTCTGGCGTTGGGAGCGTCGCCCCATGGATTGCTCCGACTCGTCCTCGGTGAAGGTGCACGCTTAACGTTGATTGGCCTCGTTTTGGGGCTGGCGGGAGCGGCGGCGACGACCCGCACCCTGCGTGGCCTGCTGTACGACGTTGAGCCGTGGAATGCTCAGGCCTTTGCCGCAGCGGCGGTGGTGCTTGGCGCCGTGGCCATGGCAGCGTCCCTGTTCCCGGCGTGGCGAGCCACTCGCGCCGATCCCGCGCTCACGCTGCGGGAGGAGTAGCAGAACGCGTTCTGGCTGGTCGGCGATCGCTGAGACGCCATAGGAGTGCCCCGAATACAGGCCGAACAATTCACCATCCACACCATATCCCGACGGCCTCGGACTCCTCCCATTCGTCACGCTGCAAGTAATTCGGATATAACAACTTAGAATCTGGCACAGCGGTTGATTTTCGGGTACCTCGCGGCTACGTTTTAAGGTCGCCCCAGCGGGGCCGTTTCGACCCTCCAAAACGCGTCCATGACCGCTCCCAACCAGCGCGAACGCATCCTCCCGCGCCTGATCGACGACGAGATCAAAGAGTCGTTCATCAACTACTCGATGAGTGTCATCGTCTCGCGCGCCCTCCCGGACGTGCGTGACGGACTCAAGCCCGTTCACCGCCGCATTCTCTACGCGATGAACGAGTTGGGCCTGGTGCCTGGCCGCCCGTACAAGAAGTCGGCAACGGTCGTGGGCGACGTGTTAGGCAAGTACCACCCGCACGGCGACGCGTCGGTCTACGACGCCCTCGTCCGCATGGTGCAGGAGTTCTCCCTGCGCTACCCGCTGGTGGACGGACAGGGCAACTACGGCTCCGTCGACGGCGATCCGGCAGCGGCCTACCGCTACACCGAGGCGCGCCTAACGCAGATCGCGATGGAGATGTTGGCGGACATCGACAAGAACACGGTCGATTTCGCCCCTAACTTCGACGATCGCCTGACCGAGCCCAAGGTCCTCCCGGCGTCGGTCCCGAATCTGTTGGTGAATGGGTCGTCGGGCATCGCCGTCGGCATGGCGACCAACATCCCGCCGCACAACCTGCGCGAGGTCATCAACGCGGTTGTAGCTGTTGTCGACAATCCGGAGATCGGGATCGCGGACCGTCGCAAGATCGTCAAGGGTCCGGACTTCCCGACGGGCGGCTTCATCTATGGCCGCGAAGGGATCAAGGACTATCAGGAGACGGGGCGCGGCAAGATCGTCATGCGTGCCCGCGCGGTGATCGAAGAGCGGGAGTCGAGTGGCCGTTCACAGATCGTGGTCACCGAACTCCCGTACCAGGTGAACAAGGCCAACCTCGTCGCCAACATCGCCGAATTGGTGCGCGACAAGAAGCTGGAAGGGATCAGCGATCTGCGCGACGAGTCGGACCGCGATGGGATGCGGGTCGTGATCGAGCTCAAACGCGACGCGATCCCGCGGGTGGTGCTGAACCAGCTGTACAAGCACACGTCGATGCAGTCGTCGTTCGGCGTGATCATGCTGGCACTGGTGCCAGACGCGCACACGCGCCAGCTGGTACCGAAGGTGATGGGACTCAAGGAGGTGCTCGAGCACTACATCGCGCACCGCCACGAAGTCATCGTCAGGCGCACCCAGTACGACCTGGACAAGGCGCTGGAGCGGGAACACATCCTGGAAGGGCTCAAGATCGCCGTCGACAACATCGACGAGGTGATCAAGATCATCCGCAAGGCGGAGGATACGCCCACCGCCAGTGCCCAGCTCCAGAAGCGGTTCAAGCTGTCGGAGCGGCAGGCGGAAGCGATCCTCAACATGCGCCTCGCCAAGCTGACGGGGCTGGAGATCGAGAAGCTGGAGGAAGAGCTGGCGGAGGTCCGTGCCTTCATCAAGGAAGCGCGGGCGCTGCTGGCGTCCAAGACGGCGCGCATGAAGGTTCTCAAGGACGAGTTGGTGCGCATTGGTGACAAGTTCGGTGACGAACGCCGCACCGAGATCACCAGTGACGAGGGTGAGTTCTCCATCGAGGACCTGATCGCCGAAGAAGACATGGTCGTGACCGTGTCGCATTCGGGGTACATCAAGCGCACGTCGGTGACGACGTATCGCAAGCAGCGGCGCGGCGGCAAGGGCTCGTCCGGGGCCGACCTGCGCGAAGAGGATTTTGTCGAGCGTCTCTACATCGGGTCCACGCACGACTACATCATGGTCTTCACCAGTGACGGCCGCTGCTACTGGCTGAAGGTGTACGAGATTCCGCAGGCAGGACGCGCCACCAAGGGCAAACCGATCGTCAACCTGATCAACGTCTCGCCGGACACCGCCATCCAGGCGATGGTGTTCGTACGCGAGTTCAAGGAGGACGAGTTCCTGCTCTTCTGCACGCGCAAGGGGACGATCAAGAAGACGCGCCTCTCTGAATACTCGAACGTTCGCGCCACGGGCATCAAGGCGATCAAGATCGAGGATGGGGATGAATTGATCGATGTGCAAGTGACGTCAGGGAACAACGACATCGTGCTGGCGACGCAGCACGGCAAGTCCGTGCGCTTCCACGAGAGCGACGCCCGGGAGATGGGGCGCGACACCACTGGCGTAAAGGGGATTGAGCTGGCGGATGATGACCGCGTGGTGGGTATGGTGGTTGTGAAGCGCGAGGCGACCCTGCTGGTCGTCACGCAGAAAGGGCTCGGCAAGTGTACGCACATCGACGAGTACCGCGTGCAGAAGCGGGGCGGCAAGGGCATCATCACGGTGAACCGTACGGAAAAGACGGGCGACGTCGTGGCTCTGATGGAAGTGCTGGCCGAGGACGAGATCATGATCATCACCAAGAGCGGGATGATCATCCGGTCGCCGGTGAGCCAAGTGCGCGTCGCCGGCCGCAACACGCAAGGCGTGCGTTTGGTGAATCTGGACGCTGGCGACAGCGTGACGGCGGTGGCTCGCGTGATTCCTGAGGATGACAAGGAAGGCGAAGCCGAAAACGGCGACAACGGCGGTGGTGCCGATCCGGAATTGGCGCTCGAGGAGTAAGCTACAGTTCAGGTCGACATGGCGAAGGGCCGCTCACACGGGCGGCCCTTCGTGCGTCTTGGCCTTGCCTTCGACTTCCGTCACGGACAAACATTACGATGGACCAAGGCGTCGCGATGCGTTCGCGACGAGTACGCCGTCGTTGCTTTTCGGGGTCTCGACCTTGCAGGAGCAACACTCCCCCGGCTTCTAGAGGTGCAACCATGGTGCGTGGCGTGAGGCGAGGTTCGTTGGGAACGGGCAGGCTCATCCAGTGCTCTGTACTGGTGGGGCTTATTTGTGCGTGCGCAGATGCAACGGGTGCTCGCGCGACCATGGAGGGTTTGGGCGCAAACATGGGCGTCGTGCCTGCGACGACGTGGACGACGCAGATGCTGTCCATTCCATTCTGCACGCGCTCGGTTGCCATGGCGATGTCCGATGACGGCCGCATCGTCGGATATTGTAGCTCAGGCGATGCGTTCGAATGGTTCGGAGGTGTCGCGTCACGAGTCCTTCCGCCAGGCTCGACGCTTACCTACGCGACGGCTGTTGCGACCGGGGGACGCGTCGCCGGGTACGCGCGGATCGGTGGCCAGATGGTTGGGTGGGCGCGTCGCGCCGACGGCACCTTTGCACTCATTCGCGACGCATCCGGCGCACTCGTCGAGAACGTGATTCCCAATGACATCACGCCCACAGGTGTGGTGGTTGGCCAGCATTTCAATTCCGTTTCTGGCCACTATGAGGCCTTCAAGTGGTCGGAGACACTCGGCTACCAACTTCTTGGTGCGGCCGGCCTGCCGTACTCCGTCGCAGAAGCCATCAACGATGCTGGCGGCGTCGTCGTTGGCCAGGCGGGGACGAGCAGCGCGACCGGAACACGTGCCGCGCGGTGGACTCTTGTTGGTGGATACTCCACGCTCCCACCACTCCGATCGGTGGCATCCGCTGTCGATATCAACGGCGGTGGTACCATTCTGGGGAACGACTTTCTTGCACCTGGAACTCGGCCGATTACGTGGACCGCAGGTGTACCGACCCTGGTTTCATGGCCGGGCGATGGAACCGCACAGGCCATCACAGAACGTGGAAGGGTCACCGGCAGCATCTACACGTATGTCGGTGGAGCGATCGTCGGGCGGCGTCCGGCGACCTCTTATGGTGGCGTCGCCGAATTGCTGCCCATGCCCATCGGAACGTTCTTCGGGGTTGCAGTGGGCGCGCATCGCTGTGGGAGTGTCGCCGGCTTCGTGGCGAATGACGATTCCCGCGACGGGCGATACGCGCCGACGATCGAACGCGCCGTGCTGTGGCAGAAGTCGGGGTGCGACTAGGGAGCGACGTCTGCGGTTCAACGGCTGATGGAACTAGGATGGCCGCGATCGCCTAACGGTACCTCGCACACCCGTCCGGCACCGGCACCACCCGGCCGGCGGGTGTCAGCAGGGTGAACCGCGCCTCGCGCACGTCGTCCGAACTCGAGCCTGCGAAGACCGTGAACGTGCCCGGTTCGACAATGCGCCGCATGCTGGCATCGTAGAAGGCGAGGTCCTGGTTCGTCAGCACGAACTGCACCGTCGTCGATTCGCCGGCCTTGAGCGACACGCGCCGGAACCCGCGAAGCTCCTTCACCGGCCGCGTCACCGTCGACACATCGTCGCGTACGTAGAGTTGCACGACCTCGTCACCTGCAACCTTGCCGGTGTTCGACACGGTGACGTCGACATGAAGCGCGTCGCCGCTTTGCATGGTCTCGCGATCCAGTCGCGGCGCGCTGACGGTGAAGGTGGTATAGCTCAATCCGTAACCGAACGGGTAGAGCGGCGTCCACGGCACGTCCAGGTACTTGGACGTGTACTTATTGCCCTCGGATGGCGGCCGGCCGGTGTTCTTGTGGGCATAGTAAATCGGCACCTGCCCGGTCACGCGCGGGAAGGTGATAGGAAGCTTGCCACCGGGATTGTAGTCTCCGAACAGCACGTCGGCGGTCGCGGTGCCTGCCTCGATGCCCAGGTACCACGTCTCGAGGATGGCGGGCACGTGCTCGGCGAGCCAGGGAATGGTGAGCGGGCGGCCGTTCATCAGCACGACCACCATCGGCACCCCGGTGGCCTGGAGTGCTTCCGCCAGTTGCAACTGTGCCCCCGGCAGGTCGAGCGACGCCCGGCTCGCGGCCTCTGCGCTCATGGCCGGCGTCTCCCCGATCACCAGCACCACGGCCTGGGCGCGACGTGCCACGCTCACCGCCTCAGCGAAATCGCTGGTATCGCTGCTCTCGGGGGAGGCACCACGCGCGTACAGCACCATCGTGCTCGGTGTAACCGCGCGCTGGATACCGTCGAGCAGGGAGACGGCGTCATTCGCCCGACCGAGGGCTGTCCAGTTGCCGAGTACGGCGCCGGTGTCAGCGGCGAGCGCGCCAATGACGGCAACGGTGCCGATGTCTTTCCGCAGCGGCAACACGCTCCCCTGGTTCTTGAGCAGCACGATCGACTGGCGAGCCACCTCGCGGGCGGTGGCGCGTTGCTCGGCGTTCAGCGTCAACGTGCGTGCGCGCGCCGTGTCCGACGAGCGGTACGGATTGTCGAAGAGTCCGAGCCGATACTTGAATTCCAGCACTCGCCTGACGGCGGCATCGATCGTTGCCATGGAGAGGCGTCCGCTACGCGCGAGCGCGGGAAGGCTCGAACGATAGATCTCGCTCACCATGTCCATGTCCACGCCTGCTTCAAGGGCCGCCTTGCCGACGGCTCCACTATCCGGGCCAATCCCGTGGCTGAGCAGTTCGCCGATGCCCGTCCAGTCGCTCACCACCATGCCGTCGAAGCCCCATTCCCCGCGTAACAGGTCGGTGATCAGGTGACGATCGACGTGAACGGGGATGCCGCCGACCTCGTTGAAGCTGGCCATGACGGTGGCGGCACCGGAGCAGACGGCGGCGCGGAAGGGTGGCAGGTACACTTCGCGCAGTGTGCGGTCGGAGATGTCGGCCACGTTATAGTCGCGTCCGCCCTCAGCGGCGCCATAGGCGACGAAGTGTTTGGCCGTGGCGGCGATCGCGTCGGGGGCGCGAAGGTTCGTGCCCTGTAACCCGCGCACGCGTGCGGCGGCGATGGCACTGCCTAGGTAGACGTCTTCACCTGCGCCCTCGACCACGCGACCCCAACGCGGGTCGCGGGCGATGTCGACCATGGGGGCGAAGGTCCAGTGGAGTCCATTGGCTGCCGACTCGGTTGCCGCGACGCGCGCCGAACGTTCGGCGACGGCGGGGTTGAAGCTGGCGGCCTCTGCCAGCGGTACGGGGAAGGTGGTCCGGAACCCATGGATGACGTCATGCCCGAAGACGAGCGGGATGTGCGACCGCGATTCTTCGACCGCGATGCGTTGGAGCACCCGCGTGCTGTCGGCGCCGACGACGTTGAAGATCGAGCCGATGTCGCCGCGCCGAATGGCGTCAGCGCGCGCCGGCAGGCCGCCTGGACCGGTGGCAGCTCCCGCTCCCGAAACTTGGTTGAGCTGGCCGAGCTTCTCGGCGAGCGTAAGGCGTTTGAGGACGGAGTCGACGAAGCGTCGTTCGCGGGATTGCGCGCGCGCGGCCGTGGACGCGACCTGCGCCGAAGCTGTGACGGGGCACGACGCAGCGATTGCGACGATCAACGGCGCAACGTGGCGCATCCAGGAACGTCCGAGCATGTGGGTAGCGGTTCGATTGTGGTGGGTCCGGCGGCTCGGCTGTGGCGATTGAGGTGCCGAACACGTGCGGTCGCTCCGGAAGCTCCCGAACGTTAGAGCCGCTTGGCCTCGAGCTCAAGCAAGCGGCGGAACTCGACATTTGTCGCGTACCCGAGCGACTCGGATCTCGAGGTCCTTGGCGGAGACATCTGGCTGGCCTCTCAAACGAAGAACGGAGTCGCCCTTGAAGGGCGGCTCCGTTCTGACCACATCATCAGCTGACCTTGGCGGCTCACCGCCCGCCATCAACTACAGGCGCGGGCACTAGAGACGAGCTCGCGCGCGGTCGCCGATGGCTACCGAGTCTCCTGTCGACAGAAGTCGACCACCGTCTCGACCCAAGCACCGTTCACGAACCAGTCGGTGACATAGCAGACGGTGACCGTCTTGGGAGTGAGAGCGCCTCCCGAAGAGATCGTGATTTCGTGTGGGAGAGGTTGCCCGCCCGGCGGACCACCTCCTCCACCGGGTGCGGTGCAGGTGGACATGTCCTCGCATGGAGGACTGTCCGGTGCTTTGACGGTATCCACGCGTGTGGGTCTGCAGCTGGCGACGATCAACGAAGCCTGCGAGGCTGACGCAGCAGTGGCGCGGTTGGTGATGATTTGCGGCGCGCCGATGGTGCCGCCGGGGTACTTCGCCAAGTGGTCGGTCGTCTCAGCGCCGTTCCATGCACAGCCGCCGGTAAGGGTAATGTCTGGCCACGTCGACGTGAAGATTCCGCCATACACGCTCTTGGTCTCCGAGTACTTGTCGGTGCGAAGCAGGAGCCCGCTTCCGGTGGAGAGCATGACAGTGGAGTTGTGGGTGTAGCTGGTCAGACCCGTCTTGTTTGAAATCGTCGTGGCTCCAGATCTCATGGTATGGTCGTCGGGGAAGTAGACATACGACGCGCCTGTGATCTGCAGCGGATCTGAATCATCAGCGATTAAGGGCGCGGCGCCAGACTGCAGGCTGCCTCGCAGCCGGCCGGCCAGTGTCGTGAGGTCCAACGTCTCCTTGCGCCCGTCGGAGGTCGCGACAGTCACGGATTCGACTACCCGGTTGCGGCCGGATGTTCGATGCTCGAGGTCGCCGATGACACGAGCCGTGAGAGCTCGATTCGCGGCCGTGCCAGCACGCGCGGCGCTGTCACTCGAAACGCGAGGGGCAGCGGTGGGCGAATCGGAGCAAGCACTCGAGAGGACAAGAAGAAGTCCGAGGGTGGAGCGCGTTGAGCAGAAGAGATTCTTGATATGCATATGATCTCCTCGCCACCCAGACGGGCGGCGCGGTAAGAGCTGGTGGGAGGGCGCTGGCGCAGCACTGCCCAGTCGTGTGGGTACGTGCTGCTCTGCGATGCCACGCGACCCTGAGGTCGATGGGTCATGGGGATGTCGAGTGGAAGCGGCGCCGAATGGTGGCAGCCGAACGAGAATGAGCGCGACGTCCGCATCGGTCGTCGCGAGCCGCGAGAAGTCGCAGGTCTACCTAACGTGTCGGAACAACTGCGCTACTTCATTGTGAACAGGAGCCAGTAGGAGGGCGCCACGCCGCCCGACCATTTCGGCGTCCAAGGAGTTGCTGAGAGAATGATGCGGGGCGTTCCGTCCGTCGCAGCGGCCCACTGCGCGCGACCGCTGAACGTGAGTCCAATGGGAATTTCGACCGGCGTGCTCCAGTTCCCTTTGTCGAGCGTCGCGACATACAAGCGATGATCGATGAGCTCAGGCACTAGCGACAACAGGAGATGGATCCTTCCGCAAGCGTCGACCGCAGTGGAATGGACCTGCTCGGCGTCCGTTGCCAGACGAAGGGTTGCAGCGATGCGCGGCCACGAGCCATCTGGGTGGCGTACAGCCGCTGCCATTTCCGTGAACAGAACGGCGTTGTGCTTGCGGAGTTCCCATGTGAGGGCCAGTTGGCCGTCCGCGGCTCGGAGGAAGTGGGCGTGCGCTGCCTCTACAAATAGCTGCCGGTACACTTCGGTCGGCACCGAGAAGGCGCGTGTTCCTAGGTCTAGTGACGTCAGGTGCAACGCGGCAAAGGCGGGTCGAAAGCCATTCTCGTCCGCCGGCGCGCGCTCATCTGGAACATGAAACGAGTAGGCAATGTCGATGGTGTCACCGCGATCGATCAGCGTCGCCGAGGGGGAATGCCAAGGACCTGGTAGTCGGAGCGTATCGGCGCCCCAACCTGCTGTGCTCAGCTGGTAGTGAACTACACGTGGCATCCCAAGTCGGGACACGAGTACAACGTGCAGCCGGTCCTTCTGGTCCATGAGGACCGGTGTGTTGTGTTCGATGGGCCAGCGAAGTTCCGCCGTGCCGGGCATAGCGACAGGCACGCTCCAAGACCGACCGTCGTACGATGCGTACCACAGACGCAGTGCATTCGCGGTCGTATCCTCACCAGCTTCAACACCATGCGCCGCGCGATACGCGGCGCTGGTAGTGCTCGACGTATCCACCCACAGCGCGTGCACGCGTCCATGCGAGTCGACGACCGCCACGGTCGACTCGAAGACACCCTTCGCGTTCGGGCGAGGTATGACTCTTGGTGCGGTCCCGTTGTCGTTGACTACAACGCCTCCGAAATTGTTCGGAGGCAGGCGTCGGTCCGAATCGTTCACATCGCCACCGATTGCGGTGAGGGTTCCACGATACGACGTGAGGGAAAGCGGGTTCACCGCGATAGTGTCTTCGTGGTGCGCCCACAGAGTGTCTCGTCTGACGATCTCCCACGTTGGACAGGTGGCGAAGCGCACCTGCAGCGACACGCTCACGGAGAGGAGGAGGGCGAACGGGATGGCGGTCATAGGTGTGTGGTGAGGTGTTCGCGGCCAGTCTAAGATCCAGCCGTCACACGGGCGTCGCGAGCTAGTATGCGCACGAGGTCGCGGCAGGGAATAACCGAAAGAACGCCGCACGTACCGTTTTGCCCCACGTCCCGAGCGATCACCCCACGGTTCTGCCCGTGACCGCCGCAGCCTGTGCTCTGACTGATGAACCGGTCGAGTACACCAGGGGCCTCCTTCACCAACGATCCGGCCGGCAACCGCCTCGCGGGTGGGCCAGACCTCCGCGGGTGGCGCGCGGACTTCGGCGTCTGCACTCAACTCCGTTCGCACTCCGTTGGCTCCCCGTTCGGACGCTGGACGCCCATCACACAGGCCGTATCTTCCGACGCACGCGATCCGCTTCGGAGGAGGTCGTTATGAGAGTGTCTTCGGTTCTTCGGGCAGGCCTGACGCTAACCTTGCTCTCGCCAGTCGCGGCCAGAGGCCAGGAAAAGCAGTCTGACACACTGTTGACCGTCAATCACTACCTGGACTACGAGACTGTCGGCGAGCCTCGCATCTCTCCCGACGGTGCCCGCGTGCTCTACACGCGGCGCTGGGTGAACAAGCAGGAGGACCGGTGGGACACGGCCATCTGGATGATGAACGCGGATGGCAGCGAGAATCGCTTTCTCGTAAAGGGAGGAGGCGCGGTGTGGTCGCCCGACGGAACGCGCATTGCCTATCTCGCTGAAGGTGAGCCGAAGGGGGCGCAGATCTTTGTGCGATGGATGAACGCCGAGGGGGCGATCTCACAGGTCACGCGTGTTGATCGCGCACCGGGCACCATCAAGTGGTCACCGGACGGGCGCTGGATCGGCTTCACCATGTTTGCGCCAAAGCCCGAGAATTGGGCGATCGACATGCCGGCGGCGCCCGAGGGCGCCAAGTGGACTCCGGCGCCGCGCTACGTGACGTCCTTGCACTATCGGGCCGATCGCCAAGGGTTCACCGAGCGCGGGTACAACCACCTCTATGTGATTTCAGCTGACGGGGGCACACCGCGACAGCTCACGAGTGGTGATTGGAATGTCGGGGCGCGCTTCGACGCCCTGCCTGGCGGTGCCGGCTGGGACTGGATGCCGGACGGCAAGTCCATCGTGTTCGACGGGCTGACGGACACGGACTGGGACATGCGCTACCGGGATTCGGACATCAGTGTCGTGGACCTTGCGACCGGTCAGATGAGGAAGTTGACCACCCAGCGCGGTTCGTGGGATTCCCCGGTCGTATCTCCCGACGGCCAGTGGATTGCCTTCATTGGCTATCCGCAGGTCAAGCAAACATACAAGGTGCAGGAGCTGTACGTCATGAAGTCCGATGGCAGCCAGGTCCGGAAGGTCACGGGTGACTGGGACCGGGAGCCGAGCGGGATGCAGTGGGCAAGCGACGGCAGCGGGTTGTATCTGACGGCAGAGGACCGCGGGACGTCGAATGTCTGGTTCGCGCCGGCCGCCGGAGGTGCGCCACGGGCCGTGACCACCGGCGCCCAGATGGTAGCGTTAGGCTCGATTGCCCGCACCGGCGTCACGGCGGTGATCCGGATGGCCGCGCAGGAACCACCCGACGTCTGGCGGCTGGACCTCAAGAAGCCGGGCCCGATGACGCAGCTCACCCGTGTCAACGAGGACATGCTGGGCCGCATCAAGCTCGGCGCGGTGGAGGAGTTCTGGTATGCCTCGACCAACGGCGCCAAGGTGCAAGGGTGGGTGGTGAAGCCGCCGGGCTTTGACGCCTCGAGGAAGTATCCCATGATCATGGAGATTCACGGCGGGCCCCATGGCATGTACAACGGCGCGTTCAACTTCATGTTCCAGAATTTCGCCGCGAATGGCTACGTGGTGCTCTACACCAATCCGCGAGGTTCAACGGGCTACGGCACGGACTTCGGTAACGCGATCAACCTGCGCTACCCGGGCGTCGACTACGAGGACCTGATGGCAGGCGTAGACACCATCGTCGGCCGCGGATATATCGACAACAAGCGGATGTTCGTGGGCGGGTGCTCCGGTGGCGGCGTGCTGTCCAGTTGGGTGATCGGGCACACCACGCGATTTGCCGGGGCAGCGGTGCGCTGCCCGGTAATGGACTGGCTCTCGTTCGCCGGTCAGACGGACATTCCCTTCTTCACCTACAACTTCTTCGAGAAGCCGTTCTGGGAAGACCCCAAGCGGTGGCTCGAGCAATCGTCCCTGATGTACGTGGGCAACGTGCAGACGCCGACGGTGATCATGACGGGGGAACTCGACATGCGCACGCCGATGCCACAGAGCGAGGAGTACTACTCAGCGCTCAAGATGCGCGGAGTGCCGACGGCGCTTCTTCGTTTCGCCGGCGAGTACCATGGCACGGGATCCAAACCCTCTAATTTCATGCGCACGCAGCTCTACATGATGAGCTGGTACCAGAAGTACGGCGGCAAGCCGATTTCCTGAGCGCCGGCGTACCACATGCGAAGCCGCCCGGGGAGGGACCCCGGGCGGCTTTGTGCGTCTGCAGGGGGCCGTCAAGTGCTATGGAACGACCGTGAAGGTGAAACTCCTGGTATCCGACAACCCGCCAGCGTCCCGAACCGTCAGCGATCCGGTCAGCGTTTGAACTGACGGAAAGATCTTGCTGACCAGTGGTTGCGTCGAGAGCAGTGCCCCCTTGGCGTTTCGCCATTCGTAGGCGATGATGCCCTGGTCGTCCGTCGACCCACGGGCGTCGAACGTACAGCGGCGTCCAGACACGCAGGTAACGAGCGCCACGGCCACGGGGGGTTGATTGCCCGCCGGCGTCACCGTCCACATCACCGCGTGAACGCCCTGACCGGGTGGGAAGTAGGACTCACCGACCACCTGTCCGGCATTGTTGATGCCACGCGCGACAGAGTTCGACACGGCGGCTCCCGGCCATGGCGGCAGCTCGATGTACGTGCCGTTGCGCCACAACACGCCGCGACTCCCCACCGTCGCCACGACGTCGCCCGCATCGTTGATCTCATAGACAGTATTGGCCAGCCGCACCGGCATCGGCAGCGGCTGCAACACACCGTTCGTCCACACCACCGGATCGCCGCCGTTGCTCTGGCCGGCTACGACACCCGAGGCATTGATCGAGCGCCCCACCGACGAGTAGTTGCCAGGAATCTCAGGCAACTTGGTGAATACGCCATTCTGCCAGATGAACGCGTACAAGCGGCCAAACGGCCCACCGCCGGCCGTCCCCTCGCCCGTCACCTGTCCTGCGTCATTGACGTCGTAGGCCATGGAAGAGTGGCCGCCTGGCATCACCCCGATGTCCAGGTAGAGAGCGCCATGCCGCCAGATGCCGGCGTGCTGGTACGTCGGCACACCTCCTCCGCCACCGGTGCCGCCGCCAGCTACATCACCAAGGGCATTGATGCCATTGGCTGCAGCCCCCGAAGCTATCGTTCCCGGAAGCGGCTGCAGTGGAATGGCAGTACCGTTCTCCCAGAACACGCCATACGCCGCCTTGGAGTTGACGACCGCTTTGCCCACGAACTGCTGGCTTTCGTTCATCTGCCAGGCCGTCGTCGTCGCCGAGCTGGCCTGTGGCAGCGTGTCGACGATGACACCGTTGCGCCAGATCGCACGCCGCGGGACGCGGCCAGCATCGGTCGCGATGCCGACGATCTCGCCGAGGTTGTTGATGTCGTAGGCAGAAGAGAAGTCACCGCCGGGCATGAAGCCAAGGTCCGTCATCGTGATCTGCCATGGTCCCTGGACCACGGTGAAGGTGCGCGCCGCGCCGGACACACTGGACGTATTCGCGCTGGCGTTGGTTTTCGCCGGGCCGCCGGGTGCAACCGGATCCGCGAGCCCGCCGGCGCATGCTGTCAATAGCACCGCGGCGATGACGGTCGCCCAGCGCGTCGATATCCATTCCTTCATGCCAAGTCTCCTTGGGAGTATCCTCACGTCACCGAACCACTCACGGGGGCGGTCGCGATTCACTCGGCGCGGTCCACCCGGACCCGATGACATCGAGGCGACAAGAAACACGCGTTCAGAAGCTGTTCAGGAGTGGCAACCGAGGGCGTCCGGGGGGACCCGATGACCCCTCAGGGATTCCTGTGCGACAGGATGTGATAGGTGCATCGGCACGATGCAACCCGATCGCCACGGAATCCCATGCCAACGGATTAGGTCGTGTGGCCCGCCGCAGCTTGGACCACCACACGAGCCGACCTCCCGAACGCAACGGCTCCGACGTATTCTCAGACCAATCCCGTTCGCCGTCCGCCGCCTTTCTCCCGCCCAGGTCGTGCCAGTCAAGCGAAAAAAGAAGACCGCCGCCGCCGCGTCCTCGCGGGGGCTCGAGGCGAAGCGCCTCACCAGCTCCGCACCGCCAGCGTCGATCGGAACGCTTGCAGACCGTATTGTAGCGGACGGCGGGACTGTCATCGGCATCTATCGCGACCCGTTAGGCGGGAATTGGCAGGTGCTGGCCGGGCTGCCCTTGGACATCGTCGAACCGACGCCGTACCAGCGTGACCTCTCCGAGTCGCACGTGGAAAGGCTGAGCAAGGCGATCAACAAGCTCGACCGCTTCCTGGACCCGGTCATCGCGGTGCCGGCAGCCGATGGCAAGTACTGGACGCCAAACGGCTATCACCGACTGGGTGCGTTGCGGCTGCTGGGCGCCAAGTCGATCGTGGCGATTGTTGCCGCTGAACCCGAGTTGGCACACCGCATCTTGGCGCTCAACACGGAGAAGGCGCACAACCTGCGGGAGAAGGCGTTGGAGGTTGCGCGCCTGGCCGAAGGACTGGCGGCGCTGGACGACCGCGCCGAGAAAGAGTTCGAAACCGAGTTCGAGGAACCGTCGCTGTTGACGCTGGGGTTCTGCTACATGCAGAACGGGCGATTTTCAGGAGGAGCGTACCAGCCGATTCTCAAGCGCTGTGAGAAGTTTCTCGGGAGCAAGTTGCCGAAGGCCCTGGAGGTGCGAAAAGAACGGGCGGCGAAATTGTTGGAGCTGAACGAGGCCGTGAATGCCGGGGTGGCGGCGCTCAAGGCACGTGGCTTTGAGAGTCCGTACTTGAAGGCCTTCCTGGTGGCTCGCATCAACCCCCTCCGGTTCCAGCGCAAGGCCGTAGCCGACTTCGACGAAACGATCGACAAGATGATCGCCAGTGCCAAACGATTCGATGCGGCCAAGGTGAAGCAAGATCAGATCGCGCGCACCGGGGGGCCGCCGGCAGCGGAGGAATAGCCCACGACGCTTAGCGAAATAGCCTCGCGACTGGAAATGTGAACGACACGTTGGTGCCCGGTGGACTCCACTCCACTTTGGCCCGAAGCGCAGTCCGCCGTCGGTCGCAGCGCTCAAAATGCCCGTTGAAAAGCGCCCGCTTGGCCCCTCGGCCGAGGATCTCACGTTCTCCTAGATGGATGGCGTGAATCACTCGATAGGAGGGTGCGGTGCGTACACCATGGATACTCGCGGCCTGCCTGAGCGCAGGCGTGATTTCGTGCAAGGACTCGGGCGGACCCTCGAGTCCGGCATCCGGAGTCACTGCCTCGGTCGAGGTTTCGCCCGGAACGGTCACGCTCACAGCGCGCGGCAGCACGCAGCAGCTGTCGGCGACAGTCCGCGACGGACGCGGTACCGTCCTCGCAGGAAAGTCGGTCGCCTGGGCCTCGTCAGCCACAACCACCGTGAACGTCAGTGAGAGCGGGCTCGTGACGGCGTTGACCGCGGGCACTGCCACAATTACTGCGTCTGTCGACGGAAAGAGCGGACAGGCCACCGTGACCGTTGCGCCCGTCGTTTCACAACTCGTCATCACAACCGTACCGGCGCTGCAGGTGCGCTATTCTCGGTGTCGGTTGAAGCTCGCGACGGAGGCGGCGCCGCGGTGTCAACCTTTGCAGGGAGTGTCACCCTCGCTCTCGCATCCAATCCGGGCAGTGCGGTGCTCTCCGGTACCGCGACTGTCAACGCCGTCGCCGGAGTCGCCACATGGAGTGGTGTAAGCGTAGCGCGGGCGGGAACGGGCTATCGACTGGTCGGTACCTCTGGCACGATCGCCTCAGCGCCGAGCGGAGCCTTCGACATCGCGCCAGGCCCATTCGCCAAGCTGGCGTTCACGGTCCAGCCGCCGACGGTCGTGGAAGGGAATTTGCGCATGGCGCCGAACGTGAAGGTGGAGACCCGCGATGCCTTCGACAACGTGGTGAGCGGACCAGCGGTCACCCTGGCCCTCACCAACATGCCGTGGCAGCGCACCAGGCTACTGGGGACGCTCACCCAGCCGGCGGCCTCGGGCGTCGCCAGCTTCAACGATCTCGCGGTCGACCGACCCGGAACCGGGTATCGGCTCGAGGCGTCCGTCGCGGGCACGAGCGCACAAAGCGATCCCTTCACCGTGCGCGTGACCTTCAGTGAGATCACCGTCGGTGGGACCAACTCGCAAGGCTCCGGCTTTTCCTGCGGCATAGCTACCGGCGGTACCTGGTGCTGGGGCGTGAACGGTTCAGGGCAAATTGGTTCAGTGCGTGCTGCGCTGGTGGAAACGGTCCCCTTCCTCGTCGAGTCACCGGTGCCCTTCACGCAGGTGAACGCCGGGAGAGAGTACGCTTGCGGGCTTACCAGTGCGGGCGAGGTATGGTGCTGGGGTCGTGGGCTCGAAGGGCAACTTGGCGACGGCCTCATGCAAAGCAGTGCGACGCCGGTAAAGGTGTTCGGAACCGGAGGCGGGCGCGTCTACACATTCATCGACGTTGGAGAGAAGCACGCATGCGGACTGGTTGGACCTGCAGCCTATTGCTGGGGCGCAAACAACCTCGGGCAGGTTGGCACGGGCGCCACGTCGGCTGCACAATCAACGCCGTGGCGAATCACCGGCACCGGTTCAGCTCCCCTTGATTTCGTGCACATCAGCACCGGCGCGACGCACACCTGCGGGACGACGACCTCCAATGCCGCGTGGTGCTGGGGCGATGCCTCGAGCGGCGCGCTCGGCGACGGGCAGGATGTGACCAATCGCGTGCTTCCGGCGATGGTGACCGGTTCCGGTGTTGCCCCACTACGCTTCGCGCGCATTTCGGCCGGAATGGGGAGAACCTGCGGCGTCACCACCGGACTCGGTACCGAACGCGTGTACTGCTGGGGGAGCAATAGTGGGCTCTACCTGGGAATCGGCGCTGGGGCGTCGCAGAGCAACATCCTCACACCGACGATGGTTGTGGCACCTGGCGCGGTGGACTTCCGCGCCATCTCTGGCTCCAACAACACGACGTGCGCACTGGATGCAGCTGGCGGTGCATGGTGTTGGGGGCGCGGTGTGGATGGCGAGATTGGCAACGGTGCCGCATCGAACCAGCCAGTGGCCACGGCGGTCACAACCCCCTCGGGCGGCTTTTCACGCGTTGCGTTCGGTGGGGTACACGGCTGCGGGTTGAGCGCGACCGGGAGCGGTGTGTATTGCTGGGGTGGTGCGGCTGGCGGTTCGCTGGGGGATGGCACATCTCAAGGGCGCACGACCCCAACGCGCATCATCCAGTAGACGGGAGGGTGCAGGCCAAAGTCGCGCCGATGGGCGGGCGGTGCCACGGGATACCGTGGCACTGCCCACGCGCGAGCCAGGGGGCGGCCGGCATTCCCGATCTGGTACCGTCGCCAGCTCATCGAAAGCGGGAGAAGCCGTCCAATCTCGCGGAAACAAGGGCAGAGCCCTGCGGGGCGGGATGACCGGCGCCGCAGCCACGCGCCCGAAAGGCGTAGCGGTTAGCGTCCTATTTTCGCTGCGCCGAACGGTCTAGGTTCTTGAACCACTCTCAGCCGCTCATTGTCGTCGCAAGTAGCAGTGGCCGCTGATCGCCCGTGGTGCATCCCCCGACTCCAGCCCGTGCCAGCCTCGATGCCCATCGCGCCCAGCTTGGTCCACCTGTTGCACGAACGAGCACAACACATCGGCGATCGCGACTTGCTTCGCTTTAGTGAGCAACGCATGACGTTCGCCGAGGTCGACGCGCGAACGAGCCAGTTGGCGTGCGTGCTCGTGAACGCGGGCGTTGCGCCTGGCGATCGTGTTGCCGTGATGCTGCCCAACGGTCTCGAGTTTCCGATCGCATGGTTGGCGATCATGAAGGCCCGGGCAGTCATGGTGCCCATCAACATCCAGTACCGTGCCCATGATCTGGCGTACACGCTGAATGACTCGGGCGCCAAGCTGCTCTTTACCACTCGCGAGCTCGTGCCGGTGGTGCGTGAGATTGATGCGCGCTGTCCCGAGCTGGTCTGGGTGCAGGTCGTGCAAGCCGGTGACGCCGTGTCTCCCAGCGGGAGCCCCTTCGCCGCACACCTTCACTCACAGCCGGCGGACGTTGACCTGACGGAGGTGAGCCCGGACGACCTCGTCAACATTCAGTATACCTCGGGCACCACCGGCGAGCCGAAGGGATGCATGCTGACGAACGAGTACTGGGTGCTGCTGTCCGAGCGCGCTGCCCACTTCTCGCGCATGACGTCGGACGAGGTGGCGCTCACCGCGCAGCCGTTCTCCTACATGGACCCGCAGTGGAATGTCGGCATGTGCCTGGTGGCTGGCTGTCCGCTCGTGATCTTGCCTCGCTTCTCGGCGTCGACCTTCTGGCAGTCAGTGAAGGATTCGGGTGCGACCTTCTTCTACGTGTTAGGCACCATGCCGGTGTTCCTGCTCAAGCAGCCGACCAATCCGGCGGTAGAACGCGGGCATCGTGTCCGGTTCGTCTCTTGCTCGGGCATCGTTCCGCAGCTGCATCGGGAATTCGAGGACCGGTGGGGGGTGCCGTGGCGCGAAGCCTTTGGCATGACTGAGACAGGGGTCGATCTCACCGTCCCGCTCGAAGACACGAGTTGCGTCGGTAGCGGGGCGGTCGGCGGGCCAATCGATGGAAAGGAGGCGTGTGTCGTCGACACGGAAGGGCGCGCCCTCGGCGACCGGAAAATCGGCGAGCTGTGTGTTCGCGGCTCGGGCATGATGCGAGGCTATTGGAACAAGCCCACGGCGACCGCCGAGCGGATCCGCGACGGGTGGTTGCACACGGGGGACCTCGCGTACCGCGACACACGGGGCTATTACCACTTGGTCGGCCGGTTGAAGGACATGATTCGCCGCGGCGGGGAGAACATTTCCGCGGCCGAGGTCGAGGGTGTGCTGGCCCAACATCCCGCGGTGCGTGCGGCGGCGGTGGTTCCAGTCCCCGACGAGTTGCGTGGAGAGGAGGTAAAGGCCTACATACAGCTGCAACCGGACCATGAGCACGTGGAGCCCATGTTGATCATCGACTTCACCAGACGTCACCTGGCCGCGTTCAAGGTGCCGCGCTATGTCGAGTTCGTCGACGACTTTCCGCGTACACCTTCGGAGCGCGTCGCGAAGCACGTCCTGGTGGCGGCCAAGCCAGACCTCCGGACCGGCAGCTTTGACACGGTCACCCGAAGCTGGCAATGAGCGACACCTTCATTCTCAAGCAGCAAGGCCGGGTGTTGACCGTCAGATTCAATCGCCCCGACCGTCTCAACGCCTTCCGGCGCAGTGAATACACGCGCCTTCATTCGCTGCTCGGCGAGATCGAACGCGAGACATCGGTTGGCACGGTGCTGCTGACCGGCACGGGCCGCGGCTTCTGCGCGGGCGAGGACTTGAAGGAGCTTGATGCGTCCGCTGACCAGGCTCCGGCGCGCGATGGGGCGGAGATCCTGCAAGACATCACGCGTCGCATCGTGCACAGCGACCATGTGTACGTTGCCGCCGTAAACGGGGTGGCCGCGGGATTCGGCGCCGAGTTGGCGTGCGCCTGCGATCTTCGGATCGCGTCGTCGGACGCGCGCTTTCTCTTTCCCGAGGTCCGGCGCGGCCTCTTTGTGACCAACGGGATTTCACTCATCCTGCGAGAGCTGGTCGGTGGGTCGTGGGCCCGGCAGCTGCTCCTAACGGGTGACCCCATTGACGCGGAGACTGCCTTGCGGATCGGTCTCGTGACACGGGTCGTGGACGGCGCGACGCTGGGGGCAGCCGCCGGCGAGCTGGCCGAGCGCATCGCCGGTCTGGCGCCGACGGCAGTCCGCCTTACCAAGCGCATCCTGCACGGCGATGCCCGCGAACTGGAAGAGGCGCTGGCCACCGAACTCGACTACCTCGACATCTGTGTGTCGAGTGGTGAACACGTGGAAGGGGCGCGCGCGTTCGTCGAGAAGCGACCGCCGGCGTTCCGCTCCCCGCCGGCCACGGATCAGCAGCCGTCGTGACGATGACGGAGCGTCGTATCGGACTCGCGGGTGCCGTGGCGACCCTCGTCGGGTATGTGATTGGCGCGTCCATTTTCGTACTGCCAGCAGAGCTGCTCCCGAGCACGGGCGCCGGCGTCGTTCTCAGCTATCTCCTGGCCGCAATCCCGGCGGTGTTTACGTGCGTGGTGAGCGCGGTACTCGGCAACGCGTTCCCCGTCTCTGGTGCGAGCTATGTGAGCGTGCGTGAGACGCTTTCACCGCGCATGGCGTTTCTCACCGCGTGGCTGATAATTGTTGCAGCGGCGATTGGCGCTGCGTTGGTGGCGTATGGATTGGCCGACTATGCCACGTACTTCTGGCCCGGGCTCACGCCGCGTTGGTGTGCGCTGGCCGTCGTCGCTGGCTTCATGTTGTTGAACCTGACGCCGGTCACGGTTGCCGTGACGCTGCAGGGGGCAATGGTGGTGTTGTTCGTCGTTGTACTCGCCGTGTTCTCGACTGGAGGACTAGTGGTAGGCGACTGGTCGCAACTCTCGTCACTCGCTCCGCGCGGGCCGGCGACGGTGGTCACGGGGGCCGTGGCCGCCTACTTCTCTTACGCAGGGTTGCAGGTGCTCATCGATATCGGCGGTGAGATCCGGGAGCCGCAACGCACCATCCCACGCGCACTCGGCCTCTCCTTCGCCATCGTGCTGGTCCTGTATGTGGTGTTCGTGCTGGCGGTCGTGTTACTCGCTGGCACCAGCGACGGTGCCCAGCCGAGCGCGTTGGTGGGAAGGCTGGCCGAGGAACACTTCGGCGTCGTGCTGGCGCGAGGGATCGTGGCGAGCGCGCTGCTGGCGGCGGCGACATCTATCCACGGCATCCTGTTCACGCAAGCGCGCGACGTGAACGCGCTGGCACTCGACGGTCGGTTGCCGGCGACGTTCGCGTCGCCAGCGGGACAGATTCCACGACCCGCGGTGTTGCTGCTTGGCGCGTTGGCCCTCATTGCGACGGCGGTCGGCGCGAGCATTCGGGAGTACGCCGTCACCACCGCGATGTGCATGATGGCCGTGCAGGGCGTACTCGGCATGGCGGCGGTGCGCGTGCCGTCGCGCGCTCCGGAAGCCTGGCGCACATCGATGTTCCAGCTCTCGCCGGCGGCGCTACGGGTGGCGGGATGGGGGCTGGTATTGATCTCCGCGATGTTCTTCGTGCTGGCGGCACTGCAGCAGCCGGTCAGCCTTATCGTGTTCGCCGCGGTGGTCGCAGGAGGATTCACGATCTACATGATTTCTTTGCGCAAGCAATAGATGGCGACCGAACACGTCAGGCGCGGGCGTTGGAGGCGACGGTCAGGTGAAGAGATCAGGCCGCCGGCGTTCCTGCATCAGGTCGTCGTCGGCTTGTCTGGGTCGGATCAGTCCGATCAGGTGTTACGTCTGAATGTCCCGATTCACGAACTTCGAGAGGCGGCAGTGAGCTTACGATGATCAAGCGAATCGCGAAGGTTCTCCTGGTGCTCGCCGTGGTGGCCATCGCCGCCAGCTGGGTTCTTGCAGCGACCGCGAAGGATGCTGGTGATCGCCCCGTTCCAGCGGGCCTGAAGCGCAACCAGGCGTTGTACGTGACGATGCGGGACGGAGTGCAAATTGCCATCGACCTCTGGTTGCCGGAGAACCTCGCCGCAGGAAGGAAGATCCCGGCCATCATGCATTCCACGCGTTATGTGCGCGCTACCGAGCCCGGGACATTGGCGCGACTGGCCATGAGGTTTGGGAAGTTCTCCACGCTCGACCCCCGCTCGGCAGCGCTCAACCGGTCTGGATACGCTGTGGTGCTCGTGGATGCACGCGGCAGCGGTGCATCCACCGGCTCGCGGCAGATCGAGTGGTCGCCTGACGAGTTGGCCGACTATGGTGAGATCGTCGACTGGATCGTGAAGCAGCCGTGGTCGAACGGAAAGGTCGGAGGCTACGGCGTGTCATACGACGGGAACACTGCGGAAATGCTGGCGGCGACCGGTCGCCCGGCCGTTCGCGCAGTGGCGCCGCTCTATGACGATTTCGATGCCCCCATGGACCTGGTGATGCCTGGAGGGTTGTTCCTGGAAGGCTTCATTGCCGATTGGGGGCGTGCGAACAACGCGCTCGACCACAACGACTTCTGCGCGCTCACCGGAGCTAGTGGGTTTGCCTGCGCGATGCAGCGCCTGTTCGTGCGTGGCATCAAGCCTGTCGACGCCGATCGCGGCGGACGAATGCTCGACTCGATCGTGCGGGCACGTAAGAACTACGATGTGCTCAAGGAGATGCAGCGCATCGAGAACCCGCGCGACACGTTCCCCACGTCCAAGCTGACATTCGACGCCATCAGCCCGTTTGGGATGCGGGCGAAGGTGGAATCGCTCGCCACGCCGATGCTGGTGCGCGTGGGATGGCTCGACGCTGGCACGGTGAACGTTGCGTTAGGCAGATTCATGACCGTGCGTGTGCCGCAGCGGCTGGAGATCGGGCCGTGGAGCCACGGTGGGGGTCATCATGTCGACCCGTTCCTCCCCGACAGCACCCCGACCGATCCGTCGCGCGAGGAGCAGCACGCGCAGATGATTGCCTTCTTCGACGGGTTCCTGAAGGACAGTCTTGCGACGCCCAAGCACGAGGTGCGCTACTACACGATGAATGGCGGAGGGTGGCGCACGACCTTGCAGTGGCCGCCGGAGGGGCTGTCGCCAGTGCGCTGGTACCTGAATGCGTCCAGCACGCTCACGCGCACGGTGCCCGACGTCGACGGCACGGATTCGTACACGGTGGACACGACCGCCACCACCGGGGAACCGAACCGTTGGCAAACGCAGCTCGGTGGTTCCGACGTGACATATCCCGATCGAACGGCGGAGGACAGGAAGTTGCTGGTGTACACCAGCGCCCCGCTGGAGCGGGACGTGGAGATCACCGGAGTGCCCGTGGTGTGGCTTCGGGCGGCATCCACGTCCGACGATGGCGGATTCTTTGCGTACCTGGAGGATGTGGCACCTGACGGTCGCGTGACCTACGTGACGGAAGGGATGTTGCGAGCCAGGCATCGCAAGGTGTCCACGGCGGCCCCGCCGTATCGCGTGTTCGGGCCGTATCACACGTACACGAAGGCCGACGCGGCGGCACTGGCGCCGGGACAGGCGACCGACCTTCCGTTTGAGCTGTTGGCGACCTCGGTGCTTCTGAGGGCAGGGCACCGCATACGCCTGGCGCTGGCCGGCGCGGACCGGTCGATGTTCGCCCTGGTGCCACCGGGCGAGGTGCCGACGTGGACGGTGCAGCGAGGCATGACACAGCCGTCATGGGTGGAGCTGCCGATGAAGGAGGTCCCGTCGCAGTAATCGGATGTCGCGGGTACGACTCACTTCATCTGGGCACGCAATTTCGAAATCTCGGCAACCCGCGTGCGAAAGCCTGGAAAACGCGCGTAGGTCTGCTCGCTCTCTGCCAGGAGTGAATCGGCCTCGCGCACCTTCCCGAGCGCGAGGCGCGCCCGCCCCTGAAGCCACGCCGATTCCGCCACACGGTAGTCCTGTCCAGGGAGCCGCTCCTTCTGTATGATGCGCGCCCGAGTGAGAACGGAGTCCGCCTCCCGCGGCCGGCCGCGGGCGAGGAGTACCTCGCCTAACGCTACCCACGCCTCCGCGTAACGCGGGTGTCCGTCGGGCAAGGCCTGTTTGAAGATCTCTAGTGCCCTCAGGATCTCTTGCTCCGCCTCCGCCGCTCGTCCGGTGCGCACGAGCAAGGTAGCGAGGTTCTTCCGGGAAACGCCGACGTCGGGCACGGTGTCACCCAAGACAGCACGGCGGATGGAGAGGGCCCGACGAATGTCAGCCTCCGCCGACGCCCACTTGCCGGCGCCCATCAGCGCCACCCCTCGGTTGTTGATCCCCGTCGCCGTCCGTGCGTCATTCGCTCCGTAGTCCACCGTCCAACGGCGCACCGCATCATCAAAGATCGTCGCGGCACTGTCGAACCATCCCAGTCGCACGAACAACACCGCGAGGTTGTTCGCCGAGATCATCGTGACGGAATGGTTGGCGCCGAGCGCTCGCCTGCGGATATCCAGCGCCTCGCGCTCGGGAGGAACAGCCTCCTCCAGTCTGCCCTGATGGTCGAGGGCGGTGGACAAGGCGTCGAGCGCGTAAGCGAGGTCGCGGTGTCCCGGCGGGAGAATGCGACGACGGCCGGCGAGCACGATCCGCGCGAGCGATTCCGCTGCCTCTGCATTTCCCAAGCGTGACTGTGTGACCCCCAGGTTGCCGAGCACGTTGAGGATGGCCGTGTGGCCTGGCGGGAGCAGCTTCTGCCGGATGGCCAGTGACGCGCGGTGCGCACTGTCGGCGCCCTCATAACGCGTCGCTGTCCCAAGCGTGACGCCCAAGTTGTCCAAATCAGTTGCAACGGGTAGGGACTCGCTACCGTACACGGCTCGATCGATGGCGATGACGGTGTGGTGCATCTCCACGGCGCGGTCGAACTCCCCCATGTCCTCGAGGTTGTTCGCCACCTCGCCCAACGCCGTGGCGTACTCCTCCGAGCGCGACCCCTTCTCCTGCCGCAGGATCTCCGCGGCTTGGGTGAGCAGGCTGTCGGCGGCCGGAAAGTTGCCGAGCGCATTCAATACTGTCCCGCGCGTGGAGAGTCGGCCCGCATACTCGGCGCTCCCTGGACCGAATACGTCGCGCGCCAGGGCAACGGCACGCTGCAGCACCGAGTCCGCCGCATTCAACTGCCCGAGGTCGCGATATGTCTCGCCGAGCACACCGAGGAGTTCCTGCCTAACGCCGGGCTGTGCTGCCAATGCGCTGTCGATCCGCTCGACGCCGCGATCCACCAAGTCGCGCGCCGTTGCCTCGCGTCCGCCCGAGATGTCTGGGTTGGCGCCTTGGAAGAGCGACACGACAAACTCGGCCGTCCGCTTGGCCTTGGTGGCCTCCGCCTGGGCGATGCGGGCCTGCCAAAGGGTCGTGGCGACACCGGCCAGTATGGCCAACGCAATCACCGCGGTCGCCGCCACACCGACGCGGTGCCGGCGGACAAACTTCAGCAGCCGGTAGCCGGGCGCCTCGGGCCGCGCCTGGACAGGGAGTCCGTCACGATGCCGGTGCAAGTCATCGAGCAACGCGTCCACCGTTGCATAACGACGCTGCGGATCCTTGTGCATCGCCTTGGCCACGATCGTATCGAGATCGCCGGCGAGCAAGCGCTGCAGCCGCATGACATCCACACCCCGTTTCGCCGCACGCTCGGCGCTCGTGGGGCCAGTCACGGCCGCCATACTCATCCGCGGGGGCTCCACCTCGCAGATCACGCGCTCGATCTCGGCGGCGCTCCGTCGCGTGAGGTCGTGTGCCCGACAGCCGCTCAGCAGCTCATACAGAACGAGCCCAAGTGCGTAGACATCGGTGGCTGTCGTGATGGACTCGCCGCGAACCTGCTCTGGCGCCGCGTACTCCGGCGTCATGATCCAGACGTTCGTGGACGTCATGTCACGCGCTGCACCATCCATATCACCCAACACCTTGGCGATACCGAAGTCGAGCAACTTGGCCACGCCGTCGCTCGTCACGAGAATGTTGGACGGCTTGATGTCGCGATGCACGACAAGGTTGCGGTGCGCGTGCCTAACAGCGTCTGCCACTTGTTCGAACAAGCTGATGCGCGCCTCGAGCGACGTCCCCATGTCGTCGCACCAGTCCGTGAGTCGACGACCGTCCACGTATTCCATCGCGAACCAAGGCGTTCCACTCGGCGTGCTCCCACCGTCGACCAACCGCGCGAGGTTCGGGTGCGACAGGCGCGCGAGGATCTGCCGCTCCGCGAGAAATCGCTGGGCAATCTCCGCGGCGCGCCCCGGACTCCCACTATGCACCACCTTGATCGCTGCTTCCTGTTGGAATCCCCCGATCTCACGTTCGCCTAGGAAGACTGTTCCCATGCCGCCGGCCCCGAGTTCTCGCACCAAGCGCCATGCCCCAATTGACTGGCCGACGAGCGCTCGAGCAGGGTCCAGCGGGGCATCCGCTGGCGTGAGACCGAGCACCGCGGCGGCTGGCTGCTCGAGGAACTCACCACTCTGCGCGAGGGCAGCGACCAGTGCGCGTACTTCG
>JBGAJQ010000067.1:0-27932 GCA_044224875.1 Gemmatimonadaceae bacterium | reverse complement strand
GAGGCTACACATGGCCGACAAACCAATCACCTACCGGGACCTTCGTAACACGCCTGGCCGCGTCTTCGAACGGCTTGCAGCTGGCGATGCGGTTCCCCTCGTCACCGAGGGAGAGGCGAAGGCCATCCTGATCCCCGTCGAGGACGGAGATGTCGCCACGGCGCTCGAGGCGTGGCGCCGCGGGGGCGCGGCGATCGCGCGCGGCCGGGTGCGGGTGCGCGCGCGCCGCACCGCCACCCACTCGCTGACGGTTGACGAGATCGATCGCGAGGTTACAGCCGTGCGGAAAGCACGCCGCCGGACCGAGAAGCCTCGCTAGGCAGACGCCGTGCGGCTCGTTGTCGACACGAACGTCGTCGTTTCTGCTATGCTCACGGCCGGGGGAGCGCCAGACGAGGTGCTCCAGCTTGTGTTGCGCGGCGATGCAACCTTGCTCGTCGATTCGCGGATCCTGGGCGAGTACGATGAAGTCACAAGCCGGCCACGCTTTGGCTTTGACGCGCACGAACGGCGTGCGCTCCTCGGGGCGCTGGGCGCCAACGCCGAGCATGTCGTGGCCCCGCACCTCAGGCTCAGCCTTCCCGATCCGGACGATGTCAAGTTCGTCGAAGTCGCGGTCGCTGGTGGGGCCGATGCGCTGGTGACCGGGAACCGTCGACACTTCATTGCCCGCAGCGGTCGTGTTCCGGTCCGCGTCGTGTCGCCACGCCAACTGATGCAGGACTTGCGAGCATAGTCCTGGTGCTTCCTGCTGGTCGCCATCGGAATGGGCGCAGTGAGACTACCAAATCCGCTCGACACCGAACGAGTCAAACACGCCCTCATTCGACACGATCGCCATCTTCTCGTCCCGAGCCTGGGCGATCAGCATTCGGTCGAAGGGATCGCGATGATCTCCGGGAAGTGCACCGGCAACCTGTCCTTGATCGAGTGTGATGGGGAGTTCGGAAAAGCCCTGTTGACGTACCTCTCGCGCGAAGTCTACGGCGAGCGGTCCCGCCCCAGGTAGCTTGCCGATCCGGTGCTTGGTCGAGACTTCCCACGCCGATGCAGCGCTCACGAAGATCTCGTTGCTTTCATCGGATATGACGGCACGTGCGCGCTTCGACAGGCTCCTGTCACCGGCCAACCACCACAACAGCGCATGTGTATCGAGAAGAACACGCATGGCGCTACCGCTCCCACGCGGCGAGTTCCTCGTGAGGCAGTGGCTTGAAGAACGCGGCGGACACGACGAGCTTACCCGCCAGTGCGCCGAATTCGCGCTTGGGCGCCGGCGCCTTCGCAGGAACTAGTCGAACCGCGGCCTCGGAGCCGCGCATGATGACGATGTCCTCGCCGGCCTCGACCTCGGCGATGAGTTGCGACAGGTTCGTCTTTGCCTTGTGAACGGTGACCGTCTTCATGGTTGACTCAACCGAGCGAGTGTGGACCGACGTCCGTATTAGCTAAGTATATTAGCTATCAACAGGCGCTTCAAGGCGCGACGAAGGCCGTTCACCCGCGCGAGTGTCGACGTGGCCGGTGCTTGACCGAAAGCACGTCGACACAAAGCGCGAGGCCATCCGCCCCGCTACATCGCCTACGTCCCCGCCTGCAGATACGCCCGCCTCACATCACTCGCCGTCTTGTGCTGCCCCGTATGACTCCACCCCGGCGGCATCACCAGGTACGACACCTTGTTCACCACCCCCGGCGCACGCCGCACGTCCAGCCATAACGCGCGCAGCTCCCCGAAATAGAAGTCGAAGAAATTCCCCACATTGATCGGGCGCGTCACGCCGTACTCGGGCGGAATTGTCTCGCGTTCATCCTGTAACGTCCCGAACACACGATCCCAGACGTTCAACAAGTTGCAGAAGTTCGTGTCGATGTAGAGCGGGTTGCGCGAGTGATGCACCGGTGGTGCGACGGCGTCAGGATGAAGCGATTCAGCACGCCCAGCCGCCCATCGGCCTACGCCTCTGACCTCATTGCGTCACTCTTCGCGCGAGTCCTTCCCAGACCTCCGCATGGCGCAAGCGACGCGCGCGCCGTCAGCATGTATCCGCCCGGTTGGTCATTCACGGTGTAGCGAAGTACGCATCGAAGGCAGCTGCGAGCTCCGCCAGCGGGTGACATGGTGCGCCGGCTGTTGCGCCTCCGGCGCGTCGGCGAGGTGAGCGCCTGGCCCTTCACGATGGAATTGTTCAGCCGCCGTCCGCACGCGGGTCGGCGGCTGCAATAGTTGGTTCGGTGTCGGCTTCTCGGGCCAACTGATACCAGGAGTAAATGTCTTCGCCAAATCGTCGCGTCTTCTGACCGATTTCGAGCTGTGCGCACTGCTGTTCGGGCCACACGTCGCAAACCCGGGCCACCCGGTTTCGATGCGGCTTGACCAGAACTCGCGCCATATCGCCGACACGAAACGGGCCATTGGCGTCACCTATGGTTCTTAGCGTCGTCTCAATGAAGAATACGGCAGGCATGAAGCCTATGAACGCCCCCAAGAGCGTGTATGGCAATACGGACAGGAAGCCCGTGTGACCACTGCCGATCCCCACAGCCAGTGAGCATCCTAGAGGCAAGCCCCAGAATATCAGGCGCCAAGGCCATGGGCTAGCGTAGACGTACTCAGGCCAGAAGGGTTTCATGCCGTCGCCGAACGTTCGATGTCTGCTGCGCTGACGCAGAGAGCGCAGCCTACAACATAGACTTTGCGGCGTCGGCTGCAAGCATTGTTTGGCTGCACGCGCGCGCGTTAGGGCGCGAAGAGCTTGTGGAGTAGGGCCAGGATTGCGGTCATGGCCGCGTGCGCGAGGCAGCCGAGCTTGCGGACCAGACGCTCGCGATCCACCGGGCGGATCTGATCCAGGACAATGAACGCGTCGCGTTTCTGAAACCGACACGCGACGCGCCAGGGATATGCGTGGCCCCCGGTGGTCAGGGGCGCGACGATGACGGTGCGCAGATGACGATTCAATTCGTCGGGGGAGATGACGACACAGGGCCGCGTCTTCCGGATCCTACTACCGCGCGTGGGTCGAGTTGGATTAACACGACGTCCCCGCGCTTCGGACTCATCGCCACTCCCACTCGTCCTCATCGAATCGCGTCGGGCTCGCAGCATCCAAGAGAGCATCCTCGCCGGCCGCATACATGGCCCTCGCCGCGTCCGCCCATCCTGCGCGGGGCACGCGGGCCGCCTCGATCACAGTGCGGCCCGGGGAGGCGCGGAGCACGACATTCTCGCCCAACCCAGCCTGCTCGAGGAGTGGGCGGGGCAGGCGAACGCCCTGTGAGTTCCCGATGCGGACGATGCGAGTCTTCATCGCGAGTCTCCGTGATTGCGTAGTAATCACCGTCAGCGTCGTCCGCCAGTCAGTCGAGTGCAGTCCAACGGCCATGCTTCTGCCGGAAAGACACTCTATGAAATGCGGCGGCGCGGCCGCCGTCATCAACAACGTGCTTGACGGCGGCAAGCACTGTTAGGCTGCACAGAACCGCAGATCAACCATCATTCTTTCCGCCGCGGATGCTCTAGCGGCCGGCGCGGACTCGGCCTTCGAGCGTCAAGTTCCACCGCCATAGCGTGCGCTTGGGAGAGCAGCGAGTCGAGTTCACCTTCCTCAAGGTCGAGTGCGCCGCGAAGGTAGCGAGCAGGGACGCGAAGAGCAGCAAGGCGGTTCAAGAGCGCTACATGGCCGGGAGGCGCTGCGCCTGTTCGCCCGTAGAGGTTGAACTTCGAGTGGGTGAACGAATGGATCCTGGCCTCCACCGCTTCGCGGCCGGGGAATAGAAGCAAGAAGCACCGCGCAAGCAGCTCGACGGCCGCGTGTAGGTTTTCGATTGTCACCCTATCAGCGACGTCTTGGCGAGCCTTCCCTGCAGCTACGAGGAACTGCCTAGCCAGGGCGAGATATTCATCGATGCGACCGGCATTATACCGAAAATCGAAATGCAGGAACCACGCATCGTTGTGGAGGATGGCCGTCAGGTGGCCGGCGTCTGGGTCTTCACTTGAGAGCTCCAGGGCGACTATCTCGTCGAAGTCCGCCAGTCGTACGACTTCTCCCTTCTTAATGGGGCGATTCGCGCGTCCCTGCATGACGCCACGCAGTTGTTCGTTGAAGTAGATGCGGGGCTGATCTGCGTCCGGGTCAAGAACCACCTGGGCCGCCCAAACTTTGAAGCCGACCGGCAGTTGACCAGCCGCTATGCGCCGGTCCAGCTCTGGTGCAAACCAGAGATCGAAAGCGTTCTGAATCACTTTCAGTGCGATGTCAGGTTCCACCGCTGAGACATCCTCTAGTTAGGAGGGTGCAGCCTAACGACCGTGATTCAACAGCAGACACATCCAACCGCGCGAGCGGAGCGAGCCTTCCATAAAGTGGCTGTCTGTTGCAATCACTGGTTAGGCAGTGCGCCCGGCAGAGGTGATGACTGCGCGGCCCCTGCCGTAACGTAGATGTAAACGCCGGGACTCGGTCGGCCGCTTGGCGCCAGACCGAGTTCAGCGCGCGTCTCGCTCGACACGTACTCAAGCGCCCAAACCTCTCCTCGCAAGAAGTCGAGCAGCCACAGCAAATCCTCGGCGGCCGTGATCGTCTTGAGGAGCCTTTCCCTGGAGGGGGACGGGTCACCACGATGAACAACCCGGTTGCGAAGTAAGACGCCTGTCTTCAAGTCATTGATGAGGCGGGAAGATATCTGCGTGTGCTGCGGCAGCGGTTGCCGTTTGGGTAGCAGCGGAAGATAGTGCTCCACCATCTTTTCCAGCGGTGGGGATTGAATCTCCTCAACGAGCCAGGTCGCGTCCGGAACAAGATCGGCCACCGCCTCCTTGAAGCCAATCTCAGCAGCGCCGACAGCGAGGACGAGGGCGCTACGCTCAGAGACTGGGACAAGGTGTCGCGCCTCTCGTAGGAGTTCGTGACCGGTTCGCTCCTTGTGCCCCGAAGACATGGCGCGTCGCGAAAGCTCGATCATCTCGTCCGAGAGAGTGACTGGTGTGGAGAGTCCTGCGACGTCGAGAATCGCGAGTCCGTCTGGCACTTCAGCCCAGGATGCAGCCTGACCGCGAACCTCGACGACGCCACTCGTGAGGATCGGGTTGCGCTTCGTGAGGGCGCCTGAGCGCCAGGTCAGGGCTGCGATAACTCGACCTGTGATTGCGTTGATCTCCGTCGCCTTCTCCTGCAGCAACTGTTGCGCGTATGCGGGAAGACTGCGAAACGGAGCGATTCTCCCCGTAATACGTCGATCGCCGTCAAGCCACGAGCTGGAGTCATCGGGAACGTCCTCCTCAGCGGGCCACCGCCGCTCCGCGAGTGCCGAAAGCATGGCCGCGGGCTTGCCACCACCAATGTCGCGCTCAATCTCAACCTCGAGAAGGGAGCGCACGCCAGAAGTGACCCCTTGCTCTGCGACGGATGGTCGCCGCCAGGATAGCTTCACCTGAGGCCCGTTCGACACCACGTGAAGCGGAGATGCGTCATGAGGGTGAATCTCCGCGAGCTCGTAACGTCGGCGGAATGAATAGGTTGGCATTGGTCAAAAGAAGCCATACGACGCCTATGGGCACTGCCTAACGTGCCTTTAGCTTGCAAGCCGCAGCATCGCCATGTTGCGAACCCCGCGGCTACACCTGCTGAACGATATTGATACTACTGCATTCGGCTGCAGTATCCAGACAGCGCTCATCCAGATAGAGCTGCGTCCCCGCTCACCATACGCAGCTCCGTCGCCCGCTTGGCCTGCATCGTACGTGGAGATGAGTGGCGTCGCTACAACGCAAATGGCGGCCAAGCCGCAACGAACCGGCGCATCGTTTGCAACCGGCCCTCTGCGTACAACGCAACAAACCCCGATCGGCCGATACTACTCTGCCCCCAAGTAAGCCCGCCTCACCTCACTCGCCGTCTTGTGCTGCCCCGTATGACTCCACCCCGGCGGCATCAACAGGTACGACACCTTGTTCACCAGCCCCGGCGCACGCCGCACGTCCAGCCATAACGCGCGCAGCTCCCCGAAGTAGAAGTCGAAGAAATTCCCCACGTTGATTGGCCGCGTCACCCCGTACTCGGGCGGGATTGTCTCCCGTTCATCCTGTAACGTCCCGAACACACGATCCCACACGTTCAACAGGTTACAGAAGTTCGTGTCGATGTAGAGCGGGTTGCGCGAGTGATGCACACGGTGGTGCGACGGCGTGAGGATGAATCGATTCAGCACGCCCAGCCGCCCATCGCGCAACAGGTGCTCGCCGGCGTGGATGAACGTGCCCCACGTCCCGTCGATAAACATGATCACAAAGAGCAGTGGCGGGCTCACACCCAGCAGGATGCAGACGGTGGTGCGGATGACGTCTGCATACGGCGCCTCCAGGAAGAAGTGCGCGTGGCTCACGAACAGGTTCATGCTCTCCGCCGAGTGGTGCGTGGAGTGCAGGCACCAGAGCAGCCGCACCTTGTGGGCCAGGTAGTGGTAGATGAAGTGGCCAAACTCCCACACCACATACCCGTACAGCAGCCAGTACCAGGTGATGCTGCTCTTGAAGATGGCATACGGCTCAAACACGCCGATACAGAACGCGACGGCGGCGATGGAGATGAACGAGCCGAGCACCCGGTTCGCTACGTAGGTCATGAAGATGACCTTGTACTCGCGCGCCTTGAAGTTCTTGTGAACCAGGGCGCGAATGATCTCGAAGACCAGCAGCAACGGCAGCAGTGGGCCAATCGCCCCGGTGAATCCGTCGTAGGTGCGGAGCGCGCTGTAGTCCCCGCTGCCGATCATCTTGACCCACGCGCCAAATCCGAAGAAGCCGACGAGTTCGTTGGTGAGCAGGTGGATCGGGTTCATGGGCGGCGCGAGAGTGGGACGGGCTGGTCGACTTCCCAAAACAATACATGCCCGACCCTGTCGCCGCATCGATCTCGCTGGCTGCAACGGGTGGGCTCCTCTCGAAGGGTGCGACCCCTGCGCGCGTACGTAGCGCCTGGGACCCGATGCAATGACCGCGCGGACCAAACGGCGCGAGGCCGGAAGGCTTGAGCTGGTCTGCATTGCACGGTAGCGTATTTCGGCGTTGTGCGACCAAGGAGCCGATCGGCTCACCGTTTGCCTCACGACACTGCTTCCAAGGCACACCACTACATGCGACACACCCGAATCCTTCTTATCTCTTTCTTGGCAGTCGCGTGCCGAGACCCTGTCGAACCGAGGGTGATGCAGGTGACGTCGGACGCGGCACTCCAGAGCGCATGGTCGCTGGTAGACCTCGGTGTGGGGCCGCCGCCGTATGGTGGCGCTCCGAAAGCCATCGCGCGGAACGGACTGATAGGAGGCCTTACGAGTGATCCAAGTGGTGCAACCGCATTTGTGCGACGACACGACGGGACGTACGTGCTATTGCCAAAGCCGAGCGGCTTTTACAGCGCGCAGGTCAACCGCGTGAACTCGAGGGGGTTGGCGACGGGAGTCAGCCTCTCGGCGCGGGTAGGCGGGACGTCGACGGGAATGTTGTGGAGCACGGAGCCCGCTTCCATCGTGCGCGAGGTTCCCTCTGGCTGGGGATACGCCGTCTCGGAGACGGGATATCTGGTCGGACAGTTGTCAATCTCCGGTTCACGCACCCGGGCATTTCGCTGGCGCGAGGACACCGGATTCGAGGAGCTGAGGAACCCGGTGGGGTCACTAACGCAGGTCTTCGACGTCAACGACAGCGGGGCCGCAGCGGGATCGGTCTTTATATACGCATCGTTTTGGAGAACGCCGAATGATGTCTCGGTGCTTCCTCTACCAAGTGGGATCATGAGCGCCACCGCGCGAGCCATCAACAGCCGCGGAGATCTTGCAATCCACTTGCTCGACGTTGCAGCAAACAGTCGCATCGGTAGGTGGACGTCGAAGCGTGGTCTGGAGCTACTCAACACACCACCGAACTTCTGGATTGCGGAAGTGATCGGGATCGACGACGCCGGGCGCGTTTATGCGAACCTTGGAGATGCAGTGTCGCACCAACCGTATGTCTGGTTCGACGACACGCTGCTCCCGCTTCCCGCCACGTCGCCCACCATGTGGGGCGGCGGCGTGAACGCCTGCGGGCAGGTTGTTGGTACTGACGGCCGATCCCTGCACATGGTGCTCTGGGACACGACCTGTTGATTCCAGCAGAGCGCCCGAGCTTTGAGGGCGAGGTGTGGGCGTCGGGGCAAGGTCCGACGCTCCGCTGCGGACATCCTATTGCCGTGGTCAGCCGCACGCCCAAGGCGAGTTACTTCATGGCGTCGAAGACCGCTTTGTGGGCATCGAGGATCATCTTGTCATCGTCTGCACTCGCGGTCGTGGACTCGTTGTCCAGCTCAAACGTGCCGCCGAGGATGATGCCGTCCTGTCTGGGCACCATGTAGAAGAACGCGCCATGGTAGAGCGAGTAGTCGACGCCCGGTTGCGGTGGAAGCACGACCAGCTGGCCACGCGCGGGCCGGAGTTCCTTGTCGCCCACCAGCGTGCGCGAACCAAGCCCCGTCGCGTTGAACACTGCGCGTTCCTTCAGCTGCGACACATCGCGCAGCGTCTCAAAGCGGCGAATCCGTACCTTGCCACCGGCGATGTAGAAATCCTCGAGCAACGCACGCAGGTAGATCATCGGCTCGATGATGAGGTCGCGCCCCTCCACCACGCGCTGGGCGGCGAAGGGATGCTCCTTGCGATCAAGTTGGCGCGTGATGCCGGTGCCGATCACCCGCTCTGCCGCCTGCGATTCCACATCCGGAGGTCCAGAAGGCGTCGACGATTCCTCTCGGCCATCCCGCAGCGTGAAGCTGTCCATCCAGTGCACGCCGTACTTCGCACCCGTCAGTCGCTGAAAGGCGTGATAGGATCGACGGAGGGCGGCTTCCAGCGTGGTCCCAAACGCGTCGGTGGCACGCGCCGGGTCCACAACGTGCGACGGATAGAACGTGGCCGCCGAGGCGTTGGAGGTGGTGTGTGGCCATGCCGCCGCCGTGTAGATCGTGACGTCGTAACCGAGCCGCTGCAACAGCGTGCTGATCGTTAGGCCGATGACGCCGGCGCCGAGGACCGCCACCGGTCCGGGGGAGGGAAGGCCACTGAGCAGCTCCACCGCCAGGTTCGCCGTCCCCCACGAGAGCGTCATCCCACCGCCACCATGTCCATAGCAATGGATCAACTGCTTACCATCCAATCGCTCGGCGTCCAGGCGAAAGCCGTTGTTGCGGTAGGGACGAAGGCCGACGGTGGAGCGCACGTGGCGGCCAGCGCTCATGTTCACCGGCTCGAAGCGGCGTGGAAAGCCTGGCTGGCCAGATCGGTCGACGGAGTACTTCCGTCCGCGATCGGTGCAGGCGGTTGCAGCCGAGAGGAGCGCGACGGCGCCGAGGGACTTGAGCGCGTCTCGCCGAGTGAGGTGGTTGGTGGTCGGGTGGTCCACGCCGGCGAAGGTACGCGTGGGCGCGTGGTGCGCCAGAGGAGGGAAGGGGGAGCCCGCCCGCAAACCCGCCGTGTCGTCGAACGGCTACTGTTTTCGCACGACGCGGGTCCGCCGGTGTTCACGGATCCGTTTGGTGTATTGCGACGAGTACAAGAACATGGTGCCGCGAAGTTCGGCGGGCCCTTCTTGCAGACGCAAGAATACGACGTGATCGAAGTCGTTTGGATCTAGGACGAAGTGCGTCGCTCTGAGCATGTCGATGTCTTCACCGCCAGCTAGCGGACGATCGTCCAGATAGACGCTGAAGCAGAGATTCGACCCCGAATCGCGTACGCAGTTGTCGTCGACATAGGCGAATGTGAGGCGGAGTTTGCGGATGACATCGAGGTACTGGTGGGCATTCGCGCCCACGGCTTGCAGCTGGGACGGCGTGAAGATCGTGACGGGCAATGAGCGCGTGTCGTACCCCATCACGGGAAGGTCCAATACGGCGTCACGTTCACCATTGATCGTAACCAGCGGGAGTTCGACGGCAGCGGGTTCGAGCTGAACATCGAGGCGCAGCGTGTCACCATGCAGCGACAGCGGAAGACGCGCGGGCCGGAAGCCGAGCCTGCGGACCTGGAGTGTGAACGGACCCGGGGCGACGCCCGTAAGCCGGAACTCGCCATTCGCCCGGGTGCGGCTCGTTCGCTGCACGACGCTGTCGGCAGTGAGGAGCTCGACCACTGCGCCATCGATCGCGGCGTCACGCGATGTGACTCGACCCTTCACCACTTGCGCTGGAAGCGCCTCATGCGCAAGGAGCATCAACAGGGGCGCGAGGCACGCTATCCGGCGGTACATGGGTGCGATCACTGTCGTTCCCTTCCCGAGTCGTTGCGCCGGCCCCGAGCTCGGCTGCCCGTCGACCCTGCTTTCGCGTGAACATCTACGACTCCAGCTGACACTATGGGTCAGGAGAGCCCCATAGCGCAACGTCGAATTCATACAGTCACCAGCGGGTCGCCGAGTGTTCACCAGCACGATGCGGACCCGTTGAGTACGTAGGAGTTCGCTGGGCTGGCCTGTGGAACCCAGAAGCCGATCGGCTCGGGAGTGCTGCACTGCGCGAGGTCGCTCCGGCGTGGACTCGATACCACGCCGGAGCTGGATCACGATACGTGCGATGACGAGCCGTGCCTACGGCTTTGTGACGCGTCCAACGAAGAGATCGACGCCAGTGAGTTCATCTCGAATGATGAAGAGGAAGGGACGGTCGACGATGAACTCCCGAGGAGCAACCTCGCCTGTTGAGACGAGGCCGAACCCAGTGATGGCGACTGCTTCCGTCCCCTCCTCGTCCACATCGACGTAGATCGACTGGTTCGCTCGGCCAATGCACATCGGATGCTTGGCAATGCCGCTGAAGTCCGCAGCCCCACACCGCAACGCGATCCCCATGCCCAGGCTATCCAGCGGTGCCATCAGGTCAACGCTCGACTCCACGTGAAAGCGTGGCAGCACGAGGTGTACACGCTGAAAGTCCGCGCTGGTGAGACTGGGTGGCCAATGCTCCGTCAGCGCCTTCTGCAGCGATGCCAGGTCTTGCCCCTCCGTCGGCAGCAACACGTACATCGCCGTCTTCCCCGTCCGGTACGGGATACGCAGCATCTCGTAGCCCCAGAGCTGTCGGTACGCATAGCCCCCTGTGCGTTCCATGCCCTGCATGGGGACCACAACTCCAGACGACACGTGGAACGGGCGTTCGCGCGTATTGGTCTTATTGAACTGATCCAGCCACTTCCCCTTGAAGTACACGGCATTTCCCACAAACAAGACCATGCTGTCCGGCAGGTTCTCCGGAATGATCACCGGGATCTTGCCGTGTGAGACCGTCTTGGCCCAGTCGTTGATTGCATTGCGCGCACGACCCGTCGGCAGGTCCAGCTGTGCGACGGTCGCACGATAGGCGTCGGCCACCGAGCGGCGATAGCCGGGATCCAGGGCGAGGTCATCATCAACCCACAGGGCATTCGAGACCTCCAGCTGGACGTCGGTGCGCCCCGCCAGACGATCCAGTAGCGCGCGGTTGCGGCTGGCGAAGACGGGCGCTGTCAGCGGCCGGGACCCCAGGGCGTGCTCCATGTCCCGTGCCGTGGTGCCCCGGGCGCCGGCATACACCATGGCCAAGGCTAGCCCGGCGCTCGCCGGTGACACGACAACCGTATTGTGAGCACCTGCTTGCCGCATCAGCTGAAAAAAGAGACGCTGGCCGAACGATCGATACGTGAAAACCGAGGATGTGTCGGGCTTGAGCATCCCGAGTGCGACGCTGTCGGTCCGACCGGCGGCGGTGTTGGCCTGCTCGGCGGCACGGTTGGCGCTGTCATCGCCGAGGAAGAGAGGGTATTCCTCGAGAATGGCATTCCATCTGATGTTCGCTCCTGCCGCAAGCGCGATCGTCGTGTCCCTTGCGTGATAGCCAAGTGCTCGCACGTACACGCGCACTTGCTCGGGAGGAAGCGAATCGAACGTGGCGATGCTGTCGCGCTCAAACGCCGCGCCCCGATTCAAAGCCGGAATACGAGCGACGGCGTTTGTGATGCGCTTCCCAGCCGAATCGTGGATGCTGACGGTGAGGGTGGCGCCGACCTGTTGCGCCTGAACAGACGCCGGCATTGTAGCGACCACCATCACGACAGCAGCAACTGCCAACTGACGAAGTTCACGCATGATGCCTCCGGGGAGACGGGTTTCGGCGAAAGGCTCGCCGCAGCCAAGCGGTCTTACGGATACTTTGCCCGCCTCGCATCGACTGTCCACACCCAATCGTTGCCGAAACGGCCGGATGTACCTACTGTTATTACATGAAGACACTCCAGCTGAAGGTCGCTCGAATCGGCAACTCGCGTGGTGTGCGCATTCCGGCCAGGACACTCGACCGCTATCGCATTGGCGAGAGCGTGATCATGGAGGAGCGCCCCGAGGGGATCCTCCTGCGGCCACGGAAAGACCTCGGGGCGAAGCTGTCATGGGAGGACACAGCGCGTGACATGGCGGCCGCAGGCGAGAATTGGACGGAATGGGATGACGTTCTCGCGGACGGGCTCGAGTCGGTCCCCTGGTCCGGCCGTAAGTCGGCGCGCGTCGCAGAATCGTCTGCGAAGTATTCCACCGCGCGAGGCAAGAAGGAGCGCACACGGAAATGAAGCGGTACGACGTGCGCTGGGCGCGGCTTGATCCGACACAAGGCGGCGAGATGGCGAAGACGCGTCCAGTCGTCATCGTCAGCCTGGACGCGCTCAATGACCGGCTGTCCACCGTGACGGTCTGCCCGCTCACCTCGCAGCTACATCCAACATGGAGAACGCGCCTCGGAGTACGCGTGGGAGGGCGGCACGCCGAGATCGCCGTGGACCAGATCCGGACGATGAGCAAGGCACGACTTGGCAAGAAACTCGGCGCACTCTCTAGCGGGGACGCCAGCCTGCTTCGGCGGCTGATCACGGAGATGTACGGCGAGTAGTCCGCCCTTACGACTGCTGACGCGCGGACATCACGGGAACGATGCTGCAGCATGAAGCTCGTAGGAACGGGTAGGGCGACGCAGCTCGCCGCAGCTGAACGGCAGTACTGGAGCAGTACGCCAGCTCGTAACCTTCGTTCCCAGGCGACGCCAGGAGTCGGGTGAGCCCCTACACCTTCAGATAGCTCCACTCCTTCGAGAACGGGATCCGGCTCATCAACACGGCACGATCCTTGAGCACCACCAGCCGATCGCTCGGGTTGATCCCGATCCCGTGCTTCTCGTCGTACAGGCCCGGTTCGACTGAAAACGTCATCCCTTCCTCGATCACCGTGTGATCCCCCAGCGCCAGGAATGGCGGCTGATGCCCCACGAAGTTCTGTCCCTGCCCATGCCCCGGCCGATGGTAGATGTACTCCTGCATCCCCTGTTTGACCTGATACTCGTGGACCTTGTAGGCGACGTCCGAGCAGACGGCCCCCGGCTTGGCCTCTTCCACGATGATCTGCACCGTGTCTGCCACCACCTGCCACATCTTGTCGTGGGCCTGCGTGGACGGCAGCAGGATATAGTTGCGATACCCCTCGCCTCCATAGCCGCCTAACAAGATGTCGCAGTTCACATACACGGGTTGGCCGCGGCGAATCGGCGCGTGGAAGAATTGGTTGGGGTGCGGATACGCCGTGGCCACACCGGTTCGGACGTAGTTGCCCGTCACGTCCATGCCCACCGCGCTGTGCGGCTTTCCGTCCCGCTTCACGTCCCGCATCATGAGGTTGATGCCGTACGACGCGAGCGCCTGGCCAACCTGATAGTCCGTGGTGCTGGTGCCGTGCTCCAACAGGTAGTCGCGCGCAAACGCGTGCACGTGGTCGAAGTAGCGATAGGCACGTTGCGTGAGCGCAATCTCCTCGGGCGTCTTGATGATCTGCATCTTCAGGCAGATGTCGCCGATATCCACGGCCTTGGAGCCGGGGAGCATGCGATCGAAGGTCCGTTGCGCCGACGGCGTGAGTTCGCGGTCCAACCCGATCGTCTTGCCGCTGAGGCCTCGGGCCGCCAGCCGGCCCAGCACCCACTCCCACAGGTCCACACGCGCCCCACGCCTAACGAGCAGTCCCCGGTTGGGGAACCCGCCCTCGGCGTGTGGATAGCAGAAGTAGTACTCGTTCTCCGTGCACCACCACGTGGTGATGAGGTCGCGGTCGATGGCCGGCGAGTACCAGTACGCGGTGTCGCTCTCATTCACCGGCATCAGCACCCACGTCGTTCGCTCCCCGGAGTTGCGGAAGCAGCCGGTGAAGTACACGAGGTTCGTGTCGCTTTGCAGCAGCACGGCATCCACGCCTTGGGCCTTGGCCTGTTCGCGCAGCCGGCGCGATTGTGCCTGATACCACGCCAGGGGCAACCGGTCCACGCCCAGCGGAGCCGGTGTTGGGTGGTGCGGATTCTCCACCAAAAGCCGCTCAGAGCCTGACCGACGTTGCGGCTGGGAAGCTAACGCTTCGGCCGCGGCCGTCGCGGACGCAAGGCCAAGACCAATCTGTGCAACGAAATCGCGGCGGGATGCCATAGGAGCCTTCTGCTGTGTCAGGGGAGCCCTGATGTCGGTGACGCGTCGGACCGACCACACCGCACCAGAGCAACCGGGGGTTGGCAGCCGACACCAAGACTCATATTCTATCTGTTGCAGCCGGGTCATCGGAAGACGAGGGCGTGCTCGCCAATGGCTGACCGATGGTGGGAGCCGGCGCTCACCGAGGAGGGGTTATGTGGAGGGGAATGGGCATCGCGGTGATCGTGTGCCTCTTGGCCTGGAGCCGGGGCAGTCTCGCACAGCCGCAAAAGGCACCTCCGAGGCCTCACGCGTCGGCCATCGCCGATACCAACGACGCCCGCGCCTACTTCAACTACGGTATCGACCAGTTCGAACGAAACCCAAGCGACGCTTCTGGCGCCTTCTATTGGGCATCCCGCATCGATCCAACGTTAGGCGACGCGTTCTACGGCTACCGCTCGGCAGAGATCATGCGGATGCCGAACTTGCGTCGCGAGTACTTCTCGGGGAACGACAACAACCCGTCCAAGGAGATGCGACGTCTGGACTCGCTCTACTTGCGAGCCGTCATCTCCAGCCCCTTCCTGTACCGTCGCCTGGACCGCCCCATGTTCACGCAATGGTGGCGCGAGTCCATCGAGCGATCGCTACGAGAGAATGGCGTCAGCCTCAACGATGTGTCGCCAGGAGAGATCTCGCATTACATCGAACGGGCGATGCAGGCGGCCGATCAGGGTACGCGTGCCTGGTCCGCGTACTCCGACGGAGACTTCGACCTGGCGCTGAAGCGCTATGCCGATGCCATCAAAGCCGCAAAGGAGAAGGCCGGGTACCGGACCATGCGAGGTCGCATCTTCGGCATGCGGCGCGAGGTGGACAGCGCAGTCAGCGAGTTCAAGCTGGCGATTGAGGAGCTGAAGAAGCGAGACGAGAAGAAGGTGGTGGTGCTCTACAACTCGAAGGCGGTGTTGGAGCATAGCATCGCCGTGCTGCTCGAGGGTCGCGGGGACAACGCCGGGGCCCGCGAGGCGTATGGTCGCGCCCTGCAGGAGGACCTCTCGTACTGGCCGGCGCACCTGCGACTGGGGCTGCTTTCACTGGCGGAAAAGGACACGACGGCGGCTCTCGCTGAGTTGGACCTGGCGGCGCAGGTTGCGCCCAAGGAGCCGTGGGTGCGGCACATGTATGGCGTCACCTTGTCCTCCGTCGGCCGCAACACCGATGCCCTTGCGCAGCTCCGTGCTGCCGCCGAATTGGAACCCTACTGGGCCACGCCACACGCCACTATCGGGCGTCTCCTCGAGAAGGAGAACCCGTCGGCGGCGGTCGAAGCGTACCAGCGCTATCTCCTGCTTTCCGCCCGAAGCGCCCCAATGCGACGCGATGTCGAAGCCCGATTGTCGGAACTCAAGAGCAACTGACGGCACGAGTAAGGTGACAACCGTGAGCGCATTGCGATGGGTCTACAGAGGGGCGCTGGCCGCCGGCCTGCTGGTGTCCGGCCCGATGACCGCTGCGGCCCAGCAGCGGGATACAACGCGCGCCGTCCGGCCGCGGTCCGCCGCCGAGGACCTCCTGATGTTCAGCCAGGTGCTGAACCAGATCCGGACCAACCACCCCGACTCGCTCGACACGCACGAACTCCTGATGGCGGCGATCCAGGGGTTGGTGCATGCCGCCGATCCGCACTCGTATGTCATTCCGGGGGCCAGGCTCTCCCCGGCAAAGGAGCAGCTGTGGCGAGACGGGAAGTTGTACCCGGTGCCGCTCGAGTTCGGGTTTGTCGGCGGATCGCCGATCGTTGCATCTGTAGCGGCGGGGTCGCAGGCATCGCAACTGGACATTCTCCCGGGCGATGAGTTGGTAAGCATCGAGGGACAGCCGGTCCGCGCCGAGAGCGAAGGCGAGCTGCTGTTTTCCCTGTCCGGAGAGAAGCGGAGCGTCGTTCGACTCGGCTTCGAGCGGAGGCGCTTGGACGGGACGATCGCTCGATTCGAGCGCGAGGTTCGTCGAGAACGCGGCGGCGAGGCAACGGCGGTGCCGGTGCATGAAATGCTCGACGCGTCGACCGGCTACGTACGCATCACCACCTTCATGGCAGAGAAGATCGCCGAGCAATTGCATAGCGCACTTGGAGAGCTCGAAGGGCGTGGAATGCAACGATTGGTGCTGGATCTCCGTGACAACGGTGGCGGGAGTGTGAAGGAGGCCGCGCTCGTCGCGGGAGAATTTCTTCCCACGGGAAGTGTCGTGTACATCGCCGAGGGTCGTAAGGCGGAGTTGATCGACACGGGCCGTGTGAAGCGATCGTTCTGGCAGCAGGCCAAGCGGTACCCTATGGTGGTGATGGTCAATGAGGGAACCGCGTCGGCGTCGGAGCTGGTCACCGGTGCGCTGCAGGATCACGATCGCGCGCTCGTGGTGGGGCGGCCAAGTTTTGGGAAGTCACTGATGATGATCGGCCTTCCACTCGCCGACGGTTCGCTGATCGAGTTGGTGGTTGGGCACATCAAGACGCCGTGTGGCCGCGTCGTTCAGCGTCAGTACCGCACGATCACTCGGCGAGACTACTATCGCATGGCACGTGCGGAGCGGGACACCGCAGGCCGGCCAGCGTGCAAGACCGACGGCGGTCGCACCGTGTACGGCGGCGGTGGGATCTACCCCGACGTGGTGTTGGCCGACGACCAGGTGCTACCGACGTGGCTAGCCAGAGTGCGGGAACAGAATCTGACGCTGGCCTGGGTCGGCGGGTATGTGAGCGCGAATGACGCGGCGTTGCCGTCAGCTGCGGCGTTTGCCAGCGGTCCTGGGCTGCCTTCGAGCGCCTTGGCTGACTTTCGACGCTTTGCCGCGCAGCAGGGCGTCGAGATTCCCACAGGCGCGGAGAGCGATACACAGCTCAACACACTGCTGAGTCGAGCGGTGGCGCACGCAAAGTGGGGTGACGAGGGGATGTACCTCACGGAGCTTCGCCGCGATCCCGCGATTGGTGAAGCGGCGCGACACTTCGACCGTGCGGCGGCGCTGAGCGGGATACGCTAGGCGCCGCGGGCCTTCTTGTGTTTCTACCGGACGAACGCCGCTAGCGTCCCGCCCATCGCGTCGATCGTCTCGCGAGCCGGCCATCGCTCGCGCCCATTGTACAGGAACGAGAAGGCCAGGCGTTCACCATTCTGCGCCATCACGTAACCACCTAACGCGATCACGCTGTTGGTCGTCCCCGTCTTGGCGTGCAGGTTGCCCTCGGCGGGCGTCGCCCGCATGCGGTGACGCAGCAGTTCCGAGGTTCCTGCGATCGGAAGGGACTCATGAAACTCCCGTGACCATGGCGCCTTGTCGGCGAAGGCCAGGAGTTGCACCAGGGCGCGAGGCGTCACCCGGTCCAACGTCGAAAGACCGCTTCCGTCAGCCGCAAAGACTGCGTCGCGGCTGGCGCCAGCGCGGTTCACGAGCAGCTGCTGCAGCAGCGCATTGCCGGTCGTTGCCGAACCGATGCCGGCCGGGTCACCGGTCCGCGCTGCATCTCGGAAGATCAGCTCGGCGAAGTGATTCACGCTCTCGCGGTTCATGACGCTCGCCAGCTGCGCCAACGGCGGCGAGGCTAGGGTGGCAATGGCCGTGGCACGGGTCGGTGTCGTGCCGATCACCAGGTCCCCCGTCACCTCAATCCCTTCGTCGCGCAGGGCCTGACGAAACGCCCCAGTGGCAAACAAAGCGGGATCGTCGACGACCACCACGTAGACCTTCACCTCGGACTTGGACCCGATCCAGCCGCGGGCCACCACCGCGCCGTCGGGGCGTCGCGACACCGTCAGCTTCGACCGTCGGCTTCCGGCCACCGTCCGCGTCTCGTTGACGACCTTGTACGCCACGGTTCCCGGTTCCAGCGAGATGCGCCCCGGTCCCTTGCCGGCGCCGGGTGCAATCGCCACGTGCAACAGGTTCTCGTTCAACGACAGCGCGGACACGCGCTGGCCGTACGATGTCTCGGAGTTGGTGGGCGACCATCCGTCGGGAATCCGCTTGGCCTCGAATGCCGTGGCATCGCCAATCAGGTTGCCTTGCACACGCCGAACCCCGGCGGCCGCAACCTGGCGCGCCAGCGCTCGCATGGGCGCATTCTGGTCTCCCGGGATGAATCGATTGGAGAACCCCGGGTCGCCGTCGCCGCGGAGCACCAGATTGCCAACGAGCGTGCCGTCGGCACCCAACGAACCATCCTTGAACACCTGCGTGGAGAACTGGTGTTGCGGGCCCAGACGATCAAAGGCCAGGGCTGTGGTGAACAGCTTCATCGTGGACGCCGGCAGCAGCCGGGTGTCCGCATTGGCGGAGTAGAGCGTGTCGCCCTTCGACAGCGAGACGACCAGCACCCCCCACGTTCCCGTGCGGACTCGCGCGCCTAACAGCGTGTCCAGGCTGGACGCGAGCGACCAGGCGCCGAGTGGGGTGGCGTAGTGCAGCGGGGGGAGCGCCTTGCGGCGAAGGCTCGCGCGACGGACCGTGCGCGCCTTGCGGTCCTTCGACCCGCGAGCCGCGTCAGGCAGGGCGGTGGCCGGCTTGGTCGCCAGCGGGCGGGACACCTCATCGGCGTCGGCGGCGCTGGACTGGGCGTGGGCCGTGCTTGCGCCTAGGGCGCACGCGGCGATGGACAGGCTCCCAAAGAGCTGCGCCCGCAGGGTGCGGCGAATGCGACGAACGACTGTGGAGCGGGCGGCGACGGCGAGCATGGTCCGAAACGGTCTCCTTGCTTCGCCGCCCTCGTCAGGCAGAGCGAAGCGACATCACACCTTCAGGAAGATGCGCTTGCGGTACAGTCCCCAAAGTAGAAGGGCCCACAGGAGGACGAAAGTGATGGCGAAGAGCAACGATGCATTGCGAGGCTCCAACCACGACGCGTAGTACCGGTCGAAGATCACTTTTTGGATTGGAACCGCCTCACCACCAACGTCCACCTTGATCAGCGTATAGATACCGCGCGCCATCATTCCAGATCCAAGGAACGCGACCAGCGGGTTCATCCCGAACACGACGATAGGTGTCGTCCACTTACGGCTGCCTAACACATCCACCACCCAGATGCAGGTGGCGAGCGTCACCGTGGCCATCCCCGCCGTGAAGATCACGTACGAGCTAGTCCAGAGACTCTTGTTGATCGGGAACACCCAGTGCCACATAAGACCCGCCACCATGCCCAGCGACCCCACGGCAAACATGCCAACGAGCCGGTCCATGATGTCTCGACGCGAGTCCAGCCAGCGGCCGCAGAGGACGCCCAGTATCACCGTGCCGACCGCCGGCACCGTACTCAGGAGCCCCTCGGGGTCCCACGTCTTGGAGCTGATCCAGAGGTGCGACCCGAACGCCACGCGATCGAGCCACGCCGAGAGTACGCCGGACGGGTCATCTAATGAAGGGGGCCACACGCCGCCCGGGACCGGCACCACCGTCTGCGCCGCCCAGTAACCAAGAAGGATCACCGCCAGGATCGCGATCTGCTGCTTCAGGGATGTCTTGAGCGTGAGCAGCCCGCCACACAGATAGGCCACGCCAATACGCTGCAGCACCCCCGGAAAGCGCATCTGCGTGATGCGCGTGAGCGGGACGTAGGGGAAGGCGGCGAGTGCCAGGCCACAGAAGACGATCAACAGTCCGCGCCTGACGATCTGCTTGGCGAGGTCTGCATCGCTCGCCCCGCGCGAGCGACGGGAGCCGAGTGAGAGGTGGGTGGTGATGCCGACGATGAAGAGGAAGAATGGGAAGATGAGGTCCGTGGGCGTCCAACCGTGCCACTTGGCGTGTTCGAGCGGCGGGTAGATGTAGTCCCAGGAGCCGGGGTTGTTGACGAGGAGCATGCCGGCGACCGTCATGCCACGAAAGACATCGAGGGCGAGGAGGCGTTCCTTCTGTCCTCGGCCGGCGTCGGTCGGGAGGCGTTTCGGCGGCGCCGGAGGTGCCTTGACTTTCAGGGCGGCGAGATCGTTAGGTGGCGCGACAGTGGTGGCGGCCAAGCTCCCTCCCATCCTGCGGTTGGATCACGCCGGGGTGTACAGGTAAGCTTCCGCCGCGGACGTCATTCGGCAAGCACCGCCGCTGGGTTTGCTTGCCTGGGGCCGGGACGCTGCCCAACGTGCAATCAACCCGACACGCAGGAGCGTACATGTCAGCGTCAACCATCACCCGCGAGGGAGCCCGGGCGGGGACCGCCGGTGCCCTCGTGGTCGCCGTCTGGTTCTTCTTCGTGGACCTGATCTCCGGGCAAGCCCTGTCGACGCCAGCCACGTTAGGCGCGGCTCTGGTAAGCGTGTTGCGGGCGAACCAGAACCTCGGTGTCATCACACACGTGGCCGTGTACACCGTCTTTCACTTTGGTGCGTTCGTCATTGTGGGGATTGTTGCTGCTGCCATGCTGCGGGCGTCCGACGCCGAGCCATCGCTCATGGCGGGATTGTTTGTGCTCTTTGTGGTGATGGAGGTCGGCTTCGTCGGATTCACCTATGTGTTGTCGAAGGGGTCGGCGTTGGGGAACATCGCCTGGTATCAGGTCGGGATCGCGAACCTGCTGTCGGCGGCGGTTATGGGACGGATCTTGTTCCGTCAGCATCCACGGGCGATGGAGAACATGGCGGGGGCGCTGCGGGGGATGTAGCGCGCGTTCTGTTAGAGGGGACTGGCGGGCGAAATGGACATGCAAGGTGAGGTTAGTGCGAACTGTGTGGTGACAAAAAGCGTGGGCGGCTCCAAACCGAGGAGCCGCCCAGTGTACGAGCTGTCTAAACTGGCTTAGGGTCGCCGCGTATCACGCTGAATTGTGAGGGTTGTTGAACCAGCAACCATGGGAGACGGGACGGCGCCGGAAATGACCCTCGGCGCAATTGCACCATCGGTGGCGCAGAACAGGTTGGCGCCCTTTGACCCGACAACGCGTCGACGCAGGACGCCATAGTCGCCGCTGCGGAGGGACACGAAATCGATGTTGCAGGTGGTCCCGGTCATGTCACGGTTCACGATGCGAAGCTCCGACCCGTCTTCGGCGACGCCCAGCCAATCGACCCATTTCAACGCGTAGGAGAGGGGCACGGCTGAGTAGGTCTGCGTGACAAAGTCGATGGCATACAGACTCGACGGCAATCCCTGCGAAGAGAAGAATGCCCGGGGTCGCGACAGGTCCAACGCTCGCACATAGCTGCCGTTCGTTACTGAAAGGGGAACGGTGACCTTTGGAGAAAGAGGCGTGCCTTGCGCGTCAGCCAGAGACAGCTCTACGCCGGTGGGATTGTTCGCGGGCACGGGGAACGAGTAGAGCGTCGTATCCCCGTCGTGGGAGACGCCGAAGTGAGAGAGGAGGAAGGGGCTATCGTTCGGATGTCCACCGCCACTGGTCTGTGTCCACGCCGAACCATTGAACACGAAGTTCACGTTGGAGCCCGTCATGTGGCCGTTGGAGATTGATTTGCCTCCGTGCTCGACAAACATGACTGGCCAACCCGTGCTCCACTTCCCGATCACTTCGTCGGATGAGACGTCGTCGAGGCGACGCTCGACCGTGAGCAGCGAGTCGCTCTTGATGAAGACGCGGTTGCCACAGACCGGTGCGCCACTCCGCGACGCTGCAAGGCGAAGCGCCGCTCGCGCGTTGAGGAGTGGATGTTTACCGCTCGCATCCACTATGCTGTCCGGCGCGGAGGTCAGAATGAGCTGCCTGATTTCGCTCGCCGTGAGTCGTGGATCGAAGGACTTGAGCAGACCGGCTACGCCGGTTACGAGCGGAGCGGCGTGGGAGGTACCCGATCGTGTTGCGTCGATAGCGTCTCCCGGGGCAAGCCCGGCGACCAGTTCGCCGGGAGCGTAGATATCCACTTGAGAGCCGAAGTTCGACCCAACGCTGCGCGTGTCTGTCTCCGTCGATGCGCCGACCGAGAGTACCTGGTTGGGATACAGTTGGCGCGCCAAGTTCGTGCCGCCATAGGTTGCGTCTCTACCGACTATCGGGCTTCCAATCCCGTTCCCGGCGCTAATCACAAGCAGCGGATGGAATCCCTCGTAGTCCAAGCGACCAAGCGCCAGCGCCACCGCATCGCGCCACCTGTTCAGTGTTCGAATAACGACCGTATCGGTAAGTGGGCCGTTCAGCGCTAAAGGGGAAACGTTGTGCGACAAGTTGATGACGGCCGCTCCCCGTGCCCCCATGCGGTAGAGGTGAAGAGTGAGGAAGTCTTCGTCACTCATCGTCGGTTGGCCGATCACGGGAGGCGGGTATCGGCGAGGCTGCCCGATCTGGTCGGGGTCTGCTCTCAGCGATGCCACATCAAGCGCAGATGACCACATCACTCCTGTCATCCCCTTTCCATTGTTCCCTGTTGCTGTGACTTGGCTCGCAACGTAGTCCCCGTGCCAGTACTGAGGACTGGGCGCGTATGATTTCAGAATAGAGTCTTCAGCGAAGTTCACGTTTGAGAAAGCGATTGGCAGATCAGACTGACCTGCGAGATCGAACTGACTGTCGAGCACCCCGATACGCACACTGATGGCTCCTGTCTCGCATCCCCAAGCAGCCGGTGCTTCGATGCGTTCGAGCGCCCAGTTGACGCCCGAAGCGGCACTCGGACTCAGAGAGAAAGCATTCCATGCGGTGTTTGACGGTCCCTCGTTCGGCTTTCGCCAACTGGGTGCGAGTCCCGTTAGTCCGATTTCCGAGGCGGAGAACACCTGAGGCATGGCAGCCAAAATGTCGACAAGGCCGACGACGGTCCTGGTGCTGCCCTGTGCGTTCACCTGGACGTAGTAGACACCGTCGCTTCCCATGCGAAGACCGCCAACCACGACTCCGCCAATCGCATCGATTGCGCTCTGCCTTTTGGCTTGGGGCGTCCCAGGTTTGAATGCCACGCGCAGGGCGTTCTTGAGGAACTTGATCGATGAGGGGGAGTTATCAGCCAACACATAGTTCGCCGTATCGCGCATCCAGGCGGGAATCGAATCCGGAGGTGTTGCCGGCACACTGTCATATCGCGCCGTCGTAAACAGATTGATCTTCACCGTCCGGTTCCAATCCGTGCCCTGCAGCTCCAACCACCGCCGCCCCGACGTCTGGCCCGAGAACAGCACCTGCAACTGCCCCGACGGCGCCAACAGCTGCGTGTACCCCCAATACGCCACGCGCCCATTGTTCAGCGTGGAGTCGCCCAGCCCCACGATCGTCGTCGGCCCGGCCACGGGGTTCCCATTCGTGTCGAACAGCTGCACCGAGTCCGCATCATACCGGATCTTCAACAAGCCTCGCACGGCACGGGTACCGATATTCTTCACCACGATCGGCACCCGCAGTTTCCCAGTTGCCGCGTCGAACACCGCCGCCGAGTCCTGGATCAGCTTCAACTCATCGGTCTGGCAATACTGCGTTCCGTAGATCGAGTCGATGGTCACAGTTTGGCCGGGATTGGCGTGGATCTGGAACCGCGCACAGCCGTCGGGGATGGCCTGCTCCACCTGTACGTCGATCGGCCGACCTCGCGGTTGGACCGGACCCTGGTCCATACAGCTCAAACAGAAGATGCCGACTCCTACGGCGATAACCATGCTACGCTCCCGGGCGCTCGGCGCCCCCACACGATGCTCTCCCATAACACGCACAAGCCTCCCCCGTTGATACATCGGTCCTCTTCCCATCGACCCGCCACCATGGTCAGGCGTTGGTTGACGGGCAGCTTAACGGCCACCTGGGGGGGGGGGCGCAACAGCAGATCTCCTATACATGTGTCGGGGTTGCACCAACGAGACCATGAATCTCGAGCCTAGAGTCCTCAATCAGGGCGTTCGACGTCGAAATGACCAGAGCCGCAATACGACGATGCGGGGTTCTGACCATCGCCGCACTACACTCGGCGTATGTTCGCTTGCAAGGAACTCAGCGCTGAGCATACCCTATGGCCATGTCTCAATCCTACGGTGGGTGGACGCTGGAGATGGTCCACGCGCTTCCCGACGACGGCAACCGTTACGAGGTTGTCGACGGCGAGCTGCTCGTGACGCCGGCGCCAACATTTGCGCACCAGCGTGCCGCGTTACTTCTGGCGCCCCTGCTTGCCTCTTACGCGGAGTCTATCGGACTCGCTGTCGCCTTTGCGCCGTATGAGGTGAGAATCGCCGGTCCTGGTGAGGTGCAGCCGGACATCATCACCTTTCCCTTTCCCAGCGACCCGGCTAGCACGAGATTCACGGCGCTTGAGGACCTAACGCTGGCGGTGGAGATCCTCTCTCCAAACACGGCGCACGAGGATCGCGGTCGCAAGCGGCGTTTGTACCAGGCAGGTGGCGTACCGGAATATTGGATCGTCGACCTCACCCGCCGGGTCGTGGAGCGCTGGCGACCGGACGATGACGCTGCGGAAGTCGTGACCGGTCTCTTGTCCTGGAAGCCGAACGCACGCGAGCCCGAGCTGGTCATCGACCTGCCTGCGCTCTTTCGCGGTGTCTTTCGCGACTAGGTGATGCCGGACGAAGAACCCGGCGCTACTTGGGTTCTCGTTTCCCCGTGAACGTGGCGCTTCCCATGCCGCCCATCTCCAGGGAGCCCTTCACATTGTCCGGGTCCGAGAGCAGGCCGACAAAGGTGAAGTCGGGCATGCCATCGCTCGATGCCTTCATCGTCAGCCGCAACGTGTCACCCTTCACCGTGCCGTCCAGAGTTCGCAGGCCCAGTCGTTGTGACTCGTAGGTCCCGGTCACCTTCTCGCCCTCTTGCTTGAGCGTCACGGTGGGGTAGCCGGTCCCATTCTCGGTGACGACAGCGAAAGCCCATCTGCCGGTGACGTCTCTCGGCTTCTGTTGGGCGGCGGCGGTCCACACGGGTGTGAGTAGGCCGAGAAAGAGGAGCAGTGTTCGCAAGGCGCGCATGGGCGGGTCGGCGAGGAGATGTAGAGATACGTGGGCACTCAACAATACATCGCCGTGTCGCGAGTTATCGGCGGGATCGGGCCACGGAAATGACGAGGTGGGTTCTGAGCCGCCTTGCTATCCATCGCTGAACACGGCGGCGTTGCCGGGGGGGCGCCAACCGATCCGATGGCGCATGCCAAAGTTGTCGCCAGCGGGAGGTTGCACTGAAGTGGTTACCCGATGTGCGAGTGAGCGATTAGTGTCACAAGCGCCGGCTCCTTTCGAGCCTACCACCACTCGTTAGTCACAGCTAGAGAGCGAGAGTCGTTGCCCAAATCGTATGCGCACGAGGGCGGCTCTCAACTGCGGGGCCGCCCTCGACCAGGGAGTTAACGTGTCTTATCGCCGTGCTTAAGGCGCTCGGCGCGCAATCCGCGACCGGGCCCGAGGAGCGCCGCCGGTCATTCCAACGCAGAAGTCCGAGCTGACCACATCGGACGACATGAAAGAGAGGGTCTTCAGCGAATACCGCCTGAGGACGCAGTCTCGGGGGACATCCCACGCAGTATGGACGTAATAGGAGAGCTCCGTACCGTCTTCGCTGATTCCGAGACCGAGCAACGTGTACCCTAGAGTGTCACTCAAAGAAGGAATGTTAAGGAACCGTGAGTCGTCAGTGAACAGAGGGGTCCTTGCGCCGCTGGGTAGTGACACGCGGTCGAATTGATAGGTCGAGACGGTCGGGCCGGCGCGCGTCACGACGATGGCGAAGTCACCCGTGGGTGAGATGGTTCCGCCACCTAACGCCCCGCCGGGACCTTCAAAACCAGTGAAAGGGTCTGTGTACGTGTTTGCCAGCGAGTACTGAAGGAGCGAAGGGAGGTTCACGCCGTTGGTGCGTATGCCGAATGAGAACGTCGCGGTCTGGAATGATGGAGGGATCTGCTGACCAGCCGTGTAGAACGTGGTATCACCGTCGTGGGATAGCGCGAACCGCGAATTCGAGGAGCCGGTGAAATTAGGTGATGTAACCGTTTGGTAGGGTTGGGCACTGTTGTGCCATCCCGTGCTGTCGTAGTATGCAATGCGCTTGTAGGCACCCAGCCCGCTGTTCCGAAGGATCTCCTTTCCTCCGTGCGTGATCGCCAGGTCGTACGAGATCGAGTCGACTGGTACCGTTCTCGTCAGAATGGTGTCGAATCCAGCGCCACTCTGCGTGCGCTTCGCCAAAACACGCTCGGTTACATTGCCCGAACCGTCGAATCTTGTGTCCCACACGACGGTATTGCCACAAAGAGGACCACCACGACGTCGCGCGAGCAGCTTCAGCGTCTCGACCCCGTGAGCGAGTCCACGCCAGACTGCACGAGGCTCCCGATGCCCTCGCCGGGCGCTGCGAAGTCGACATACCCAGCATTTGACCCAATAGTCCTAAGCAAGTGGCCCGTTTTCGTCATGCCCCGTACGACCACGATGCGATTGGGAATCGTGTCTTTTAAGAGCGGAAAGATCGACTCCCGTGGGTCACCGTTAGGCACGTTGCCGGCCGAAACCACAACAACCGCGTTGCTGGACTGTCCGGAAAACCCGGGGTTGAGAATCCAAAGGGCAAGGCTCGAAACGATCTCGCGTGCCTGTCCCAGCTGCGCGGTATCGGCTGCATTGAACATAGGAAAGCTATCGGCACCCAAGGAGATGTTTATCACACGGTCGCCTCGGAGCACCATCTCCTTGAACTGTCGCTCTATCTCGCGATAGTATCTCGCTGAGTCTCGGCCGAAGGTTGGTCTACCGGTGGCCGAGTCGAGTACCGTCGGATCACGTAGATCGAGTGCGACGCGCCAAGTCATCCCAGCGACTCCCTGGCCATTGTTTCCTCGGGCTCCCAGAATACTCGCCACTTGCGTCCCATGCATGAGCCCATAGCCGGGGATGTTGACCTTCGACGTGTCAGCCGTATTTGCGAGTAAGTCGGGAACCGTGTTCAAGCTGACGAAACCTTCGTCGAGCACACCAGCCCGCAGACTGGAATCTCCTGTTTCGCAACCCCAGGCCAGTGGGGCGCGTAACGCTTCAAGCCCCCATTGGGAGTGGATCGAGTTTGTTCCACGAAGGTTCCAGTCAACGGCTTGCCACCCGTTACCATCGGACGGGCGCTGATGAGTGCCCCTTAGTGGCACTGCCACATCCCGCATCACGTGGAGGACGGCAGGATTGGCCCGGAGTAGGTTCATTGCTTGATACATGCGTTGCTGTGTAGGGTCCGGAGGAAGGCGCACATAGTAGTAGCCCGCAACGCCTGTCGCGTCTCCGGTACCTCCGACAACTGCTCCGCCTACCTGATCGATGGCCGCTTGACGACTAGCGGGTGTCGAAAAACTCTTGAATCGGACCAGTAGGTGATCGCGCACATACCGCATCCCCACTCCGCTCGGCGGCAACATGAGCCAAGCGGTGTCCGATGCGTAGTTTGGCACCCTAGTCGGAATCAAGGTGGGGATCGTGTCATACTTCGCTGTGGTGAAGAGCTTGATCTTCACCGTCCGGTT
>JBGAJQ010000066.1:0-28005 GCA_044224875.1 Gemmatimonadaceae bacterium | reverse complement strand
TAAGTCGTCCGGACAGGTAACCGTATTCGAACACGACGTTAGGCACTGGTTGCCGACTCGACTCGCCGGTCGCGCGGCGCAGTGACTCGAGGTCGGGGGTCACAACGAGTATGGCGCCATCGATCATCTGCGGCAGCTGTTCGATGCGGTCGAGCAAGACCTCACCCGCCGGGAACACCTCGGTCCAAACGAGAGGCTCCAACCCCGCCTGTTGGACAAACTGACCAATAACTGCTGCCAGCGATGAGCCCTCTCGAGAGCTCCCGATGAAGATGCGTCGTGCCATCTGCTCCTCCACCAAAGCGTGCAAGTTACTGCCCGTTCGCCAGGGAGACAGTAAATTGGAGCTCATGGGGCAACCCATCGCAAGACTCGGGGCGTGCGGGACGTCACAGCGCCGCTCTTCATCGACCGGCGATACAACGCAACGCGGGCGAGAGAGGGGCTCGGCGGGATCCTGTCGGTGCCACCGGGACGACGTCGTCGAATCGCTCGGGCGGATGGACAAACCAGAGAACATGGACGCGCTGCAAAGGAGGACGCGGCGCAGCGAGTCGATCCCAACCATTTCCCGTCCGCATTTCGACCTGAACTAGCGACTGGTGACGACGCGATCTCGTCGCGAGCTTTGGGAGTCCCTGGCGCCCAGGAGCGGTGGCGCCAGGGCTCTTCCACAGAGGTGAACGCGTGGCGACACGAATGAAGAAGTACCGAAAGCGCGCCCAAACAGACGTTGCAGCTGTACAACTCAGCCTCGACACGAAGGGCTTCGCGTACAAGAAGTGGGGCGCCGTACAACGATGCAAGGCCGGCGACTGGCTCGTGAACAACGATGGGGAAGTCTACACCGTCGACTCGCGCGTCTTCGCCCGAACGTACCGCGAGGTCTCTCGTGGCGTGTACCGGAAGGTCACTCCGGTCTGGGCCGTTGTTGCTGACGAAGCGGGCGAAGTGCGCACGAAGGAGGGCGTCACCAAGTACCAGCGGGGATGGTACCTGGTCTACAACGACGCCAAGGGAAAGGACGGGTGGGCGATGCGACCGGCCAAGTTTCGGAGTACCTACGTCCCCGCGAGGTGATCGCGAACGCTGCGCCGCCATGAGCCAGTCGCTACTTCTTGTACGGTCTCTGGATCTGCGGCAGTACAATGTCGATCTCGCCCCGCCGCCGCTTCCGGTTCGCGTCGGATGCCTTGACGAATACCGTGTCGACACGCCGGTAGGAGCCGACGGCGGTGACGGCATCCGTGACGGCCAGGTTGGTACGGTTCGCCAACTCAGCGTCCTCCGGAAAGAAGTACTTCACCGCACCACCCACGCTCGACGAGTCGGAAATCGTGAACAACTTTCGCCCTGCCCCTCGCGCGAGCCTCAAGCCATAACGACTGAGTGTCTTTTCGAGAATGTCCGCCACTGACGCGTCGTCCTCGCTCTGAAGCTCGAGCCGAATCACGGGCTGGATCGCCTCTGGAATCGGCGCCTTGGGCGAGAGCTTGAGGAGGGCCGCTTCAGCAACGGTCCGTTGCGTCGAGTTCGTGATCGTCGGAATCGCCTTCTTATACGCGGCAATGGCCGAGTCCTTCCGACCAAGTGCCTCGAAGACGCGAGCTCGCCCTAACTCGCCGTCCGCCACCAACCCCTTCCTCGTCAGTAGGGTGTAATCGGAAAGCGCCAAGGTATCCCTGCCCTGCGAGTACGAGAGGTCAGCCCGCTCACGGAGTTCACTCGAGCTCAGCGAGTCACTCGGTACGCGCTGGAGGTCAGCGAGTGCCCCGGCAAGGTCAGACGTGTTGGCGCGCGCTTCGGCGCGCAGCTTGAACAGCGCAATGGAAGTCGAGTCAAAGCGAAGCGCACCATCGAGGTCTGCGATGGCGCCCTGATAGTCGCGCAGTTGCATGCGCATGGCCGCTCGTTCCTGAAGTACCTCGACCGAAGTGCTGTCAATGCCCAGCGCTTGTGCGTAGAGAGACTCAGCCGCGGCAAAGTTTGAGCCGCTCGCTTGATTCCTCGCGGCATGGACTAGCGAGTCCACGGCCGACACTGCACTGTTGCTCGCAGTAGTCTTTGAAAAGCTCCACCACGCAGTCAGGGCGACGACAGCGGCCGCGACAGTCATCCACGTCATGGTCATGCTGCGAGAAGGCTGAACAGCCACCGCCGCTGGCGCAGGGGTACGAAGGATCGCCTGAACTCGTGTGGCGGCCTGCTCCGCTTCCCTCTCACGCTGCAGTCGCATCTCGTCGTGCTCGATGCTCTGGCGAATGAACGACTCTTCGTCGGGGAGCAAGCTGCCACCACTCGCCTGGAGCAGCGCCTTCGCTTCATTGAGCAACGTGCCTTGCAGCAGCGCCCCGGCATCCTTGCGAACGCCCTGCCAGTCCTCGAGGTACCCTCGCAACCGCTGCCGCCAGGTCAGGAACGGCCGGTCAGCCTCAATCCACTTGGACAGGACCGTGGAATGTGTGACGAGCCGGGGATCGGCAAGCTGCAACACCACCTCTCCGTCCTTGCTCTCGCTTCGAATCAAATCCACTCGCAGCGCGTCGTCGATCGCCGGACCGAGCGTGGCCTGCAGCGGCTCGCGTAACCACGTGCGGCTGCCGTCGGCATCGTGCGGGCGAGCGCGAAGCTGAACAAAACGCAGGAGGAGTTCCCTGACGGGCGGTCGCATCTCAGGGGCGATCTCACTGAGAGCGCGCTCGAACTCGGCGTCGATGTCGAGCAGGGCCCGCACCCTCTCTTCGCCAAAGACTCGACGGAACTCGGGGCGCATGGCCTGCCGCACGCGACTCTGCAACGGAGCCAGCCAGGCCACATTCGCCGCGATCGCCTTGTACGCGTTCACGAGGTCGGGATCGCCGTCAGGCGCACCGATCGCCAGGCGCTCGCGATAGCTGTATTGGGAAATCTGGGGGATGCGCAGCTCCCAGAAGTCCGCGCTGAGCTGTGCCAGCTCGTCGGGCATGAATGCGGTGGCATGTTCGCGGAAGTAGCGTTCGAAGGCGATCTTGATCTCCGTCGACTGCACCTCGACGCGACTTGGAACCATGATGACGCTCACCCGACGGTCGCCGCGCTCCTCCACGACATCCGCACGGTTGAAGGTCTCGGCGATCTGCGCCGCACCCTCCACGTTCTGTCGGTTTGGCGCCGCGAGCACCACGATCACGTCCGCCATCTGTCGAGTGCATACGCCGCCCATCTCCGTGACGCCGGTGCGGCTGTCGATGAGCACGATGTCAGCGAGCGATGGATCCTTGAGGCTCGCGCGCATCCAGTCGAAGTAGTCGCGTCCTCGATACGAGGCGTAGAAATCGTTCCAATCGATCGATTGGACCTCATTGGCATAGGCGGCGAAATTCTGGGCGCCCTCGCGCACGCCAGCCGAAAGGAGCCTGAGCTTTCCAGGCGTTGGCCCGTCCGTGTTCACCGCCTCGGTCGGTGCGGGAATATCGATCAATACGGATCGAAGGGGCGCCAGCACGCGATCGAGGCGCGCCGCGGCATCTGGGCGAGTCGCGTTCTCCAGGGCGAGGGTTGGGAAGTCGTGCTTGTAGAGCGAGACCAGGTCAGACAGGCCGACGCGCCGCCGCCAGTCGCGCAGCTGTGCTTCGTCACTCGCGAAGAACGTCTCCAGTCCGGGTGCCTCCAGGTCCCAGTCCACCATCACCACGTTCAATCCCTGCAGCTGCAACCAGCGGCCGATATTCGCCATCGCCATGGAGCGGCCGACTCCACCCTTGAACGAGTAGAAGGTGACGATCATGCGCTAGAACCTGGCGAATGGGCTGGTGGCTTCTCGGCGTGTGGCTGCACCAATCGCACCGAAAATGCTGGACCGAACGAACCGGTCGAACTCCCTGTCTGTGAGGCCGATCCCGAACCGAGCGGTCGGCATTTGCTCCGGATCGGGCTCCACATACGGGTCCAGCACCGCGTTGGCATACTGGCCCAGCCAGTCGTGAAATCGCAGGTCTTCTTGCGACGCGTCCGTCAGCGGCAACGCGATGATGGCCACGCTCTCCGCGCGCGCGCAACGCTGGAAGAAGCTCAGACGATCCTGGACGATCGGGTGTTTCACCGCCACCGGGTCCACCAGAATGATCCCCGCCTTGGCGTTGACGAGGCGCGCGGCGAACTGACGCACGGCGTCCTGATTCACGGCGCCCGCCTCGTCGTTCACCCAGAACTCGTCGGGTGGATACTCCCACATGACGGACGAGCCCTTCACGCGCTTGTTGATGGAAATCAGGGCGCGGTCCAGAAATTGTCGAATGGTGCCCCCTCCGGCGAAGGGCTTCCAGTCCAGTCGCGTCGCCCCGTACCGCGCGGCCATGGCCGCGGTATCGAGACCGAGTCGCTTCTTCACCGCCTCCGTGTCCAGCGGCCCGAGTTGGGCAACTTCCGCAGCCGTCAGCGCAAACAACGCGACTGGATACGGTACCACGTTGCCTGAACCTCCCAGGAACACGTGCAGTCGCGTGGCGAGGTCGCCGAACGGAAACGCCGCGGCGTCGGCGGCAGCGTAGGCGGCCTTCAGCTTGGCGTCGTCGATCTGCTGCAGGCTCCCGAATGCACTCTCACGATCCTCCAGCCGCACCAGAATGGCCTTGCCACTGCCGTGCTTGGCCTTCTGCACCCAAAATGTCATGACTTCTCGCGTCACCCATGGCGAGGCGTGTGCTTTGTCAGACCACAGGCACACCAGGTGCTCGGCCTCATCGAGCGCGGTGACAAGCGCCGCCTCCCACGACTCGCCAGCGCGCAGTGAGTTGGCATCGAAGAACGTGGAGACGCCCGCCGCCTCCAGCGCATCGCGCAATCGCGTGGCGAAGGCACGATCTTCGTACGCATAGGACAGAAAGACACGAGCCATATGGTTTGCCTCTCCCCGCTTGGGCCTACACCTGACCGACGTGCAGCTGCGCCCACACGGCGCGAATGCCACTCGTCAGCAACAACTCGCGGGCGGCATCCGAAGGACTCGGCCGGCATAAGCCCCACTGGAAGTGCGGCAAGTCCTTTTGCTGCCAGTCCCCGCCCCACTTGCAGCCGTAGCGCTTGAATACGGTTGCCACGCTCGCGAACCACTCCGGCCCGACTTTCCAGCCCTTCGTCCGGTGGATCACGTCAACCGCCAGCCCGAACCCATGCCAGCTGTACAGGCTGTTCGGCGCGTTCGTCACCGGAACTGCCGGCGGCTTCACCGTGCGGCCACGGGTGAAGTAGACCGCCTGCAATGCGCTCGATCGGTATGTCTCGTAGACCATTGCGTCCAGCTTGTTCGAGTCGTTGTTGCACTCGGCGATGGCGCGTTCGACGGCCGCGCGGAACCCGGGAGCAAGGAACGACAGCTCGTTGGTTGGCTTGGCGAGCTCGTAGCCGAGCTCCGCGTCGGCGCCGGCGCTCATAACAGCCCCTCGTCAGCTGGTCCGGTTGTCCATTGGTGTGGCACGTATCCCGTTGGCGGCACTTGGCTATTCGGTGGTGCGGAAGTCGGAGCTGCAGCGGAACTCGCGGCCGTGACGGAGCCTGGAACGACGCTCGCCGTTGGGCCACTGGAAGGAGTCGTGTTGGGTCCGCGCGTGCCCGTCCTTGCCTTCTCATCCGTCGTTTTCTTTTCCTCCTCGCCTGGCTTCACCGTGGAGCGAATGGACACCACGCGCTTCAGGAGGTCGAACCAGAATGGTGCACCTAACGAAACGGCAAACGTCGTTACCAACAGGCCAAAGATCTTCGTCAGGATGCCCCATCCGGTGGTATCGGCGGCTGGCGCGTTGCCGGGTGCGTGGGCGACATAGCTCCAGCCCAGTGGGATATCCAGGCTTTGGAGGTCGGCCACCTGTCGGCGAAGAACCGCCTGTGTGCTGTCGGCGCGCGCCTGTACCGAGGCGACCGTGGTATCTGCCTGTGTTGCAGCTGATGTCGACGGGCGATCGTTCTCCTTCAGGTACGTCGCGGCGCGGGCGACCAGGGCTTCCCGCGCGCCCTTGCTCCTCGCCAGGTGATTGGCGATCGCAATCGAATCCACGTTGAGCGCGACGCTGACAATCGCCGCGATGATCAGCACGCCCCATTGGGTCCGGCGGCGGTACACCGCCGAGACCTGCTCCATGGCGTCGTTGAACCATTGCTCGGTGTTGGCAATGACCTGTTCGATGTCCGCCGCGCCATCGGTAAGCAAGGTCATCATCCGGGCCAGCCGCGGACTCTGCACCGTCGGCAGTGCAGCTCGAACGCCCTGCACCGTGATCCCCGGGGTGACCGCGTCGTAGACGGAGAGCGCATTGCCCGCAGGGCCGCGCGTCACCAGATCCACGAGCGCTTGCGCGAAGGCGCGCGAGGGGATGTAGGTCGGAAGGGACCTTCCCAGCATGCGCGTCGGGTCCGATGTGTACTTGCCCTTGTACAGCGAGAAGACGAGCGGGTGATTGTAGAGATGAGTTACCAGGCCGGCGTTCGTCTGGTCATCCAGCAACTCTCGAATTCCACGTTCGAGGTGCACGGCCCGCGCCTTCAGCAGACTCTCCACCCCTTCTCGCACGGCCGACGCCACGAGGCTGAGGAGGAGGTAGATGAACGCCATCCCGATCAGGACATCGAGGACCTCTGAACCGAACATGACTCCTCCGGTTTCGTGCCCGCGCCCAACGACGTGTAGTAGCTGACGGCCACGCCAAGCGAGCCGCCGACGGCAGCCCACGCCGCCGAGGCAAGCAAATGTGTGGAAGGCTCGGCCGTTTGGATACTAGGGGTTGCCCCAGCTGGCGAGCGGCAAGAGCACCGCGCGCGCGTCTCGTCGCGTAGACGGGATCATTTACATGTGCACGAACGACCTGACCGCTCGGCGCCGCGGTCGATTGGACTTTCGAGCGACGCCGATTGGTCGCCTTTCGCTAGATGTCCCGCTGCGAACGCGTCACTTCGACACCTTTCGGACCTCTGTAAGCAGTGCCTGCGCCGCCGCACCGACCCGCATCAGCGGATGCGTCGCGACTTGCAGCTCCGATACGGGGACCGCTGCCGAGGCGAGAGTTCGGTCGCGATAGAGCAGATAGAACGTGGCGGCGTTCGACGTTGGCGGCGGGAAGTCCTGGGCCGCGTGTAGCAGCGATTCGGCCACTCGCGACTGCTCGAGGAAGGAATTCGCGGCGGCGGCCACTGGTGCGTGTGCGCCGGCTCCAATCGTTCCACCGCCAGGTGAGACGTACAGGCTGACGGTGCCGTCGGCGATTGCGATGAGGGTCGCGAGGGTACCGGACACGTTCCAATCCATGACGGCTCCGACGACTCCGTCGGGAGTGCCAATTGGCACGTCTCCCAGCATGCTGCGCGACAAGACACCGAGTCGCAACGCGGCAGTGGTTGATGGAGTGCTTGCGCCGGGTCGAGATCGACCTTTCAGCCATCGGAGGGCGATCACCCCGACGAGGCCCGCGGCGGCAACAAGAATGAGCTCCATAGTCATGACGTGTGAGGGGCCGTGGCGACTCAACCTGCATGCAACACTACGGACGTAGCAGCGAGTCGTTCGGCAACTGCGACCGGGGAGCACCCGGCACGCCACCGAGTGTCGAGCGGGATGCTTCATCGCATGACGGGTGTGTCGTACCGACCCTACGCGACTTGACGAAGCCGCCGTAAGCTGCACCATTGTGGGCCGCAGACAACCCTAACTCGCCTACGGCCACAGGCACCCAGATGCCGCAATACCTCAGCCACATCCGCCAGAAGCCGTCGAACAAGGCGGCCGTCGTGTTTATCCACGGGTTTGGCGGTGACGCATCCGCCACATGGCAGAACTTCCCCAAGTACTTGGCTGCCGAAGGTCGGCTCGCTGGCTGGGACATCTACACGCTCGGCTACGAGACCCACCTTCGGATAGACTTTCTCGTGAAGCTGTGGAGCGCCGACCCGGACCTGGACAAGGTGGCGAAGCGCCTGCGCACCGAGGCGAAGGCCGGGGATCTGAAGAAGTACGACTCGTTATGCTTGATCGCGCACAGCATGGGTGGGTTGGTGACGCAGCGCGCGCTCGTCGACGACAAGGCGCTCCGGACGCGCACGAGTCACGTGTTCCTGTTCGGAACGCCGAGTGGCGGACTGGCGAAGGCGTCGTTGGTACGGCTGTTGAAGCCGCAGCTACGCAACATGTCGAAGGGCGGTAAGTTCATTCGCGACCTTCGTGCCGACTGGGACAGCCGATTCGCGAGTGCTGGTGGGGTCACGCTTCCGTTTCGCTTCGTCGCCGTTGCCGGAGAGTCCGACGAGTTTGTTCCTGCGGAGTCCTCGCTAGGCCCGTTCCCGGAGGCTGAGTATCCCGACACCCACTGCGTCGTTCCGGGTGATCATCTGCAAATGGTGAAGCCGAGTGATGCGAAGAGTCTGAGTGTGCAAGTCGTGGTCAAGGGCCTTACTGGTGCAGCGCCAGCCGCTGGACCCTTGAATGCGGCGATGGTGGCGAATCAATTCAGCAAGTTCAAGGAGGCGGTCGAGCTCCTGGAGCCTATGGCGGACAAGCTCGACGACGTTGGGTTGGTGCAGCTGGCGCTGGCACTCGAGGGCGTCGGCCGTCAGAAGGATGCAATCGCTGCCCTCGGACGTCGCAAGAGCGCAGGGACCGATGTTCTGGGAGTGTTAGGCGGCCGGCTCAAACGACGGTGGTTGCTGTCTCGGATCGCTGAAGACGGCGACGGGGCGCAAGCACTCTATGAGCAAGGGTTCGCTGAGGCAACGAAGCGAGGTGATCACGCGCAGGCGTACTACCACGGGATCAATGTGGCGTTTATGCGGCTGGCGAAGGACAATGATGTGAAGGGCGCGAAGGCAGCGGCCAACGTTGTTCTCGACGAGTGCAAGCTGGCCGCTGGGTCAGAGTTGAATGTGGACAAGAAGTGGCGGTATGCAACGGAAGGCGAGGCCATGTTGTTGCTTGGCCGCGTCGAGGACGCGTTGAAGCTGTACGCATTGGCTGCATCACCCGATCAGGGCGCGAGCACGCGCGAGCTTGACTCGATGTACCGGCAGGCGATCTATGTGAGTCGGTTGGTGGCCGAGGCGGACACGGTGAAGCGGCTAGGGGAGATCTTTGAGGCGTCGGGGCCTTGAGGAGGCTGCGTCCCAAGCTGACAGCTGGATGCTCGAGCCTAAACCACCAGCACATGCGGCACCACCTTCAGCAGGTCATTCTCCAGCACCGCCTCGTGCAACACCCCCTCCACCACTGTGTCCTTCGGCGGATAGGCGATGGCCTTGTCCACGCGCAACATGATCGCCTCGTCGTTGAAGTGATCCCCAACGAACACCGCCTCGCCCGGCGTCGCCCCGATGCGCGCGCCGATCAGGTCGAGCGCCTCCGCTTTCCCCTGAAAATCGAACTCGCTGGCGCGCACGCCGCTCAGTGACCCGTCAGCTGCGAACGTCAGTTCATTGATGAAGACGAAGTCGAAGTAGTCGCGATAGTCGGGAAACGTGTCCTCCACGAAGGTATGGATGCCCCCGGAGATGATCGCGGTGACGACGCCTCCGGCACGCAGTTGGCTCAGAGCCTCACGGCAATTCGTGGTAAGCGCCAACGGGCTGCAGAATTCACGTAGCTGATCCCGGGTCACGCGCCTCGTTCGAAAGTGCTTGACCGCCTTGTCGCACCAGTCCTGATACGCCCGAACTCGAGCGTCGCGCGTCGTATCCTTCTCTGTCTGCAGGCGGTAGCTCCGGCGCAGCTCGGACTGGATCGCGCGCTGAAAGCCGAGTCGCGCCCATACGAGCTCCCATGAGAAGTCGAAGTTCGGACCTCGGAGCAGCGTGCCATCAAAGTCGAATGCCGCCAGCTTGAATCGATGCGGATTTCCGATCACGGGTGACTTCCAGTCCGCTCCTGGCTGCAGCAGCACCCCTCTCCCACCAATCGCACCGGGGAATGTCGAGGCAGCACTTCCCGCCGCGGAGGGCATCACACTCTCGAGCAGCGCCTGCAACCGGTCGGCGGCGGCGGCAAGCGTCAACCGATCGGAGATGCGAAGACCGTGCTTCAGAGCAAGCCCGTAAGGATCGGTATCAGCTGACGGGTCGACGTCCAGAAAAACAGGAACGACGCGGTGACGCTCTCCTTCCTTTCGCGCCATCGCAATGGCGGTGGCAATCTCGACACGCTGGTAATACGCCTTCTCGGTCTTGCTCGAAACCAGCACGATGGTGACGAATGACGACCGATGCGCTGCCAGAATTGTCGCGTCCCAGTCATCGCCGAGCTGAACGCGCTTCGTGTCGAGAAAGACGCGCGAGCGATCCTTGAGCAGCTCAAAGAGCTCCTCGGCCGCACCCTTGTCGGCGCTGGCGTGCGCGATGAAGAAGTCCCACGTGTACGGTGTGGTCACGACGTTGCCTCCTCCTCGGCCTCAACCAGCCGTCCAGTTGGCATGTAAAGGACTCCCGCGCGGAACACCGTCAGTACTCGTTCACCGAAGTCGGTCAAGCGCCCATCGCGTACTGGTGCGCGAACCGACCGGCGTGCCATCATATCGCCAGACACCGCGACCTGCGCAAGTACTCCCGGAGCTCCCATGCGCTACCCCCTTCGCCTGGTTGGCCCGCGCACCTTCATCTCGTACAGTTTCGCTGACGCTCCACTCGCCGAACAGGTTGAGAGGTACCTGCGAGAACGTGGACTGCAGATCACGCGGGAAGACGGGACGTCACTCACCAATACCAAGCTCACGGAGTCTATACCGCGCCGGATGGCGGGCGCCGAAGTGCTCATTCAGCTGCGCACGTCGGCGGCGAATCGCTCGGAGTGGATTGCCCGAGAGTTCAGCTACGCAGTGAGTCTGCGCGACAAGGATCACCCGCTGGTCATGCTGCCCGTTGTCTTCGACGCGGCGACGCTGCCGGACGATGTGAAGGAGTGGTGGTACCTGGACGCCGGGGGTGGCGTGAACGATGCGGTCTTGGACCAGATCTACCGCGTCTGCCTAAGATCCGTTCACCTGTTGCCGCTGTCGGAGGCGGACCCGTTTACGATCGACGAACCACACCTTCGCGCGTTCCTCGAAGCCCCGGCCGATCGACGACCCATTGTCGACAGCGACGGGCGCCTGCTCGAATGGTGCCAGGATACACTGGATTGGGTGGCGAACCTCGACACCGAGTACAGGGACCAGGTCGTGGCACAGGAGAAGCGACGCCTGGCGCATCTCCACGCGCACTACCTTGTCGTCGACGCGGTCATGCGGCGACTCGGTGTGGAAACGATGCGGTTGATGGAGGGATACACGAACGACCCGGTGCCGCGTGCACTCGTCCCGATCGGTCGGTTCATCAAACTGGTGGTCGGCGACGATCTCGTCGTCGCTGCGGAAATGGCGCCACCGGACCCACATGTCCTTCGCGGGCAATACGGCGCGCTCATCGAGGCGGCCAGCAGCTCAAACGAGACAAATCACTCTCGCGGCTATTTGAATCCCGGATTCTGCCGGTGGGCGTTTGGCGGCAAAGATCCGAACGAGCGCATGGCGTACATGGGGATCGACGCCGATCGCGGACGAGGGGTGCCTCTGCAGATCCCGAGTGCGGTGTTCGGGTCCATGGAGGAGATCTACACTCGAAACGCGATTCAATTCGACCCACGCGGCGAGTTGTTGACGGGTACGTTCATCGACTACGTGTTGCCGCAAATCGCCGTCCATGCGGCGTACAACCTGTCCGACTTGCGAACGCTTCGAGCTGACCTGGATAGCGCGTACTGTTGGGAACTGGAAGGATACCGGTCGATGGGGCTCGCCTGACAATGCATTCGCTGGACGCGCGTCCGTACCGCCAGTATTCTGAATGAACCGGCATTTCCGAGGAGATCGTATCATGGCCACATGGCAAGAGCGGCTTGACGAGATGATGCTCGAACTCCAACAGGAGCGCGACGAGCTGCGAGTGAAGGTTGCACTTGGCAAGAAGGAACTGAAGGAAGAGATGGACGAACTTGATGGGAAGTTGGACGAGTTGCGCGCCAACGCGGCCACGTGGGCAGACAAGGCGGACGACAGGTTCGACGATCTCGTAGGCGACGCGAAGGAGAAGGCGGGCGAGTTCTTCGGCGACCTCAAAGAGCGCTTCGGTAAACTGCGAGAGCGGATTGGACGCGACGACGCGGGAGCACCGCCGGCGGGTTGAGCGGGTCGGGCGGCCATTGGATCCGATGACACAGTGTTCGTCCCATCTTGTCGTTCGCCAACGCACTCCTACGTAGCGATTCGCCGAGCGACCGCAGGCGCCGAAGTGCGACCGCGGCGCCGTCACCTGCGCGACGTCACGGCCGCCGGCAGCTGCAAGAACTGCGCGTAACGCTCCGTAGCTTCGTCGACGGCTCGCCGCTTCGCCCGAGTCACGCGTGTTAACAAGTTCAGCTCCACTGTCACGCGCCGACTGTCGATGGTGCGCTTCCATGTGCCCACGACTTGACCATCGACGAGCACGATCGATGTGAGGTCGTTCCCCATGGCCTCCAGCTTCGCGCCGATCTCGGTCGTGCCCATTGCACGCCTGTCCTTGTACGCGGAGAGATACTCGTCGTAGATCGACAGGAGGTGCGCACTTGGCGAGGCCGCATCTGGGGTGAGCGCCCGGGACGAGAACCAATAGTCTGCACCGTCGATCCGCTCGTGGTCCAAACTCCCGCTCACGGACTCGAGTCCCTGGCGGGCGTCCTTGAGAGTCAGACCCGACCACTTCGCGAAATCGTGCACCGTCGCGGGGCCGCGGCTTGCGAAGTAGCGCACCGTCAGCTCAGACAGTGCGTCGTCTCGCGCCAATACGGGACCCTTCCCTGCCCTCTCGTCCACCAGAGCGTAGGTAAACTGCTTTCCCCGCCTCGGCCCGCTGCAGATGACGGCGTCGAGTTCGGCGGCCATGAGGCAGTAACTGAACCGCACGCCATCGTCGACGGCTATACGCGCCTTCGTGAGCACGGACCGCATTTCGTCGCGGGTCATCGGCTCCCGATCCCTGAGCGCCTTTTCCAGCAAGGTGCACACGCGACGGAGGACCCTCGTGTCGAGTTCGAGCTTTCGGCACATGGACGCGTTGGCGGCGTGGACACGTGGACCAGTCAACGCCAGAAGCCAACGGATGTCTTCCGGAACGACGAAGTGCCAGGTCGGACGGAGCAGGTGCGTGCGGAGGATCTTTCCGTCGTCATATGCGCGCTCGATGGAGCTGTCGGTCGCGGCGATCACCCGCATGCCGACACCCCAACGGGCTCCGGCGTAGTCCTGCGCCTGAACCGCCACGAGCCAGCGCACGGCGTCGGCCGGTGCCTTGAATCGGCTGACGAGCATGCCCTGTGCATGGAGTCGCAGACCGGCCAGTTCGCTCAAATGCATGCGGCGACTCTCACCATTCATATTGAAGAGGACCATCGCAACTACGGCGGGCGACGGCAAAGTATGCGTTGCGCGTCTCCCGCGCTCGTGTGAGGTACACCGAGCACGTACTGGCGGGCTGTGGGGCCCATCACTTGCTTTCTATTTCCGCACCCGTCCTCAATTCACCAACAATCTGCGCGGCCAACACGACCCGTCGTACCTGACACACCTCAATGAAATGCCCTTCCATCGCCTCGTCACGAATCGCCGCACTTAGCCTCGCCCTCGTCGCCGTCGCCTGCCGAAAGGAGCCCACAAAGCGCGACAGCTCCCAGCGTGCGGCGCCAGATGCTACAGCAGGTGCTACCCAGCCCGCCCCTTCCGCACCTACCACCGGACTCCTCAACCCGGAGAGTGTTCGCTACGACGCCGACCTCGATGTCTTCTTCGTCTCTAACGTCAATGGCAACGGATCGGATAAGGATGGCAATGGCTCCATTTCCCGAATCGATCCCGCGCAACCAGCGACGGCAACGCCCTTCATTGAATCGGGAAAGAATGGCGTCGTCCTCAACGCACCAAAGGGAATGGCTATCGTTGGCGACACCCTGTGGGTGACCGACATCGACGCCTTGCGCGGCTTCAACAAACGCACCGGAGCAGTGGTCGCGACCGTCGACTTTGCGTCGTTGCACCCGACGTTCCTCAATGACGTCGCCGCCAGCCCCGACGGGACCCTCTACCTCACTGACACGGGGATCCGCTTCGACGCCCATGGCGGCATGACACATCCGGGAAAGGACCGCATCTACGTGGTGAAGGGACGCGACGTGAAGATCGCCATGGAAGACGAACACCTCGCCAGCCCCAACGGCATCACGTGGGACAAGGCCAATGGACGACTGCTGCTCGCCCCCTTCGCGTCTATCATGGTGATGTCGTGGATCCCGTCCGACCCGCGTGTGGGACTCGTTGCGGCTGGCGTGGGTGGGTTCGATGGGATCGAGGCGCTTCCTGACGGGGCCTTCCTTATCACGAGTTGGAAGGATTCCTCACTCAGCATTGGACATGCTGGCGAAGGCGTGCGCCGCATTGGCGGCGGGATGGACGCGCCGGCAGACATTGGGGTTGACCTGCGTCGTGGATGGATCGCGGTGCCGCGACTCAACGCGAATCGCGTGGATTGGTTCTCGGTGCCGTTCTGACTCCCGTCGAGACCCTGCGCGCACTCCATACGTAACCGCAGCACTCTCACCAAGTTCGACCCTGCGCCGAGCCTGATCGCTCGGCGCTTCAATTTCTGGACTAGTCGGCGAACGCCCCGCATGGCAACCTAGGCGCCACACAGCAGACGGGGCACCCAGAACCCGTCGTTCGCATAACTCGACGCCAGGGTCAGCAGATGAGCATCGCATACAAGCGCTTGGACGGCTCGAGCGCTCAACTCGCCGACGACGCGCTTGCCGCCTTCAAGTCCACCTTTCGCGGGCAGCTCCTCACGCCCAGCGACCCAACATACGACAGCGCACGAAAAGTGTGGAACGGCATGATCGACCGTCGCCCCGCCTTGATTGTGCGCTGCACCGGAACAGCCGACGTGGTTCGGGCCGTCCAGTTCGCGCGGGAGCACTCCATCATCAACTCGGTGCGCGGCGGCGGGCACAACATCGCGGGGCTGGCTATCTGCGAAGGCGGCCTCGTCATCGACCTCTCGGCACTTCGCGGGGTGTGGGTGGATCCGTCGCGTCGCACCTGCCGGGCTCAGGCCGGTTGCACGCTTGGCGACGTCGATCGCGAAACGCAGCTCCACGGGCTGGCGGCAGTGCTTGGCTTCGTTTCGGCGACTGGGATCGCCGGCCTAACGACGGGCGGTGGTTTCGGCTACCTGAGCCGTCGGCATGGATGGACCTGCGACACCGTCCTTTCCATGGACGTTGTTACGGCCGATGGCAAATTCGTGCGCGCCTCGGCAGACGAGAACATGGAGTTGTTCTGGGCCCTGCGCGGAGGCAGCGGCAACTTTGGCATCGTCACGTCCTTCGAGTACCAACTCTTTCCCGTCGGCCCGGAGATCATTGGCGGCGCCATCGCCTGGCGAGCGGAAGAAGGCACGCAGGTGTTGGAGGCGTACCGCCAGCTCACACTTACCGCGCCGCGCGAGTTAGCCCTCGTCGCGGCCGCGCGCATCGCCCCGCCGGCTCCATGGCTCCCGAAGGAGGTCCATGGCACGCCGATCGTTGCCGTCTTCGTCTGCCACACCGGACCACTCGACCGCGCCGACGCCGTGCTGGCACCACTGCGGGCTGCTGGGCATCCAGTCGCCGACATCGTCACGCGTCGTCCCTATACCCAGATGCAAAGCCTGCTCGACGCCACACAGCCTAACGGGCGACGCTACTACTGGAAGTCACACTACCTCGCGAGAGTCGACGAGCGCACCATCCAGGTCGTGATGGACCACGCGCGCCGGATCTCGTCTCCTTGGTCTGCCATCCTGATGTTTCATGTCCACGGGGCGCTCAATGAGTTGCCGGCGGATCATTCGCCCGTGGGCAATCGCGACGCCGCGTTCGCGCTCAACATCGCCGGTTCGTGGGACAACCCTGACGATGACGCCGCACAGATGCAGTGGGCGCGAACCTGCTTCGAGGAGTTCAAGCCGCTCGCCACCGGTGGTGCGTACATCAACTTTCTCAACGCCGACGAAGGGCAAGACCGCATCGAAGCCGCCTACAGTCGATCGAACCTCTCGCGCCTTGCGGCGCTCAAGCGTCAGTACGATCCCGAGGGTCTCTTCCAGCACACCAAGCATGTGTCCGGCTGAGCGCACCGGCCTGAGTTCCTCCGTCGTGTGGTCGCGATGCGCGCTTGCGATGGGCTCGTGACATACCGCGGCCCTCGCGCTGCTGGTGCGCAAAGGCTTGCCAACCTCCGAACGACGGTCGAGGTTGAACTAGTTCCTCCTCCTTCGAACGGAGCGCGCATGGAGAGCGGTTACGGGCAGTTCTGCACGGTAGCCCGCGGTGCAGAGATCGTCTGCGAACGATGGACGCCGCTGGTGGTGCGCGAGTTGCTCTGTGGCAGCAAGCGCTTCAACGACCTCCGGCGCGGCGTGCCACGCATGTCGACCAGCCTGCTTGCCCGCCGGCTGCAAACGTTGGAGGAGGCGGGCGTGATCCGACGCGTGACGAGCGGGAAGATCACGGAATACCGCCTCACAGAAGCTGGCGAGGAACTCCGGCCGATCATCATGGCGCTGGGGCATTGGGGGGCGAAGTGGATCGGGAGCCGGCTCGCAAGCGATGAACTCGATGCCGGCCTTCTGATGTGGGACATTCGGCGCTCTGTCTGCCTGGACAAGCTCCCCCGTAGACCGGTCGTCATTCAGTTCCACCTGCGCGATGCCCGTCAGGGTGAACGGGTGTGGTGGCTGATGGTCACCGACGGTGTGGCCGACTTGTGTCGTGACGATCCCGGACGCGAAGTGACGGTATTGGTCGACGCCACGTTGCGCGCGCTCACCGAGATCTGGATGGGCGATCGGACCGCTGACGAGGCGATGCGCGCGCGTCTCGTGCGGGTGGAGGGTGCGCGTCGCTACGCGGATCATTTCTGGAGCTGGCTGGGCACGAGTGCATTTGCGCCAAGTCGCAGGAAAGCTGCACGAACGGCGGAGCGACGCGCCGGCTGAACGCGGCGGTCACGCCACCCCTCCCACATACCTAACGATCAACGGTGGCGGCTGGCGTACCGGGCTGAAAGAGATCCCACAGGTTGCCGTAGAGATCCTCGAAGACGGCGACCGTGCCGTACGACGCCTGTTTGGGATCGCGAACAAACCTGATCCCGACTCGTCGCATCTCCTCGAAATCCCTCCAGAAGTCGTCGGTCTGCAGGAAAAGGAAGACTCGGCCCCCGGTCTGTCGGCCAATGGAGGCCGCTTGCTCCGGATTCGAGGCCCGGGCCAGGAGCAGGCAGGTGTCGCCAGCACCCGGCGGTGCGACCAACACCCAGCGTTTGTCCTGCTCGGGTTGATACGTGTCTTCGACCAGACGGAAGTGGAGTTTCCCACAGAAGAACTGGATGGCCTCGTCGTAGTCCCGGACCACCAGGGCCACGTGAATGAGTTTCTGGTTCATGCGGAGTCACGTAAGAGGTGCAACGTTCGAAGGAGACGTCGAAGTGTTTTGCACTTGCCGCTGGTCAGCGGGAGTGCTCGTGACGCGATTTTTCTCGGAGGTGGCGACTCAGGTCAAGGAGCATCGATATCCATTCCCAACGTGAACGTTGTGGCATGTATGCATCGCCGCCAGTCTCACGACGCCACACGTTGAGGGGCGGAAACGTCAATGGCAGCTGCTGCGTGCTAGTGGTGACCTCGTGCGTGTGCCACGACGGGCTGCGAGTCCGGACCGGAACCCCTGGGTGACCATCGTGCGGCGAACCGCGGTCACTGCGACAACCATCGACTTGACACGCCGTTTGACGTAGGGGCTATTTGGCTGTGTCACCGCGTAGTGGCGGACGTCGGCATCGTTCGCCCTCGCGTCAGTTACAACATTTCTCCGATCGTCGCAACACTTGAAGGAGGACGCCATGCCCTCGGGTTCCAAGCAACCTCTGCACGACGATCAGTGCGTCCGCGCGCGTCGCGACGCCTCCCGCACCGCGATGCGTCACAGACATCGGCGCCTAGCGTCGTCGCTATCCATCCTCATGACCTGTGCGCTGTTCGCGGTTGGGTGCGGGCGAGACACGACGATCGCGGCGACGGCACCGCGCGAGCAGCTGGCGTTCGGGAGCGCGAATGCTGTGGGAACGGCCGGCCCCTCGGCCGTCTGTGGGCAGCCTAACGGCACAGTGGTCACGCACTCGGTCAACGTCTCGGCGAACGAAACGTGGGCCGGTGCCGGCGTCACACACCGCATTCCGAACAGCATCTCGCTCACCGGCACTGCCGTGGTGACGATCCAACCCTGTGCGATCGTCGCCCTGGCACCGGGGGTCTCGATCACCGTCCGCGATTTCGCGAAGCTGCTGACGACTGGTACGAGCCAAACCAACTTCGTGGTTTTCCGGCGCGACAATCCGAACCAAGCCTGGGGAACGTTGCGCGGGTACCACCCGACGTCGATGATCGACCTGAACTGGACGCTGCTTACCGGAGGCGGTGCGTTCGGAGGGCTCAGCAATCCGACGATCGCCATCGTTGGAAACGGGTACTCGTCCCCGGTTGCTCGCGTACTGCGCGTCAATGGAGTGAGGATCGACCTCTCGCAGGGTGTTGGTATCTACCTCGACGCGAACGCCGCACTTACCACCGATTCCAAACTCTTGGAGATCAAGCGGTCCGGGAGTCGCCCGGTGGAGACGACCATGATGGGCTTGGGGAGTCTTCCGCCCGGGAACTACGTAACGAACGCGATCGACGAGATCTTGATTCACGGCCCGAGTGCCAATGTGTTTGCTGACATGACCGTGAAGGACACGGGGGTGCCGGTGCGCATCCCGTACAGCACCATGTACGTAGGGCCCATTTCGCCTTCGACCACTCCGGTGACGCTCACGCTCAAGCCAGGTGTCGTCTTCCTGTATCCTCGTATTGGGGGACAGCCAGGGGCGCGCGTCACGTTTGGGACCAACGGCAGCCCAACGAGCAACGTCATTGGCATCCTGAACGCGGTTGGAACCGCGGCCAAGCGGATCGTTTTCACCTCCGGAGAAGCTGCGCCCGCTCCAGGCGACTGGGTTGGCATCTGGCTCAACACAGCGAACGGTTCGCGGCTCGACTACGTCGATATCACGTACGCCGGTGCGGCTAGCGGGATAGTCTCGAACAACTGCCGCCCCAACACCACCCTGGACCGTGCCGCTCTCCTCGTGGGCGACTTCTCGGACCAGTACATTCCACCCTCGAACCTGATCACGAACAGCCGCATCGAGCAAAGCGCGTACTTCGGAATCAACGCGATGTGGCTGACGAGCACGTTCAACACGCCGAATCTCACCGTTACCAACACGATTCAGAACAACGCACTCGGCAGGCAGACGTACAACGGTGTGCTGCCACCCGGTACCTGTCCGCCTAACGGTGGTTATACGGTGCCGTGAGGCCCTCGTATGCTGAGGTCATCGCAGCGCGCAACACCCACGGACAGTGGATGTAGTCGGCGATGCCGGTGACCTTCCCGTTCACCACCTGCATGCGAGTCGCCGAGTGCGGACTCCACTCACCTCCGTCACCACGCAATACCATCACCACCGGCTCACCATCCAACGCACCTAACGCCAGCCGCCACGGCCACGGCCAGTTGGCGTACTGTACCAAGTACGACGCCTGAGCAAATCGGCCGGCGAACCGATCGGCTACACGCAACTGCGCGTCGGCACTGATGAGCTCGCGCACCCCGTCCCAGTCCTTTCGGTTGAATGCCTCCACGTAGAGCTGCATGATCTGTCGCAACTCTGGCGGCAATGTAGCCGAAGGCGCTCTCGGCACATTCCGTGGAACGGTGCTCAGCTTGGCGCGCGCACGACTCAACGCCGCCTTCACGCCTCCCACGGTGGAGTCAACCAGGTCGGCGATGTCTGCGAGCGAGTAATCGAAGACGTCCTTCAAGAGAATGCAGGCGCGCTCCTTGGGAGGAAGCGCCGTCACCAGAAACTCGACGGCGCTCCCGGGCCCGACTTCCTCAGGCTCCGTAACCGTCGGCTCCACATCGGCGGCCGAGGCCTCCGCGTCGTCCCGAACTCCGCGCCGACGCAAGTGGTCGATGCAGCGGTTGTGTGCGATGCGGAAGAGCCACGGCTTGAGCGGACGGCTGTGGTCGTACTGGTCAAGTTTCTGATATGCCTCGAACAGCGCCTCCTGAACGACGTCCTCGCCGTCCATGGTGGACCCGGCCATCCGTGCGCAATAGCGGTGGAGCGCCGGCCGGAGGGTCGAGACCGTTTCGATGAACGCGCGGTAGCGAGCCTCGTACGGTCCCGACTCCCTGACGTCTTGCGTCGGTTCGGTCATTGAGATCGCGTTAGGCGAATGCATCCGGTTGGTTCTGCCCGGTGGCGATCAACCGCCGCAGGTTGCCGTTCACCAACCTGCCCCACCCATCGGAGCAGGCCCGGTAGCACTCCGCGTCGGGATTCACGCCTAGGTGTGTGAATCGAATCTCGGTAAGGTCACCCTTTCGTGCGATGTCGAAGACGATATCAGTTCCCGTCCACTCAGACTGATGGTTGAGGAAGGTGAGCCTGCTGTCGATGACGTGCCAGACGATGCGCACACCGGGAATGAGCTCGGTCACCCGCTGCCGGGAGGTGTGAAGGTCGTTGTAGCGGTACGTGAACTCATCGCCGACATGGTCGGCGCTTCCTTCGAACCGCCCGGACCACCACCGCCGGAAGTCCTTGATGGCGGCGAACACCTGTTCTGGCGATTGTTCCACGGCCAGCGTCATCGAGAGGTCTGTCGTTGTAGCCTGCATGGGTTTACTCCTGTGGGTGTGCTGTGAGTGAGTTGGCTGTGGCACGCGCGAGACGCGCTCGTGCTGCGGCCTGTTGGAGCTGTTGGCGACCTGGCTCATACGGAAGAGTTCGTACACTCGCCATGCCTTCCCTGCCGCGACGATCGCATTCGCTATGTCGCGTGCTGCAACTCAGGCAGCTTCCGCCGCGGTAGGCATCGCTGCTGCGCTCTGACGCTCGAAGGACTTCACCAGACCGGAGCGCCAACCGTCGGCGAGTTGCTGCGACATGGGGTCGGGGAAGATGTCCTCCTCACGAGCCGCGAGCCCATCGAGGATCCCCTTCGCGGCGAACAAAGGCGCTGCCTTCGGGATTTCGAGGCCGCGGTTGATGTCGGTGTCGACAGGACCGAGCAGGACGTTGTTGATCAGCACATCGAGCCTTTCGATGATATCGACAGCGCGACGAACTCCTTGTTCATCGGTTACGTCAAGATCGAGAGGGACGACTCGTGGGTCAGCGTGCCGAAATGGGGTGCGAGTGCCCGCGTACACGCGCGCCGCACCGCGTGCGAGTGCCTCTTCCAGCAGCGCGCGACCGATGCCGCGGTTGGCGCCGGTTATGAGCACAGCCTTCTCGTCGATTTGCATCCGCGTTCTCCATGCCAAGGGAAACGTGCTCCCCTGTTACGGACGCCGAAGGCGCGAGGATACGTCTACCGCGACGGCCAGCTCGCCCGAGGGGTGCCTCGAGTGACCAGGGGCGGCTGCGGGCCTCGGACAGCGGGCCTGCGACGGCGCTGAGGCGTCGTGGCTGTCGACCTAACGGCGAGTATCTGTTGCAGTAAGGCCACCGCCAGCTTCGCGCGCGCCCATTGGCTCGGCCGTCGCCTCATCTAGAATGGGCACGGAGTTCGCCGGGATCCCGGCGTACGGAATACGGCTCCCGAGCGGCAACGGCGAGAACTCGGCGACAGCGATTTGCCAGAGGGCGGCGCTCAGCAGCAACGTGGGGCTCGTGCGCGACACAGACTCGCACCTCCATGCCTGGCACGCTCCGAGCGGCGAGAACGCCATGCGGCGATCGCGTACGACCTTTCGCGACAACGCACCCAGCAGCGCGGCGGCTTCATCGGCGTCAGGCACGGTGAACCGATAGAATCGGGGCCCGCTTTCGGCAGCGAACCACCGCTCGAGGTCATCGCCGAGCGTAGTGTCGACACCGATCCCCGCCGAGGCAAGCATGGATCGGTCTTCAAACGCCTTGATCGACGTGGCCCGATCAGGTGCAACGATCGCCTCGCGCCGAAGTTGCCCGAGTAGCCGGATCCGATCGTTGAGAGGGTGAGAGATTGCGCTCGGCTCCGTCCCCAGAAAAGTCACCACCGCGTCTCCGAGCGTTCCAACGATCGATGGCGCGGCCAGCGGTCGCAGCGCCTCGCGAAGCGCCGTCAGCTCGGGTGGGGCCAACGCAACATCGGAGAGCAGCGCAATCGGCTCCGCCCCGGCTATCAGGAGCGCGTCCGCCCAATCACGGACGTCCTGTTCGCGAACAGCCCCCAACAAGAGCGCCGCTCGAAGGAACTCCGCCTCGAATCGAACGTCAGGAATCATCTCAGAACGGAATGTGTGAACGCCTGGTCATGACGCCAACGTGGCCCTGCCGCTATCGTCCGCGCTCTCTGCTCAAGGAACGGAGTGGTGCTACCGGAGCGAGGTGCGCCTTACTACTGCGTAGGTCTTCCGAGCCCGTGAATCGCGGTCACGAACGCATCAGGATCCGAAGGGCTCAAGAGAATGCTGAAGCCTTCGGTGGTCGGAAGATAGACCGCCCGTTGGCGATCCGTCAGATACAACAGCGCCCGCTCACCGTTGTGCAGATGAAACCACCCGGCCTGGTATCCGGGTAAGCCGGTACCCATCATCCGGTACGCCGGCTGCAACGAGCGGTCGGTGACGAGATCTACGCGACGCACAGCGGCCGCTTGCAGCGACGCCGCTGGAATCAACCGTCCATAAAGATCGCCATTTAGGCGCAGGCCCTCGCCCGTCACCTCGAAGCGCGCGTTGCGAGAGCCGAGCGCAGTCATCGCGAGCATGCCGGCGAGCACCGCCATCACGACACCAAGCACAATGAAGAAGGCCCACATGGCCTTCGATGCAGCGGGAGCAATCTGGAAGACCTGGGCGTTCATGGCTCCATCTCCTGACGTTCGGAGCGATGGTTGTAAGATGACGGTCGGGTGGCAACAAGATCGCGCGCGAGGCCTGTGTCCACAACCGCGCCAAGCAGGCGACGTAGAGACGAACGTGTTCGCACGTTCCCGATCCAGCGCGTGCGTTGCTACCTGGCGTGGTGACTGGTAACCTTACCCTCTCACGAGTCTGCGTATGAGATCACAGAGAACCACATGTCAAGCACGCGCGATCAAACAGAGGACCTGCGGGAGAAGTGGACGCACGAAGACGACCTGATCAACCATCGCATTACGTGGCTCTTCGTCTCACAGACGCTTCTCTTCGCCGGTTACGGGCTGCTCTTGCAGGTCCGCTCGAGCAACCCGACGCCCGCAACGGAGGTGCTTCCGAAGATTGATCGGATGATTTGGTGGCTCCCCGTCGTTGGGTTTGTCACCAGCCTCTTGATCCTGATTGGAGTTGTTGCTGCCGGTGCTGCCATGATTGCCCTGCGTCAGCGCAACAAGGGCCCGCGGCTTGACGTTCATCTGGGGACGTCGACGATGGGGTGGTTCTCGGCCTGCGGTCTCCCGCTCGTCTTTGTCATCGTCTGGTTTGCCATCTTGCGATCGTAGTCGATCATCAAGCGGGTTACGACGCTGGGACGGCCGTTGAGCGCCATGCAAAGGGGCAAGCTCCCTGTCGACGCTGGAAAGCCAACGTAACGCGAATGACCAAGCTCGTCCTTGCCCTCGCTCGCGGCCCAGCAACACACGAGCGGCGCACGGATGCCACACCCTTTGCGTCCATTGGCGGCTCTCGGTACTTTCTTCGCCGCAGCACAGCAGGCGCAGCGTTAGGACCTTGAACCCGCGTGTGACGACAATGCCGCACGACCAGAATCGGCGCGCGGCGCGTTTGCGCCGCCGCACGTAGCGCCAACGCGGATGTCACCGCTGACGGCGTCGCTGCAATCGAAGCGAGTGCTTGCCGCCATCGTGCTCTTGGCGCTGGTGTTGCACGTGTGGGCGTACGTCGCCAACGCCGCGCTCTGGTTGGACGAGATCCTGCTGGCGAGCAACATCCTGTCCCTCCCGATGGGCGCGCTGCTGACGCAGCCGCTGCAGCTCGATCAGGTCGCACCGCGCGGCTTTCTCCTTGTCGAGAAGCTGTCGGTGTTGGCCTTCGGCGAACACGAGATGGCACTTCGCCTCTTCCCGTTCATCTGCGGGATCGCCGCCATCTTCCTGTTCAGGCGTCTCGCCGAACGGGTGCTCGATGGGCTCGCGGTGCCGGTGGCCATGATGCTGTTCGCCATCGGTATTCCGTTCATGAAGTTCGGGGCAGAAGTCAAGCCGTACCAGGTGGACGCGATGAGCACGATTCTACTGACGCTCCTTGGCGTCACACTCAGCGAGCCAAACGTGTCGACCAGGCGTATGGTAGTCATCGGCCTGTTTGGTTTCGTCGTCACCTGGTTCTCACAGGCGTCCGTCGTCGTCATGGGCGGTATCGGCGTCGCGCTCGCGGTGCACTGGCTCTATGCGCGTCAACGCCATGTCCTGCGCGCGCTGTGCATAACGATTCCGCTCTGGGCCGCCGCCTCGCTGGTCGCCGTATTCGTCGGCCTGCACGGCATGAGCCCATCGACCAAGGCATTCATGGACAGGTTCTGGGCACCGGGCTTCTTCCCTCTCCCGATGACGTCCGCGAACGACCTACTCTGGTTCTGGAATCAGGGAGTCGCTCTCTTCACGGATCCGGCGCTCCTGCGCTACGCATTCCCGGAGTTGTTCGTCATTGTCTCCTTCATCGGCATTGCGGCGCTCCTGCGCGAGAAGCGCGACATGGCCCTGCTGCTTCTTGGTCCTCTCGTCGTCGCGCTGCTGGCAGCGGTCGCGCACCAGTTCCCCTTCAGCCGACGACTCGTCTTTTATCTCATTCCTGGCCTGCTCCTCGCCATCGCCGCCGGCGCCGAGTGGTTGCGACGGGCCGTGGGTCGGATACCCCCGGGCGCCGGCGGCGCGCTGATGGGGGCACTGATGGTGCCGTCGGTGATTGCGTTGGTGGACGCGCCGCCGCCGTATGACATCGAGCACAGCCGTCAGGTCGCCTCGTACCTCGGACAGCATCGACAGCCCGGAGACGTCGTCTACGCGATGCCGCTGTCGCGTGTCGGACTTCTCTTCTATGGTCCCAACTTCGGCATGGCGCCGAGCGACATCATCACCGCTGTCTGCGACCCCAAGGACACCCGCTCGTATCTCCGCGACGTGGACCGCTTCCGCGGCACCGCGCGGTTGTGGCTGCTGAGTGGAACCGGGCAGCCGTTCCGCATCGCTCGCGCCTCGCTCCGTCAGTACCTCCAGACAATCGGAACGAAGCGGGACTCGCTGATACTCCCGTCGCTTACCAATGGCACCATCTCCCTCGAGTTGTTTGACCTGACGGATCGATTGCGTCTCGATGCGGCGGACGGCGCGACGTATCCCGTCCCGCCGATGCCCACGGATCCGCCTCCCGGATGTCGTCCGTGGATACGCCCTTCACCGCTCGATACGTTGCTGAGTCGCGCTCGTCGCTAGGCTCACCGGCTCCCGCCGCAACCCCGCCCTGCGGTGCCGTGCGCGCGCCGAAAGACGATACGCCGACGCCCAAGCTGACAGAAGGCTGGTCAATGTATCAGACGACGGATGTCGTCGCTCCAGACCCCTTGCGACGCAAGGGGCCGCAGCATACGGTTCCCTTGTGTCACAAGGGGAATGTTATGGCAGCGACCGAGTCCGACCTGTTGCGCAGCAGTCTCGATCTACTAGTGCTCAAGACGCTCAGCTGGGGGCCGATGCACGGCTATGCGATCAGTGAATGGATCGAGTCGGCGACCAATTCACTCCTCCTGCTCGAGGAAGGGACGCTCTACCCCGCCCTGCACCGGTTGGAACGACGCGGGTGGGTTGCGTCGGAGTGGGGGCTCTCGGAGTCCAATCGTCGGGCGAAGTTCTACAAGCTGACGGCGGCCGGACGTGCCCGCTTCCGGGCAGAGACGCCGGTCTGGCACCGGCATGCCGAGGCGATCGCCGAAGCACTACGGCGGACGTCGGCCGAACCAGCATGAGCAACGGTCCCTCCTGGCGTCGCGCCTTCCACCTGCCCCTCGGCCCTCGATCCGTGGAGCGAGATGTGGATGAGGAGCTGGCGTTTCACCTCGCCATGCGCGAGGAGAAGCTGCAACGCCTGGGATTGGAGCCGGCGGCCGCCAAGGTTCGCGCACGGGAGCGCTTCGGCGACACCGACCGTGTTCGAGACGAGTGCATCACGATAGGCAAGGGTCACGCGAGGGAGGTGAGCACCATGGAATGGTTCGAGTCGGTGCTATCCGATGTCCGATACGCATTGCGCACCTTTCGCCGCATGCCGGCATTCACCACGGTGGCCACAATCACCCTGGCGCTCGGTATCGGTGCGACGTCCGCGATGTTCACGCTGGTGAACGGCATTCTGCTCCAGCCACTCCCATATCCGAATGCTGAGCGGTTGGTGAGCCTCCTCCAGTCGTACCCGGAGAAGGGACTGGATTCATGGGGCATCTCGCAGGTGAACATCGCCATGTACCGGGATCGGACCACCGATTTCGAGGCGTTTGCTGCGTACCGTACCGGCAGCTCCACCGTGCGACTGCCGAGTGGGCCGGCGAGACTCTCCACCACTCGCGTGACGGCCGACTTCTTCCATGTGCTGGGGGTGGCGCCGGCATTCGGACGCAGCTTCACAAGTGAGGACGACACACCGGGACAGAACACGGTAGTGCTCCTGAGCCAAGGGTTGTGGCAAACGCTCTTTGGTGGCGACTCTGCGGTGGTGGGCAAGACGTTGGAAGTCGACGAGCAGCCCCTAACGATCGTTGGGGTGATGCCGGCCGGCTTCGCGTTTCCGCGACCGGAGGTGAAGCTGTGGATACCAATGGGACTGAACCCGAACTGGCGTTTCGGATTCGTCAATTCCGGCATCGGTCTGATGAAACCGGGCGTGACCCTGGAGCATGTGCGCCGCCAGACGACGTCCATCATGTGGGAGTGGGCGCGAAGTACCGGGACGGCCGCCGCACCTGAACGAACACGAATGGCGACCATTGTGCGCCCACTCCACGACGCGGTCACGGGACGCACGGCGCAGCCGCTTCTGGTGCTGCTGGTTGCTGTCGCCCTGATTCTGCTCATCGCGACGGCCAATGTGGCAACGTTGCTGTCGAGCCGCGCGGCGGCACGCGAGCGGGAAATCGGCCTCCGCGCCGCACTGGGTGCCTCGCGGCGCCGAGTGCTTCGCCAGCTGCTCACAGAGAGCGTCGTGCTGGCGCTGGTTGGGGCGGTGATCGGAATCGCGCTGGCGTACGTCGCGGTGCGCCTGTTCACCCATTCGAGTGCGGCGTCGCTGCCACGCATCAACGAAGTGCGAGTGGACGTGCGAGTCCTCGCGTTCACGCTGATGGTTTCCGTGATCAGCGGCTTGCTGTTTGGACTGATGCCGATCGTGCACGCGAGGCGCACGAAGTCGTTCGCTGGTGGCGGTGGCCAGCGAGAGAGTGCGCGCGGCGACACGCGGCGGTTGGGCAATGCGCTCGTCGTGGCGCAACTATCGGTGTCCGTCGTGTTGCTCGTTGGTGCGGGGTTGATGCTCAAGAGCTTTCACCGGCTCACCCAGTTGGACCTGGGCTTTCGCCCAGAGGCGGTAACCTCGATCGCGCTCGCCGTGCCACAGCGCATTGGTGGTTCCGCGCAAGGGACGCAGACCTTTGTCAGCGCCGTGCTCGATCGCACGCGGGCCGTTCCTGGAGTCCAGGCGGCAGCGTTAGGCTGGTCCTTGCCGATCGAAGGCAACAGTAACATCGACGGGTTCATGATCGAAGGCCGCGAGGTGCCCGCGGACGGCACCGAATCGCAGATCGTGCAGACGGCCGTGAGTCCGGAGTATTTCACGACCCTCGGGATTCCGTTGCTGGCGGGCCGCGACTT
>JBGAJQ010000065.1:0-28175 GCA_044224875.1 Gemmatimonadaceae bacterium | reverse complement strand
GTGCCTAACGCGAAATCGCCAGGTGGCGTTGTGGGTGCGACCTACTTGCTTCCATCCAGCTGTGTCACCACGGCCCACGCGAGAAGGGGCACCATGATCTCGTGGTGGCCGGTGATTTCGTATCCGTGGCCTCCGCCCAGAGTCGGCCGTTGGACCACATTCACACGCGGCCGGTAGTGGCGTGACATGTCGAGGTCGCACGTGGTGAAGTTCGTCGGTTGACCCTCGTTCAGGTTTCGCGCGATCGTCAGTGCCTTGAGGAAGACCTCCGGCATGATCACCGCGCTCCCCACGTTGAGCACCACTCCGCCATCGTGCAGGTTGGTTAGGGCGGCTGCGAGCCGACGAAAGTCCCGATGACTCGTGTCGCCGATCGCCGCGCCGTTGGCTGCTGGGTGTTGGTGGATAATCTCAGCGCCAAGGGCCGCATGGACCGTGGCGCCCACCCCAAGTCGATGAGCAGCGAGCAGCAGGGACAGGGATGCGTTGGTGAGCGATGCTTCGGCCATGAGTGCGCGAGCAACCGATTCAGCCATGCCCCACTGCGAACGCATGCCGGCTGTGAACGCTTCGTTGAGTCCTCGACCCGTCTCCTCGGCCATCCCAAACGTGCCGTTGCGCAGCCCGGCCGCCACGTCCTCGGAGGTCGCGCCGAATCGGGCGACTTCGTAGTCATGAATGGCAGCTGATCCGTTCATGGCCAGGTGGGTGATCACGCCGCGTTCCATCAGGTCGATCAAGACCGGCGCGAGGCCCGTCTTCACAACGTGGCCGCCGAGCATGACGACCACGGCTCGGCCGGTCTGTTTTGCCCTCACGATCGCGGCCACGACCTTCCGAAAGTCGCGGGCAACCAGCACATCCGGCAGCCCGTCCAGGAAGGCGGCAAAGGACTTGTCCCCGGCGGGCGGGTGCGCGAACTCGCTCGCACTCACCTTGTTTGGACGCTGTTCGATCGGGACGGTGCGGACCTTGGAGAGATCGGCTTCAGCCGGGCTGCCTAACGGGTCGAGTCGCCTGGCGTCGTCGGCTGGCTGGGGGCGGTGAGGCGGAGCGATGTGAGATACAGGTTGAGGGAACCGAATGACAGCTTCGTCTTCAACTGCACCATCATGCGCAGCGAGTCGTCGGATATCCAGATCAACGCCTGCCCGCCGTCGGCAAAGAGCTTGGATGTCTTGATGATCGGCTGCAGGACCAGCGTGTTGAACGTGCCGGCTGGTACCTTGATCGTTTCGCGCCGGAGGACCTTCAGCGTGACGGGATTCCGGTCAGGGCGGAAGTACCGATTGTACTCGTAGGTTTGCCCGACCTCGAGTGGCACCGTGCGCACAAAGTACAGGAACGATCCGTCGTCGAGCGGATTGAGTGCCGCCGGCTGCTCTGGCTTGTTGTTTTCCGTAAAGGTCTGTCGTTCGGGAAAGAACTCGTAGTGGCGCTCGCGGTCCTTGCCCACCTCGCTCAGGTCCTGAACAAAACGCAGCGACGAGAACGTGCTCACGTCAATCCAGCTTTCGAACAGGTCATCGACGCGAGCCAGGGGAATACCGCCTTTGACGCGCAAGCGCGTGTGCCAGGCGTCGCGGCCGCGCAGCGGCACAATCCCCAACACCTCCATGGAGCCTTGGCCGACCTTCAACGGACCAAAATGGACGTTGTAGACGAGTTTCTCCCCTGTCTGAAAGGGGACGGGGAGCGCGCCAGCCGGCGGTTCGGCACGCACGGGATCCTTGCTCCCCTGTGCCTCCACTTCTCCAACGTTAGGCATCCACACGAGGAGCCCGGCAGCAATGAGCCTGCGCATCAGGCTGGGGTCGCCGCCACGATGCTCGTCCGTCTGTCGCGCGCGCCTCGTCCGAACTTGTAGAGGGCGAGCGCGTCGGCGAGCGGCCGAATGCGTGAACGGCGCGGGCGAATGTCATACCGCGGCGCCAATTCCACCGACTCCACGCGACGCGCGTGCGGCAGCATGGTGAGCAAGAAGTCCACATTCGCGGCCCAACGCTCGGCGGTCGCCAGGGCCTGCGTTCCGGCCGCCTTGATTGCGTCACGCACGACGGCGACCCGGTAGAGGCGATAGGCCGAGAAGGGGTCCTTCACCCCCTGTACGTTTACGAACGGACGCAGCAGCCACGGGGCGACGCGGCGTAATCGCCGCTCGGGAGTTGGAGTTCCACCGTTTGCCGCACGGCTCGTGGTGACGATGTCCGCTCCGCCCTCGAATCGCCGCACGAGTTCCGGGATGTGCTCCGGCGAGTCTGTGAAGTCCCCTTGCAGCAGGATGATCGCGTCGCGGCGCGCATAGCGGGTACGCTGGGCTCCGGCCCGCAGCAGCGCCTCGACGGCCTTTGCGTACCCGACGTGCTCACTCCCACCGAGTACAGTCAGGGGCAACACCGTCCCGTAGGACGCCAGTACCTCCGCGGTCTCGTCCGTACTGCCGTCGTTATAGACGAGCAGCTCGTATTCGCGCGGAAAGTCCTCCAGCGTCTTGCGGATGCGCCAGAGCAGGACACCGATCGTGGGAGCTTCGTTGTAAGCCGGAATGCAGATGTAGAACAAGTGGACCCTGTATTTGGCGGTGGCACCGTGCAGCATAGAAAGGTAGGCGACGTTCTTCCCGCGCGTCTACCTGTTACACGAAAGCCTTCAGCCGGTTACGCCGGTTGGGAGACCCGGTTCAGCCTCGAGTGGAAGGCGATGCGGCCAAGACCTGGCGGTATGCCATCAAGGTGCCCTGAGCCATGGCCTCGACAGAGAACTGTGCCGCTCGCTGACGCCCATGCGCCGCCAGGGACGAGCGTACGTTTGGCTCGGTAATCAGTCGGGATGCTTGAAGGGCAAAGCGGTTGGCATCCCCCTGGGGGACCAGGATGCCCGAGACGTCGGGCTCGATCAGTTCTGGCAGACCGCCGACGTCGAAGGCGATCGGGGGCACGCCGAGCGCCATGGCGTCGATGACCGCGGTGCCCAGCCCTTCGGCGCGCGATGGATGCCACAGCATGTCGAGGCCAGCCATTGCGTCGTGGATGGCGTCCACGAAGCCCGCGCGATAGGCGGCCACTCCGCCGATCTCGCCGGCCCCCGCCGCCGTCCCACCGAGCAACACGATGCGTGCACGCCGACGCGCCTCGCTCGTTAGGTGTTCGGCGATGGTCGTCAACAGGCCAAGTCCCTTTTCGGCCGTCATCGCGCCAACCACGCCACAGAGCACCGCGTCGGCGGGCCATCCGCACTCGGCTTTCCAGTCTCGCCGCACGCTGACGGTTGGTGTGGGAACGCCCGAGTACACGACGCTGATTCGATCTGGCGAGACATCCCCGCGAATCAGCGCGTCGCGAACGGCGCCCGAGATTGCGATGAAGTGCGCGACGCGTGGTCCGTACTTCACGCGTCCCTTGGGAACAAAGGTGACACGTCGGGTGACGATCAGCGGCGTTTCACGCCGGCCAACCTGCGCGGCGAGGGCGATGGCGTGTGCCCGTGCGTCATGCGCGTGAAGGATGTCCGGTTGCCACGTTCGCACGAGCGCGCGGAGGCGACGCACCGCGACCAGGTCCCACTCCGCGCGGATGCGAACGGCCGACGCCGCGAGGCCGGCCAGACGGACGCGCTGGATCAACGGGGAATCCGGCGGCGCGACCACGAGCGGTTCGCTGCCATGCTCGCGTTGGTGGCGGGCGAGCAGGAACACCTGACGCTGTCCGCCGCGCCATTCGCGGCCTGCGTCTATGTGAAGCACCCGAAGGGCCGTCATGTGGCGGAAGATGGCCCGGACACGGCGCGCGGGCCAGTGACCCGCCGATGGACTTGGCGGTCAGGAAAGAAGTTGTGGTTCAACCAAGTGGCTGAACGCGACGATACCAAAGAGGAATGCTCGGTGTAACAACGACCGTACGTGACAGCGAGGTAGGTATGATCCTGGCGAACACGAGGCACCGCCTGACGAGAAACGACGCCCAACTGGTGCTCCAGTTGTTGGCCCAAGGTTCGCACGACGAGTTGCAGCGCGCGGAGTCCACACTTCGCGATCACGGACTCGATGAACTCCTGGACGAGCCGCGGTTGCTTTCTGCCTTGATCGAGCGGCGGCACGGATCTCACGCGTCGCTCCCACTGGTCACGTACGTCATGTCCCGGCAGGCGTTGTGCAGCGTGGGCGAACGCGATCGTGGAGTGGCGGACTATGTCGCATCCATTCTCTTGCACTTCTCCTTGCGCCAGCGAACCGAGCGTATCGGCGAACACGACGATGAGATCTACGACTCTCTCGCCAGTTTGCTGAAAGACGCGGAGTGCGGCGACCCGACGCGGGCGTTCATGGTTCGTGCCCACCTCGGGAACTATGCGCTGTGGCTCAGCGGCCTGTTTCCGGACTACATCGAGGAGCGGCGGTCGCGTCGTGGTGGTCCCGACCTAGGCTACTACGAGGACCTCGGTCGTCGCGGGTATGAGCTGGCGGCGGAGCACCGACTGGCGGAGCAATACGGAATGCAGCAACTGTTCGCCGTGGTGGCCGAGCGGTTCCCGCGATTGCGCGTTGCGCTCAATCGCGTGAGCGACCAGTTCCTGTTCCCACACGCGCACTCACCAACTCGTCTGATACGCCAGGTACAGGACGAAGCGCGCTGGCAGCCGACGTAATGCACGAGCGTGCCTAGCGCGGCTGCTGGCTGGTGATATGTGCCTCACAAGCCGCTGCAAAGGCGAGAAACAGGTGGCGATCCCACGACTCGGAGGTCAGGGTCAACTCTTCTGGGTGCCACTGAACGCCTAACGCCCACCACTCGCTCCCTGACCACTCCACGCCTTCGATCACGCCGTCGCCTGCCGTGGCGGTGACGCGCAAGCCCTGAGCGACGCGATCGAGCGCCTGATGATGGATGGAGTTGACGCGAAGCTCGGTGGCGCCGAGCGCGCCAGCCAGATGCGAGCCAGGTTCCACATGCACCGTATGTGTGCGGGACGCACGTTCCGCGTTGGCATCGTGCGCTTCGGCATTGGAGACGAGACTCGGAATATCCTGGATCAGCGTGCCGCCGAGCGACACGTTGAGCAGCTGCACCCCACGGCAGATGGCCAGCGTGGGCAACGAACGGTTCCGGGCCCATCGCGCCAGTTCCAACTCGCAAGCGTCGCGCTCCGGGTGCGGATCTCCGGTGGCGGGATGCCGGTGAGCGCCGTAGTGCTGCGGGTCCACGTCTTCCCCGCCACTGAGGACAAGACCAGACACGGCGTTCAGGATTTGGTGGACGTCCGACGGATCGTTCAGGGGCGGTACGATGATAGGAAGCAAGCCGGCACGTTCAACGGCCTCGACGTAGGCTTGGTTCAGGCGGACCCGTTCGGCCCCTTCGGTAACCCGAGTAGAAGCACTGATGGCGACAACAGGGCGCATGGTGGGAGCGAAGCGAGTCAAATCGGGGTGGAACAACGAGGGTGAACACCGAAAGCGCAGGGATCCATAACAACTTCAACCGGGGCGTCGATAGGTTCGGCGTGACCATTCGGCGAAACCGTCTGGCTCAGGCGGTTGCTCACGACGCGTCGGTCTCCGTATCCTACCTGCAGTCGCGAGGGACCGAAACGCCCTGTCTTGGCCCGACGTATGGAAACTGCCTTGCCGCCCCGAGAGTGCCGTGTTTGACGACATCAAGGACGCGTTCCGAGACCTGCTGTCCGGCCGGGTGGCCCCTGAGGCCCGGCGCGCCTTTCTGCACTCCATGCGGGAATCGCTCGCGTTAGCCCGCGTGTCCGTAGACGAGATGCGTGACTCCGTGGCGTCAACGCGCCGCCGGCTGCAACAGGAACGAGCCGAACTGGAAACCGTCATGCGGCGCAAGACGCTCGCCGAAGGCATCAACGACGCGGAGACCGTGACCATTGCGGCGCGCTTTGAGGCCCAGCATGTCGCCAAGATCGCCGCACTGGAGAAGAAGCTGGAGGGAGGCGAGGCCGAGCTGGCGATCGCGGAGGCAGAGGTGAAGGAGATGACGGAGCAGCTGAAGGCGGCGAACGCGGGCGTGGGATCGGGAATGCGCGCGGGCGATGCGTCCGCTCACGAAAGTGGCGAGACCGAGTCCGGCGAGTTGGAGCGCGAACTCGACTCCGTCGGGCGCGCCCAGCGCCGGGCGGCACTGGACGCCGATGCCGATGCGCGATTGGCCGAGTTGAAGAAGAAGATGGGGATGTGACCCTGCGGGCGCGGACACTGGGAATCGTGCTCGGTGTCCTGGGCGCACTTACACCCGGGACGATGCGCGGACAAGGCGGGGGCACTCGCACGCAAGTGCGCTGCAATGGGCAGCCGATTACGGAGATCCTTGTCCGTTCGCAGGCGCCGACGTTCGGCGGGTGGTTCGCGAGGTCGCCCGTGGCCTCCCGGCTTTTCGACGCGTTGCACGTGACGACGGATCCGCGCGTCATCGAGCACTTCCTGCTGCTGAAGAAGGGGGAACCGTGCAACCCGCTGCGACGCTACGAGACCGAGCGCGTGCTTCGCGCGCAACCCTTCCTGGCTGACGCATCGGTGACGGCGTACCCCGATGGGTCGGGCGTTCGCATCGAAGTGGTGACGATCGACGAGCCCTCCGCGGTGGCGTCCGTGGGACTCGTGAGCCGATCGCCCGTCCTGACCAAGGTGACGCTCGGCAGCGCCAACGTTGGCGGCAAGGGTGTGTACGCCGTCGCCGGGTGGCGGGAGGGCTACTTCTATCGCGATACCTACGAGTTCGACTACGCGAACCACCAGATGTTCGGCGCTCCGTACCTGTACGAGGCGAGTGGTGAGCGTCGAAACCTCGGGTACGCGTGGGAGACGTCACTTTCCTATCCATTTTTCTCCGACGTGCAGCGATACGCCTGGCAAGTGGCCTTTGGCTCGAGTCGTGACTACATCCCGTTTCGCTATCCGGATCGAGCGAAGACGTCGCTGGGGAGTTCTCGGAGTTTTGCGGACATCGGCGGCGTGGTGCGGGTGGGCCGCCCGGGGCGACTAGGCCTGCTTGGCGCATCGCTGTCGAACGAGAAGGTTGAGGCTGACGGAGTGCCAGTCTTCGTCACCGACACCGGCCTGCGCGCGGACTCGGTGCCGGCGCTACTCAATCGATACCCGGGGTACCGGGCGACACGCGTGAACCTGCTCCTGGGTTTTCGCTCCGCGCAGTTCATGCAGGTCAGTGGATTTGACGCACTCACCGGGCGTCAGGACGTGCGCACGGGGCTGCAGGTCAGCGCCACGTTAGGTGCGGGCCTCCCCGACGGGGCCCCAACAGGGGAGCGATTGTACGCGGCGCTGGACGTGTACGCGGGGGCAGGGTCGCCGACTTCCTTTGCGGCGGTCCAATGGCGCGCCGAAGGGAGACGCGCCGACAGCAGCGCCTTTTGGGACTCCTTCCTGACCGGCGGGCGCTTTGCCTGGTACCTTAGACCGCATCCACGCCACACGGTGTTGACGGAGCTGCTGTGGGGGAGTGGGTGGCGTCAACGGGCGCCGTTTCAGCTGTCGGCGGCCGACCGACGAGGCGGTGTGCGCGGATTCGAGCACGCCAGCGTGGGCGGCGGGCGGCGCCTCGTCGCCAAGGCGGAAGAACGTTGGCGCATCGGGAGCTTTCGAGGTACGGCGGACGCCGGTGTGGCACTCTTTGTGGACGCCGGACGACTCTGGAGCGGCGACGTGCCGCTTGGAACCGACTCCCCGTGGCTCACGTCGGTGGGTCTTGGTTTGCTGGCAGCTGTCCCGCCGCGTTCACAAAGGCTGTGGCGTGTGGACCTGGCCTTACCGCTCCGCAGGGATTACGGCGCGCGATGGGAATTGCGCTTCAGCAACGACGATCGCACTCGAACCTTCTGGCGCGAGCCAAACGACCTCCGCAACAATCGCGAGCGATCGACGCCGACCAACGTATTTCAGTGGCCCTGAGGCCGGTCTCCACCCGTTTTCCTCTCGTCACGTTGCGTAGCGTCCGACGCTTCGAGCGCCCCGCTACGCCTTCACGCTTGACGTCAGTCGCTTCAACGTCGGTACCAAGATCATCATCACCAACGCAGCGCCGACGGACGTGACGATGAAGATGGACCAGAACTGTGCCTGCGTGGGAACACGCTCGGTGAGTCCGGCGACATACCCGCCGATCTTCGACGCGGCCGAGTTCGAGAGGAAGAACGCGCCCATGAGGAGTGACCCGAAGCGGGCGGGTGCGACCTTCGTCACGTAGGACAGTCCGATTGGCGAGACGAAGAGCTCCCCGATGACGTTGCCGAAATAGGTCACGACGAGGAAGAATGGCGAGGCGACGTGGCAGCTGGTACGCGCTTGCTCGGCGCCGACTTGGGCGATGCAGGCATCGGCAGCGCGCCCCGCCAGGTACATCGCCGCGAAGCTCGCGCCGAGGAACGTCAGTCCCCACACCATCTTCATGGGGGTCGACGGCTCGATGCCCTTCTTGTCCAGGGCGCGCCACACCGCAGCGACCGGGATCGACAGCAGGAGTACAAAGAGGGGTGGCGCCGATTGGAACCAGCTCGACGGAACCTCGAACGTCCCCACCGTCAGGTTGGTGTACCGATCAGCGAAGATGTTCATTGAGCTGCCGGCCTGCTCGTAGGCCATCCAGAAAAAGATCACGAAGAACACCACAATGAAGAGCGCGATGACGCGCTTTCGCTCCTCACCGTGAGATCCCAGCACGGAGAGCCCGATGGCGGCTCCCACGGTGGCGCCCATGAGGACACCGAACCAATTGCCACTGGAGCCAAACCAGCCGACAACAAGCCCCACCACGGCACCGATCACCCCGTGCATCGGATTCATGGCGCCGCTGGTTGCATCTGCCGACGCGGATGCCTGAAGGGCCTGCGAGGGCGTGGTGCCGATCCCGGGCTGAAGGGCCTGCGAGGGCGTGGTGCCGATCCCGGGCAGGTACTTGTCGCGCGCGTAGAGATACATCGCGAGGCCAATCAGCATGCCCACCCCGGCGGCCCCGAACCCGTAGTGCCAGCCCACACGCTGGCCAAGCGTGCCGCAGATGAAGGGCGCGATGAACGCCCCAGTGTTGATCCCCATGTAGAACACGGTGAAACCCGCATCGCGCCGGGGATCACCTTCCCGGTACATCTGTCCGACCATGGTGGAGACGTTCGGCTTGAAGAACCCCGTCCCAATGATGACGAGGGCCAGGCCAAGGTAGAACGTCGCCATGGACTGCATGGCCAGCACGAAGTGGCCCGCCGAGATGACCGAAGCTCCGAGCACGAGCGAACGTCGCGTGCCAATGAAGCGGTCCGCGATGTATCCGCCAAAGATCGGCGTAAGCCACACCAGCCCCGTGTAGGTGCCATACAAGCTGGTGGCGCTAGAGTCGGACCACTTCAGCTCATTCACCAGGTACAACACCAGTAGGGAGCGCATTCCGTAGTAGGAGAATCGCTCCCACATCTCGGCGAGAAAGAGCAGGGCCAGCCCGCGCGGCTGGCCGAGAAGGGCGCGGTCCTCGAACACGGGGTTGTTTGACGGCGCGAGTGGTGCGGCGGACGCAGTCACAGCGTTGGCTCCGGTTGAACGTCGTCAGAGGGTGGATTCGGTGAGCACGGGCAGGTGCCGCACGGGCTGTCGGACGGCGCCCTGCGCTTGCTGTGCTTCCCACGTGATGCTGGTCGGGGGTTGCTTGATGCACGCGACCCAGTGGCCGGGCGTCTTTTCCTCCAGCGGTGGCACGATCCGCGCACACGCGTCGTCCTTGGCGGGGTGATGACATCGTGGATGAAAGACGCACCCTGAAGGCGGATTGGCTGGAGAGGGGACGTCCCCACTCAACACGATCCGCTCGCGCTTGGTGATCGGATCGGGGACGGGAATCGCCGACAGCAGCGCTTGGGTGTACGGCATCAACGGCTCGCGATACAAGTCCTCCGCTGTCGCCAACTCCACGATGCGACCCAGGTACATCACGGCGACCCGGGCAGCGACCTGCTCCACGATGCGGAGGTCGTGCGAGATGAAGAGGTACGCGAGTTTTCGGTCCCGCTGCAGATCCAACAGCAGGTTCACGACCTGCGCCTGGACAGAGACGTCGAGCGCCGAAACAGGTTCATCGCAGACGATAAACCGAGGCTGCACGGCGAGGGCGCGCGCAATGCCAATACGCTGTCGTTGCCCGCCCGAAAACTCGTGCGGATAGCGCCTCGCGTAGTCGCCCCGCAGTCCCACTTCCTCGAGCAACTGGCGGACGCGTTGATCGGCTTGCGCCCCTTCGGCGAGGCGGTGGATGGTGAGTCCTTCGCGAATCGCTGCGCCCACGGTCATGCGCGGGTTGAGCGACGAGTAGGGATCCTGAAACACGATCTGAAGGTTGCGGCGCATCGACCGCAGATCCTTCCCTGCCAAGGCGCGGAAGTCGGCTCCATCGAAGCGAATCTCACCGGCGGTCGGCTCGACGAGTCGCAAGATCGTGCGGCCGAGGGTGGTCTTTCCGCAGCCGGACTCACCCACGACACCTAACGTCTCGCCTTCCGCCAGATCAAACGAGACGCCATCCAGCGCGCGGATGGGCGGGCCGCGGCGGGCAAAGAGCCCGGCGCTGGAAGGGAAGTGCTTCTTGAGATCGCGAACGGAGAGCAGGGGCGTGTTCATCGTGCCGGCTCCCCCGTGCGCGCGAGTTGCGTCAGGAAGCACCGGGCCTGGTGTGTTGGCCCGACGGCATAGAGCTCCGGTGCCTGATGGCATCGGTCGAACGCGTCGCTGCACCGTTCGCGAAAGCGGCAGCCGTCCGGCCATGCGGTCGGCGGCGGCACCGTGCCGGGGATGGTCTGCAGGCGATCGCCGGTGCGGCGCGCCTTCGGCATGGCGCGGAGCAGACCTCGCGTGTAGGGGTGTTGCGGATTGGCGAACAACTCACGGACGGGCGCGTCCTCCACTACCTGGCCCGCGTACATCACCATGACGCGTTGCGCGACCTCGGCCACCACGCCGAGGTCGTGCGTGATGAGCAACACCGCCATGCCCAGCTCGCGTTGGAGCTGCTGCAACAACTCGAGGATCTGCGCCTGGATCGTCACGTCAAGCGCCGTCGTTGGCTCGTCGGCAATGAGCAGGGCCGGGCGCATCACGAGCGCCATGGCAATCAGCACGCGTTGCCGGAGTCCGCCAGACAACTGATGCGGATAAGACTTGGCTCGCACGTCGGGTTCGGGAATTCCGACGTGCCGTAACATCTCGACCGCGCGGTCCCAGGCCTCACGCCGTGTAGCCTTGGTATGCACACGAACCACCTCCGCCACCTGGTCTCCGATGGTGAACACCGGGTTCAACGCCGTCATAGGCTCCTGAAAGACCATGGCGATGCGTTGCCCGCGCACCTGACGGATGCCTTCCTCGTCCAGGGCCAGGAGGTCCTTACCCTCGAACCAGATGTGCGAGCCGGATTCGATGCGTCCCGGCGCATCGATCAGACGAAGCAGCGACAGGGCCGTGGCGGTCTTGCCGCAACCGGATTCGCCCACGACGCTGACGATCTCGCCCGCCTGGATGGAGAAGTTCACGCCGTCCACCGCGCGCGCCACACCGTGCGGCGTATGGAAGTAGGTGCGCAGGTTTTCCACCGAAAGGAGTGGCGTGCTCATGGGGCGGGAAGCTGCCGCGGGTTCATCGCTGCGCGCAAGCGGTCGGACAACACATTCACCGCGAGCACCGTGGTGACGAGGGCCAAGCCCGGGAAAACCGTCAGCCACCAGGCGCTTTGGGTGGGGATATACTCCCGCCCGTCGCGGATAATGCTGCCCCAGCTGGGTTGCGGCACCGGAACGCCGTAGCCCAGGAACGAGAGACCTGCCTCGACGATAATCACGTTGCCGACGCCGAGTGTGGCTGCCACCAGCACCGGCGATGAGACGTGGGGGAGCACATGCCTAACGAGAGTTCGCAGGGGACGCGCACCAAGGGCCTGGCTGGCGCTCACGAACTCCCGCTCCCGCAAGGCGATGACCTGCGCGCGGACCAGCCGCGCCACGCCGAACCAGCCTGTGACGCCGATGAGGACCACGAGCGCGAGGGTCGACAGCTGCCCCCACAGCGACAAGACGCCAAGCAGGAGGAGGACACGGGGAATGGAGAGGAGCGCATCCAGCGAGCGCATCATCGCCGCGTCTACTGTCCCGCCGACATACCCGGCGACGGCGCCGTAGATGGTGCCAATTCCAATGGAGAGAGCTACGGCGAGGAGGGCGACCGCCAGTGAAACACGGGCGCCGTACACCACGCGACTGAAGACGTCGCGGCTCAACGGGTCGGTGCCAAACCAGTGGTCGGCGGAGGGCGGCAAAAGCGCCAAGCGCGCGACGTCCAGCTGCTTGACGGGATCATATCGCGTGACCAGCGGCGCGAGCAGCGCCGCGATAGCGATTGCCAGCAAGACAGTCGCCGCCGCCAGCAGAGTACGGTCGCCGCGCAACGTGGCGCGGAGGCGAGCTGACGGCGCGACGTCCGGACCGACGTCGTCCGGAGCCGCGTCGGCCAAAGCCGCGACCGAGCGTGGCGTGGCGTTAGGCACGCAGCCTCGGATCGACCACGGCGTGCAAGACGTCCGCCAGGACGCCGCCAGCGGCCACGAGCGTGCTGGCGGCCATCACCACGCCGAGCACCAGGGGAAAATCGCGAAGCAGGATCGCCTCCGCGGCCAGGCGCCCGATACCTGGCCACGCGAACACCGTTTCCACAAACAGCGAACCGCCGACCAGCGAGGGCAGGGCCAACCCGAGCAACGTGATGATCGGAAGCAGCGCATTGCGGAGCGCGTGCCGATACAGGCGGCGTCGCCAGGAGACGCCAGCAGCCCGAGCCGTCCGCAGATAGTCCTCTTGCCAGGTATCGAGCAACGCGGAACGCTGATATCGCGCCACGATGCTGGCGACAATCAGCACCAGCGACAATACGGGAAGCGTGAGGTGCTTGAGCACGTCCCACACCTTGCCCGACGACGACATCAGCGGGTGCATGACCGGGTCCACCATGCCGGCGATTGGAAACAGGGCGAGCCTTGAGGCGAATACCAGGCTGACCCCCGTAGCCAGCCAGAAGTCGGGCAGCGTGGCCAACGTGGTGGTGACGCGACTCGTTATGCGGTCAAACCGGCTATCCGCCTTTGCGCCTTGCACCGCACCAACGGCAATGCCTGCCGCAAAGGCGATCACGAGCGTGGTCCCCATCAACAACATCGTGTTTGGCATGGCGCTCGCGAGCACCGCTGACACTTCGCGACGTTGAGAGATCGAAAACCCCAAGTCACCCCGCGCGAGGCGGGCGAGGTGCTTTCCGTACTGGACGATCAGTGGGTCGTCGAGTCCGTACCGCTCGCGAAGGAGTGCGCGAATTTCCGGGGTGAGCCGCGTGTCGTTCGACAGGGCGTCCACGGGATCGCCAGGCGCCGAATGCAGAAGAAAAAACGTCACCGTCGCGACCACAAACAGGATCGCGACACTCTGCAGCACGCGTCGAAGGAGAAAGCCCGCCATCGCGAGCGTAAGTGTACTACGCGACTGCCGTCCGGTCGAGCGCGACTCCGCCTATCGGCTCCAATTCCACGCGTCGCTCTCGTATTTGGCCACCAGTGGTTCGGCGATCGACATGATCGACGTCACGTCAAACAGTTGCGGCGGGTGCGGGAGTCGCTGTGTGAGGGCGCGCTGCAACGCCGCGGCAACCTCCTCGAACACCGGCTCGCGTCCGAGGGCCTGCGTAAGCGTGGCAGCCGGCGACATCTGGACCACGGGCCGAGGAGAGACCTGTCCAACAAGTCCCTGATCGTCGGCGATGAGAATGGAGCCGTGTTGCAGCATGGATTCGCTATCGCGTAGTTGCGCACTACCGACCAGCTTGTGCGCGCCGACGAGGATTTCACCTTCCGCGGGCAGTTCAAAGCACGGTGCGCCGCCCGGCGGGGGCATTCGTCCGCTGCGTGGCGCGACGGTGGCCACGACGCCGAGCAGCGCCAGCGCGGTGATGAGCAGTTCATTGATCGCCGTGTACGTCTCGTGCAGCGGTTCTGCGCCGAGGGGCGCGGTGACGCTGTACGTAACCTCGCGCCAGTGCAGGAGCGCGCGACCGCCGGTCATGCGCCTGACGAGCCGCACGTCGAGCGGGGCGGCGAGTTGCGGATCGAATGCCTCGCGTGCTCGCTGATGCCGGCCGAGGGTGAGCGTGGGATTCGACCAGCGATAGATGCGGAACACACCCTCACCACTTTGCGCGGCCCGGCGCATCAGCGCTTCGTCGATTGCCATGTTCAGCGCGCCCGAGAGCGGCGCGTTCACCAGCACGCGCCAGTTGGACACACCCAGAAAAGGCAGCCCTGTGCTCGGGGGATTCACTTCTGCGGCAGTCAAGCGGGAAGAGGAAGCGGAAAGCTAGCGATCATGGGCCCGCCGGCGCAGCGGTGCGCAACTTGTCGGGACCGTGGGTGCGGTACACCGCGCGAGGTTCCAGGCTTGAGGCATCGATCCCTGGGTGCTTCGCGTCGGTCGTCGCTGGGTGAGGTTCGCCTCCCCTTCCGCTCGCCAGTAGATTTCCCGCACGTCTCACCAGCACGTCTGCGTCTTCCCCCACTGTGAATCTTCCCGTGGCTCCCGACTTCACCGACACCTTCGTCAATCGCCATATTGGCCCATCCGACGCCGAGGTCAGCGAGATGCTGGCGACGCTCGGCTACTCCACGCTCGAGGCATTCGTCGACGCCACGGTGCCCGAGAGCATTCGCCTGCGCCGAACGCTGGACATTGGACGGGCCCGTACGGAGCACGATGTGCTGGCCGAGATTCGGCGGCTGGCTGAGCAGAATGTCATCTGCCGCTCCTATCTTGGCCTGGGGTATCACGATTGCCTAACGCCAACCGTGATCCAGCGCAATATCCTCGAAAATCCCGGGTGGTACACGGCCTACACGCCCTACCAGTCGGAGATTGCGCAGGGGCGACTGGAAGCGTTGCTCAACTACCAGACGGTGGTGATTGACCTGACGGGCATGGAGATCGCGAATGCGTCGTTGCTGGATGAGGGGACGGCGGCGGCGGAAGCCGTGCACATGGCGTACGGACTGAAGGGCAAGGAAGGGAAGGAGACGGTGTTCCTCGATTCCGGCCTGCATCCGCAAACCATCGACATCGTTCGCACGCGTGCGTGGGCATCCAAACTGCACGTGGTGGTGGGCGATGCCCGGACGACACAGTTCACCGCCGATACCTTTTGCGTCATCCTGCAGTACCCAACGACCGACGGCGGTGTCCACGACTATCGGACGGCGACGGAGCGGGCCCACGCGGCTGGTGCGATCGTCGGGGTGGCAACGGACCTCATGGCCCTCACGCTGTTGCAGCCACCGGGAGAGTGGGGGGCTGACGTGGTCTTTGGCAACTCGCAGCGCTTTGGTGTGCCGTTAGGCTACGGCGGTCCGCACGCCGCATTCATGGCAACGAGGGACGAGTACAAGCGCGTGATGCCGGGACGCCTGATCGGCGTCTCCCGCGATGCCCAGGGGAAGATGGCACTGCGCATGGCGTTGGGCACTCGCGAGCAGCACATCCGGCGCGAAAAGGCAACGAGTAACATCTGCACCGCACAAGTACTGCTCGCCGTGATTGCCGGGATGTATGCCGTCTGGCATGGACCCGACGGCCTCACGCGCATCGCTCGGCGTATCCATCGCCATGCGGAGGTGCTGGCGGCGGGGGCGCGAAAGCTTGGGCACGCGGTGGCACACGACGTGTTCTTTGATACCGTCGCCATCACGCTCAAGGGGATAGGTGCGGACGCTGCGGTGGCGGCGGCGCGCACCGTGGGGATCAATTTCCGCAAGCAGGACGCGCAGACCGTCGTCGTCGCGCTGGATGAAACAGCGGGCGAAGCGGACGTCGCCGATGTCCTCACCGCCCTGAACGGTGGTCGTCAGCTGCCGTTTGGGCTGACGGATGTGGCGGCCGATGTGGACGCGCGATTCGACGAGCGGTTCGCGCGGACGTCGCCGTTCCTGACGCACCCCGTGTTCCATCGCTATCACGCGGAACACGAGATGCTTCGGTACATGCGAAAGCTGGAGTCTCGCGACCTGTCGCTCGTGCACTCCATGATCTCGCTTGGTTCGTGCACCATGAAGTTGAATGCCACGGCGGAGATGATCCCCGTCACGTGGCCGGAGTTCGGTCGCATCCACCCCTTCGCACCGCTCGATCAAGCCAAGGGATACCGCGAGCTGTTTGCCACGCTGGAGAAGGACCTGGCCGAGATCACCGGGTTTCATGCGGTGTCGTTGCAGCCGAATGCCGGTTCGCAGGGTGAGTACGCCGGCTTGCTGGTCATTCGCCGGTATCATGAGTCGCGCGGTCAGGGACACCGCGATGTCTGCCTGATCCCGCAGAGCGCTCACGGGACAAACCCGGCGAGCGCCGCCATGGCCAGCATGCGCGTGGTGGTGGTGAAGACCTCACCGAACGGCGACATCGACATCGCGGACTTGCGGGCCAAGGCCGCCGAGCACCAGGCGCAACTGGCCGCCCTCATGGTGACATATCCGTCGACTCATGGCGTGTTTGAGGAAGGAATCAAGGAGATCTGCCAGATCGTTCATGAGCATGGCGGGCAGGTCTACATGGACGGCGCCAACATGAACGCGCTGGTCGGTGTCGCGCGCCCCGGAGACATCGGTGCGGATGTGTGTCACCTCAACCTGCACAAGACCTTCTGTATTCCGCACGGTGGCGGCGGACCAGGCATGGGCCCGATTGGTGTGGCGAAGCACCTGGCGCCGCACCTGCCGGGACATCCGGTGATTCCACAGGAGGGTCGTACTTCGTTAGGCGCCGTGGCCGCGGCTCCCTGGGGAAGCGCGAGCATCCTGCCGATTTCGTGGATCTACATCAAGATGATGGGAGGCGAGGGCCTGGCTCACGCCACGAAGATCGCCATGCTGAACGCCAATTACGTCGCGCATCGGCTGGAGTCGTCGTTCCCCGTCCTGTACAAGGGCCGCAATGGGCGCATTGCCCACGAGTGTATCGTCGATCCACGCGGCGTGAAGCAGGCCAGCGGCGTCGAGGTCGAGGACATTGCCAAACGGCTGATGGACTTTGGCTATCATGCTCCCACGGTTTCGTTCCCCGTGGCGGGCACCCTGATGATCGAACCGACGGAAAGCGAATCGAAGGCCGAACTCGACCGGTTCTGTGAGGCCTTGATCGCGATTCGCGCCGAGATCGCCGAAATCGAGAGCGGCATCATGGACAAGCAAGACAATCCGCTCAAGCACGCGCCGCACACCCAAGAGGTGGTGATTTCCGACGCGTGGAACCGAAGCTACTCGCGTGAAAAGGCGGCCTTCCCCGCGCAATGGGTGCGCGAGCGCAAGTTCTGGCCGGCCGTTTCGCGCGTGGACAATGCCTACGGCGATCGCAATGTGGTCTGCGCGTGTCCCCCGATCGAGATGTACGCGAGCTAGCTGGAGCCTCGACGCTACGCGGGAGGCTCACTCCCACGGCGGACGTCGGCGACGGTAGAGAAATGCGAAGGCCGCGACGAATTTTCGTCGCGGCCTTTGTGTTCCTGGAGCGTCGACTACTGTCCGATGTGCTTGGCGTATGCCGCCGCGTTCATCAGTGAGCCTTTCTGTGACGGGTCGCTCATCTTGAGCTTGATCATCCATCCGTCACCATACGGATCGGTGTTCACCAGCGAAGGCTCACCGTCCAGTCGTCCGTTCACCTCGACGACCTCGCCGGCCAACGGCGAATAGAGTTCCGACACGGCCTTCACGGCCTCAATCGTGCCAAAGGTGCCGTGGGCATCGAATTTTGCCCCGACCTTTGGAAGGTCGAGGTACACGACGTCGCCAAGCTGGTCCTGCGCATAGTCCGTCACACCAACGAGCACGACATCCGCCGCGTCCGTCGACTTCACGTATTCGTGGTCCGCGGTGTAGATGAGGTCAGATGGGATGTTAGCCACAGTTGTATTACCAATCGGAGAAAGTCGCGGCGAAAGTACCCGCGCGAGAAACGCGTTGTCAAGAAAAACCGCTAGCCGCGTGCGTCGCGCCGCAGGTTGGCCCAGAGTTCATTCACAGCGCTGAATAGCTGGTCGATTGAACCCTGATTCTCGATGACATAGTGAGAACGTGCCCGCTTGTCGGCGCTGGGCATCTGGGCCTCCATCATGGCGCGAGCCTCGTCCGGGGCAATGTGTCGAAGCTCCACGAGTCGTTCGAGGCGAACATCGGACGGGGCATCCACGAGGACGACGCGATCGAAGCTCCTTTCCAAATGGTTCTCGAAGAGCAGGGGAATATCGCAAACAACGACGTCTGCACCCGCCTCCCGCAGCTCCTGGATCATCCCTTGACGCAAGCGCTCGACCTCTGGATGGACGATTACATTGAGTGCCTCGAGCTCAGCCCGGTCGCGAAAGACGACGTTACGCAGGGCGGCGCGATCCAGGCCGCCGTCTTCATTGATGACGCCAAGTCCCCATCGTTCAGCGATCGCCTTGAGCCCAGGCGAGCCCGGCTCAACGGCTCGTCGCGCCAGCACATCCGAGTCGATGAGCTGCGCGCCGAGCTTCACCAGTTGCTGCGCGACCGCACTCTTGCCGCTGGCGATGTTACCGGTAAGACCGACTACGAGCATGGGTCGCGTCCAAGGGTGCGAAGCAGGCTAAGGTAGTGCTACTCGAAGTTGGACGGCAGGCGTCAATTCCCAGGTTCCGCTGTACCGCGAGGAGTCGCGCAGTAACTTGCGAAGGACCGTCAGACCAAGCCGAACCCGAGGTTTCCATGGCTCCGTCGCCCAACGAGTATTCCTTTGCAGCCGAAGCCGTCCGCGAGAGCGACGCTGAATACGAAGCGGTGTCGATGCGCATCGAGGAGTACGCGGCCCTGGTTCGCCGGCAGTTGGAGTTGGTGGGCGAGGATCCAAATCGCGAAGGGCTACTCCGCACGCCGCTTCGCGTGGCGAATGCCATGGAGTGGCTCACCCGCGGATATGACCTGGACGTTCGGCAGGTTGTTGGGGAGGGGATCTTCGCCGAACAACACGAAAACATGGTCATGGTGCGCGACATCGAGCTCTACTCGTTATGCGAGCACCACATGTTGCCGTTCTTCGGTAAGGCGCATATCGCCTACATTCCGCATGGCCGCATCGTCGGTCTCTCCAAGATCCCACGGTTGGTGGACATGTTCGCCCGTCGACTGCAGGTGCAGGAGCGGCTGACATCGCAGATCGCGGAGGCCATACAGGACGTGCTCGCGCCGCATGGTGTTGGGGTGGTGATCGAGGCGTACCACCTGTGCATGATGATGCGCGGCGTGGAGAAGCAGAACTCCAAGACGATTACATCAGCGCTGCTGGGGAGCTTCCGGGACGACGCCAAGACGCGCAGCGAGTTCCTGCGACTGGCGCACGGACCGTAGATCGGCTTTCGGCATTCCGCTACGCCCGTGATTGCCTCGCGGAGCTGGGCGCCGTCGTCAGGTCGGCTAGATCGCCTCGAGGAGTGGACGGTCGTCGCGCAGTCGCGCGCGCGGGGCGAAGAGCTTCTCCACCACCCATTCGGCGCCGCCGTGGCTGCGAATTTCTGAAGGCGTGGCGCCGAGGTAGCGCTGGCACGCGTTCCGAAAGGCACTTCCTGAGGGGAATTGCAAGGCGTTCGCGATGGAGTCCGCGGAGCGGTGCTCGTCCTCGAGGAAGTACGCAGCGACGATCAGTCGGCAGCAGGTGATGAGGCGCTGCGGCGGCGGCAGATGGGCCTCCTCGAGCTTGCTGGCCAGTACGCGTCGGGTCGTCATGAGCGATGTGGCCACGCGAAGTGGCGTGAGTCGTTCGTGGGCGCGCGTGACACAGAGCAGGACCGCGTCCCGGACCCAGGCGGGCGTCGACGCCAGGGCCGCTCGGACGAGCGCTGCGACCCCCCGGGCTTCCGCCTGTTCGAGCGTGGACCCAAAGGACACCGGGTCATCATCCCGGTCGAGGAGAATGAGCGCGTCAATACCGGACCGGCCGACATCGAAGAGGTCCCGCTCGCGCCCGGCGACAGGCTCCAGATAGGCGACGGTGACCAAACGCGGGAAGCGTCGTTTTAGCTGACGAAAGGCTTCCAAGTTCATCGGGCGCGACCCGAACAGGTCGAGCACGGCGATGTGGACCGGCTGCTCCTCGCAGCGCAGGGTGAGTTGTGCCCAATCGGCACACGCCTCCACCGAATGTCGGCCGCGCAGGGCCGCCCGCACGCGGAAGAGTCGCGTCGGGTCCGGAAGGAGGGTGGCAACGATGCCCATGCGTGGGGTTGGTGAGTGCGGGAAAGTCGTTGGGAGGACGTGCCGACACTCATAGGCGTCACGCGGTTGGCATCGCGTCGTTGGATGTGACAGCCGAGGCGCTCCCCGTGACGACAGAGGGGTTCCCGCATCGTGACCTTGTGTGCGTGGGCCTCGTCGAGATGACGGGTAGAAAGCGCGCAAATCCGTTAATCACAAGGGTTTGTATCGAAGGTCACCGAAGGTTTGAGAGCTGTCTGGCGAAATCACACGCGGGAGCGGTATGCGAAGGTCTTCGCACTTTGACTGGAGTCAGGGACGGCGCAGGTTGGAGCGTCGCGCACGCCGCGGCTTTTCCATCCTGGAGCTGACCGTGGTGCTCATCATGGTGAGCATCATCGCCGGGATGGCCATTCCCCGCGTGAACTACGAGCGCTATCGGGCGGACGCCGCGATGCGCAGCGTGCGCACTGTGATGCAAGGGGCCGAGCGGAACGCGATCATGCGGCAGACCAACGTCGTGGTCGGGTTTGACGTGTCGGGGCGCCGACTGGTGATCCTCGAAGACACCAACAACAACTGTTCCAAGGACAGTGGCGAACGTTTCACGTCACGACCCCTGGAAGAGGGCGCACAGTTCAAGCTGCCGTCGGTGCCTTATCCGAGTACGTCTCCCTCTGGACCGGTCTTTGGCAGCAATCTCTGCACGATGTCGGGCTATCCGTCCGTTCAATTTCTTCGCGACGGTGCCGCCAGTTCAAACGTTGATATCTACGTGTCGTCATCGCGCGCAGCCGCTGGCGACTATCGCATGGTGCGCGTCCTGCAGGCCGGCGGGCGCACGGAAACCTATCGCTACTCCGGCTCGGCTTGGGGGAGGTACAACTAACCATGCGACGCATCCGATTCCGAAACCGACGCGGCATTTCGGTCCTGGAGACCGTGGTAGCGCTCTCGATCCTCGCGGTCTCCCTCATCGGGATGTCCGAGTACGGACGACGCTTCTCCCGCACCAACGCCGGAACCTCCGTGATGAACAAGGCGATCGACCTTGCCAGCGCACGTGTGGAACGCGTGAAGGCTGAGCGCAACTACACGTCGATGGACACGCTGGCCGTGACCGAGACGAATATCAGCGGTTATCCCGGGTTCACACGGACCACGTACATCCAGTTGGTCGCGTCATCCTCGACGAACTACAAGATCGTGACGGTGAAGGTCACGCATTCCGCGTTGACCACACCCGTCAAGAAAACAACCGCTGTGGCGCGGTTCTAGGAGGCATGCATGTCAAACACACCTGACGTACGCCGCCGCCGCGCTGGCTACTCGCTCGCCGAGCTCTTGCTGGCCCTGACGATCACCATCATGGTGTTTGGGGCGGCGGTCCCATTCTTCACGTACCAGCTGCGCAACCTGACGGCCAATCTCGGCCGAACCGAGGCGCAGATGACGGCGAGGTACGCGCAGAACACCATCGACCGCGAGCTGCGCAACATCGGCATCGGCGTGACACCGATGGTGAGCGCCTTGGGCATCACGCGGCCGCAACCCAAGATCGTGTATGCGGGGCGGTTTGCCGTCACGTTCAACACCGACCTTGTGGCGAACGATACGTCGGACGTCACGGCGGTGTACGTCGACCCCAACGTAGATACGCTGTTGACGGTGGCGTTGGAGACGACGACGCCGATCACGTTGCCTCTCGTCTCCAAGTCGTACCCGGACTTCACCTACAAGAACACCGACGGCTCGCGCAGCTTGGCGGAGACCGTTTCGTACTGGGCGTCCGTCGACTCAACGTCGGGGAAGACCGACGAGTACGTGTTGTTCCGTCGCGTCAACGCCGGCCCCGTGGCGGTGGTGGCCTCGGGCATCCAGATCCCCTCAGGCCAGTCGTTGTTCTCTTACACTCGCATCGACAGCTCGGCCAAGATCATCAACGTGGCCACCGGGAGCTTGCCGGTGTACTGGGACGCCGCGAACTCCTGGGCGGATTCCATCCGTACCGTGACGATCAACCTGACGGGGATCTTCCACGGCCGGAACATGCATAACGACACCACGTCCATGAAGCGCGTGGTGAATTCGCAGACCTCGCTGGCGAATATTGGCCTCAACCAGCTCAAGTCCTGTGGTGACGTTCCGCTGAATCCCGGTAGCCCTGTTGCCGCGATGGTGTTCGTGTCGGGCAACCCGGACCACGTGGCCGTGACGTTCGCCCGCTCGAATGACGAAGTCACTGGTGAAAAGGACGTGGAGCGGTACGCGATCTTCCGGCGGCTGGTCGGCCAGCCGTTCATCGACCCCGTAGCGGTGATTGGCAAGGGGAGCGCGACCTACACGTACGATGACTTCGACCTGCAGACGGGCAACAGCTACGAGTATGGCGTCGCGGCGCAGGACTGCTCGCCCGCGAATTCGGCCATTCGCACCAGTAACGCGATTACGCACTAACCGAGGGAACACACGATGCTTGGACTGCGCCAGAAAATCCGCCGCCGGCTCGCGCGCTCCCGAAAGGGGTCCGCGCTGATCCTGACCATGGTCTTCACGTTCGCGTTAGGTGGCCTCGCCATCTCGGCCATCTACATGTCGGGCAGCACGACGATCCTGTCGAAGCTGTACGACCGCGAACGCGACTATCGCTACGCTGCCGAATGGGCCCTATCGATCGGGAAGTCGCGCGTCATGACGGACACGTCACTGCACCTGCCCGACTCCCTGTACCTGCAGCTGATGAACGGACAATCCGTCACGGATGCAACGGGCGGCACGGTACCGAAAGTGAAGGTCGACCTGTACGCCGGCATCGGCGGTAGCTCCACGGGCGAATACGGTCAGTATGTAGAACTGGTGGCCGTGGCCTACGACAACGGCGGTGCCCGTCACGTCCGCCGGTTGGAGCTGCAAGCCGAGAACTTCGCGCGGTATGCGATGTTCACGGACCAGTGGTCGCCCGGCTGTTACACCACGGGCGAAATCGTTCGTGGACGCGCCCACAGCAACCAGAACTGGCAGTCCTGTGCGAGTTCGCCCGGGCCGGTGTACACGGACACGGTCAGCGCGGTAACAACGGTGACCGGTACGGCGCAGTACCAATCGATTCAATACCCCAGCGCTCCCGTCATTCCGTTTCCGACGGTTGCCAAGCTGTCGTTCATGCCCGGCTATGCCTCGGCAGCAAACCTCAGCTTCACGCCGAACCCATTTGCTGGCACGCGTGGCGGATCGCGCATTGACTTCACCCCGGTCGACCTTGACGGTGACGGACTGTTAACCGGCGCCGCCGAGGGCTACTTCCGCGTCTTCGATGCCAGGAATAACGCTGGTACCGATCCCTACACGGCTGCGGGCGCAGGGACGGACTCGTCCTTCACGCGCATGAGCACGCCTAACGCCACCCGACTCGACGCATTCATCGACGTGGCGGGCAACCTGAATCGGAGCGTTGTCGAAAATCAGTGCGGGCTGTATTACGTGTTCGCGCTAAATGCCGACTTGGTGCGCAACGACACGACGTTCGTTCCATTCGCCGTCCACGACTCGACCAAGGCACGGTACGCGTGGTTCCGAGACTCTCTCGTCAACCAGAATTTTGGTGGCAGCGCGGCAGCGGCAAGCGCGCGCGCCAACGCGTGGCGCGGTGCAGGCGGTGCGGCGCTCGCCAATAAGGTCGCGCTCACAAAGACGGCGGGCGTGCGCTGCTTCCCGGCTGGCGACCCGAACCTCATGCCAGTAGAGCGGCCAATCAACATGGCGCTCATCCCGAGTGCCGACGTCCTGCCTGCCAACCAGCGCCGCGGCGGTTCGGATACGACGTTCACCGCGGTCACGCGTACAGGAAGCTGGCGGGCATGGCCCGGATACGCCGGTTCGTTCTTCACGGCGGGCGTGACGCGGCGTCAGCTGGCGGAGGAGCAATACCTCTGGCCCGTGCACCGTACGCAGAACCTGAACTCCAAGGGCGTCATCTACGTCAACGGGAGCGTCTGGTTGAGCGGCGTGTTCCGCGGACGCGCGACCCTGTACATCTCTGGGACGGGCAAGTTCATCGACGACCTAACGTACACGTCCAACCCGGCATCGCTCCCGGTGTGCCAGAACTTGTTAGGCATCATCACCGGCGACAATCTCTGGATCAGTGACAACAACATCAACCGACCACGTAACGTCGACGGTACGGCAACGAGCCAAACAAGGTTCTTCGACGACAATCAGGACTTCTTCTTGCACGCTGTCACGCTGGATGGTGTGTCCAACACCACGGCGACCTTCGGCGTGGAAAACCTCTCCGCTGGGCCCAGCACTGGGCGTCTCTGCACCCCGGTGTCCCCGTACTCGGCGCAAACATCCGGCGGCTGCATCAATCAGGCCGGTGGTGTGATCCAGCGCCGAATCAGCGCCACCTTTGCTGGCGGTTACACAGGTTTCGCCGCGGTCGATACAAGGACAACGAGTTCTATGAACTCGATCCAAACACCTTCAACATGATCGGTGTTGCGAACTTCTATCGCCGACTGCAGTCCGGTCCGTAGTACCTGAATTGGGGGAGGGAGCATGGGGGGCGCATGTCGCAACGCGATGTGCGCCCCTTGTGTTTCTAGGACCCCGGGGGCGCGGACGTCGCTCATTGAGCGAGCGGCTGAGCCTCGTGTCACCTTCGAACGATCGAACTCAGATGCCGAGCGTGCGCTGTGCCTCGTCTTTGTGCCGCACGATGTGGCACGCGCGGCATCGTGCCTCGTATGACTCGTGGCCGCCAACCATGATGACGGGAGAGTCCCACGCCGCCGGCTCGCCGTCGATCAGTCGCTGATTGCGACACGCCGGTGCTCCGCAGAGCACACAGATGGCGTGCAGCTTATCGACGAGTTCCGCCACAGCCATCAGTTGGGGCATGGCGCCAAAGGGTTCACCGCGAAAGTCTGTGTCCGTCCCGGCGAGAATCACGCGCCGGCCGCGCTGAGCGAGCGTCGACGCTAGCGCAACGACGCCATCGTCCAGAAACTGGGCCTCGTCAATGGCAATGACGTGCGCCATGGGGTCGACTCGTGCCGCGATCTGCAGTGAGGAATCGACAGGAATGGCCTCGACGGAACGCCCGTCGTGTGAGGACACTGCGAACATGCCATGGTAGCGGTCGTCCAGGTGCGACTTGAACACCTGGACGCGTTTGCGCGCAATGATCGCGCGTCGCACCCGACGCATGAGTTCCTCCGACTTGCCGCTGAACATGACGCCAGCGATGACCTCAATCCAGCCGCCTGTCAGCTGCAACGAACTCATGCGTCGTCAGTTCCCCGGCGTCGAGCGTTGCGCAGCCGGTCACCCCGGCTGCCCCATTCTTCCGATTCGCGCATGGCGCGGGGCTGACGCGGGCTTCGGTCCGCCCCCCGTTCACGCTTGCTTCCGTATTCTCGCTCGCCGCTGCCTCGTTCGCGACCTCCCGATCGGGGACCCGTGGGACGCCCGGCGTCGCGACCGCGTCCACCCTCTCGGGCGCGTGGTGCTCGCTCCACAGCTCCGCCGCGCGATCCGCCGACGTCGACCTTTGCCAACACGCGGCGCCCGCGAAGGGTGATACCAGACATCTTGGCCACCACCGCCTCCGCGACATCAGACGCGACCTCGACCAACGCATGGGACTCGCGAAGTTCGATCTTGCCGATTTGCTGACCAGAAATACCGGTTTCTCCGGTAATTGCGCCGACGAGATCCCCACGCCGTAGACCGTCACGTTCTCCAACACTGAGGAAGAGGCGTGTCCACGCGGCATCACCCGGGCGCGCTCCTTCCGCGCCGCGGCTGGTTGTGACCGTGCTTCGGGCTGGTGTCGGTGTGCCGACGGTGCCCGCACGACGTGCCTTGCTGCGTTCGGTCTCGAGCAAACGAAGGAGGGCAGCCGAGACCAGGACGGGATCACGATCTGCCAGCAGCGGCTCCAACGCGAGCACCTCACCACTCAGCGTTCTTCCTCGCAGGGTGCCCAGCACCTCATCGCGCAGCTGATCTCGCGTGGTGTACGCCTCGCGCAGCGCGTTGGACAGGGATAGCGGCGTCGCGCCTTCACCCAGGGCCTCGGCGAATCCGACGATACGGCTCGGGGGCACGAGGGCGATGGTCCGGAGCGCTCCTGGCGCCGCGCCGGCAAGGAGTTTCAGGTCGCCGGGGAGTTCGACGAAGACGGCCAGATCGGCCGGGGCGCCCTCCGAGGTGTCGCGCACCACGCGAATGGTGGCGTCATCCGGTAACGCACCTAACGCGACGGCGATCTGTGCGGCGTCCGTGGCGCCCCGATCGGTGAACGCCACCAGGTGGGCGACGCCGGGGTCCAGGCGTTCCAGCAACAACCGGACGACGTGCCCCCGAGCATCCTCCACGCAGGCGACGTATTCCATGGTCGCGCCGGCAGCCGCAACTGCGGCGTTGTGCTGGACGCGTCGGGCACGCCACAGGAAACTCGTGGCAAAGTGTTCCACTCCCTCCCCGAGCTGCGAAACGAACAACAGGCGGTCGGCGTCGCGCGGCGCTTCGGCGAGCACCGTCTCGAGCGTCGGCCGGAGTGACTCCGTCAGCTGATCCTCGCCCCAGACGATCGCCACGGTACGCAGGTGTTGTGGCTTGAAGAGCGACTTGCCCATGAGCGCCAACAGGTCGTCGGCCGTCGCGCAGATGGCACGCGCGCCTTGCCGCATGAGACGCTCGCCTCGCGGCGTGGCGGTCACGGGGGTGAGGAGCGTACCCGCCCGGCTGCCCTTGGTGTTGGCGGCCGCCGCCAGGGAGAAGACCGTGTCGCGATCGGGCGCGATGACGAGCGCCTGCAGCGAGCCTTCAGCGGCGTTCACACGCCCAAGCCCAGGGAGAATGAGTGACGCGGCGAGTTCGTCGTCGCGAGTGAGTACATGAATGACGTGCTGGGTGCGTCCCGCACCCGCTTCATCGCGTAGGTCCTGCTCCACGGTTCCCCCTAGGTTGTCAAAGCGCCGACGACGGTGGACGATTAGACTTGTCGCGGGCGAACTGAAAAGTAGTCGATTGACTGCCTCCAACGACATCCCAGCGAGAGCCGCCACCAGAGATGACCACGTCCTACACGCCGTCCCCGAACGTCGCGCACATCAAGGAGTCGGCCACTATTGCCGTCTCGCAGCGCGCCCGTACCCTGCGCGCGCAGGGACGAGCCAACAACGACTTGGGGGCTGGTGAGCCGGACTTTGACACGCCGGAGTTTATCAAGGCGGCGGCGACGGCAGCGCTCGCCAAAGGCGCCACCAAGTACACCGCGGTGGAGGGCATCCCCCCGTTGAGGGAGGCGATCGCCGCGTATACGAACGCCAACACACCCGGAACGACGCCGGTTCAGGCGTCCGAAGTGATCGTGACGACCGGGTCCAAGCAGGCACTGTTCAATACCTGCTTTGCGCTCTTCGGTCCGGGGGACGAGGTGCTCGTTCCGACGCCAGCGTGGACCAGCTACTACGAAATGGTCGAGCTGTCGCGAGCGACGTGCGTGCCGGTGATCGGCGACCCAGACCGCGGTTACAAGGTCAGCGCGGCACAGCTGGACGCTGCGTCCACGGGTCGCACGCGCGGCATCATGTTGAACTCGCCGTGCAATCCAACGGGTGCGGTGTACACGGCCGAGGAATGGCGCGCCATCCTGGACCTCGCCAAGTCACGCGGGTGGTGGGTGATCAGTGATGAGATCTATCGCCGGATCGCTTACAACGGGCCCGCGGTGGGCGTCCTCTCCGTCGCCGATGACCGAGACAACCTGGTGATCATCGACGGCGTGGCAAAGGCCTTTGCCATGACAGGATGGCGCATCGGTTGGTCCATCGCGCCCGCCGCGGTCACCAAGGCCATGGCGGCATTGCAGTCGCA
>JBGAJQ010000064.1:0-28988 GCA_044224875.1 Gemmatimonadaceae bacterium | reverse complement strand
TCGTGTTCGAATACGGTTACCTGTCCGGACGACTTACCCGCAAGCGAGTCGCGGTCTGCGTCTGTGACGGTACAGATGTGCCGTCCGACCTCGATGGTCTCACTGTTGTGCGGGCATCGTCTAGTGCAACCGCCGACAGCTTGACAGAGAGCAGCAAGTTGGGTCTACAAGCGTGGCTGCACTCGCTCGCGGTGCTGGCCTCAGGAGTCGCTCCGACGCAACGCGTCCACGGCTATTCCGGAGTCTGGCACGTTCAGGACCGATTCTCATTATGGCATGGCGTACCCGTTGAACCGCCGGAACTTGTCACATGGGAAGGCACCACACTCCTTTCCATCCCTGCCAGCGGACAAGGCGGTGTGGGCAGCCAGATCGGCGTACTCGACGTTAGGCTGCGCTCGTATCGCGCAAAATGGAACGTCTCAAACGAGGTTGTGCGTGCCGAGGTCGACGAACGCGGAGGATTGAGGCTGCAGGTTGAGGTGCGCGCACGCACGGTGGTGGCGGGAAGCGAGTTTGGCGGTTTGGCGCTCGGCGCGGAGGCGGAGTTGCCGAGCCCTCGGTGGGAGGTACTGTTGGAGGTAGACCCAAGTGCCTCAGGCAAGCTGGTGGGGTCGCACGACTATCTCGTGGCAGGGCGACTCTACTCGCGTGCCGAGGAGCACTACCGACGAGCGTGATCCAAGGGCGCACCGCTGGAGGCGAAGAGCGTTGTGGAGGGCACCTGAATGGCTCGCGACGAGTGTCGCCGCCCGAGGCGCTCGACGCGCGCCCGAGTATGGCGGCAGTTGCAGCCGGCGAGGCGAGGAAGGAGTAACGAGTACCGGCGATACGGACCGGCGGCCACGCCGAAGCCATTCCAGGTCAATAAATACGACTAATGGGTCGTATAAGAGCTATTAGTGTCATTTGACCCAAGCCGAGGTACGCGCTACCTTCTGCCGCCAAGGTCGCGCCGCGGAAGACGCACCTCATCCTCAAGGCGGTGCGCCACGAGTTTCGGCGGGCGCGTTCACCTCACGTTCGAAGGGACCTCACGATGGCTACGGTCGACGAGACACCGTCTGCGAGTCGCACCCAGTCCAAGTCGTTAGGCGATGTATCGCCTGGCGTCGATACCTGGACGCATACCACGCTCGCGGCGAGTCTGGAGCGGCTGCCGAACCGCAAGGAGTCATTCACGACGCTCTCAGGGTTGCCGATCGCCGACGTGTACACCGCGGCCGACGTGAACGGTGGCGAGCCACCAACCATCGGACTTCCCGGAGAATACCCGTTCACGCGCGGCGTCCACGCGACCATGTACCGCGCGCGCCCTTGGACAATCCGCCAGGTCGCGGGCTTTGGCACCGCCGAGAATACGAATCAGCGTTACAAGTACCTGCTGGCGCATGGCGAGACGGGGCTGTCGACCGACTTCGACTTGCCGACGCTGCTCGGTTACGACTCCGATCACCCGATGGGACTGCCCGAAATCGGCAAGATCGGCGTCGCCGTCGACACGATCGATGACGTGCGCCTGCTGATGGCCGACATTCCACTCGACCAGGTGTCCACCTCGTACACGATCAATGCGTCGGCGTTTGCGTTGATCGGCATGTACGAAGTCGTGTGCACGGAGCAAGGTGTTCCAGGAAACAAGATCACCGGCACGTGCCAGAACGACATCCTCAAGGAATACACGGCGCAGAACGAGTACATCTACCCGCCGGCAGACGCGGTACGACTGGTCGTCGACACGATGGAGTACGCGGCCAAGACCATGCCGCGCTACAACCCGGTCAGTGTGTCGGGCTACCATATCCGGGACGCCGGAGCGAATGCTGTCCAGGAACTCGCCTTCACGTTAGGCGCTGGACACTGTTACGTGACCGAAGCGGTGAAACGCGGGCTGCCCGCGGATAGCGTGGCCCCGCGCATCTCCTTCTTCTGGAACATCCAGAACGATTTCTTCGAGGAGATCTGCAAGCTGCGCGCAGCGCGCCGCCTGTGGGCGCGCATGATGCGAGACTGGGTGGGCACGAACGATCCGCGCTCGTGGATGATGCGCGCGCACTGTCAGACCTCCGGTGTGAGCCTGACGGCACAGCAGCCGGACAACAACATCGCTCGCACGGCGATTCAGGCGCTGGCGGCAATCCTCGGCGGCACGCAGTCGCTCCACACCAACTCCAAGGACGAAGCGTTCCAAATCCCGTCAGAGGGTGCGATCAAGATTGCTGTGCGCACTCAACAGATGCTGGCGCTCGAGAACAGGGTGACCGACATTGTGGATCCGCTGGGGGGATCGTACTACGTCGAGAACCTGACGACGCGGCTGGAAGAAGAGGCCGAAGCCCTAATTCGGCAGATCCTCGAACGCGGCGGCATGGTGCGATCGATCGAGGACGGGTTTCTGCAGCGACACATCGCCGACTCCTCGGCCGCGTACCAGCGTGACGTGGAGGCGCAACAGGAGTTCATCGTCGGCGTGAACATCCACGTCGACCCCGAGGCGCCGCTTCCTTTCGAGCAGTTTGAGCTGGACCCCGGACTCGTGGAGCGACAGATCAAGCGAACGCAGGCCGTGCGCCGCTCTCGGGCTCAGGCTGAGACCACGAGCGCGCTCAAGGCCATGCGAGAGGCAGCCACGAAGGGCACCAACGTGATGCCCGACGTGGTGCGGGCCATCAAGGCGCAAGCCACCGTCGGTGAGATGTGTGACGTGTTGCGCGAAGTGTACGGGACGTATCGCGGGCCTATCGTCTACTAGCGGCGCAGGAGGAACAGACCGACATGGGGCAGCACTTACGAGTCGTCGTGGCAAAGCCGGGACTCGATGGGCACGATCGCGGAGCCAAGATCATCGCCCGCGCGTTCCGTGACGCGGGGATGGAAGTCATCTACACCGGGATCTTCCAGACCACGGAGATGATCACCCGCACCGTGGTCGAAGAAGACGCCGACGTACTCGGCCTCAGTATCCTGTCCGGGGCGCACCTGCACTTCGCCGAGGAGATCTGCCGTGCCCTGCGCGAGCAGGCGGCCAAGGAGGTCCTCGTGGTCATGGGTGGGATCGTGCCACCGCCCGACGTACCAAAGGTCAAGGCGTTAGGCGTCGCCGAGGTGTTCGGGCCCGGCACGCCGACGTCGACGATCGTCGAGTACGTGCGGACCTGGCACGCCACCCGATGACGACGGTGGAGAGCGCAGGGCCGAAGCGACTAGACGCGCTGCTTTCGCGCGCGGCACAGGCGCACCCGAAGCGTGACGCGGTGATTTTCGGCGGCATTACTTTCACGTACGCGGAGGTCGATGAGCGGGCCCGCCGCTTGGCGGGAGCGCTGACCTCCCTTGGCGTACAACGCGGTGATCGTGTGGCGTTCTGGGCGGCGAACCGAGCAGAGTTCCTGGAATTCCTGTTCGGCGTGCCGATGCTCGGTGCGATTGCGGCGCCGCTCGACCACTGGTGGAGCTGGCACGACGCGTTCGTCGCGCTGGAGCAGCTCCGCCCGAAGGTCCTGATCGTCGGTGGCCCGCAGGCCGAATTGATCGCCGCGCACGGTGACGACATCGCCGCAGCGGGCGTTCTGCGCGTGCTGTTCCTCGACGACGAGCAGGCGGTGACGGGGTATGCGCGACTGTTGGCGCAGGCGACGGCGCTGACGACACCGCAACCCGTAGTCTCAAGCGATCCGGCCGTGATCTTCTTCACGTCGGGCTCCACGGGACGTTCGAAGGGCGCGGTGCACACGCATGGCAGCATGGTGGCCGCGGCAGAGATCATGTGTCGCGAGCTGGCGCTGCGCGATGGTGAGCGCACGCTGCATTTCCTGCCGCTCTTCTCGTCATGCATGGAGCATTTGATTCCGTTGACCTTGGTGGCAGCCACGCACGTCATCCTGCCGCAGTTCAACCCGACGGCGGTGTGGGAGGCCGCGGCCACCCTTGACGTGACGCACTTCGACGCGGTGCCGACGACGCTCCGCCGGTTGCTGGAGGTCGCCCCAGCGCACATCCCGCCATCGCTCCGCATGATCTCCTATGCCTCGGAGCAGATGCCGCCGGCGTTGATTGCCGCACTGATCGATCGGATGCCACACGTGGATTTCGTGCAGTTCTACGGGATGATCGAACAGCTGTGCCTGACGGTACTCGGTCCCTCCGATCAGCTGCGAAAGATCGGCTCGGTGGGACGACCAATGATCGGCGCCGAGCTACACCTTCGCACGGTGGATGGTGCGCAGGTCGGGCCGGACGAGACTGGCGAGATCGTGGCGAAGAGTCCAACACTTTTCGCCGGCTACTGGCAGGACCCCGCGGCCACGGCGCGCGTCATGCACGGCGATGCGCTGCGCACCGGTGACCTTGGCCGTTTCGACGACGAAGGGTTCCTGACGCTCGACGGACGCATCAAGGAGATGATCAAGACCGGGGGCATCACGGTGATCCCATCGGAGATCGAGGACGTCCTCATGGAGCATCCACAGGTGAGCGACGCGGCGGTGGTGGGAATGCCCGATGAGCGCTGGGGTGAGGCGGTGCATGCCTTCGTGACGCTGACGGCGGGGAATTCAATCGTCGAGGACGACCTGCTGTCGTTCTGTCACGAGCGCCTAACGGGGTACAAGTGCCCCAAGGTGATTCACATCGTGCCGGAAATGCCCCGGACCGGAATCGGCAAGATTGCGCGGCGGGTCTTGCGCGAGCGGGCCCTCCCTCAACGGTAAACCAAATGGCTGACCAGATCGAAAGTCTCATTCGGTTGCGCTTGTCGACCGCCGACGGCCACTACGGCGGAGGCCTTGTTGCCGGTGCCCATGTCCTCGGCCTGTTCGGCGACGCGGTGACCGAGGTGCTCATTCGCCATGACGGCGATGAGGGGCTCTCGCGCGTGATGTCGACGGAATTCCTCGCTCCCGTGCACGTCGGGGACTATCTCGAGGTACGGGCGAAGCTCGTGTCGATCGGCAAGTCGTCGCGTACCGTGGAGTGCACCGCGCACAAGGTGATCGAGCTGATCGACCCGAACGAGTCGGCGGCAAGGGTCCTCACCGATCCGATCCTCACCGTCAAGGCGACGGTGGTGGCTGTGGTGCCCTTGGACAAGCAGCGTGGTGGGGCGGGGGCATCGCCGCGATGAGCGACGTCGCGTTGCTGCTGGCGGGGGCGCGGCAGGGCAACAGGGCGTTCACAGCGAGGCTGTTGTCGATCGTCGAGAACGACGAGCCAGAGGCCGTCGACGTCGTTCGGGCTACGCACGCGCATACGGGGCGGGCAATCGTGGTCGGGTTCACCGGCGCGCCGGGTACAGGCAAGAGCACGCTGGTGTCGGCCATGACGGCCGCATACCGCCAGACGTTTGCGCGCGTCGCTGTCGTGGCCGTGGACCCCTCCAGCCCCTACACCGGAGGCGCCATTCTGGGCGATCGCATCCGCATGCGCGACCGCTACCTGGACGACGGCGTGTTCATTCGCAGCATGGCGAACCGTGGGAATGTCGGCGGGCTTGCGCGCGCCACGCGACGCGTGGTACGCGTGCTCGATGCCTTGGGATTCGACGTTGTGCTTGTTGAAACTGTCGGCGTTGGCCAGCAGGAGATCGAGGTATCCCGCGTGGTCGATACGGTGTGCCTGCTTACGATCCCCGGAGCCGGCGACGACATCCAGGCGATCAAGGCCGGAATCATGGAGATCGCCGACGTGCTCGTGGTGAACAAGGCCGATCGTCCGGGGGCGGACGAGACGGCGAAAGACCTGGTGCAAATGCTGACACTCGGCGCGCCGCGCCTGGCCTGGAAGACACCGGTGGTGAAGACCTCGGCGACCGTCGGCACCGGCATCGAAGACCTCATCGCCGCGATTGGTGCGCATCGGACGTGGGCCGAGGAGAGCGGAGAGGCGCGCCGCAGGCACGCCGAGGGGATGCGGAGTGAGGTGCAGGCCCTCATGCAGGAACGCGTGCTTCGCGAGTTGGCGGCGCGTGTGGATGCGCAGCGGTTGGACGACGTGGTACTGCGAGTTGTGGATAAGACCGTTGATCCATATGAAGCGGTCGATGCGCTGCTGAAGGCCTGAGGTCGTTCGTTAGGTTGTCGATGACTGGTCACGCGATCAACGAGGCGTTATGAGCCGGCCGAGCAAATTGTTCACCCTTCGCGTTATAACCGCTTCGGCCATCAGCATAGTAACGGCCGTCGGCCCAGCGGGTGCCCAACAGAAGCAGCCAACAAGTGACGTTCCCAGGGAGTTCGCGAGCAAGGTTCTCCAGCAGCCCTATGTGCTGCGCGTGGCGATGATCCCGATGCGCGACGGGGTGAAGCTCAAGACGTACATCCTGATCCCCAAGGGCGCCCGGAACGCGCCGATCGTGTTGTCGCGCACGCCATATCAGGCGGGGGCGCGCGGCGACTTCCTGTTTCAGGCCGGCTACATCCGTGCGGACCAGGACGTTCGCGGCAAGTACGGGTCCGAGGGCGACTACGTGATGACGCGTCCCGTGCGCGGGCCGTTGAATCCGACGGCGACCGATCACTCCACCGATGCGTGGGACACCATCGACTGGCTGGTGAAGAACACCCCAGAGTCGAACGGGCGAGTGGGCACGATCGGGTCGTCGTACAACGGCTTCACCGTGGTGATGGCGCTGCTCGAGCCACATCCGGCGCTGAAGGCCGCCGTCCCACAAGGCCCGGTGATCGATGCCTGGATGGGAGACGACTGGTTCCACTACGGGGCCTTTCGCAATCTCATGATCGGCTACATCCAAATGCAGACCGGTCAGCGTGGAGCGGGTACCGTCACGCCCAGCGACAGCTACGACAAATACGATGAGCTGCTGCGCGCCGGCTCGACCGGCGACTACGTGCGCGCCCACGACCTGGAGCAGTTGCCGTGGATCGTGCGGACGTTGGCGCATCCAGCGTACGATGAATACTGGCAAGGCCAGGGACTCGAGCAGTTTCTCGTCGCCCGTCGCGCCAATGTCGTGCCGACGCTGTGGACGCAGGGACTCTGGGACCAGGAAGACATGTGGGGCGCAAACCACGCGTGGCTGGCACTCAAGGCGGCCGGGCTTCAGGCCAACAACTGGCTCGTTCTCGGTCCATGGAATCACATCCAGGTGAACGGTGACGGTTCCGCGCTTGGGCCGTATCGCTGGACCAGCAACACGGCGAAGGACTATCGGCGCACCATGCTGCTCCCGTTCTTCGACGAGCATCTGCGCGATGGTCCGCCGGCCAAGCTGGCGCCCGTCACGGTCTACAACACCGGCGAAGACCGGTGGGAACGCTTCGACAGCTGGCCGACCGTGTGCGATCACGGTTGTACCAATCGCCTAACGCCGCTGTATGCGAGCGCCAACTTCACATTGTCGTTCGAGCCGCCAACGGGTCCTGTCGGCGGCGACGTGTACACCAGCGATCCTGCCAAGCCGGTGCCGTTTCTTCCCCGACCGGTGGTCGATCCCTTCGGCAGCATGACATCGGCGGCCTTGGGAGATTCCTACGAGCCATGGAGTCGGTGGCTCGTGACCGACCAGCGATTCGTCGATGGCCGTCCCGACGTGTTGGTGTACGAGACGGCGGTGCTGACCGAACCGGTCCGTGTGCAGGGCATTCCCGTGGCCGACATTCGAGCGATGACGACCGGGAGCGACGGGGACTTTGTGGTGAAGCTGATCGACGTCTTCCCGGCTCAGGTGCCGGGTGATCCACGGATCGGTGGGTATGAGCTGCCGATCGCCATGGACATCTTCCGCGGCCGTTACCGCGAGAGCTTTGCGCATCCAACCGCCATTCCCTCCAATACCGCCCAGCGGTATCGCTTCGACCTGCCCAACGTCAACCATGTGTTCCAGCCCGGCCATCGCGTGATGGTGCAGATCCAGTCCACGCTCTTCCCGTTGTATGACCGGAATCCCCAGACGTACGTGCCTAACATCTTCTTTGCCAAGCCCACGGACTATCGCAAGGCGGACATCACGATCCTTCGCAGCAAGGATCAGCCTACCGCAGTCTGGTTGCCAATGGTGAAGTAGTCAGGTACGAGGCCGCTCATTGAGCCGCGAGTAACCCGCGTGAGGCCCCGCCGAAGTGGAATCCCGCAGCACGTATTACCAGGAGGTTCGCATCGCCACCCGTCAGTTCGACATCGACCTGCTCCGGACCTTCGTCATCATCGCCGAGAGCCACGCGATGAGTCGCGCCGCCGAGCGTGTGGGCAGGACCCAGGCCGCGGTCAGCATGCAGGTCAAACGGCTGGAGGAAATCGTTGGCCACCCGCTGCTGACCCGCACCGGGCGCGGCGTGGTGCTGACGCCGCGCGGCGAGCGTCTGTTGACGCATGCGCAGTCCATCCTGCGCCATCACGACGAGGCGTTGGCCGAGATGTCCGGCGAGGGCCTCACGGGGACGATCCGGTTCGGCTGCCCGGACGACTACGCGGTGGTGTTCCTGCCGTACCTGCTGCGCGGCTTTGCCCGCCGGCATCCGCAGGTACTTGTGGAAGTGTACTGCGCATCCACCCCTCGATTGCTCGAGCGCCTCAAGATCCACGCGTTGGACCTGGCGCTCACGTCGTATCCCGAAGGTGAAAAGCGAGAGACGATCATTCGGCGCGAGCCGTTCGTGTGGGTGAGCGGAAGGGGTTCCGATGCGGTGGATCGCACCCCACTGCGGCTGGCGTTAGGTGATCCCGACACGCTCGACCACCGGGCGGCGCGGGAGAGCCTCGACAAGGCTGGCCGATCGTACCGCGTGGCCTATGCCAGCGGCAGCGTGGCCGGGCTTACGGCGGTGGTCCGCTCGGGCCAGGCCATCGCCGTCCTGACGCAGACCGCAGTCCCGTCCGACCTGGAGATCGTGCCGGCGGATCGCGGCCTTCCCCCGCTGCCGAGCGTGGGCATCGTGCTCAAGCTCGACAGCAACAGGCCGCCACCGCTCGTCAGTGCCTTCGCCAAGCACGTCCGGTCAGTACTGCCAACAATTTGACATGTGTCCCGGGGCGCGTGCCTAACGCCACATCGACTGCTGGACCTTCACCGTAGCGGTACGAACTCCATCGAGGGAGAGGATCATGAAACGACGTGAATGGCTGCTTGCCACCGTATCCGCCGCCGCGGCTGCCCAGGCATCGCGCGCACTGTGGGCCCAGCAAGCCGTGGCCACGCCCAGTGCGACTGGCGTCGATGAGGCCAAGGTCAAGCAGGCGCGCGAGGTGCAGCGCTCGACGGTTGTGGTCGACGGCCTCGATGGCGCGGCGCCGACCGCCAAGTATCTCGAGATGCTCAGGTCGGGCGGTGTGGACTGCTGGCACCAGAGCGTTGGCGGGCTGGCCTCGTTTGCGGCGCTGCTGGCGTTCCTGGACAAGCATCCGCAGTCCATCGTGCAGGCGGGGACGGTGCGCGAGATCAGACAGGCGCGCGAGCAGCGGAGGATCGCCCACGTGTCGGGATGGCAGATGGCCGATCCCTTGATCTATGACGCGAACGGCTTCGGTCCACTGGACAACCTTCGCGCCTACCGTCAGCTCGGACTTCGCATCGCCAGTATTGCCTACAACAACTCCAACATCTTCGGGGGCGGCTGTCTGGACCCCGATGCGCCGCTGACTCGCCTCGGCCACAAGTACGTCGAGGCCGTCCACGCGCAGCGCATTCTCCTCGACGTGGGTGGCCACACGGGCGAGCGCACGTCCTTTGATGCGCTGGAGGTGTCGAAGGGTGTGCCCGTGATCTGCTCGCACACGAATGCCAGGGCACTGATGGACAACCCACGCAATGCCACCGATCGGCTGATCGAGGCGATTGCAAAGACCGGAGGTGTCGTGGGGCTGACGTCGGTGAGCGACTTTCATATGAGAAGCCGGAAGGACGCCAGCGTGCAGCGGTCACCGCAGGCGACGCTCGACAAGCTGATGCAGCACTTCGACCACCTGAAGCAGCTGGTGGGTGTCGATCACATTGGACTTGGGCCGGACTTCATGACGGGGCGCGTGGACCTGGATGCGATCGGGATGGATCGCGAACGTTGGCCGGCGGACGTGTACAGCGACCAGCCATGGAACATGGTGCGGGGGTTCGAGACGGTGGTTGAGCTGCCCAATGTGACCCAAGGGCTGCTCGACCGCGGGTGGAGTCCTGCGGATGTGCGCAAGGTGCTGGGCGAGAACTGGCTACGCGTGTACGAGAAGGCGTGGGGCGCCTAACGGCGCCTCAGGTGATGGCGCAGGCGGGGGCCCATTCTGCAGGTGCCCCGCCCGCGCGACGGTGGGGTCGGTCGCGGCCTACTTGTTGAGGCCTAATCCGCTCGCTACTTGGCCCGCCGCTTCCGCGCAGACTTCCTGCGGCCCGCCCCTTGCGACCCAGTCGACGCCCTCGCGTCAACACTCGCCCTGCCCCCGGCCGGCCGGTCGAACACGGTGTCGCTGAGTTCCGCCACCGGTTCATCAGGCGCGTTCTCGTCAATCGTCGTTAGGCGTCGCAATACCACCGGCACCGCAAACCCGTCCATGCCACTCACCGCAATCTCGCCCGCATAGCCAACGCCCGGCGCGAGCCGCTCGTCCACCTTTACCGAGACTGCCACCACCTTCTGTTCTCCGGCGGCTAGTTTGAGCGACGCCGGCTCGAACGCCATCTGCGCGGAAATCGACGCCCCCGACGGATCGGTGAACGTCGAGCCGACAAACTGACACGATAGGGCGCGCTCGAGATCGTTCGAGACCAGGAACGATGCCTTCACGGTGGAGCCCACCTCGCCTTCCATCACCAACGTCCCGGTTCCCGCATCCATCTCCTGGGTGGGGGCCATGGATCCGAGTGCGCTCGTCGCGCCACCGAACACCTCCGATAGACCGCGCATGTACTCGAACGACAGGTCCATCCAGCCCTTGTAGAACTTGGCATTCACCTGCGCGGCGCGGCGCACGATCTCGGTGAGTGGCGATTCGTCAGCCACGGGTCTTCACCGGTGGGTTGGCAGGAATCAGACGTACGGCGTGACAGGGGCGTGGACAGTAGAAGTGATCGTACCAGTGATGCACTTGATCGGCGCAGTCGTTCACGGAGACGTCGCAACAGTTGCAGTTGCCGGTGACGCAATCGGCCACGGTGATCTCCACGCGCGCGAAGTGGTCGCGACAACCACGAATCAGCAACGGACCGGTGACCGACGCGCCGGCGCGGGCGGTCGGCGGCACATGAATGGTCACCAGCAGGTTCGCGCGCTCCTGCGGGCCCACGATGACCGCGGTGGGTGTGAACGTCATGAGCGCCGCGATCCTCCCCACGGCGGTGAGTTGAACCACCTGCCGCGTCCAGCCACAATTCGACACATGCACGCGAATGCTCGCGGTACCGCCGGGTGCAACCTGCAAGCGGCAAGTCCCCACGGGCTGGGGCTCCCAGCACGGTGGCGGGATCTCGCAACTATCCGCCGCCAGCCCGAAACCTATCGACGAGCCGCAACCGCTCGGCACGAACGTACTGGCCGCAGACGCCAGCTGATTGGCCGCCGAGGTGGCGGCACCCACATTCTTGCCGAGCGTTCCAGCGAGCGCCGCGGCGACCTGCACCGGCGCGGTGAGCATGCTCGCGATGACTCCGCCGAGCGTGTTTGAGCTGCCAGAGGCGTCGCTACTGCCTTGAGCATTCATTGCGATTCTGCCTTGTCGGTGGCGGGACGCGACGCCGCACTGATGTCGGCGGCGACGATGTGCGCGGTATTAGCCAGCTGCCACGCGCCAATGTAGGTGCGCCCGCGCTGCACGGCCGCGGGAATGTCGAGCGCGCAGCGGAGCTGACGTTGTTCACCCGGCGCGAGCACGCCAGCACCCTTCAGCACCCGCACGCGCGCTTCACCCCCGTGCGCGTCGCGCAACTGGTCGAAGTATGCGTCCACGCCCCGCCCGCCCGCATTGAGCGGCGCGCGCAGTGAACGCCCGAGCGCCTTCTCCTGCGCGACTCCATCGTCAAGATCGAAGGTGTCGGCAGACGGCACGGTGAAGGGGACGTTTCCCTCGTTCATGATGACGAACTCGAACTCGACCTGCCCCGCGCCGGCCGCGGAGATGCTGGACTGCCTCGGCTGCACGCTGACCTTCGGCACGGGCTCGACACGGACCTGCAGACGTCGGGTCTCGCCATCGAGGGTCGCCTCGCCGACATAGGTACCGGGAGGAGTCTCTGCCGGCAGTTTCAACCGCAGCTCAGCGCTGGTCGCGGTGGTCGGGCGCAGGGTCGCACGAAATACCGTCGTTTCCCGACCGACTGTGATCGACGCCAGCACGAGCACGCTCCGCGAAAGGACCACCGGCACTCGCCCAGTGACGTGGCGCGGTGGGCCAAACAGAACGATGTCGTTCTGCGTCGCCGTGCTCATTTGTTCGTGAACCGCAGGAACGCTCCAACCTGGGTGTCCGACGGAATGCGCTGGGGCGTGTCGCACCGCTCGCAGGGGTTTGGCACGAACGGTTCGGTGATGATCTGCGCTTCGCCACACAGGTGCAACGCGGCCAGCTCGACGCCAAGCACGGAGAGGCCGAGCTTGAAGTTGGCTGGGATGTGGGCGCGGAACGATGGAATCTCGCGAATACGCAGGTTCACGTCGGGCAGGCTGGTGATGCCGACGGTGTAGTCGCTCGGTATGCCGGCGAGGGTGACTGGGCCCACGGGACCAATGTCCGTGATGCGCATGTCCGGCAGCGAATTCACATCGACGCTGGGAAGTCCGAGCACGTTCACGTCGACCGTGGGGAGATCCGCCACGTCCACGCTGGGCATGCTGTTGACGTTGACGGTGTACGCCATGCGTCTCTCCGTGCATCTCGTTTGACCTCATACTCGCGCGAGCCATCGGAGTCGTCAAGCTGAGCTGTACGGTTGTGTTCGGCGTGGTCGAAGTGCGAGTGTGCGGCCGAGCGCATGCGTGGCGAGCGTGTTAGGCAACCGCATGAATGGATGACATCGCTGGCTCGAGGCAACACGTGATCAGTAAAGCGCTCACAGGCTGCAACACCTCTTGCGCGGTGCGCGAGCGAGACACAGAGTAGGCACGAAGGCCCACGCTTCACGCGAGGAGTCTCGATGTCCTCTTCGTACTGGAATGCGACGATCGTTGACTCGCCGGAGTCCGAGCCGTACGCCGTGTTAGGCGACCTCGTCGTTGCCGTGCGAACGCCTCGATCGCAGGACTTCGTCACGGTTGAGGTTGCACGCACGTCGCGACCGGGAAGCCCCGTCAAGCGCGCTGATGGCGTCGTACTCTCGTCCAAGCCGTCGCCCGTTCTGGCGGACCAATGGCACGGCGAAGTTCACCTGGGCGACGCGGTGAGCTTTGATGTTGAAGGGGAGTCGTACCGTCTCACGTTGGCAAAGCTCTCGCAGAATCCCGCCGGGCTGCCGTGGGTGAAGTGCGATTTCCTGCTCGAACGCGCGTGAGTGCGCGGAACGGAGGTACGCGCCGGGCCAAGGCACCGCGTAACGCATACGACGCCATCGTCGTCGGTGGTGGTCCGGCAGGCGCAACCATGGGGTGGTCCTTGGCGACGCGCGGCCTCCAAGTGCTCCTGCTCGATCGCGCCCGATTCCCACGCGAGAAGGTCTGCGGTGACTTCGTAGAGCCGCGTGGACTGCGCATTTTCCAGACGATGGGGTGCCTGTCACGACTCGAGGCATCGAGTCCGCTGGCCATCACACACGTCAACCTGTTCCTCGGGGCGAGGAGCGCGTATCGCGAGCACATTCCGTTTTACGCTGGTCAAACGGACCTTCCGCAACATGGCTACATCATCCCACGGTCGGAACTCGATGAGCGAGTGCTCGAGTCAGCGGGCGAGGCTGGAGCCGAAGTACGGCAAGGGTGCGGCGTATCGGGGGTCGAGCGCGTCGACGGCACGATGGTCGTGCACTACAAGGACGTCACACGAGATGTTGAGCTGACCGCCAGCGCACCCATAGTAATTGGTGCTGACGGAACGCATTCAGTGGTGGCACGATCGGTTGACCTGCTCGTCGAAGACCGCCGCTACATGGCGCTGTCACAGCGCGCGTATGTAGATGGTGTCGAGTTGGCGAACGGGGAAGCAGCCTTCGTCTTCGATCGCGACCTGTTCCCCGGCTACGGCTGGATGTTTCCGATGAAGGGCGGCCGTGCGAATGTCGGCGTCGGAGTGCTCGCGGAGACATGCGATCGCTACAAGATCAGCGTGCCGAAGCTGTTCGCGACGTTCCTCGGGAAGTTGCAGCGCCTGCATCCTGGCTGCGCTCGCATTCGCCTGGCGTCCAAGCCGATCGGCGGCATTGTGAAGACCTACGGCGGGCGCGGACCGAACTACTTCGACGGCGGCATCCTCATTGGCGATGCCGGATCGTTCGTAGACCCCATGACGGGCGAGGGAATCACGCCCGCCGCCGAGTCCGCGCTCATCGGCGCCGACGTCATCGCCGGCGCACTCGACCGCGGCGTGACTGACCGCTCGGCGCTCGCGGCCTACGATCGCGCGACGCGCGCGTACTTCGACCCCGCGATGCGCTACCTCGATTTCGTCGCCTGCATCATGCGGAACAAGCACTTCGGCGAGTTCTGGCTCGGCGTCGTGGCGCGCGGTTGCGAGATGGCGATGCGGGATCCGACCTTCGCGCGCCTGAGCGGCGCGGCCTTCGGCGGGCTCGACGTGCGTCCGTTCGACATCGTCAGCCGCATGTGGGCCAAGTCGCTCGGCCACCTAACGACGGAAGGGACGCGTCTGGCGACGGAGATCGCGTCTGGACGCTTCTCGCCAGCGTCGACCATCATGGATATGGGCCGGTGGTCCACCGCGTGGTGGAGCTCATTGGCGGAGGACCCCAAGTGGCACGTCGACTGGACATCTGACGTGATGCGGAAGTGGTTCGGGCTTGCGGGCACCATTCGCCTCCGCGATCCACGCGCCAAGGGGCTGGCTCATCTCCGCATGGCGCCATCGGCACGTCACCGTGCGCATGTATCGACCGCGCCGTGAGCTACAACCGCTACCCGGCAAGAACGACAACGTCCACGACGTAGCGGTTGTCCCCGCTATTCATATGAGGTGCGGAGGCGCTGCTCTAGGGCGCAATGCCGCGTGTGAATGAGGGTTGCAGCCTACGCGGACAGTCGCCTCGTGTTACGTACCAGCTTGATGAGTCCGTCGGGAAACGGCGCGACGCGTTGCGCCTCCGACTCCGCCTCCGCGGCGATTGAGTCGAGGTAGCGCTCAGCGGTTGGCAGCGCTTCCTCGAGCTTCTTGAGCAGCGTTTGGAGCCCCTCGGGCGTCGGGTTCCGAAACAGGAGGGCCGTTTCGGGATCGCGAATGGCGATAGCCGTGGGCAAGGTGAGAATCCCGTCGCGCAGGTCCTCTTCACCGCCGCCGCCGAGCGCCACCGCCCCCTTCACGTCACCCACATCGTCGCAGCCGTGGTAGAGCATGCCGAGCAGCGCCCCAAAGCGGCGCAACTTCTCGTCGCCAGTGCCCAAACACGCTGCTGCCTCGAACATGCTGCCCGTGTCTTCGCCGGCAATGATGCGCCAGTCCTCGACGCCGAGTGGGTGACGACGCAACCGCCATTGCAGGTTCTCTGCCGCGGCAAGGCGCTTGTAGAGTTCGGCGATGCGATCGGTGTTGAACGGACTGCGCTTCACCAGCTCAAACGAATCGGCCGTGATGTATCCCGATGTCATGAGGGCGGGTAGCAGGCCGAACCGGCAATGCATGGTAAGAATGCCGCGTCGAAAGCGAGAGCGATCCAGAATGTCGTCGACGATCAGTGAGACGTTGTGCACCATCTCGATGGCCGCGGCGACACGAATTTGCGGTTCGCCGATCGGCGTGTCGTTCATGGCCGCGTGACAGGCGAAGACCGTCACGGGCCGGAAATACTTCGAGCGCCCCAGAAACTGCCAATGCAGAAGTGGCTTGACTTCGTCGCTCGCGGCGGCCGTCCACTCGGCCAGGAATGCCTTGAGTTGTTCGAGCTCCTGCGCGAAGCCCTCGGCCATGACGAGGCCAGAGGGCGCCGCGTCTTCAGAGGCAATCGTAGCCACTGGTGCCGATCAGTTCAGACTTTGGCGCGACCGGCGCGGCGTGGACGGCCGTTCGCCTTCTTCGGTGACGAAGCGGCGCTCGACTTCTGCTTGGCGGAGCTCTGCGACGGCGCCGACGAGTTGTCTTGCGCGTGCAGTTTGTCGAGTTCGTCGATGAATCGTGTGGCCGTTGTTCGCGGAAGCTCGGTGAATGCGCGCAGGCTGGCACGTCCTGCGTCCACCAGCTCGAGGAGCGAATCCTTGGTGCCCTGGTCGGTGGAGTTGATGTTGGCCAGCGTCTTGGTGGCGGACTGCACGAAGTCCGACGTTTGCTGAATCCAGTCCGTCCAGAAACTGATCCCCGCTTTGAGCGCCGCCAGCTGCACCTCGATTGCGTCGGTGAGCAATTGGCGAAGGTCGTCTTCGCGGGTTTGTGTGTCGTCTGGCATGGTTCTCCCCTAAGCGGCGCTGGTCGCACTCGGCCCGGCACGTGAACATTGTGGTGTCGGCAGGGAAGTGCAACGGCGCGAATCACGATCGAACGCTCGAGGTCGCTGCCTGCGGCGCGGTTTGTCGCCGCGAGATTGGCCCTGCTGAAGTGGCGTCACCGCCAGCAGCTCCTTCTCCACCAATGGCGCCGACAGTAGTGCTTCCGCCGGGTTCTCCAAGCGCGCCTTACGACGTCAACAGTGGCGCGGTAGCTTCGACCGAAGCGCTTGCTGGCGGACTCAACGTCTACGCCCGAAAACCTCTGTACCCTTACTTCGTGTTATTCAGGATGAACCGCTCGACTTTTTGGCTCGGCGCGGCACTCGCACTTTACGTTCCGCGGGTCGGCACGGCACAAGGTGCCGTGACCGAGCGTGCGCGTGACCTCGGCGTACCCTTCGCCGGCACTCCCGGGAGCTTCAACGCCATCACCGATGTGCCCGGCGTGCAGGTCGGATATACCACCATCATTCGAGGTGGCGGCGTTCACCCTGCGGGTAAGGGCGCCGCACGCACGGGTGTCACGGTCATTCTGCCGAAGGGAAAGACGGCTGCCTCGTACCCGGCGGCGTATTTCTCGCTGAATGGCGACGGTGAGTTGACCGGGATCCCATCGGTTGAAGACTTCGGCATGGGGGCCGGGGGTGTCGGGATCACCAACACCAACAGCGTTGGTGTGGTGCGTGATGCCGTCGGCGAGTGGAACTTCAAGCACTTCGCGACTGGGGAGCTGGTTGACTATTCGTTTGGGCTGCCGATCGTGGGCGAAACGTGGGACGGTATCCTGAACGATACCTACGCCTTCCATGTGACAAAGGAGGATGTGTGGCACGCGCTCGATGAGGCGCATGGTGGCGCCATCTCCGAGGGGAACGTCGGCGGCGGGACGGGAATGATGCTGTACGGATTCAAGGGCGGGAGCGGAACATCCTCACGCCGCATCGTCATCGATTCGGTGACGTACACGGTCGGCGTGTTCGTGCAAGCGAACTTCGGGTCGCGACGGGAACTCACCATTGCTGGCGTTCCTGTAGGAACCGAGATCCCAGACCATCTGCCGGTGCTCCACGATCCCAAGAAGAAGGACGGATCGATGATCGGCGTGGTGGTCACCGATGCGCCACTGCTCCCCAGTCAGCTCAAACTCGTGGCCAGGCGCGTGGGGCACGGGGTGGCTCGCACGGGAAGCACCTCCCATAACGGCTCGGGCGAGATCTTCGTCGCTATTTCAACCGCTTCGCCAACCTATGACACGAAGGGCTCCAAGGAGAGCTGGAGTGTCATCCCGAAATGGAAGCTCGATCCCATTTTCGAAGCGACGGTGCAAGCCACTGAAGAGGCGATCGTGAACGCCCTGGTGGCGGCGCGTGACATGGAGGGGATGAACGACAACAAGTACTTCGCGCTCCCTCACGATCGGCTGCAGGCCGCGCTGAGAAAGTACAACCGGATTGGCACCGGGCACTGACTCGGCCGCGTGGTTCGGCCTAGGCGCCAAACTGCCGCAGATGGTGATCCAAGTGGCGCGCCTGCAGCTTGCTCGCAAACGCGCCGCCAGCTGCACCCCAGTTTGGGTCGACCGGCCACGGCTCCGTGAGCGGCTTTCTGGCAAAGCGCGAAATCAACTCTCGGCACCGTGTCCGCTCGGCCTCAAAGTCGTAGTGGTCCCGAGCGAGAGCGCTCGGGTTGGTCGGCGCCGACTTGGGCCATGGCAAGTAGAGCAGCATGAAGCGCATGATCGGCAGCGGCAAAGGCATCTTCGTCGGCGCCATCGAACCTTCCCCAAGCGCACCCGCGAGAAACTGGTTGACATGCCAGAGCATCTGGTCGGGAGACATCTTGCCCCATTGCGCGCGAGAGTCTTGGCGAAGGCTGTTCAACCGTGTGTTGATCGAGGCGCGGAAGGCGTCGTCGTGCAGCATGTTCATTGGGAACTCCGCTCAAAGGACCGTGAACCTGCAGTGCCACCCGAGAAGAATCCTCACCTCCCCCCATGCGTCGGCATTACGAACTCGCTCCCCGATCGAATCCCCGCCGGCCACCGACTCGTCACCGTCTTGAGACGGGTGAAGAAACGCACGCCGTCCATCCCGTGCTGGTTCTGGTCCCCAAACGCTGACGCCTTCCAACCACCAAACGAGTAGAACGCCAGCGGCACAGGAATCGGCACGTTCACACCAACCATCCCCACCTGCACCCGGTTCACGAAGTCGCGCGCGGAGTCGCCGTCGCGGGTGAAGATCGCCACCCCGTTCCCGAACTCATGGTCATTCGCCAGGCCTAACGCCTCCTCGAAGTCGGCGGCGCGCACCACGCACAGCACGGGGCCAAAGATCTCTTCCTTATAGATGCGCATGGCCGGCGTCACCCGGTCGAACAGTGACCCGCCAAGGAAGAATCCATCGCCAGCTCCATCGATCGCCTGCTTGCGGCCGTCGACCACCAGCTGCGCGCCCTCCTTCTCACCGACCTCGAGGTACCCGGCCACCTTCGCCCGATGCTCGGCGGTCACGAGCGGGCCCATCTCCATGCCTGTATTCCGCGATGGACCGACCTTGAGCGCACGCACGCGGGTCGCCAGGCGCTGGACGAGGTCGTTCGCGGTCGACTCACCAACTGCAACGGCTACCGAAATGGCCATGCACCGCTCGCCAGCCGAACCGTACGCGGCGCCCATCAGCGCGTCGGTGACCTGGTCCATGTCGGCGTCTGGCATCACCACGAGGTGATTCTTGGCGCCGCCCATGGATTGCACACGCTTGCCGTGTGCCGCAGCCGTCGAATACACGTAGCGCGCGATCGGTGTGGACCCGACAAAGCTCACTGCCTGGATGCGCGGATCGGTGAGTAGCGTGTCGACGGCCTCCTTGTCGCCGTGCACCACGTTGAACACCCCCGGTGGCCCGCCAGCTTCAACAAACAACTCGGCGACTCGCACGGGGCAACTGGGGTCCTTCTCCGACGGCTTGAGCACGAAGGCGTTCCCGCACGCCAGCGCTGGAGCGAACATCCACATCGGCACCATGGCCGGAAAGTTGAAGGGCGTGATCCCCGCCACGACGCCGAGAGGCTGCCGCAGCGAGTACATGTCGATCCCCTTCGACACGCCGTCCGAAAACTCTCCCTTCATCAGGTGCGGGATTCCGCAGGCGAATTCCACGACCTCCAGGCCGCGTTGCACCTCACCCTTGGCGTCCGCGAACACCTTGCCATGTTCGTCGCTGATGATGCCCGCCAGCTCATCCATGTGTTGTTCGATGAGCTCGCGGAATCGGAACATGACGCGGGCGCGCCTCAGCGGCGACGATGTGCCCCACTCGACGAACGCACGTTCAGCGTCGTCGATGACGGCTTCCACGGTGGCGCGGGAGGCCAGCGGAACGCGACGGGCCAGGGCCCCAGTGGAGGGGTTGTAGACAGCCCCGAAACGACTGTCGTTCGCCGTTAGCCGAGTCGCGCGGAAGAAATGGGGCACAATGGCGACGCTGGTGGAGTCGGCGCCGGGCGTTGCCAGGTCACGGTCGGGAAATGTTCGCGTTGCCAACCTCAGCTCCTGATCCTGTTGAGGGGAATGTGAAAGGTCGGCGCCACTTTGCAACCGCCAGCATGGGGCGACCATGCTGCGAATTTGTGGCCGCACGTCCCTCTACTAGTTGGGAGGCGCCCAATGGAGACGACTCTGGGACGCCAGGACCCTTCGAGCCACGCGTCGAAGGGGGCCTCGGAGCCCGCACAACGTGATCTGCCGGGCTGGGTTCTGGCTTTTGCTGAGGTCGGATGCCACTTTCTTCGCGCTCGAGACGTTTCCGCGAAACCCGGCATCGGCAGTTCGACCTCACGCTATGGCCACCGAGCAGGATCCCGAAAACGTTCTCGTTCTGCATCTCGATTATCTGCAAGAGATCGTTCGCGCGACCTGCCGCCGCCAAGGATTCGGACGAGACGAAGCAGACGATTGTATGTCGTGGGTTCATGTGAAACTCGTGGAGAACGACTACGCTCGGCTGCGCGAGTTTCGGGGTGAGAGCCAGGTTCGCACCTACCTCACCATGGTCGTCGTTCATTTGGTTCGCGACTTTCGGATCCAGCAGTGGGGGAAGTGGCGACCGTCGGCTGTGGCAAAACGCCTTGGAGAGTCGGCGACACGGTTGGAGACGCTGGTCTACCGAGATGGGCACTCACTTGACCAAGCGATCGAGATCATGCGGAGCGGCACTCCAACCGCGGACAGCGACCGTCAGCTGCGAGCGTTGTATCGACGCCTGCCCCCGCGTGGGCCGCTCAGGCCGCGTCGGGTTCCTGCGGAACACATGGACGGCTCGGTGGAAGCACCCGGTCCCGATGCGGAGGTCGCACGCGCCGAGCGGGACGACGAGACGGAGCGGGTCGGGGAGTTGATTCAAGGTGCGATCGCGCAACTGCCGCCTAACGACGGGGCGGTGATCCGGTTGGCGTACCTCGAGGGTCTCAGCGTCGCGGAGGTGGCACGTGGGCTCAATGTCCCGCAGAAGCCGTTGTACCGTCATCTGGAGCGCGTGAAGCGTCGGCTGCGGTCTTTGCTCGAGGACGCTGGCCTAACAAGCGAACGCGTGAAAGCACTCTTGCAGGAGGCGATACCATGAGCCCGCGTGAGGACAGGGCGCGTGACCCATTGAGCCCGGAACGACTCGCATCGCTGTTCGATGGCCGGCTGCCGGCGGCGGAGCGAGACATCCTGCTAGGCGAACTCTCGCGTTCCGACCAGTGGTCCGAGGTTTACGCTGACGCGATTGCGGCGATTTCCTCAGTGGAGGGAGAAGCTCAGGCAACGGCACCGCGTGTTCACTCCGATGCTCGATGGCGATGGTACCGGTGGGCAGCGGCTGCTGCGGTCATCGTTGCGATCGGCGGTCTCACCCTGCATTGGAGGAGTGGGTCTCGGGACGAGGTTTCCGTTCTGCTGGCGGAGATGCGAGGTCGCGATCATGCGGAGGCGTTGTCCTCGCCGCGCTGGTCAGAGTCACGCGGACAGTCCGAGTCGGCGACGGGGATCGCACTGGCAGCTCGCGCAGCCGTGCTCACGGTTGACTTGGAGGCGGCCTTGATCGCCGGCGATACCGTCGCGACGTCCGTGGCGGCCCGTTTGGCGTCGCTGTTGGGGGTGGTACCGGGGAGCGGTGCCATCCGGAGCGGGCTGTTGCAGCTGGAACGGAACGGTCCAGGGTCGCCGGCGAGCCTCGAGATGGTGCGAGACGTTCGCCGACAGATACCGGGGCTTGTGGACGCGGATGCCTTTGCGGTCGCTACATGGAGCGAGGCGGTGCGTCTGGCCAGCATCGGGACAGGCGGCGAGGCATCGGGTGGGGGGGGGGTTCCGCAGAACGTGCGACGTGCCGCTGCCAACCTGCGCGCGAGTCCCGGCGTGACCGACTCCGCCGGCGCGCTCCTTCGTGCGCTCGCTGACAACGCTTCTCAGGCGCGTTCCTCCTCGGCACTAGAAACGCTCCTGAATGCCCTCGTCCGCTAGCCGAGCGCTGACAACGGTTGCGTGCCTGGCGTGCTTGCTCCACGGGTGCCACGGTCCCAATCAGGGAACGAAGCCGCCAACCGGGCCGCTAGTTTCGGCCCTTGTTGCCGAACAGATGCGGCTGCCGGCTTTGCCAGTGCGCACGTCGGTCACATCAAAGTACCGCGAGTGCCGGGCACGCTTCGCGGCGGAGTGGCGTGCATGTCAGATGGAGCGCACCAGCTACAACCCGATGGTCGTCAACCTGGGTGTGCGCGCGTCGGCGGACGCTCAAAGCACCGGAAGCGCTGACGCCCTGCATGCGGCAGGGCTCGTGGACCTCCTCTACGCGGGTGACTCGGCGGAGGCGTTGGCCGCCGCCAGTCGCGAGCTGCGCGCGGCGTGCCTCGTGGCGCCTTCGTGCGCAGAGATCGGCGCCGACCTCTCAGGGGCGGAACTCACGCGAGGATTGGTTCGCGGCGACGCGATGAGTGTCGCGTCGGCGATTGAGGCTGCAGACCTCGCGCTTCAAGACGATAGCTCCAACGCGGTGGCAATGTTCAACCTCGCCCTCGGGCAGGAAGCTCTTGGCCTGACCGCCATGGCAACCGAGAGCTGGCGCGCATACCTGCGGCGTGATCGGACCAGTCGGTGGGCTCAGGTTGCGCAGGAGCACGAGCTGGACCTCGGGCGCGTGCTCGGTGTTCACGCGGAGGTGCTGGAGGGCGCGACTGCTAGCGACGCGCAGACACAACGTACGGTCGCGTTCGACTCCCTTTTACCCGATTGGGGAGCCGCGATGCGTCACGGAGACACCTCTTCGGCGCGGCTAGTCCTCGAACGCGCTCGGCAAATGGGTTTGAGCTTACAGGGCGGCGACCAGTCCGTTGCCGTCGCCGTGGAACTCATCACGCGCGCGCAGGATGGGGACGGCGTCCTCCGGCTCGCCGGGGCCTTTGAAGCGTATGGCGAGGGCGTGCGTGCGTATGGAGCGTCGGCCTACGAAGTCGCCGCCCGTCGGCTGGCAGAAGCCCACACGCTCGCACCGTCGCCATCACCGCTGTCCGCGTGGATCGCGTTCTATCTCTCCCTGACCGCGCTGCACCGGCAACCGGCGCGGGTCGTTAGGCCTGCCCTCGTGCGGAGTCTGGCGGCGATCGACGCCACTCGCTTTCCGGCGTTGGAGGCCAGGTATCGTTGGGCTTTGGCGACGACCGCGTTGCGAGAAGGAGATCCGCCGCGAGCGGCGATGCTCGCGCGTCAAGCCCAGGCGATCTTCGCCAGGTTGGGCGAGTCGGAGAACTATGGCGCGGTCCGGCACATCGAAGCCTCAGCCTATGTGGAGGCGGGGAATGAGCGGCGCATGTATGACGCACTGGCTGGCGCCACGTCGAGTTTGATGACGGTACCGCACTCTCACTGGCGGCAAAGCGCGCTTCGCGTCCTCGCGGATGCGATCGCATCACGCTTTCCGCGAACCGCGGCGCGGGTGCGATCCGAAGTCGTTTCATCCGCAGAGGGGATGCGGGACCCGCTGCCGATGGTGCAGGCGCTGGCAGCCCGGGCGCAGTCGTACGTGACGATGGGTGACCGTGCGAAGGTAGCGCACGATCTCCGGGTGGCGGACTCACTGCTCACCTTGGTCCCTGCTGGCGAAGGGCGGGATTGGGAGGAGGTGAGTGTGTTGTGGCTGCAGGCCGCCGAGCAGTCCGACTCCCGCCGCTCGATCACTCTGCTCGACAGTGCTGAACGCCTGCTTCGGACGACCGAGGTACCGGCTCCGCTCCTGAAGGTGCTGGCGGCGCGCTCCGCAGCGTACACCCGAATCGACGATACGCAGCGCGCCGAGCGGGACCTGCAACGGGCCGCCACCATCGCCAGTCAGGTGCAACATCGAATGTTGGATCGACAGAGTGCGGTGGACTACTGGACGGCAGCGGGACGCGTACACGACGCCCTGGCACTGCTGGCGGTGCGTGAGCACCGATTCGCGGATGCACTCGTCGAGGTCGAACGTCGTCTCGCCGGAAATTCGAGTAGCATGTCGATAGCGGCCATCCCGCGACTCTCAGCTCCGCCTGGGACACAGGTGGTCGTGCTGCACCAGATCGGCGACTCGCTCCTGGTGTTCAGGCAGCGTAAGGACAGAACCGACCTTTGGGTGCGGCCCATTTCGGCAGACACGCTGTCGCGGACCGTCGACCGGGTTCGATATCAGCTCGAGCGACGTGCCGCGTTACCAGTCGTGCGAGCGGACCTCGAGCGTCTGTATTCCTGGTTGCTAGGCGACGCGATGGCGAGCGTTGACACCGAGTCGTTGGAGTTGCGCCTAGTCGCTAGTGGTGTGCTGGGGAATCTGCCTTATGCGGCGCTGATCGAGGCCTCGTCAGGCAGGTTTGTAGTCGAACGTTCATCACTCAGTGTGTTCAACACGGTCGCGGGGGCGCTTCGCAGTCCACGCCCGATGCCAACATCGCCGGAGCACGCCGTCGTCATTTCCGATCCAGCGTTCGATCGCGAGACGTTTCCGGAGTTGCGTCCGTTGCCGGAGACGCGGGCGGAGGCGGACACCATCGCGACTCTCTACCACAAGGTCGTTCGACTCGCCGGTCCCGAGGCAACGGCGGACCGTGTGGTGAACGCGCTGAGGGGCGCAGACGTCGCGCACTTCGGGATGCACGCCCTGTTCAATGAACTGGAGCCCGATGCCTCGTTGCTGGTCCTTGCGAAAGACGCCGACCCTGTCCGTCAAAGAGACCTGTCGGCGAAGTCGATCCGCTCACTGAGGTTGGGTGCGGTGGGGCTGGTCGTGTTGGCCTCGTGTCGCTCGAGCGTATCCGGACGTGGTATTGGGGAAGGGTTGCTGGGCTTCGCCGACGCCTTTCAACAGGCAGGCGTCCGAGGCGTGATAGGAAGTCTATGGGATGTTGATGATCGCGAGGCCGCGAGGTTCGTGACGGAATTCCACCGTCACTATGCCTCGGGAGTTCCGGCGACATCTGCCCTTCGACTCACACAGTTGTCGTTCCTGAGGGCCCGCGAGGGTGCAATCTCGCCCGGAACATGGGCAGCCTTCTCATACTCTGGTCACTAAGGAGGTCACCGTGAAGTACAAGCTCAAGATCACGTTCGGTGGGTTGTACCTGGTTGTACCAGACGAAGACCTGAAGGTCGTGCATCTGCTATTCCCGGCCATGAAGGCACGGGGCGAATCGCATGACCACGGCGCAGAAGCGGTACCGCCCGGGAAGACAAAGAGTGCTCCTCCCGCGGCAACCTCCCACTCTCACCACCATACGGTTTCCGATGAGCCGCACGACGCCATTCTTGTCTTCGAAGAGGCACGGGGACTCTCGCCGATGATCCTGAATGGTTTCGATTTGAACCTGTCGGCGTTGAGCCGGACCACGGACATGCCATACATCCCGGGGGAGGTGTTCGACCTTCGGGACAGCAATGGATCGGTCAAGCTTCCGCTGGAACTCGCGCGTGCCGAGACTCCGGTGCCATGGCTGAACTGCCGAGTCACCCTGAGAGGCGGTGTCTTCGATGTGGTGAACACGGGCGACTTCATCGTGGACGGTAAGAAGGTCGCCTTGGCGGGCACGCTCACGTGGACGTGCGAGCTGCCGGGTCGGGGATTTCCTGGTGCGCCAATCCTGTCCATGGCGCGCGCCGATCACCGCATGCTGCCACCACTGCTTCCCATCGAGGGCTCGATCGAGTCGCATACGGTCGGAATGGGCATCGTGCACTGTCCGGAGCAGTTCCGCGTCGAGTCGGTCGAAGACATCATAACACCTAACGTGAAGTTTGATGCCGACCACATGCACATGCTGTACGACATGTGTCCAGAGGTTACAGGTGCGGTGATTCCGCAACCGGCACCGGGCGGGTCAGGCCAGCCGGTGGCTTTGTGGCCGAGCCGGTGCGCGTCGGCACGCATCGCGTAGCGACGATGGACGTTTACGAGAAGGGCAACGCGGCCAGCCACATCATCTCGCTCACCACCTCAGGGGATGACGCCGTACGCGTGATGCACCAGGTGTTGGGTGGGGAGGTGTCCGAAGGAAGCGATGGTTGTGTACCCATACTGGGTGACGCCCGTGCCCGCGTCTACCCCGCCCTGGGTACGGCGGCGGCGACGCTGGCCGACGCCCAGGTGTCGGCGCTTCGGGCGTCTCGGGCCGTCCGCGACATCCAGCCAAACGAGCGTCGTTATGCAGGTCGCGTCGAGATGCGGCCGATTCGAACCGGCTGGCTGAAGTCGACAGATACCTCATGGCGGCTCTCGGGGACACACGCGTGGAGTTTGCTCAAGCTCGGTCTCCGGTACGGCTATGCGGGGACGGGAAGTGAGGTACGCGTCGCCGTCATTGATACCGGCCTTGAACAGGGCCACGTCGATATTTTGTCGAGTAGCGTGATTGATCGGAAGAACTTCATCAACCCCGCAGCTCCGAACGATGTGACCGATCGCTGGGGACACGGGACAATGTGCTGTGGCCTGATCGCGGCTGTTGCCAATCCGCGCGCAGGAATCCGTTACTCCGTGAGCCCTTCGGCCAAACTGCTGGTGGCGAAGGCGCTCGATGACACGGGTGAGGGCGACGACGATACGATTCTCGCCGGCATCGCCTGGGCGGTCGAACGGCACGCCAAGGTGATCAACCTGAGTCTCGGATCGTCACGACCGGTCAACGCGCCGTTCGCGGAGCGATACGAGAATGCGGTGAACAAGCTAAACCGATCGGGCGTGGTCGTTGTCGCAGCTGCCGGAGACGCTGGCGCAGGCACAGCGGTGGAGAATCCGGCGGCGTGTCCTTCGATCATGGCGGTCGCCGCAGTCGACGAACTGTACCGAGTGGCATCATTTGGGCCAGCGACCCTGGATGGGATTGGAGCGATCGACCTCTGCGCACCCGGTGTCCTCGTGCCCGGCTCCGCCCTCATGTCGAGTGCGTCATCTGGTTGCGCCCTCTTCGATGGAACCAGTGTTTCCTGTGCGCTTACGTCCGGCGTCGCTGCGCTGTATCGCGAAGTGTATCCGGATGACACGGCCGCGGAGCTGTGGCGGCGGATGGTCGACGGATGTGGAGCTCGCAATGGCTTTAGCGCGCGCAGAGTTGGGAGGGGCATCGTCCAAGTGCCGCGATAGGCGAACCATCTATGGTCATCGTGCGCGACGGGCTTGCCATGCGACTCGGCGAGGACTTCCACGACGTCGACGACGTGCGCTATTTGCTACGTAACTTGAACCTGACGGACGTCAACGACGCGCTGTCAATCGTGACGAAGTACCAGCATGCAGCTGACCTTTCGGTGAGGCCACGACTCACCTTGGATGAGCTTCTGCCTGCCTGACATGGCCTTCGAGGTCGCGAGTTCTCCGGCGTTCAAGGGTACTTGCCACGCGGCGCCGCCGACGCGCTCCCGATTTTCATGGAGGAGTGCGGGTCGCTGTATTCGGTGAACCGGCGCCCGCGCCATGGCTTGGTGCGTCACCGAAGCGCCAGCGCCGTTGTGCTGGCATTCTTGCTTACGCGTGTCCGACGCCACGAGTTCGTGATGACTATGCTGGCGCGCTGGAGGTCGTCGCGTCGCTGGACGAGGATCTTTCGCGACAACAACGACGATCACCGAGTCCTTGACACCGGCTGCGACAAAACGAATACTCTACTAACCTAGTTAGGGGAAGGCGGCGATGGCGCGTGAACCAAGTGACCTCTTGCACGGCACGCTCGACATGCTCGTGCTGAAAGCGCTCTCCTGGGGCCCCACCCACGGGTTCGGCATCTCGCGATGGATCGAATCGAGCACTCGAGACGTGCTGGAGATCGAGGACGCGGCCTTGTACAAGGCCCTGCATCGGCTGGAAGCGTCGGGCTCCATTGACTCCGAATGGGGCGTCTCCGAAAACAACCGCAAGGCGAAATTCTATCGCCTCACAACACGCGGCCGGCGCCAGCTTCGTGACGAAGCCGAGAATTGGCGCACCTATGCCAAGGCGATCTTCGCCGCGCTGGAGACGGCCTGATGCTACCAAAGCTCCGACGCCTCGTGCGACTGCCGTGGCGGAACGCATCGCAGATCGCGGACGAAGTGGACGCCGAGTTCGCGTTCCACCTGGAAATGCGCGTGGCCGAGCTGCGGGCCACTGGAATGGATGAGGAAGACGCGCGGCGGGAAGCCATTCGCCGATTTGGGAATGTCTCCGAGGCAAGCGACTATTGTCGCCGCACGGACGCGCGAGTCGAACGCGCACGCAGGCGGAGCAGCTGGATCGCGGACCTGCGACACGATCTCTCACACGCCGTTCGACACTTCTCGCGCAGCCCTGGCACCACGGCACTCATCGTGTTGATGCTGGGGGTCGGCATCGGCGCAACGACGGCCATGTTCAGTGCGGTGGATCGGTTGCTGCTGCACCCGGTGAAGGGGCCCGATGGTGATCGCATCTACAGCCTCATGCGGGCCGATCGGAGTGGCACGGCCTTCGTGGAACCAACCACGGAGCTGGTTAGGCATTGGCGCGCCGGTGTTCCCGCCTTGGAGGAAATTGCCACCGTCGGCGGACAAGAGGTGACGTTGACGGACTCGCGATCTGGCGACGTGGAGAGCTTGCAGGCCGGGTCCTTCTCGGCGAACGCGCCGCATTTGCTCGGTGCACAGGTCATGCTGGGGCGGAGCTTCTCGTCGGAGGAGACGAAAGTCGGCGGGCCACCGGTCGCGATACTTGGGTACGGACTATGGCGACGGCGCTTTGGTGGTTCGAGCAGCGCCCTTGGTCAGAGCATCCAGATTGACGGTAAGTCGGTCACGATTGTTGGAGTGCTTCCGGCGGACTTCCGGGTTCCGTTTGTCTCCGCGGGTAGCGCGCAGCTCTGGCTTCCGGAAATCGAGGAGCCTGGCGGCACGAGCATGGCCATCGGCAAGCTGCGGCTCGGCCTAACGACGGCTGAGTTGGAGCGCGAACTGCGATCGGTGCTCAA
>JBGAJQ010000063.1:0-29316 GCA_044224875.1 Gemmatimonadaceae bacterium | reverse complement strand
CGGATCGACGCCCGCGGCGCAGTCTACGGGTGGGCAGCTCCGAGTGGTGGCCAATACCTCCCTTACATCTGGGTAGACGGAGTACCCATTCCAGTCGCGCCCGGCGGTGCCCTGTCAGACATCAGCGATGTCAACGAATGCGGTACGGCCGTTGGAACGAGCTTGCCGTTAAACGTGAGCCACGCGATCGTGTGGAGACCGACTTCATGTTGACGGGACAGCGCTTCAAGCACACGGTAGCGGAAGCGACAAGCATTCCGGGCCCCCACCGAATAGCGCTTCCCTGATATGATGCGAGCTGTCTTCCGGACCACGCTCCTCCTCACGTCGCTCGTTGGCCCGTTGGCGCTGCGCGCGCAACCCGGTTTCCCGCCGGACAATCCCGACAGCTGGCGCACCGCCGGTACCGCCAAGATCCTCTGCTCTGCACTCTTTGTCTCTGGACGCGAGCAAGCAGAGGCCGTCGCTCACCTGACCGACTACTTCATCGGTGTCAAGAAGGACTCGCTGACGTTCGCGGTCGACCGCAACCGCAAGATCGTCCGGGCAACGCTTGCCAACCGCCTGACGCGAGAAGCGCAGTTCTACGGCGACCAGGGGTGCATCATCCACCAGCCGGGTGTCGACACGATCTTCTTCGCACCGATACCTGTACCCTCGACGTTACCGCCAGCCGCAACGACCGACTGGCCCATGGGAGATCACGGCGCGGTCACCGCCCCGGGCGCTGGCGTGGATGCCGCCAAGCTCCGAGCGGCTGTCGACGCCGCGTTCGCTGATCCGGCGGGCCTGACGGCGGCCTTCGTCGTCGTGCATCGCGGGCACATCATCGCCGAGCGTTATGCACAGGGGGCGAATGCTGACATGCGGCTGGAGAGCTGGTCGATGGGGAAGAGCATCGTCGGCACGCTGATCGGACGGTTGATCAACGACGGCGCGTTCAAGCTGGAAGACCCGGCTCCAGTTCCGGAGTGGCAGAAGGTCGCCGATGATCCTCGCGCAAGGATTCGCATCATGGACCTGATGCGCATGAGCAGCGGACTCCGGTTCAGCCGAGGCTCTCCTGAAGACATTCCGGGCTACCACGACCACGACTTGCCGTATACCGGTGCCATCGACGCCGCGCAGTTCGTGACGACGCGCCCGTTGCAGTTTGAGCCGAACACGTTCGGACGCTACCGCAACGTTGACCCGCTAATGCTCGGATACATCGTGCGCGAGACGGTTCGAAAACGAAGAGAGGAGTACCTCACGTATCCCCAGCGCGCGCTGTTCGACAAGCTCGGCATGCGCCGGCAAATGCTCGAGACGGACCCCTACGGAAATTTTCTGATCACGGGCTACGACTACGGCACGGCGCGCAACTGGGCTCGACTCGGCATGTTGTACCTGAACGACGGCGTCTGGATGGGTGAGCGGCTCCTCCCCGAGGGCTTCGTGCAATTCGTCTCGACTCCAGCGCCGGCGTGGCGCACACCGGTCTACGGCGGCATGGTGTGGGTGAACGGGGACAGCGCCTGGGCGCTGCCGCGCTCGGCGTTTGCCTTTCGCGGCGCCGGAGAGCAGGACGTGTTCATCGTCCCGTCGCACGACCTCGTGATCGTGCGGATGGGGCACTACCCGGGCATGCGTGTGGGTTTTGAAGACCTCAAGCGTGCGCAGGCTTTGCTGATGGAAGCGATTCCTCGCGCATCCGCTCGTTGAGGCTGGCGGTGAAGGTACGGTAGCATGGGCGAGGGTGCGCGACGAAGTTGTCGGCCTGTACCAGCCCGCTGTGGACCTCCAGACGGGTCGCGTCTCGGGCGCCGAAGCGCTGGCAGCATCCAGAGAAGGGCGCCATTCTCCCCGCGCGATTCATTTCGGTCGCCGAGGAGTCGGACCTGATCGTCGCCATCGGCCGTGTGGTGCTTCGCCGTGCCGCCGAAGACGCGGCGCGCTTCCGCTCCGCGATCCCAGCGGCCGCCAACCTGCGTGTAGCGGTGAACCTATCGGCTCGTCAGCTGCTGGCGCCCGACCTCGTCTCCGACGTCACCGCCGCCATGAACGCGGCCGGCATCACCGGATCGGCGCTAGCGATTGAGCTGACGGAGTCGGTGCTGGCGTCGAGTGAAGGCGTGGTCGCTGGGCGGCTGCAGGCGCTACGCGACCTTGGTCTGCGAGTCGCCTTCGACGACTTCGGCACGGGATACTCGGCGCTCGCCTACCTTCGTCACTTCCCAATCGATGTGCTGAAGGTGGACAAGAGGTTTGTCTCGTGGGTGCGCGACAATCGAGGCAACGATGGTGTGACCAAGGCCATCATCTCGATGGGGCAGAGCCTGTCCCTGCGCACGATCGCCGAGGGCATCGAGACGCGCGACCAACTCACCTGGCTGCGGTCCCTCGGCTGTTCCATGGGGCAGGGCTACCTCTTCTCGTTGCCGCTGTCGGGCGACGCCTTTGTGGAGTTGTTGCGGGACTGGGATGACACGCAGTTCGGCTCGCCGCCGCTGGCGACTCGTGGCACGAGTACCAAGCTGGGCCAGCCGTCAGCGTAAACGCCCATTCGGGTGGCCCGGCGCGGTGGCGCGGTGTCGCTTTCACCGACCCTCCGCGCGCACCAGCGGAATCGCAAACTTCTGCTGATACAGCGTGCATCGCGGAGAAACGCCGTCAACGGGAGCGGCACACTCAATGAGAATACCATCGCGATCGTTCACGAAGCGATTCGCACCGACGTATGTGAGCGGAAACGGATCTTGCCCGGTCGTCTGCGCCTCGAGCGCGGCCCCGGCCTTCCGAAGCGTAATCGTTAGGCCGTACGCTTCCGCGACGTACACACTGATAAAGGCAGGCGCCAAAGACGACGGCAGGTCGGTCGGGGCGAAGGTCGGCAAGGGTTCTGCTGTCCCGTACAGAATGTCCCAGATGTGAAAGAAGAGGCGATTCTGTGGATAGTTGTGGCCGTTGATTGTCAGCGCTACCGACAGGGAATCGTCGGGAACGTAGCCGACGAGAGATGTGAATGCGCCGATTGACCCGTCATGCGAGTAGCCCGACTTAGCGACGCCGGGAATCTGGAAGGGGCCGAGTCCCTTCCCATAGAGGTACGTTCCGTCGTTGAATCCAGTGGTCAGCTCGGCGAGCGCCGAGCGTGAGATCAGCCGCCCACTGAAGAGCGCAGCGAGGAAGCGCGTGAGGTCCGCGGCGGTGGACACGATCGAGCCCGCGCCGCCAGCGTTCTCGATTGCGTCGTCCCGCTGCAGCTCCCAGTGGCCATCGCTGAAGTAGTACGCACGCGCCTCGTTGGCCCCTGATTGGACTGCTGCACCCACACGAGTCCGCGTGAGACCGATGCGCCGAACGATGCTGCGGTTCAGTTGAGCGGCGTATGTCCCCTTCGTGACTGCCTCGACGATGTATCCCAGCAGGAGATAGTTCGAGTTGCAGTAGCGTCGCTTCGTGCCGGGCGCAAACTGCACTGCACCTGTCTCGATGCGTCGCAGCAATGAATCGCGCGACACCGGTGCCAGCACCCCGAGACCCGACGTGTAGTCCGGCAGACCGCTCGTATGCCCCAGCAAGTCGCGAACAGTGATGACATCAGCATTGGGAAGCCTGGGGAAGAACTGCGACAGCTTCGCGCTAAGCGTCAGGCGTCGTTGATCCACGAGCTGATAGATCATCGCGGCAGTGAAGGGCTTGGTCACCGAACCGATACGGAACATGGTTGCACTGTCGGAACGGACCCAACCGGTGGCGGCGCTGTCGCGATAGCCGATCGTCCGGGCGTAGAGGATCCGCTCGCCACGCCGAATCGTGACAGATCCCATCGTCCGCTGCGCCGACGCCAGGATGTCGAACAGGCTGTCGAGGCGAACGCGATAGTCAGGCGACTGCGCGCCAGCTCGAACAGGCGAAAGGACTGCCATGGCGCTGGCCACAACGAGGAGTGTGCGGCCTGGGGAAGGGAGGTAGAGGGGGAGGGGGAGCATACAGCCTCGTGAGGACGTCCGGTCGGGTGACTAAGAAGCGTCCATCATCCTACTCGATGGACGCGGCGCTGTGCGGCGGGTGTTACAAGCCGTACTGCTACAAACGGTAACAGTCAGTTGTTTCGGACGTCAAGGGAGGGCCGTCGCGACGTGTAGGGGGCTGCCCCTTTCCCCGCATGGTGCCAATGCTACAAGTTGTAGCAATATGAGAGCCAAGCCCATAACTGAACCGCTGCCCTCTCTGGGTGAGCTCGAGGCCGAAGTACTTCGGCTCCTGTGGCAAGAAGGCACGGCGTCTGCCGAGACGGTGCGATCGCTCCTGGAGCGGCCGCTGAAGGAGTCTACGGTACGCACCGTCCTTCGCCGGCTCACAGAGAAGGGACTGGTCCAGTACAAGACGGATGGGCGAACGTTTCTCTTTTCGCCAACGGCCCCACAGGCCGCGGTCGCGGAGCGCGGTGTTCGGGGACTGGCGAACTGGCTCTACGATGGATCGATGGGCGACCTACTGGTCGGACTCGTCGGCCAAGCCAAACTGCGGAAGTCGGAGCTGAACCGTTTGGCAGCGCTGATCGAGCGCGCTCGTCGAGAGTCCAAATGAGCGCACTGGCTACGGGCGCATCGCTGATGTTTGAGGCGGCGGCTCGTGCGGCCGGCCTGATATTGACCACGTGGGCGCTGATGAAGCTGCTGCGCATACGGCACCCAGCTCACGAGCGACTCACGTGGCTGTGGGTGTTGGCCGTCGCGCTCGCGCTGCCACTCGTCGCGCCACTCGCGGCACCGATTGTGTTGCGCTCGGTCACCGGTGCCGAGCAATTCTCGTTGGGAAACGCGGTTCCGATGTTGAGTCGGCTCCTCGCTGTTTTATGGCCGCTCTACATCGGCGGGGCAGGTGTGCTCTTGCTGCGCGTAGCCGTGGGGCTTGTGATGGTGGAGCGGTTGTGGCGTACGGCAACTCCCGTATCGTCGCTCTCAACGGACTCACTGCATGTGCGGTGCAGCGATCGCGTGACGGGACCGATGGCTACCCACGCCGGAGTTCTTCTCCCGAACGAATGGCAGCACTGGAGCGCGGAGCAGCGCGCGTGCGTACTCGCGCACGAGCGGTCCCACATCGAACGGCGCGACTTTCATTGGCAAGTTCTTGCACACGTCTATCGGGCGCTGTTCTGGGTGAGCCCGTTGGCGTGGTGGCACGCGCATCGCCTCGCGTTGCTCGCCGAGCACCTGAGCGATGACGCCGCCCTGGCGAGAAGTGGCAAGCCTACCCGATACGCGGCCGTGCTCCTTGAATTCTCGATCGCTCATCCAAACAGCATGGGTGCAGTCGGGATGGCGCGAGCTTCGGATGTGTCGCGACGCATCGAGCGGGTGCTCGACGTTAGGTGCCGCACGGACGCGCAGGTACGTCGGCGCGCACACGTTGGCGCCTTTTTGAGCATCGGTGCGGTCCTGCTCGCAGTCCTGACAACGATGGGCCCGTGGTTTCGCCTTGATCCCCACTTGGCGCCGTCGAGTGAGTTGCCTGCACTAGCGCCAACGCTCGGTCGGTTGGGGAGTCTGGAGGCAATGAGTCCTATCGAGTGAAAGGCGATGACCGCGCACGTCAAGCTTCGGCGCGCAGCGGCGGACATCGCTCGGCAACCGACCCATGTCCGACTTGACATATGTCGTATGCGACATAAACTTACTCCATGTCTCCAACTGACAAGCCATTGGTTTGGCTGAGGGGAGAGGTGAGGACGCCACCATTCTCAGCGGAGGCACGTCTCGAGGCTGGCTACTTGCTCCGCTTGCTCCAGAAGGGAGACAAGCTCGGAATGCCCCGATCTCGCCCGATGTCGAGTATTGGACCTCGGTGCCACGAACTCCGCATCACTGATCAGAACCTCACGTGGCGGATCATCTACCGGATTGACGCCGACGCCGTCGTGATCGTGGAGGTCTTCGAGAAGAAGGACCGTAAGACGCCAAGACTTGTGATCGATTCATCCAAGCGGCGTCTCAAAGAGTATGACGCATCCTAGGCGATCGGAGGGCCAGATGAAGAAGGCGAAACGAGAGCGTCTCGAAAGCGCTGGTTGGCGAGTTGGGAGTGCAAAGGAATTCCTCGGCCTCTCCGACGTTGAGAGTGCTGTCGTTGAAGTGCGTGTTGCGCTGGCACGGGCACTACGTCGGCAACGGATGATGCGACGCATGTCGCAGGCAGCCCTGGCTTCCGAACTGGGGTCAAGCCAATCGCGGGTAGCCAAAATGGAATCGGCAGACCCGTCGGTGTCAGTCGATCTACTGTTGCGTTCACTCTTTGCGCTTGGCTCAACGCCAGCGCAGGTCGGAAAGGCCATAGCAAACTCGCACGCAGCCTGACGGCTGATCTGAGCTACGGGAACATGGGTAACACGCCGCGCAGCCTTGCATGGCCGCACCCACTGCGAGGGTTCGTGCTTCATCACGTCACGAAGGGCCAGCAGGAGCGGTAGGCCGGTCGGCAAGTCCAATTTGCCGACCGGCCACGCGCATCCCGTCTCGTGCTTGACGCACCAAGCACACTCAGTCCTTGTAAGGGTCAAACTCGTTCGAACCAGCCATCACGACCACGAGCGGCTTGAGCGTCTCGACGACCTCCACGGTACCCTGCTGCGCCGCCAGGACCGCCGGCAGCCGACGATAGGCCTGCGGCGCCTCATCGAGACCGCCGCCCCGCAGGATCACCCCCACCCCAGCCAGCCACTCGGTCATCATCTGCTGGCTGATCCGACCCGGCGACAGCACCTCACCCGTCTTGCGACGGATCTTTCCGGCCGCCGCCGTCCGCGACATGACACGACCGGCACCGTGGACGGTCGAGTACAGGGCCGCCCGCTGCAACGCCGCCAGTGGTTCATCGTCAGGGACAACGGCACCGCGGACGATCACGGCATCATCGCCCATGGAACCACCAACGAACCCCGTTTGCCCGGGGAACGCCGGCGTGGCACCCTTCCGCACCACCACGAACTCCTCGCCGTCGTGCGTCTCCTTCCACGCGAAGTTGTGATGGTTGTGCACGAGCTCCACCTCCTGACCGCCAAGCAGCGACACGACCTTGCGGGCGACCCACTCCCGTCCGGCGTACGCGTATCGACCCGCCAGATTCATCAGTGCCCAATAGTCGTGACCAGTCGGCTCATTCACGTCCAGCAGCACTTCCTGCTCAGGGACCTTGTCGCCCCACGCCTTCCCCTGGCCAAGCGCGAGGAACCCACTCGCCACGGAGTGGCCAAAGCCACGGCTCCCGAAGTGCACGCCGACCCACAGCCGCCCCTGCGTATCGGCAAAAATGTCGACGTAGTGGTTTCCCGATCCAACGGTGCCGAGTTGGTTCCGCGCCCGAGCGAGGAGTCCTTGCCGCTCCTTGCGCGGAGCTGCGTCCCACCCCGCGTCGAGAAAGAGCGGGTGATCCGTGGGTGCGTCGTCCGCCGTGTTCTTGCGGCCAACGCCGAAGCTGACGGTGTGCTCGATCTCGTCCGCCAGCTCCGACAACCGCCGCTGCCGCTCAGCGGAGGTGTCGCCGAACGCGTCGAGCGTGAGGTCCGTGCGGATGGCCGCATTCCCGCAAGCGATGTCGAAGCCGACACCGACCACGGAGACCTGATTCCGGTACGCAGCGACGCCGCCGATCGGCATGACGTAGCCGACGTGCCCGTCTGCCATGAGGGCCGTGTGTACCGCGTGCTCCGCCACCCGTTGCATCTGGGCGACGGTGTCTTCGTCATGATCGCCAAAGATCTTCATGGTTCCGTCTCAAGTTATGGAGTTGGGCCGGTGCGCGCTTGGCGCACCGACCTCAGCTCCGATCCGTCCGCCATCGCTTGTCGAGCACCGTCGCGATCCGCGCGGCCGTCCGGCGGCTCACGCGGAAGTATCCGCACTCGCCGAACACGACCACGAAATCGACGGGCACGTCGCGCCGTCTCTTCAAGGATTCGTTTTCGTTCCGTTCGTTGCTCATGGTGACGTCGTGGTTGCGGAGCGAAGTGCACCAAAGCACCGCGCCCCACTCGGCGTTTGCCGACGTGGGGCGCGAATGATGTACCTGACGAGAGTCAGTCCATCACGGGGATCGCCTCACGCGGCGGGAGCCGAGGTGAGTGAGAATTCGAGTCTGACGACTGGCAGCACATGGCCAACCGCCCGCGACACGGCGTGTCGCGAGAAGGCACGATGAACTGCGAAATCGGGATCTAGGTCCGTTCATACGTCTGGTTGCTCGGTCCTGAGGCACGCGGAATTGCGCGCCACAAGGCGTGAGACCTCGGTGAGCACGGAACGGTCACAAGGCCAATGCGGCCGCCGCGCGCCACGTGGCTCAGAAAGATCAGCTTCACTCCTTTACCGGCACGACATTGTCACTTGTCTTGCGGTCCACGTACTTGGTGTACGCGTCCAAGCCCGCAAACCTCGGCGGCTGATCGACCACTACCGTCAGTGACTGCTGACCACTGTGCAGACGACGACGTTCCATCGAAAGGACGTTGGCCTTGGTGAAGCCATTCGTCCCCGGGTCCGCCGAGAAAATGCCCACGTCGAACATGCCATCGAGGGGTGCTTCGGTCTCCACCCCCTTACCGTCGGCGTAGCGCTTGTGAAGCTCGACCTCCATCACGACGTCCCACTTTCCATCTGACCGCCGGCTCGAACGCGCGCTCGCGACCTGCAGGTCGTACAGTGTGATCTTCTCGAACAGGTCGGTGATGAGTTGCTGCTCCTCGGGGCGGGCCTGCGCCCGCAGGCGCTCGACCAACTCGAGCGAGCGAGGGTAGGGAGGCCCCTTGAACGCATAGTCGTGGATGAGCGCCTGCAACGCACGATTCACGGCCGCCTCACCCATCTGTTCCTTGAGCAGGTACATCACGAGCGCACCCTTCTGGTATCCGATGTACGCCTGATTCTGACCATCCAGCCGCTCCAGTGGCCGCTCCTCGGCTGCCTCCGTTCCCCGGCCTCTCAAGTACCCACTGAGGGCGCTCTTCAGGAAGAGACGAATGTTCTCCGGACCGTACATACGCTCCATCACCATGAGCGCCGAATACTGCGCGAGTGTTTCCGAGAGCACCGTCATGCCCTCCATGTCGGCGCCAACGACCTGATGGAACCACCATTGGTGCGCGGTTTCGTGCGCGGTGACGTACGTGACGAGGTGCGGCTTCTGCGGATCCGAAATGTTGAAGACGAACCCGGCCGCCTCGGAGTAGGCGATGGTGCCGGGGAACGACTGGGCAAAGTTGACGTACGCCGGGAACTCCACCAGTCGCAGCTGGCGGAATTGGAAAGGGCTGAAGTTCTGCGAGTAGTAGTCGAGCGAAGCCTTCATCACGGTGAGCATGCTGTCGACATTGAACGCATGCGCCGGATGGTAGTAGACCGTGATCGGCACATCCTTCCAGTGATCCTCTCGCGCGGCGTACGCTGCCGACTGTATGGAGAAGAAGTTGAGGATGGGGGATTCGGTGCGGAAATGCGCGACGCGTCGTCCGCCTGCGACCCTTGTGTCGATCAGGTAGCCGGGGGCCAGTACGGTCTGGTCGGCCACGGTAGAGACGGTGATGTCTGCGTTGACCCAATCGCTGTCGCGCCTGAGGTACGCATCGGCCCGCGCGACGCTGTCCTCCAGCTTCACCGCCCCCGGCGCTTCGGGTAAGCCGTACTTCCGCCGCGTCGTCCGCCCGCTCAGGAAATAGTCGTGCACGATGCCAAGCCGGGGCGTGATCTGCAGGTTGTCGAGGAACGTGCCATTCGCGACGACGCGAGCTTCGTTGTTGGAATTTCGGAAGCCGTGCTGTTCGCGCACCGTCTCGAACCGTATCTCCCGACGTTCACCCGGCGCCAGGGGCGTGTCGAAGGTGAAGATCCGAAAGTTCATGTCCGGCAACTCGCGCGTCATCCGCGCACCCGTCACCTCCAGCGACCGAAGTTGCAGTTCGCCGATGGTGAGCGTGCCAATGAAGGTCTTTGCCTCGTATACGTGCGGCCACGAGACATGCACCTCAGTCATCGGTGTGGTCGTCTGGTTCTCGATGACGTAGGTGCCACGCGTCACCACGCGCGGTTCATCGGGGAAGAGATCGATATTGAGAGTTACGTCCCTGATGCGTGGCTGGATCTTCGAGCCAAGGCCTGCCATCGTTTTCTCATATGTTGCCGCCCACGCTTCATTGACATCGTACGGCCGGTATTCGTTGACGATGTTCGTGTTGTAGAAGATGAAGGCGCCTAGCGAGGTCGTGGCGACGGCCGCCGCGGTGGCGATCCATCGCGCCGGCCCAACGATCCGGTGGGGAAGGCGCTTCAGCCGCACACGCAGGGGCGCGGACACCCCGCGTCGCCACACCGCATAGGCACCCACGACCAGGAGTGTTGCAACTGACAGCCAATAGGCCTGGAACCACGCCGCATAGCGCACGTACGGGCCCTGACCATTCATGTCGGAAAGAGGAACTGGCGGTGTCGATGCGTATCGGTAGAGGTTGTGCTCGAAGCCAAGGCCAGGAAGGGTCAGCTGTCCAACGATAAACAACAGCATGATCAGCAATCCCAGGTACTTGTTCGGCACGAGCGCCTGGACAAAGACCGCAAGCACCGCATAGAGCACCATGTTGATCAGCCACGGGAAGACGTACCAGCTCAGGTAGTGCGTGAACTCGAACGTCGTGTACCCCTTGAGTACTTGCACGAGGATCGCGGCGACGACGCTGATCAACGCCGCCGAGAAGAGCACCACCGTACTCGCAAGGATCTTCGGAACGAGGAACGCCGCGTCCGATGCCGGCGTCGCATCGATCATCTCGAAGATCCGGCGCTCGCGGTCACGCCACACCAGCTCACCCGCGTAGAACGCCGCAATGATCATCGGCAACGTCGTGAACTGGTCGCGCAGGGCCTGGATCATCACGCGTGTCACCGGCAGGATGGTGCTCACCGAGTCTTCGCCGGCGATCCACAGGCCGATGACCGCGTTAATGAACGCGATGCCTAACAGTGCCGCGTACGCCGGACTGCGGAGCGCCGTCAGCACGTCAAACCGCGTCAACGCAACCAGCGGCCCCCAACCAAGCTCGCGGTGCGTTGGCGCGGCCGACGACGTTCCCAAGGCGGGACGTTGCGGTTCGGCGATCGACGCCTCGCGAGGACTCTTGCCCGTGCTGGGCGGGGTACGACGGAAGCGGAGAAAGGCGCGATACGCCACGGCCAGCAACACAAACGCCGGTGCCAGCCAGATCAGTCGGTTCTGCAGGATGATACCGGCGAGCGGCGGAAGCATCGTGTTGCGCTCGACAGGCGTCCAGTTGCGGGTGACGGAGCCGAACGTCGACAGGCTGAAGGGATCGAACAACGCAGCGAACGACGCGAACTCGGGGCGTCGGAAATAGAAGACTCCGATGTAGTAGAGCGTGACCAACACCACCGCACCGATGTACGTCGCGAACATCGAGCGGGTCGTGGTCGCCAACGCGAACAGGAACGCGCCCACGATGAACAGCGTCGGCACACACAGCACGAAGTAGACGTACAAGTAGTCGCCCGGCCGGAACGGGCCTACGGTGGCCGGATCCAACCATGGCATCGCCGAACCAATGGCAATGCCCAGCGGCACGCTCAGGAAAGCGACACATCCCGCGAGAAACGCTCCGCCGAAACGGCCGAACAAGTAGTCGAAGGTGGACAGCCGCGTCGCGTAGATGATCGGCCCGAACCGCGTCTCCTCATCGCGCACGACCACGTTTGCCACGAATGCCGTCAGGATGAACACCGACCAGATGGCGAAGATCAGCGTGAGCAGCGCCACGGCAAAAGGCGAGTTCCGGTACACCTGCCCGCCCCAACCGATGTGCAACGAGTCCGCGAGCACCGTCGCAAACGCCAGGGCGAAGAAGGTCAGACAGGTGATCCAGAAGGCGGGCGTCTTGAGCTGGTAGCGCAGCTCAAACCCGGCAACATGTCGTAGCATGTCAGTCCCTCACGCGCTCCGGGGTTTCCTGGGTAACGTGGAGAAGTACACATCCTCCAGTCCGCCCTCCGCGGGCTCGAAGTCGCTGCTAGGCGACGCATCCGCCAGCACGTGAATCACCGTACGTCCGCCGAAGAGTCGCGTGGCGATCACGTCATGCTCGGCGCGGTGTGCCTCCAGCTCCGACTTGTGGACCGCCTTGCGCCAGACACGCCCGCGCAACGCGGCGATCAGCTCCATGGGTGCTCCAGCCTGCACGATGCGTCCATCGGCGATGATCGCCATGCGCTGGCACAATTCCGCCACGTCCTGCACGATGTGTGTCGACAGGATCACCACGATGTTCTCCGCGGTCTCGGCCAGGAGATTCAGGAAGCGATCACTCTCCTCCGGGTCCAGGCCTGCCGTAGGCTCGTCGACGATGAGCAGGTGCGGCTGACCGATCAGCGCCTGTGCGATGCCAAAACGTTGCCGCATGCCTCCCGAGAAGGAGGCGAGGGCCTTCCGCCGGACGTCCCACAGGTTGACCTGCTGCAGTAGCGCATCGACGACCTCACGTCGCGCTCGCCGTTCTCCGAAGCCCTTGAGCACCGCAAGGTGATCGAGCATTTCGTACGCGGTCACACGCGGATAGACGCCAAAGTCCTGTGGCAGGTAGCCGAGGGTGCGTCGCAGGACATCGGGAGTCGCGAGGACATCGACCGAGTCGAAGACAATCGAGCCCGAGGTCGGCACCTGCAGGGTGGCGATGCACCGCATCAACGTCGACTTGCCGGCCCCATTCGGTCCGAGCAATCCAAACATCCCACGCGGCACTTCTATCGTGAGCGCGTCGAGCGCGCGCGTACCGTTGGGATATACGTGAGTGAGCTGGTCGATCTTGAGCATCTCGATTCCTCGCGCGGGGGAGCGCACAGTCCGTGGCGCCGCTGCGCGAAGCTACTAGAATCCTCCCGCACTATCAAATGATACGAATATCTCTTATGTGAGGCATTCGTTAGGCTTGTAGCTCCCGCGGGGGGCAGGCCGCGCCAACCGACGTACGACAGCCGGCGAGGGTGCTTGAAGCGCCCCCTCGGTTGTGGCCACCGCCGGCGGCGAAGGTGCCTCAAACGCCCCTTGTGGTGAGCACGGCCGGGGTTCGGCGGCCGACGCGTGACGGCGCACGTGCGAGTAGGCTATAATGAACACACCGCGTCCTCAGCTCCGACGACCCATGCCTCTCACGGCGTTTGATAGCGTTCCCGCGCGTACGATCGCTCCCGGCTTTCACGGGCACTACGTGCACTCCGACCAGGTGACCATCGGCCGGATCGACATCGAGCCCGGCGCACTCCTGCCGGCACACTCGCACCCACACGAGCAGTGGTCCACCGTGTTGTCGGGGACGTTGGAACTGGTGGTCGAAGGCGTCTCGCACGTGCTTCAACCCGGCAGTGTGCTCTACATTCCGCCGCACGCCGTGCATTCCGGGCGCGCGCACACGGCCTGTCAGGTGATCGATGTGTTCAATCCCTGTCGCGCCGACTATCGCTGAGCAGCAGGATCCGAAACCACGGATGGGCGCTTCAATCGCGGTGGTTTGACAGCGGCAGAAGTCGGGGCCAGACTGTCGTCGGGAGGATGGACCCCGATGCGAAGGACCAAGATCACCCTGCGGTTAGGCACTTTCCGACTCGCTGTCTGTTGTACCTTGGCGTTGTTCGCAATCGCCGCCACGATTCCTAACGACGCGCTCGCGCTCGCGGCGTGGTTTGTTGCGATGTTCCTTGGTGTTCCGGCTGGCATTCTTTACCGCACGCGCGCCACAGGATCCGCGCCGCTTACCAGGCGCCTCACTCCCGCTTTTCGGGCAGTCCTCCTGCGATCCCTCGGTGGATTTTCGTTGCTCGTCGGCCTCTGGCTGCTCTCCTGGCGTGCCTATCTCGACATCATTCGACGAGAGCCGGGCTTCGACGGCCTTACCACAATGGCCCACATACTGCTTGCCGCGGTGCTCCTCGCGAGCGCCTTCTCCCTCCTGATCCCGTCGTCTGACCCCGTTGAACAGCTGGGGAGATAGCTGACGCGAATTGCCCTCAACCCCCCGGCGCCTCCAACTCCCGGTACCACGCGCCGAACGCTGTCTCGATGAACCGCTTGTTGAACAGCGTCCACTCGCCGAGCGAGGCCGGCAGGCTGTAACCGGCCGCGCCGTCGGCCGCGGTCAGACCCTTCGCGTGCGCGTCCGTTGCAGCTCGCCCGATCTCGTTCAGAAAGGCTTGGTAGCGATCGAGATCGGCGTCGCGCGCGATGGGCCCGTGACCAGGCACATACGTCGCTCCTGCCCCCTGGCGTAGCTGAGCCACCGATCGTGCCAGACGCGAGGGCATGGCATCGACGTAGTTGGGAAACATCCCGTTCCAGAGCAGGTCACCGGCGAACACGGTCCGGGGCTCCTCCAGCACCACCGTGAGGTCGCTCTGGGTGTGGCCGCGCCTCGGGATCAGCCGGACGGTCCGCCCACCCAGCTCGAGGCTCGACTCCTGCTCGGCGTCCACGGTCACGACCTGTCGTAGGATTGCCTGGCGCGCCTCGTTAGGTTGGTTCTTCTGCACCGCCCAGTCGCGGGTGATCCCAGTGGTCCACACGGCGGGTTTCTGCCCGCCCTCGAAGTAGCCGGCGACACCGTTACTGTGGTCGCTATGGTAGTGCGTGATCAGCACGTGGGTTGGCCACCGGCCGGTGAGCTGACGGGCCTGTTCCGCCAGCCAGGTGGCGCCCGTCGGCTGCATCAGCCCCTCGATCACCAGCACACCGCTGCTGCCGGCGATGATCGCGGCGTTGGACAGGGTGGTATAGTCACCCGATAAGGGCGTGGAGACGAGTGCCCAGAGCGCCGGGCCCAACTCCTCGATCCGGCCGAACGGTTCAGCGGCGACCACTCGACCCACGGTCGGTGCGGTCCACCGGTGTCGGAGGGACGGCGGCAACACTGCGGCGGCGAGCGCAAGGTGCGCGGCGCATGAGCCGGTCTGCCGAAGGAACTCGCGGCGGGAGGGATGGCGGTCCGGGTGCGTTGGCATGTGCTGGAGTCGAAGGGCTGTGGAAATTACCGCGCCGGTACGGATTGGCTATAATGCACACCTCGGCGCTTCAGCTCCGACGAGCCATGCCGCTCCCGGTGTTTGACGCGCTCCGCACCCGACATTGTTCCACGGCACGGCGCCTCGCGGCGCCTCGTCCCCATCTCAGACCTCGCCCATGCGCATTGCCTTCACCTTCGCCCGGACGCGTAGAATCGCGCTGGCCCTCGTCCTGCTGCCCCTTGCGACGTCCGCCGCGCAGAAGGGAAAGAAGAAGGACCCACTCGACGGATTCGATGCCTACGTCGCGAAATCGATGCAGGAGTTCCGCGTCCCCGGCACGGCCCTGGCGATCGTCCGCAATGACTCGGTCCTGCTCCTCAAGGGCTACGGCGTCCGAACGCTGGGCGATCCCGCGCCCGTCGACAGCAAGACGATCTTCGCCATCGGCTCGTCGTCGAAGGCGTTCACCGCCACGTCGATCGCGATGATGGTCGACGACGCCAAGATGCGCTGGGAGGACCCGGTCACGAAGTTCCTCCCCTCCTTCCAGCTGTGGGACTCGTACGCGACGCGGGACCTCACCCTGCGTGACGCGCTCTCGCACCGCAGCGGCCTCTCGCGCGGCGACCTCTCATGGTACGGATCCGAGTACGACCGGAACGAGGTCCTGCGCCGCGTCAGGTACAACAAACCGTCATGGGGTTTCCGCGGGCAGTTCGGCTACCAGAACGTGATGTACCTGGCGGCCGGGCAGAGCCTGGCGGCCGCGTCGGGCATGACGTGGGACGACTTCGTGAAGCGGCGCATCTTCGCACCGCTCGGCATGACCGCCAGCAACACCTCGGTGAAGGCCCTCGCGGGGCAGGCCAACGTCGCCCAGCCGCACGCGATCGTCGACGACACCGTGCGCGTCATTCCCTGGCGCGACATCGACAACATCGCCCCCGCCGGCTCCATCAACTCCAACGTCGAGGAGATGGCGCACTGGGTCCGCTTCCAGCTCGGCGACGGGAAGTTCGAGGGGACGCAGCTCGTCAGCGCGGGCACACTGCGCGAGACGCGCATGCCGAACACGCCAATCCGCCTGGAGGGGCTCGGCGGCAAGATCTCCGGCGGTGCGCACCTGCAGTCGTACGGCATGGGGTGGTTCACGCAGGACTTCCGCGGCCGCTTCCTGGTGCAGCACGGTGGAAACATCGACGGCATGTCGGCGATGGTTGCCTTCATGCCTGAGGAGCATCTGGGCGTGGTGGTGTTGACCAACATGAATGGCACACTGCTCCGTGACGCGCTGATGTACCGTGCGTTCGACCAGCTTCTTTCGGATGCGCCGAGCGACTGGTCGGGGGACTTCAAGAAGGTGATCGACGAGGTGCTGAAGCAGGGCAAGGAGACGGAGGAGCGGCTGGAGAAGGCACGCGTCGCCGGCACCTCGCCGACGCTCGCGCTCGAGAAGTACGCTGGTCGCTACCTCGACTCGCTGTACGGCGATGTGGTCGTGTCGCTCGACGGCGGGAAGCTCCGGATCGCGCGCGGCCCGACCTTCCACGGCACCCTGGAACATTGGAACTACGACGCCTTCCGCGTGACGTGGGACGCCCGCACACTCGGCAAGACGATGATGCGCTTTGAGGTCGGCAGCGACGGGAAGGTGGTGGCCCTGCACACCGAGCTGGAGGGACCGGTCGACTTCCGCGCCATGCCGCCAAAGGCGGACACGAAACCGGCGGTGGCGCTGTTGGCCGCCGACCTGTCGAAGCTGACGGGGAAGTACGCGCCCGAGAACCTGCCGCTCACGATCGAGGTGCAGGTCGTCGGGGACGCTTTGAAGCTGACGGTACCGGGCCAGCCGGCCTATACGCTGGTGGCCATCACCCCCACACGCTTCCGGATGACGGGGCCGCCGGACATGCCCGACGGCTTCTACTTCACGTTCGAGTTGGCGAACGGCGCGGTCACGGGGGCGACGCTGGAGCAGCCGGCGCCGCGGCCCACGCTGAAGCTCAAGCGGCAGGGGTGAGGGGTGGCCAACCGCGGGGCAGCAGCGTTAGGCCCGGAATGTGACCGCTGACGCTGGTCCAGAGACTTATCAGGGAATGTGCGCCCTGAGGCCCGTGCCCACGTGATCATCACACGGTGTAGCTTGCATCGCCCGATACACGAGTGGTTGTCGCGGCATTGAGAAGATGTTGACTCCCACGAATTCGTATATGTGCGGTGGCCGGCACGCTCCGCCACTCCGACGAAAGCGGGTGCGACCACCGCGCACTCGGGAGGTGCCATGGCATCCATCACGACAGGTCTGCCCAACGGCGGTCACACTGCTTTCTACGACATTCACTACGACGACACACTGACCACGGCGCAGGGGGTCGATCTCGCTCAGCAGCTGATGCAGTCCTGCGACGACGAAGCTCATGGATCGTCGCAGGCCAGTCCTGGTCGTCAACCTAGCACGTCGTGTCCCAGCGCAGCGCGTGTGGCGTTCCGCCAATGCTCGCGCTGCCAACCATCACTCCACACTCATTCACTCCGTACACTGACGACAAAGCCCCCGGCCACTGAGGCACTGGCGAGGGAATCCCGTTCTCCCAGACGAAATCGGTCGTCTGGTAACCGTACCCTTGCGTGGCCCAACCAAACACGGTTCCGCGAGCGTCGACGGAGAACGCGAAGCTCCATGCCATGCCAGTGGGCATCGTCAACAGCTGGACGGGGCCGGAGCGGTACTTCACGAAAGCCGTCCACAGCGCGGTGCCGTTGGAAAAGTACCCGACGATATCGCCGCGATTGTTTATGTGTGTCGCTGCTCCATGCGTAAACGCCGGCGGGACAGGGATCCTGAGGACCTGGCCGGACGGCGTCCAGACAACGGGGCCGTTCGACTCACCGACCGCATATCCGGCATCATTGATTGAATATGCCTTCGTGAACGGGTACCTCGTATCTGGTTGGAGAAACTCAACGGTCTGGCCCGGCCTATACCGGAAGCCGAGAATCTGGGGAGAATACGAATCTCCGACGATCCAGCCTGACTCACTAACCTGATACGTTTGTCCCGAGGTGATCCCCGGGACCGCCTGTGCCGTGGTTCCATCGGCCCAGTATACTGGGCGGTACGGACCACTGGCTCCCGTTTGTGAGGTACCGGACATGAGTCCGTGACTATTGACGCCGGAGGGGTAAGCGCCGGAGTCGCCTGGGAGTGGCTTCAGGTAGCGCCATGTGCTTCCGGGTCTCATTACCCACGGTATCGGCGGAGCGTACGGTTGATAGCTATACCCGGCGATTGTGCCCGATGCGCTGATCGCGGTGGCGACTGTTCCAAAGTAGAAGGGGTCGTTCCCGAGGTCGACCGGTGTCCACGTCCGAGCGACCACCGCCGACAGCTCCAACGCCCGGGTCGGCTCAACGGGTCCATCCGTACTGGCACGGCATCCTGCCGCGATCATCGCACCTGTAAGTAGCCGCCACGTCCCTTTCATTCTCCCCTCCGGTCATCATGCGACTCGAAAACGTACTGATGCCGTACTCTGCCGTCAAACCGGGCATTCCTGCACTGCCTGTTGCGCCCCCATCGCGGCGTTGTTCGCGCTGACGCCGTGGCACTCGCAGTCCCGCGCGGAGAGCGACTGACTGGAAAGACACACGACGTGCTTCGGGCAGGGATCATCGCCATGAAGCGACGCCGCTCGCGGGGCGAGATGCCTAGCGCCGCGGCCTGGCCGCCAGCCCGGGATTGCGTACGCCGTGAAGCAGCTGACCCACCAGTGTCTGCTCGATCACCGGCCCCGACTCGTCGAGCACGCCGCTCACCCGCGCCGCGTACCCACCAGCGCGACGTAGCCCGCGCACCTCAAATGCCAGCCGTCCGTCGTTCACGGCCCCGACACCGCCAAAGGCCGGCGTTCCGTTCGGCTGGAACGCCGCAATCGCTACCTGTGTCGCGTGAGGCAGTGGGGCGGTGAGGACAACCAGGTAGGGGGTGAAGACAGGGCTGGCATCCGTGGCGCGTGCGACGATGGCGGCGACCATGGGGCGCTTGACCAGCGAGTACACGCCGTCCGTTTGGTGCAGCTGGCGGTTAAGCAGCAGCACAGAGACGGTCTCCTCACACGTGAAGACTTGCGCCCCCGGTTCGCTCCACTCGATGCCAAAGGGTTCGTCTTCCAAGTCACGCAGGGCCAGCTGGAGGGTCAGCATGTCGGCTTGCCGCACCCGGACCGGGCGCAGCTCGTCGGCACACGCCTCGAGGACGTCGGTGTTCAACGCCGGAAGGGCCGAGACATCCAGGTGGTGACGATGCGAGATCATGCGGAGCGCGAAGTGAACCTGCGCCAACGGCAGCCCCGTGAGGCGTGTCGTAGTCTGCTGCAGGGCAGGCACCGCAGAGGCATCGCCGATCCGTGCCAACGCCAGCGCACATCGGCCTGTGAGGTGGTTCCCCACGTGCGAGAGCGCCTCGACCAGGATGCCACGGGCCCCGTCGCGATTGATCTTGCCAAGCATGGCGATGGCAAGCGCGCGATGGCGCTCCGAGTTCGAGCCGTTGCGGAGGATCGCAGCCAGGTCATCCACGTGTGTGGGCGCGCCGCTCCTTCCAACGGCGACGATCGCTCGCGCTCGCGTTCGGCAAGGCTCGGCGCCTAACGCTTGGCCGCGCACGACATCACTCGCTGTCGTCGATTGCCGGCGACGTTGCGCGGAGGGGCGCTCCACAGGTATGGACGGCCCGCCAACCTCCGTAGCCGTCTCGGCTCGCTGCCGCCCGCGTGGCTGACGACCAAGCGAATGGTCGCCGCGGCTGCCAGCTGGTGGGTTCTCAGCGCTTGCTAGAACGCGACGGTCGACGGTCACCAGTGACCTCCTGTGAGCACAACGTCGTAGTTCTTGATGCACGGAAACACGGTGTAGTAGTTGGCGTAGGTACCCCCAGTCGACACCATCTCTTCGCCTTGCGGGTTGGTCAGATTGCCACCGTTAGGCACTGTGGGATACATGAGGTTATTGCTGTTCTCGCTGTCCTTGAGGCCAAGGTAGCGGCACACCTCGCGGGCGAGCACCTGCCCAGTGTCGAACGACGTTCCTTCGATCGCCAGTACCACGCCGGTCATGGCCCCCCACGCATCCTTTGAGTCGGGTCCCTTGCGTGGCGCCTCGCCGATGGTCGAGCCGGCGTACGTGAGGACGAAGAACACGTCGAGCGCGTAGTTGGAAACGCTCCACTCCTGGGTCAGGTCCTTGGCCTCGCCGTCATCGGCGATATGCTCGTGACCGTTGGCGTCCTGTAGCGGGATACCGAACCAACGTACGCGGCCGACCCCATAGTCCACGGAGCCATACGCCTCACGCATGTACGCGATGGCCCCGTCGATCTCCGCCTGTTCGTCCCAGCCGAAGCTCTCTGAGCCAACAAGAATGACGTTGATGTCGACGTGCCACTGCCGGACGAGCTGCAGCTGACGGAACAACGAAAGCTCCTGCGGTGCGCCGGTCTGATGCCCAAAGAAGTCACGGACAACCTGGAACGTCCCCGTGATGTCCTTGCACTCGGCGAGAGTTCGTAGGGAGAGCATGGCTACTGTAGGGTGACGAGCACAGGAACGAGCCCGCGACCCGAGGGCAGGGGCCGCAATGCCTTGCCGAGTACCGCGCCAAAGGCGCGCGTGCGATCCGTCACCTTCATCGCGTGTCCTTCCGTTGGTGACGTGGTGAGGAGATCCCCAGCTCGAACGGCTCCATACCCGGCGTCCACATGACAGAACACCTTTCCCATCAGCGCGACGGGCCGCCGATCGGCGCCTGTCGCGCGCTTGTCGAGGACGATACCGGGGCGATAGTCACCGGCGCCCGAAATCACTCCGGCCACTCGTCCGTCGTAGGCCTCGCAACATGGTGTCACGCGCCCAACGTCATCGAGCACGACGACCACGCCGGCGCTGGTGCGATCGGCATCTGCCACATCGAAGTCCTCAGCGCAGTCGGCATTGCGGAGCAGGATGTCCCCGGCGTCGGCGTCCAGGTGGATGGTCGCCGTCTCGTCGTCGGTACGATCGCCGTTCGCGGGAAAGAGGAATATGTCGCCGTCCAGGCCACTCCCTCCGATGCGCACGTTGCCGCTGGCGGCAGAGAGGTGAATGGTCGCGGTGTCCGTGTTCGTGCGAACTCCGTTCGCCGGGAAGAGGAAGATGTCCGCGTCCGTACCGCCGCCACCCATCGTGAGGTTGGCCGTCTCTCCTTCGAGATGCACGGTGGCCGTGTCGTCGTTCGTGCGGACGTCTGTGGACCCAAAGAGCAGGATGTCGCCGTCGATGCCACTACCGCCCATGCGGAGGTTGCCACCACTTCCCGACAGGTGCACCGACGCCTGGTTGGTGTTGTCCTGCGAGACGTCACCGGGGAAGAGGTAGACATCGCCGCCTTGTCCGCTCCCTCCCATCTTGAGTTCGGCGTTGAGGCCACTCAGGTGGCCGCGGATGGTGGAGTCGTCCGCCATGTCGCCATCACTGCCATAAAGGAAGACGTCGCCGTTGGCGGCATTACCGCCTAACCGGATGGCCCCAGCACTCGCCTGTAGGTGAATCGTTGCGGTGTCATGATCGGTGCGTGTGCCGGCTGGCGCGAAGAGGTAGATGTTCCCATTCGCACCGCCCCCGCCCATGGTGAGTTCCGCGCGACTGGCATCGAGTTGTACGATGGCCGAGGCGTTGGAGCTGGCGTCGCCATCGGCACGGTAGAGCAGGAGCTTTCCGGCGGCACCGTTGGTGCCTAACCGCAGGGAACCCTCGTGTCCATCCAGGTGCGTCGTGGCGTTCTCCTGGCTCGAGGGATCGGCGTTGCGCCGAAAGAGGAGGAGGTCACCGTCGGCGCCGTTCCCGCCCACCCGGATGTTGGCGTTGACGGCTTCCAGGCGAATGGTGGAGGCACCATCATCGGTGCGGTCGGCGCCACGGCGAAAGAGCATGACACTTCCATCGGCGCCGCTTCCGCCGGCTCGCACGTCCCCGGCCTCGCCATCTATATGAATGGATGCCGTGTCGGTGTCGGCCCGATCGCCATCGGAGCGAAAGATGTACACGTCGCCTGATTGGCCGGCGCCGCCAAAGAGCAGATTCGCGGTGTCACCGTCGACCGATACGGTGACGATGGTGCCCGTGGAGTCGAGGATTTCGACCAGTCCGGGAAATTGTGCCATGGGGGGAACTCCTGAAGGGGAATTGCGACCCGCAGGTTGAAGCTGTCCGGTCGATCTGCGCAAGGACGTGCGTCCTTGCCACAGTGGTGCCCATGGCTGAGCTCGGGATGCAGCTGAGCACCGCCTCTAACCCGTGCACATCCGGCGTCGAATTGCCAGCGCGGTGGACATCTTCGGCGAAACGCGCACCACGACCCACAGGGAACCGCGCAATTCTGGCGCGGTAGATCAGATTGCGCGACATTCTAAGCTTGGGCCATCGCGGTGACAGGTCATGCCACGAGTGTTCGATGTCGCCCTGCAATCGAGGCGCAGGCGTCGCTAATCAGAGAGCGCTGGGTGCTGAGGGGGTCCGAGATGGCGCGAGTACCAGACCAGGGGCGAAGTTCGCGTTCCTTGCAGCCGTCGTGGTTGCGGCTCATGCTGGGAAGGCAGGTCAAGAACCCCGCGGGGCATATTGTCCTTGGGGCTGCGATCCTTGTCCTGGACTATTTGACGGGTCCAGGCCTGATGTTTCCGATCCTGTTCGTCTTGCCGGTCGTCTTCGCAGCGTGGTATGACGCGCGATTGGTCTCGCATGGTCTGTCGGTCGTGCTCCCCATTGGACGTCTCTACCTCGAGCGGGTGTTGGATCCAGCGGCCACGTCGGTCACCGGCATTGCCAACATGTTGGTGCGCATCGGTGTGCTGTTGTTGCTGTCCGTCCTCGTCTGGCGCACGGCCAGTCAGGCGCGTGAGATCAAGGTCCTGCGAGGGCTCATCACCGTCTGCATGTTCTGCAAGCGCGTGTACGAAGGGGAGGCGAACTGGCGGCAGCTGGAGGCCTACATTGCCGCGCACTCGGAGGCGAACTTCAGCCACGGCCTGTGTCCGACCTGTGCGCTAACACAGTACGGTGAAGTCTTCGACGATCGAGAGAAGCCAGACCGAACGCCATGACGCAACCCCCGACTTCGTGGCCCATCGTTGTTTCGGAGGACCTCCAGTACATCCTGCTCCTGTTTGTGCTGTTTGTGCTTCCGCGCGTTCTCCAGCGGTTTCGCCTTCCGTCGGCGATTTCCTGCATTGGCCTTGGCGCGCTGGCAGGCATGAGCTTCGGTGTGTTCCAGCACGATGCGACCATCAACCTGCTTTCCACGTTTGGGGTGGTGTCGTTGTTTCTCTTCGCCGGCCTGGACGTGGAGTTCTCGGAGCTCCGGCGGAATTCGCGAATGCTCACGCAGCACGTGGTGGTTCGCGTCTCCCTCCTGGCATGTGTCGCGTTGCTGGCCCACGGAGTGTTTGAGCTGTCGATCCAATCCGCCGTCCTGGTCGCCCTGGCGCTCACCACGCCGTCGACGGGGTTCATCCTCGACTCGCTCGGTTCCTTGGGTGTGACGCCGCACGAGGCGTCATGGATCAAGTCAAAAGCCATCGCGACCGAACTTGTTGCCTTGGCCACGCTCTTCATCGCCCTGCAACCACCAAACGTCCTCCAGGTGGCGGTTGCGTTTCTCGTGATGGCGACGATGATCCTGCTCTTGCCATGGCTGTTCCGCTTCTTTGCCTCGGCGATCCTGCCGTACGCTCCCAAGTCTGAATTTGCCTTTCTCCTGATGGTGGCCGTCCTGTGCGCCCTGGTCACCCGGCGGCTGGGGGCGTACTACCTGATCGGGGCGTTCGTGGTCGGGGTCACGGCCCAGCGCTTTCGCGAACGTATTCCCACGATCGCGTCGGAGCGCATGGTACACGCCGTCGAGGTGTTCGCCTCGTTCTTTGTTCCCTTCTACTTCTTTCACGCCGGGGCCACGCTGGAGCGCACGGACTTCAGCGTCGGTGCCTTGATCCTGGGACTGGTGTTGGCGGCCGTCCTGGTGCCGCTGCGGGTCGCGCTCATCGCCATACACCGTCGGGCGACGTTAGGCGAGCCGTTGGCGCGCGGCGCGCGCATCGGCATCGCGATCATCCCCACGCTGGTGTTTACGCTGGTCATCGCGGACATCCTGCAGGAGCAGTTCGCGGCGTCGCCCATCCTCTTTGGTGGGTTGATCGTGTACACACTCATCAACACGCTCGTGCCAGGATTCGTGCTCCGCGTGACTCCTCCCGCGCTCGAAGATTTGCACGCCCCGGCCTCCCTCGCGGTACCGGACGTGCCAACCAGCGCCTGACGAGCCTGCGCTGGTGTCGGCGCGTTGGGGTGCGTCACACCGTGCGCCAGTTGCGTCGTGATATCGCCTCGTCGGGTGAATGGCCATTGGGGACAGACGCGAGGTGGAGCGTCTGGGTCGGAAACGCGAAGGACGTCCCGGCTGCCTCCACCACCTCCATGAATTGGAGGAGCACGTTCTGGCGGATCAGCTGAAACTCTCCCCAGTCCGCGGTCGTGAACCACGCCATGATCTCGATGTCGAGCGATGACGCGGCGAACTCGCGAAAGCGTACGACGACGGCATCCGGCCAGATCAGGGGATGCGCACGCAGCACGCGCTCGAAGCCGTCCAGCACCTCGCGCATCTGTGTCGCGGTGGTCTCATACACCACACCGATCACTGTGGCCAAACGGAGGCGATCACGGGCCGTGAAGGACTCGAGGCGCATATCGGCCAGGCGGCCGTTGGGGATCGTGATGATGGTGCGGTCCAGGGTGCGAAAGCGTGTTGAACGCAAACCGACAGCCTCAACGTTTCCCACGAAATCCTCGATCTTCACAAAATCGCCTTCCCGGAACGGCTGATCGACGCCGATGGAGAACGCGCCGAACAGATTTTCCACCGTCTTCTGCGCCGCCAGCGCAAACGCCAGGCCGCCGAGTCCAAGGCCTGCCACCAGGCTGGCGACCGGATAGCCAATGGTGGAGAGCAGCATGACCATGGCAATCGCCAGCAACACCACCTTGGCGGTGCGACTCGTCAAGGGCAGGAGTGCCCGCGAGGCGCTAGAGGCTCGCGCCCAGGCTGACCCGGCGACGATCGACTGCAACACGTCGACCACGCGCCAGAGTGACCAGAAGGCGGCCGCCGACAGGCCGGCACCGATCAGCCGGAACGCCCAGACCTCAGCCGGCCGATACAGCTCCAACACCGGGACCAGCAGGGCAGCCATCGCGACACTCGCGGCAAGCGTGAGCGGTGCGCCGAGCCGGTCCACCAGGGCATCGTCCCATGTGACCGTGGTACGCCGCGCCAAGCGCACTGCGGTGGCGCGCGCGAGTCGACTGAACAGGATGCCGAACGCGGCGGCGACCATGGCAAGGGGCACCAGCGCTATCCATTGCCACCATAGCAGCTCAAACGGTCCCCGCCGAAGCAGGGCGGGCGGGAGGTACGCTCGCAGCCAATGATCGCCGAGCGCGGCATACCACTCGGGAATTCGGAACACCGTGCCGCGCGAGAAGGCCCAGTAGATGTCGTCGGCAGCACCCTCCCGCCGCGACAGTCGAACGGGCTGCGGACCGGCGCTCGTTGGGATGATCGCGAGCTGTTCGATCGCGGGGGCGAGTCCGTCGGTCGTATCGCCGGTCGCGAGCGGCGAAATCTCGTCGAGGTCGAACCAGACATGCCGATCCAGAACGGCCTTCAATTGTTGCGCGAGCGCGGCGCCCTGCGAGACGAGCGAATCCGGGAGGTCGAGGTAGCGAGATGCGTCCCGATACTGTGCGGCGCGAGTCAGCGTGAGGAAGGCCTGCACGGCGGCGCGCGGCGAGCGATCCGATGCAGCGGCCGGCGCTTTCGGAGAAGTCCGTGCGGTATCCGCTGAGGCTTGGGCACGCCCGCGAACGGTCGGTATACAGAGAAGGCTGGCAACCACGATGCTGGTGCCGAAGGTGCGGATCGGTTGAGTGCGCGGTGCAGGGGGGCATCTCATGGCACTTCTCCTTCGCCGACGGCGGAACGCGCGTGGAAGGGTGAGATCGAGCAGACCGCGTCATACACCCGCAAACGGCACAGGATCATTCGGTCGCGTTCGATGATACTTGGATGCCCAAGATTATGGGTTGACTCCGTGATCGGACGCGCATAGGATGCGATGTACCGATTGAAAGCGACACGCGTGCGCGTCGGCCCGCCCTCGACGGCGAGGGGCCGTACGGCTCGAATGCCTGACACGCGACGGCAGCCCATCACCACCCGCCGTCGCCTGCGGAGCCGGCGCCTCACCGGCGGCGTGTTCCGACGCGCGACATGGACTCGGTCGCCACGTTGGTGCACCTCGCACACCACCGCTGGCCTGGCGTGCCGCCCTTTCGGATGCGTGCGTATGATCCACACGCGCGCTCTCCTGACTCATTCTTCCTGGGGGCCTGCCATGAACCATCCCAACCTGAAACCGACGACGACCACCCAACCGGACGCGACTCCCACGGCCGCTCGATCGCCGGCCGCGCCCATCGTCGCCTTGCGGGATCTCCCCAACGTCTCGCTCTCCACCGTCAAGGACGTCAGGGGGTGGAGGGTGCAGCTGACGGACGGCTCCCTGGTCGGGACCGTCGATCGAATCTTCCTCGACGGCTCGGCCCGCGAACCGCGCTACCTGGACGTTCGGATTGACCCCGCCATGACGACAGACGGCACCACGCCGGGCGTGACGCAGACGGTCTCACACGCCCTGATTCCCTTCGGGCGCGCCCAACTGCATGCCACGCAAGATGTGGTGGTGCTTCCCACGCTCAACCGCGCCAACGTCCAGGAGATGCCCAAGGTCACCGCGCCGACCGTGACGCGTGAATTCGAGCTGACGCTCGTCAAGTGGTTCGGTCGGGCCGTCCATCCCGAACGCTCTTTGTACGACAGTGACGTCTACGACACGGAATTCTTCATGGCACCACGCACCCCGACCTCAGGCACGAAGAGTCGGAAGAAAGCCTGAGCCGCTCCGTGGCCCGGCGACTCAGCGGAAAAGCCTCCGGTTGATCTTGCAGCTAGGACGACCTGCCCCACGACGTCGATCGGCGTCGTGGGGACGCCTATCGACTACCACCGACGACAGAGACATACGGCGCAGAACATGCCGCACCGTGGACATTGTTCGTGATACGCGCTCAATTGAGCGGCTCGCGGATGAGCTCGAATGATCCCAGACATCACCGAGTGGTCCCATGTCCGAAAACAAGACCAAGCCCACGAGCGCGAGCGTCAAGGACTACATCGCCGCACGCGCCAACGCGCAACAACGCATCGACGTGCGCACGTTGATGGCGATGCTCAAGTCCATTACGAGGCAGTCGCCGAAGATGTGGGGGCCGAGCATCGTCGGGTACGGCGCCCAACGCTACACCTACGAAAGCGGGCGCACCGGTGAAGTCCCGCTCGCGTGCTTCGCGATTCGTGGCCGCGACATCGTCCTCTACATCTACGCGGACACGACAAAGCAGAAGGCGTTGCTCACCAAACTCGGCAAGCACACGATGGGCAAGGCCTGCTTGTACTTTCGGCAGCTCGCCGACCTGGACGCGCGGGTTCTCAGGCAGCTCATCGTGGGGTCGATCGCTGAATTCAGGATGCGGTACGCACCCGCAGGAGTGACGTAGCCCCAAGGCGCGAGCGGGGGACGTTTAGCGAACCATCCATCGTCTCATTCATGCCAACGCGAACCGATCCTGTTGCCACTCACTTCGCCAAAGCATCGGCGTCAGTGAAATCCACATATGACGCCGTCCTTGATGCCGCGCGGAGTCTGGGGCCGGTGGTCGAGGATCCCAAGAAGACGTCGATCCATCTAGTTCGCGCCAAGGCATTCGCAGGGGTAGCAGTGCGGCAGTCGTCCCTCGTCTTGACCCTCAAGTCCACACAAGCGGTCAAGAGTCGCCGCGTGCGTCGAGCGGAGCAGGCCTCGGCGAATCGATGGCACCTGGAGATTCCGTTAGCGTCACCTGAAGACGTGGATCGAGAACTGCGAGCGTGGATTAAGGCGTCGTACGAGCTGGGGAGGTGAAGCTGGCCGCCGGGCCTGAAGCTGAAGCTGACACCCGAGACGCACTCCCGAGGATGATTGGCCCAAGCGACGACCAGCAGATGGCGCGGCCGAGCGGAACTTCTCGCATCAGGATCCAGCTCACCGCTCGGCCCATCACGACACCCATCGGAGGCCCCCTTCTTACGACGCGGCAGGCGCGACGGCGCACAGCTCCCGCACGCGGGCCTCTGTGAGTCCCTCCACCACCGACTGGCGGCCTCTCCACGCTCCCAGATTCCACGAGATGTCGGCTTGCGGTACCCATCGGGTGCGCAGCGCCGTGGCCGCCTTGCAGGCATCGGCAGAGGGAGCCGCCAGCTTCAAAGCCTCCACCACGCTTGGTGCCGCATCACCACTGAGGCCGGCGAGATAAGTGTAGTCCACCCCTCGTTCCCCGGATGGCCGTTGGACGTTTACCCGCGCGATCAGTCGCTCGGGGTCGATGACATTCAGCACCAGCAGCGTGACGAAACCCGCGATGACCGCTGCGCCAGCAAACACGCGCCCTTGGCCGCGCAGGAGCGTCACGGCCATGGCGGCAAAGACCATCGCGAGCCAAAGCATCACGACGGTCGCGTAGAACCGATCGGTCGACAGACCGAAGTAGGTGACGTACAGCTGCATGCGAAGCAGGGCCGACGCAATGATGGCCGCCAGCAATACGAGCAGCACGCGTGAGAGCTGGCGATGCCAGTGTGCAACGCGCTCGTCGTCGATGGCGGCGCCGGTGCCGAGGATCAGCGGCATCACGAGCAGCGCAACGGCCACCAGCTCGAAGAACCCGCGGCGCGCATACTCCGCGACGGTGAGGCCCGTCGTCGCCAGCACGACCTCCGCACCGCCAAAGAGCCACCGGATCTGCAGCGCGACGAACAGTCCAAACACCGCAATGACGGCGGTCAGCGACGTCGTGATCTCCATGCGACCCAACCGCAGGGGGAGGCGTTCGGGAAGTCTGGCGCGCCAGGCCACGCCAAGGAGCGACCCCCGCAGCCAACCAGCGGACGTCCACGCAAACACCCCAGTGAGGAGGACATGAGATGCGATTCGCTGCACATCGATCGCCGGCAACCTGAACACGCCGGCGAAGACGGGGTCCGCGCGTGACAGGAGGAGGACGAACGCCAGCACAAATGGTGTGGTGAGCAGCACGGC
>JBGAJQ010000062.1:0-32854 GCA_044224875.1 Gemmatimonadaceae bacterium | reverse complement strand
GAAGAGGTGTCGTGGCGTCAGCTCAAACGCACGGAGGACGGCGAGGTCGCGAATCCCGACGGCCTGTAGCGTCTCGATCAGTCGACGGCGCGCGCCGCGGTACTCCGGCGCTAGGGGGCTCGCCACCAGCTCTCCGGTGCTTCCAGCACATCGCGATGGGTCAAGTCCAGGTGCAACGGCGTGACCGAGATGAAACCGTCGTGAATCGCCTGGAAGTCGCTGTCTTCGGGACCGTGCCAGGAGATCTCCCCTCCTCCGATCCAGTAGATATGCCGCCCCCAGGGGTCCTTCATGGGCTGAATGGAATTGGAATAGACCCGTCGCCCAAGGCGCGTGAGCTTCACGCCACGGATTTCGTCGCCGCGACGGGGCGGCAGGTTCACGTTCAGCAGGGTGTGCGACGGGAACTCGGGAAGGCTCGTTAGGTGCTTGAGCAACGGGACGAGCGCGTCCACCTGTTCATTCAGCTTGGCGATGTCGGCGCGCAGGTCGCCGCCGGCAAAGGAGATGGCGATGGACGGGATGCCCAAGGCGAGACCTTCCATGGCGGCGGCGACGGTTCCCGAGTACAGGACGTCCTCTCCCATGTTCTGGCCATGATTGATGCCGCTGAGGACGTAGTCGGGCCGATCTGGCATCAGCGCCTCGACGGCCAGCATCACGCAGTCCGTCGGCGTCCCATCGACCTGAAAGCGTCGATCGCCGCGTCGCACCGGCCGCAGCGGATGATGCAAGGTCAACGAGTGGCTCGTGGCGCTCTGTTCGCGGTCCGGGGCCACCACAGTCACGTCGGCGATCTGCTCCGCGGCCCGGACCAGACAGTCGAGACCGTGGGCGAGGATCCCATCGTCGTTGGTGCACAGCACCCGCATCGTCTAACCTGCTGCAGGCGTCGTTCGAGGTCAACGAGCGACTCCAGCTGCAACGCCGAGCGCGCTTCCGATCGAAGCTGGCCGGTCTTGCGATGCGCGTCCACCTTTTGTCGCGCCCCATCGATCGTGTACTTCTCCGTGTACAGCAGGTGCTTCACGAGCTGGATCAGCTCCACTTCGCGCCGCTGGTACACGCGGTTCCCCGACCGGTTTTTGGCGGGATTCAGGAAGCGGAACTGACTTTCCCAGTAACGGAGGACGTGCGGCTTCAAGTCTGTCAGCTGGCAGACCTCGCCAATGGAGAAGAACTCTTGCACCGGATCGTCACTCATTGGTCGTGCTCCGCCCGGAGCTCTCGCGCCATTAGTTCGTTCATTGCTTGACGGGGTGAATGGCCCTCAAAGAGAATACGGTAAACGGCGTGCACGATCGGCATCTCCACCTGCTGCCGCTGAGCTAGGGCCCACGCACTCTCGGCGTTCAGCACGCCCTCAGCGACGCTCTCGCGCCCAGCCAGGACGTCGGCCAGCGAACGCCCGCGCCCGACCTCCAGTCCCACCGCCCGATTGCGGCTGAGTGCACCCGTGCAGGTGAGCACCAGGTCGCCCATCCCCGCCAATCCGGCAAACGTGCTGGCCCGGGCACCTAACGACTCACCAAGGCGCGACATTTCAGCGAGCCCGCGCGTGATCAGGGCTGCCCGCGAGTTCAAGCCGAGGTCCAGCCCTTCGGCAATACCCGTGGCAACCGCCATGACGTTCTTCAGCGCACCGCCAAGCTCCACGCCGCACACGTCGTCGTTGGTGTAGATCCGAACCGTGGGCGATGAACAGGTACGCTGGACCAACGCTGCCGCCGCCGCATCCCGAGACGCGGCAACGATCGCGGTGGGATGGCACTCGGCAACCTCGAGCGCAAAGCTCGGTCCGGAGATCGCGACGATCGACCGGCCCGGCAGCTCCGACGCTACGACGTCGGTCATCAACGCCAACGTGCCTCGCTCGATCCCCTTGGTCGCCACCACCAACACGGCATCCCGCGCAACCATGCTCGCCCCCGCGCGGACGACATCGCGCAACACGTGCGACGGGGCGACGTACACGACGAGCGACGCCCCACGCAAGGCGTCCCCCATATCCGACGAGGCGGCGAGTCGCGGATGAAGGGCAATGCCGGGCAAGAAGCGCGGATTCGAGTGGGCACGAGCGATGTCCGCAGCCACATCGGGTTCGCGCGCCCAGAGCGTGGCGTCATGCCCGCCGCGCGCAAGCAAGTCGCCAAGGGCCGTGCCCCACGCGCCGCCGCCCACCACCGTCGCACGCACTATCGCGTCTCCCGCCGGCGACCGAGTCGCGACTCTTCCCCGCGACGCAGTCTGCCGATGTTGGCGCGATGGGTCCAGACGACGAATACCGCCATGAACGTGGCGAGCACCAGCAGGGGAGACGTTGCGGGGTACCGAAGGAACGTCACCAGTGGAAGTACTAGCGCACCAAGGATGGAGCCTAACGATACGTACCGGCTCGCCGCCACCACCGCCACGAACACGGCCAACGCAATCACGAACGGTACCGGAGCGAGCGCGGCGATCACTCCCCCGGCGGTTGCCACCCCCTTCCCCCCGCCGCGGCCAAGCAAAAACACCGGACGCACGTGACCCACGATGGCGGCGACTCCGTACGCAATGGCCCACCACTCTGGCTGTGCCGACGGCAGGAGCGCGGGGAGAACGCGGACGGGCACGGCACCCTTCAGGAAGTCGAAGGCCAAGACCACGGCGGCCACCGGAGCGCCTAACGTTCGCAGCGCATTTGTGGCCCCGAGATTACCAGACCCGTGCTCACGCAAGTCGATCCCCTTCGTGACGCGGCCGGCGATCAACGCCGCCGGTATCGAACCGAGTACGTAGGCAATGACCAACCCGATGGCCGGATGCACGCTAGGCCGCCTTGCCGCGCAGGAGGATCCGAAGGGGATTTCCCTTGAAGCCCCACGCCTCGCGGAACCCGTTGTGCAGGTACCGCACATAGTGCTCCTCGACCAGGTCCGGATGGTTGCCGAATACCGCGATCGTTGGCGGGGCCACGTCCACCTGCGTGGCGTACGTCAGCTTCACCTCGCGGCCAGCCGCTTGCGGTGGCTGTCGCCGCGCCAGCAGTTCACCAAGGCGGTCGTTGACGCGGGCCGTGGGAATTCTCTTGATCCGCTCCTCGGCGATCTCCAACAACAGGTCCAGTGCCTTCGATACGCGCTGGCCCGTCATTGCCGAGGCGAACAGGAACGGCACGAAGGACAAGTACGGTGCCTTTTCTCGACACTCCTTCTCGAACTTGGCGGCGGTCTTGTCGTCCTTCTCCGCCAAGTCCCACTTGTTCACCACGATGAGCAGACCCCTGCCCTGCTCCCACGCCAGCGTCGCAATCTTCAGGTCCTGATTGTGGAGGCCATCTACGGCATCGATCAGCAGAATGCAGATGTCCGCACGCTCGATCGCCCGCCGTGAGCGCAGCGTGGAGTAGAACTCCACCCCGTCCTCCACCCGAGACTGCCTACGCAACCCAGCGGTATCGATAAAGACGATCTCTTTTCCGTGGTACTTCATCGAGGCGTCAACCGCGTCTCGCGTGGTGCCCGCCTCGTCCGACACGACGAGGCGTTCCTCACCCAGCAGCCGATTAACAAAGGACGACTTGCCCACGTTCGGCCTTCCGATCACCGCCACCTGCAACTGCTCGTCGTGTGGCGCGTCCGCCTCGGGAATCAGCGCCACCACCCGATCCAGGAGGTCGCCAGACTGGCGACCATTGGAGGCGGACACGGGCACCGGATCGCCTGCCCCGAGCGAGAAGAACTCGAAGTAGTCACTCGACGTCGGGTCATCCACCTTGTTGGCCACCAGCAGGAACGGCTTGCCACTCGCGCGCAGCATGTCCACGACGCGCGCATCCGTAGGGTGGACACCAGCTTTCGCGTCGACCACCAGCAGCAACAGGTCGGCTTCGTCGACGGCCTGGTTCACCTGACGCGCGATCTCAGCGTCCATAGGGACGCGCGTGCTCTCGGGAATTCCCCCCGTATCCACGACCCAGAAGTCGTGGCCTGCCCACTCGGCGCGGGCAAAGTGCCGGTCGCGCGTGGTTCCCGCTTCGTCGCTGACAATCGCCGCGTTCTCCCCGACGATCCGGTTGAAGAGCGATGACTTGCCGACATTTGGGCGGCCGACGAGTGCGACGACGGGGATCTTCATGCGTTCACGAGTGGGGCCGATCGTGACGACAGGCTCCCGAGTTCCGGCAGCACGTCCACAAAATCGTATGATGGGTAGGTGGGCACCGGCAGTCGCAACCGCAGGTCCGCAAAGGCGACGTCGTCGAGGAACACGCCCGCGTCGTTGATTGTCTCCGCCGGTATGAGTGCGGCGTCGAGGTCACCGCGACTCCCGAGGGCGTGCTCGATATCGGCGCCGACGAGCAGCCCAGCGGTGGTGACGGTGGGCCCAAACAGTGTGTTCGTGCAGGGGATCAGCTCAAACGCTGCGCCGGTCTGCGCCGAGAGGGCCTCCAGGAGTCCCGGCAGGACCATGGACATGGCGCGACCTGTCACCACGCCAATGCGACGCCCGTCGAGTCGCGGCAGCGACGCAAGCCCCCGCGCAACACGATCGCGCAACGAGGCGACCGCACCGACACCATTTTCGATCTGCGAGAACTCCTCGTAGAAGTCGGTATCGGGAAACGCCTCGCCGGCCAGCAGGTACAACTCGTCAGAACCGAAGACCCATCGCGTACCGCGCGCGGGAAGTGCGCGGGAGCCCCAGCGAGCGGTCGCCTCCAGGAGCGCGCGCGCTTTGTCCCGGTCCATCGTCTGGCCCGTGTACAAGTGGTTGAACTGCGTCAACCCAACGGGAACGACCGCGACGGATAGCACCGCTTCGCCAAGATTCCATAGATCCTGCAGCGAAGCCTCGAGCACCTCGCCATCGTTCAGCCCCGGGACGATCACCATCTGGCAATGGAACTGGATACCGCCGGCGGCCAGCCGCGTCATCTGCTCCAGGACATTTGGAACGCGCGGGTTGTTCAGGAGCACCTTGCGCGCCTCCCACGGCGTGGCATGCACACTCACATAGAGCGGCGACAACCGATACTCCAGGATGCGCTGCTCGTCCCGCTCCTTCACGTTGGAGAGCGTGGCAAAGTTGCCATAGGCAAAACTCAGCCGATAGTCGTCGTCCCGAATGTAAAGGTTCTTCCGGAGCCCTTTCGGTAGGCCTTCGATGAAGCAGAACTCGCATCGATTGGCGCAACGGCGCACAATGGGCGGCTCGAGCTCCAACCCTAACGGTTCTGCGTCATCCCGCTCGATTTCGATCTCAACTTCTTGCTGGTCCGGAAGGCGCGCCGCCACGACGATCACGTCGTCCGCCGACAGGAATTCCCAATCAAGAAAGTCCGACAGCTCCTTCCCGTTCACCGAGAGGAGCTCTGTACCCGGAGTGATCCCGGTTTCTTCGGCGATTGAGCCTGGGAGGACTCGAGAAACGCGTACCATCGACTGGGCTGGGGCGGAGCGGGAATCGCACAGGCACGGCCTGCGGAATCCGTACGTTTCGACTCCGGAATGTAGAGGGGCACTGGCCCGATATCAATGCGAGTTCAGCACTTCCGGCGGCTCACCTCACGTTGGTCCACAAGCGAAAGCGGCGCCATCCCGAGGGATGGCGCCGCATAACGACGAACGCAATGGATCAGCTTTACTGCGTGAGCGGCGCGTACTTGAATGCGACGATCCCAGCACCTTCGACCTCGAGACGGAAGGACTTCGAACCCTTCGCCGCAACCTCAGCGACGGCGACTTCCTTGGATGCAACGGTCTTTCCCGAGTTGTCGAGGAAGTCAAACTTCAGCGAATACGGCTTGGCCGCATCCGTCAGGTTCTCGACCATCCCCGAAAGGACGTGCTTGGCGCCGTCGTGCGAGAATAGCGAGAAGGCGACCTTCACCTGGGCCTCCTGGAAGCGCTTGAAGTACTTCAGGAGGGAGTCATTCGCTGACGTGAACGCCTTCACGTTCGGATCCGTATCTGGTTTCTTCTCAGCGAGCGGCTTCAACTGCTTGGCCTTCCCCTGATAGTAGAGCGCCCACAGGCGGTAGTTGTCTGGATTCTCGGGATCCACCTCGATCAGGCGGCCGAGCACCGTCGGGAGCTTGTCCCACGACTCGCCCTGCGCAAGCGTCGCACCCAGGTTGAACAAGCCGTCCCGCGAGTACGGGTTCTTCTTGAGACCCGCTTCGAACAAGCCGGCGGCGGCCGGAATCTGCTCGGCCCGCGCAGCTCCAACGCCGGCCTCAAACAGCTGCGTGTCGGTATACTTGTCCGGGCTCGACATCATCTCGTTGAACAGCTTGTTGGCCGACGCCGTATCGCCAGAGAGGATCTGCGCCCGCGCGATGGCGGCCTGCGCCTTCACGTCGCCTGGATACTCCTTCAGCATGTCCTCCATGTACGTCACGACGCCCTTCATCGCCGTCAGCTTCGCGTCGCCGTCCATTCCTTCGGCTTCCTGGGTCATTAGTTGCGCCACCATGACCATCGTGTTCTTTCGTTCGTCGGTCAGCGCGGTGTCGCCCTTCATGAGCATCGACATCTTCTTGTACGTCGCGACCGCCGCTGGCGTCTCACCCTTCGTCTGCTGGATGCTGCCGAGGATGTTGTAGGCGATGTAGGCGAGCTTGTAGTCGTCGTACACCGAGAGCGCGCGTCGCGCCAAAACTTCGGCGGAGTCGGTCTGGCGATCGTTGTACAAGTTCACCGACGAGTTGACCAAGCCGGCGTAAATGCGGCGCCGGTTTTCCTCGAGGTCATTGTGACACGCGGGTTGCGCGGCTTCGATGGCGTCGAACGCGCTGTCAGCGGAGGCGATGATGTCAATCATGCCTTCCGGCTCCGTCGCAAAGCCGACTGAACTACGCTTGACGACCGCCGCCTGGTTCGGCATGGAGGCGATGTTCGCCAAGGCGCGACCGAGGACCATCTGGCGACCCAGCGCGTTGGCGGCAACGACCTTCGCCTCGTCCTTCGGGTTTGTCAGTTTTGCGACAGCTTCAACAAAAGCCTTCATCTTGTCCTCGGGCTTGCCGAGGAGCTCTGCCTTGACGATGGCATTTCGGGCATCCTTGACCTGGCCCGGCTTGCCGTCGTCCACGGCGCACGCCGCGGCCTGCGCGGCGAGCCGCGACGCGGACGCCACGACGAGCAGCGCAACGAGAGTGGACTTGCGAGTAACGGTCATTCCTCTTTCTCCTGGTGAATGCGGCGCGGCTTTCGCGCGCGGTGGTAGTACCTGCAAGGTCTACTCGCGTTCCGCAGCCGCCAGCGCCAGTGACGTCACGTCACCGAGCGAGCGGCCCGTCGCGGTCGACACGGCCCAAACATCGTCGAATTCCGGCTTCACGCGCCGCCCACCGTCTGGCAGCGCCGCGATCTTCATGCGGACATCATGACCCAACACTCGCACCGTCGACGCCGCGCGAGGCAGCGCCCGTCGCTCGACAACTGACCGCCTAACGCCGAGTGTGGTCGTCTGTGCGAACAACACGCCTTCCAACCGGGCGATATCGTCAGGCGCGGCCAGTACCTCAATCCTTGTCCCCACCCGGCCCTTTTTCATCTGCGTCGTCGTGAGCACCACATCGAGCGCGCCCGCCTGACGTAGCGCCTCGGCTGCGCCCGCAACCAACTCGGGGGTCATATCATCGATATCGGTCGCCAGCACGATCAGCGTCTCGACCCCTGAATCCTTCGACGCGACTTCATCGGCGATGGTGATCCGCAGCGCGTTGGCTCGCCCCACGAATTCCTTCGTGCCAGCGCCGTACCCGCTCGAGACGGGAGTGTAAGCTGGCGGTGGCGCGCCTGCCGAGAGCACACGCACCAAGGCGGCGCCCGTTGGTGTCACCAACTCGCCGGAGCCCGCGGGTCCGGGCCGGACGACGTGCCCTTCCAGCAGCCGCAACGTGGCAGGCGCTGGGACTGGCAGGCGTCCGTGTGCCGCGTCCACGAAGCCATCGCCCAAGGAAATGGTGGAACAGTAGACACGCGAAACACCCAGTTCGCTCAGCCCCCAGATCGCGCCGACGATGTCGAGGATCGCGTCCACGGCCCCAACCTCGTGCAAGTGAACGCGCTCCACCGAAACGCCATGAATCTGCGCTTCGACGGTCGCTATCGCCGTGAATGCGTCGTCGGCCTTGGCCTTCACCGAGTCAGGCGCCGGCGAACGTTGAACGATCTCACGGATTTGCTTGAGGTGGCGTCCGTGCGGCTGTGGTGGAATATCGAAGTCCACCTTCCACGCCGAAATATCCGCGCGACGGACGCGTTCAATCCGCACGCCGACTCCGTCCAAACCCAGGCGCGCCGGCAATCCGCGCAGCCAGTCAGGATCGAGGCCCACGTCTATCAGCGCACCGAGTGTCATGTCACCCGAAATGCCGCTGAATGGTTCAAGAATCGCGACACGCACAGCGTGGTAAACTACTGCGGACGGGGCAGTTGAGGCTAGTCGAGAATCGCGGTGCGTTACTGCCGGTACGACGCCCCCGCGCCCGTGTTGTATACCACGACTTCGTCCCCGGCACGGATGCTTCCGCTTCGTACCAGCTGAGCTGTGACGGCTACAGCACAGCCTCCTTCTGGAGACGCGTCGACACCGGTCGCCCCAGCGACACGGCGCGTAAATTCGCGTATCGTGTCCTCGTCCGCAGCGCCAGCGTCGCCACCGCTCTCACGGATGGCCCGCAGGACCAGCCGGTCACCCAACGGGCCAGGAACGCGGAGACCCGCCGCATGCGTCGTGGGATTTTCCCACGGCGTCGCCTTTTCCGCGCCTTCCTTGAAGGCACGAACCAAGGGGGCGCAACCGGTCGTTTGAGCCACAATGATCCGCGGGAGACGCACCTCCCGAGGCAGCCAACCCCATTCCTGCATTTCAGCAAACGCCTTCCAGATCCCGACGACCCCCTCCCCGCCGCCCGTTGGATACACGAGCACATCCGGCAGGCGCCAATCCATCTGTTCGGCGAGTTCGAGCCCGAGCGTCTTGTTGCCCTCGACGCGAAACGGCTCTCGGAGCGTGGCGACATTGAAGTAGCCAGACTCCGTGGCGAAAGCGAGGGACATCCGACCCGCATCTCCAATGTGACCAGGAATCGTCACCAGCTCTACGCTCATGGCCCGTATCGTGTCGAGGATGGGCCGTGGGGTTGTTTCCGGTGCGTAGACGCGAACAGGAACGCCGGCCGCGGCGCCATATGCCGCGAGTGCCGCGCCAGCGTTTCCAGCCGTGGGAACGACGAGGCCTTTCACGCCCCTCGCACGCGCGCGCATGACCGCAGCCGCCAAACCACGCGCCTTGAACGACGCGGTGGGATTCACGCCCTCGTCCTTGATCCAGAGCTTGCGCACGCCAACCAGTCGGGCGAGCGCCGGCGATTCGATCAAAGGTGTGCACCCCTCGCCAAGGGTCAGTGGAAACTCATCGGCGCCCATCGGCATCGCCGCCGAGTAGCGCCACATGTCCCACCGCCCTGTCTCGATCGCGTCGCGGGAGGGCGCGGGACCGTCATATCGTGCGAGGTACGGCGCGTTGCACGCGGGACAGAGCCCCACTGGTGCGTCAATCGCTTCCCGACCGCCGCAGATGGAACAGGTGAGGTGCCAATCGTTCAAGGTCATGAACGTTTGAAAGGGAGTGTCAGGGCACGAGGTGCGTCAGGCTCGTGCGAAGAACATACTCGTTAGGTCTCCGTTGGCAACGGGTCCGGCTGATCGGTTGCCGACGTCGCCTCCGGCGGCGGATGCACTTCCAGTGCACTGGTCTCGGCAGACGGCTGCAATTCCACTGTGGTCTCGGCAGACAGTTGAACGCCCAGCGCCGAGAGCAGTCTTGTCGCGGACGACAGGGAAAACCCCGGCACCGCCGCAATCTCCGCCGGCGCGGCCTGACGAATGCGCTCGAGACTCCCAAAGGCCTGCAACAAGGCGCCGCGCTTCTTGGGACCGATGCCGGGAATCTTCAGCAACTCCGACGTGATCGTTCGCATGGTGCGGCGGGCGCGGTTGTACGTCACCGCGAATCGATGCGCCTCGTCGCGCGCTTGCTGCAACAAGCGCAGGGCTGGCGACCGCCGGGGAATTCTCACCGACTCTGCTCGGCCAGGCACAAAAACCTCCTCCTCCTTCTTCGCCAAGCTGATCAGCGCAAGCTCCTGCAATCCAAGCGCCGAGAGGGCGTCTTGTGCGGCATGCAACTGCCCCTTTCCGCCGTCGATGACGACGAGATCCGGCATCGGCTTCCCTTCATCTCGCCGTCGGGAGAAATACCGGGTAACCACCTCGTGCATGGACGCGAAGTCATCGGTACCGGTGACTGTCTTGACCTTGAACTTGCGGTACTCAGCGCGACGCGGGCGCGCATTGTCGAACCAGATGCAGGAGCCAACCGTGTCGGTCCCCTGCGTCGTTGAGATGTCAAAGCAAACTAAACTGCGCGGGAGCTTGGCCATGCCCAATTCGCGTTGGAGCTCGTACACGGGGCTGGCGGCTCGCTCCTCCGCCTCCAAGGCCGACAGCTTGAACTCTTCCAGCAAGTGCCGAGCATTCTGTTCGGCGAGGTCGATCAGCTCGCGTTTGGGACCGCGCTGGGGAATGAGGATTCGCGTCCGACCTAACGACTCTTCCAGCAATGGGCGATCTTCGAAGTCCAGCGGCACGAGCAATTCGCTGGCGCGCTCGGTGCTCTGCAAGTACGACCCGCCCAAGAACGCCGACAAGATGCCGGCGTCCTGCTCCCCTTCCACGTGTTCCAGGAAGCGCTGGTCGCGCGCCAGCAGCTTTCCTTCCCGAATCCGGAGGATGGTCACGCACGCGTCATCGCCGTCGCGCGCGAAACCGACGACGTCCTTGTCTCCGCCCTCCACCTGGAGGACCACGGTCGGCTCTTCCATCCGCTCGAGGTGACGCAGGGCGTCGCGGAGCTCACTCGCACGCTCGAAGTCGAGGCTGTCGGCGGCGGCCTGCATGCGCTGTTTCACACGACGCACGACTTCATCCGCCCGACCGTCGAGAAAGAGCGTGACCTCGTCGATCATGGTCCGATAGTCGGCCATGGTCTGAAGCATGACGCACGGCGCCTTGCAGCGCCCAATGTGATAGTCCAGACAGGGACGCTCCGGCGCGTCATCCGGCAGGTGATAGTTGCAGGAACGCACGGTGAAGATCCGCTTCACGACGTTGAGCGCGCGACGCATCGCTCCCACGTCCGTGTAGGGACCGAAATACCGCGCGCCGTCGTTCACCAGGCGTCTGGTCACTTGCACGCGAGGAAAGGCCTCCTGCACCGTCACCTTCACATACGGATACGTCTTGTCATCACGCAGGGTGACGTTGAATCGTGGCCGATGCTCCTTGATCAGGTTGTTCTCGAGCACCAACGCGTGAGCCTCTGACGGCACAACGATGGTGTCGAGTTCGGCAATCTGGCGGACCAAAGCCACGGTCTTGACGGAGTGCGCCGTGTCGCTCCCGAAGTAGCTGCGCACACGGGAGCGCAGGCGCTTCGCCTTGCCGACGTAAAGCACCACGCCGTCGACATTCTTCCAGAGGTATACGCCAGGCGACTCTGGAAGGTGGGGTAGTTTCGCAGCTACGGCGTCAGGGACGGGGAACACCCCGGAAATTTACCACCGTGCCAAGTCTCACGGCACGGATCGCCCGGGAAGCCGGCGCCACAACGCACGCGTCATCTCGAAGCCCAGCAGGTGCGTCGCCAGAAGGTACCCGGCACCGTAGGTGGCGACGACCAGTGTGCCTTGCGCGAACGGCGGCACGTGAGTCGTCGTTAGGCGCACCACCCAGGCCAGCCCCGCTGCGCCAAGGCCGCACATCCACAGCGTTGGAACGCGCGCGAGCGCCAGACTGAAGCCGCCAATCCGACGGTGCAAGGACCGGCGCAACAACGCGAATTCGACCCAGGCCGCGATCCCGGCCGATGACGTGAGGCCCGCGACACCCCAACGTGGGTCCAGCCCAAGGACAGGCGGCAACCAGAGCGCGAACAGGAGCCCCAGCCCAACGGTAAGGGCGACGCGAAGAATCGCCCAGCGGAGCGGCGTCCGCGTATCGTGCATCGCGTAGAACGCGGACGAGAGAAGCCGGCCGGATGTTGCTGCCACCAATCCGACGGCACTTCCTCCGAGCGTCCACCAGACCCACTGCGCTTCCGCGGCGCCGAACCGGCCGGTGCGGTAGAGCAGGCCGGCGAGGATGTCACCTAACGTCAGAAACGCGACGGCAGACGGAACAACAAAAAACGCCAATCGGGCGAGCGAACGTTCGATCCTGGCACGCAGCGCGGCACTGCCGTCGTCGCTCGCCGCACGGTCGCCGGCCATCGCCGGAAGCTCCGCCGCCGAGATCGACATCCCGAACAAGCTGACCGGGAGCATGTAGAGCAACTGTGCGTAGTTCAACGTGGCCACGGCGCCGTCTATCAAGAGTGAGGCGATCATCGCATCCACGAACGCGCTGATCTGGGAGACACCGCGCCCCACGAATGCCGGCCCAAAGTTGCCGATGACCGTCCGTACGGCTTTGGATCCTCTCGCCAGCTCAAATCGCCATCCACCCAGCAACGACACGACGCCTGGCAGCTGCGCGATGGCAGGCTGCAGGAACACCCCCGCCACGGAGCCCCAAGCCAGCCAGATCGCGAGCTCTGGAAGCGTTCCACTGCCGCCGGCCATGAGCATCGTCGCGATCATCGCGATGTTCCAGAACACCGCGGAGGCGTACGACAGGAAGAACCGACCGTGGCTGTTCAGGACCCCCAACGCCCACGCCGAGAGGACGAACAACCCGGCGCCCGGGAAGAGGATGCGGACCAGCTGCGTCGTCAGCAGCAACTTCTCGCCGTGGAACCCCGGCGCGATCGCCTGCGTGAGCCACGGCGCGCACAACACGCCCGCGAGCACCACCACCGAGGTCGCGATCGCCAGCAAGGCGAAGATCGCGTTGGCCACCCGGCGGCGCTCCTCGTTTTCGCCCCGAGCCAACAGCGACGCATAGACCGGAATGAACGATGCCGACAGGACACCTTCGCCAAACAGGTTTTGGACGAGGTTCGGGATGCGAAAGGCCTGGTTGAACGCGTCCGCCACGTCGGTCACGCCAAAGTAGTGTGCAAACACGCGCTGCCTGACGAGACCAACAAGCCGGCTCACGAGGATGCCAGCGGCGACCAGCGTCGCGCCGCGGCCCGTCGAACGTGGGCGTGGAGCGGTCACGCGTCCGAAACGCCGGGCCCCTGGACGAGCGACCGGGCGTGCGCCCCCGCGGCCTCGGACATATCGTCCAGCAGTCGCAGCCCGTGGCGCACCAGAAGCGGCACCACGTTGAGGGCACGCTCCTGCCTGGTGCCGTTCGGATACAAGGCGCCACCTAACGTGCCCAGGTCGCGGCCGAGCGTTGAATCGTGCCGGCGGACGCCGGCTCGCAGGCGCCTGGTGAAGCGGTCGAGACGCCACCCCACCGCGCGCTCGATGGCATCCACCGTGTTCTCCGGCACCAGGCCGCCGTGGTCACGAAGGGTAGCGCGGAGCGCCTGCGCGGACGCCAGCAGCTGCTCGCGCATGGCCCGGACCGATTCGGACACGTCCCCCGGCATCGCCCGCTCCGACAGTCGCTTGGCGATCTCGTGCGGGTGCGCCAGGTCGTCTATCGTCAGCTCATACTTTGCGAGCAGGCGTTCGATGTGCGGTTCGACGATGGTGGTGCTCCAACGTGGGACGGCCACGGGTGGTGGTGCGTCCAAGGCCTTGGCGACGGCGCTAACCTGGGCAAAATACGCAAACTCTCCCGGGCCGGCGGCGTAGGCCACCGTCGGCAGAATGCAACGCTCCGCTACCGGTCGCAGCAGCACGTTCGGCGACAACGTCCCCGGCTCCGCTGACTGTGCGCGATCGTGCGCGGCGCGACGCGGGATGCGTTGACGACGGCCGTCGTGATGGTCGAACACGAGCGAAAGCTCATCGACCTCTGCCACCTGCGGCTCGAACCCCATCGATCGAATTTCCGCGCCGCGGTCGATGAGCGCCGCATGGACATGGTCTGCCCGCATCAACGCCCGCCGATACAGGTCGTCGCCGGCCGCCCGCGTGGCCGGGTGCGCGGCATCGAGCACTGCGATGCCTAACGGCTCAAGCAGGCTCCGGAGCAGCGCCAGGTACGCTCCGCCGACGGTTGCCTTCGGATGATAGGCTTGTCCAATCGCTTCGAGGGCACGGGGATCGGTGCCCGACCCGCATGCGTCCGCCAAGGCAGCCACGAGCTCTCCCACATCGCCAAGCGGCACATGACTCACGCTCGTGCCAGTCGGTGCGTCAGTCGTCAGTCGCAACTCTCGGCAGCCGCCGGGAACGTTCACGACCGTGACCGCTCCCTCGGCGAAGTCGGAGTCGTCCGTTGCGGCCCAGAAAATCGGCGCCACCGGAATCCCCAAGGACTCCTGCAAGGCATCGGCAAGGGCCCGCACGGTCACGGCCTTGGCCCAGGTGTAGAGCGGTCCTCCAAATAACCCCGGCTGCTGCCCCGTGGTCACCACCACACCGCGTCCATCGGCGGCACTCGTTAGGCGTTCCTTCGCTGCAGCCGAGGGTTCAAGGGCCGGCCACAGCGCACGAAGCCAATTGGTTGGCCCGCCGTCATGCACTGCCTCGGCACGCTCGCGCCATGCCCGCACCGACCGAGGTGCTGGCGTGAACCAGCCGGGAGGCGTCGTGCCAGCCATTCCCGCCCTCGCCAGTGCTCCTCCACCGATGGACCCGGATACTATGCGCGGCGCAGACTTCCCGGCGGTCATGAGCGCTGCTGGCGAAGGGACACACGGCGACGGCACACCGTTGGGACACCGGGGCGCTTGTATGGCAACAGGCGACAACAGTCGTCAGGCGTCATGGCTTGGGATGCGAGACTTTGCGGCTCGAACGCCGCGGATGCAATCTCGCCCGGCGTGCCATCGTTTCGGGAGGCCCGCATCACGACTTATGGTACGGCTCTCCCCGCCGAATTGTCCCGGCGCGATAGAGCTGCTCGACCAAGACAAGCCGTGCCAAGTCATGGGGAAGCGTCCACGCCGCCAGGGACAAACGCCGACCGGCCTTCTGGCGGACCGCGTCAGAAAGTCCGTGCGCCCCACCGATCAGGAACGCGACGTCTCTCGCCTCCTCGCGCCACCGCTGCATCAGGGCCGCGAATGGCTCACTTCCGAGTGCGTCACCGCGTTCATCGCACGCCACGATGACCCCCGTTCCGGCCCGGGCGAGCAGCTGCTCTCCCTCCCGATCTTTGACATCAGCCGGGTCGCGAGTCCCCGAACCGCCCTCCCGCACTTCAATGACCTCAAACGGCCAATAACGCGCGACGCGCTGCTCATACTCCGCGATCGCCGTGGCGATCGCCGCATCGCGAGGTCGTCCGACAGCTACAAGCCGGAATCGCATACGTACCATGACAAACGGGAGCCGATCCCTCGGCTCCCGTCGACTCGACCGCTCCCGGGGCTAGGCGTAAATGCCACGCAGCCGGTGGACTGTGGCGACGCGCGAAATGGACAGCATGTACGCCGCCGTGCGCATGTTCACGCGATGTTGCTTGGACAACTCGAGCACATCGCGGAAGGATCGGACCATGAGGTCCCGCAGGCGCTCATTGACCGTGTCTTCGCTCCAGAAATACCCACCGCGATCCTGCACCCACTCGAAGTAGGACACCGTCACACCGCCCGCATTGGCGAGAATGTCAGGGATCACGAAGACGCCCTTCTCGTCCAGGATGGCATCGGCGGCCGCGGTGGTCGGGCCATTGGCGCCCTCGCAGATGATCTTCGCACGAATCTTGGCAGCGTTCTTCGTCGTGATGACGTTCTCCAAAGCTGCCGGCACCAGCACATCCACATCGAGCGTGAGGAGCTCGTCATTCGACACGCGGTCGCCCTTGTCGTAACCCTCCAGCGTCTTGTGCTTCCTGACGTAGGTCAACGCATCGTCGACGTCCACGCCATTGGGGTTATGGATGCCGCCCGTTCGGTCGCTGATCGCGACGATCTTGCAGCCTTCGCGAGCCAGCAGCTGCGCACTTACCGATCCGACGTTGCCGAAGCCTTGGACTGCGACCGTCGTGCCCTTGACTGTCATGCCGAGGTGTGCGAGCGCCTCTTTGGTCACGAACATGCAGCCACGCCCGGTTGCCTCGCGTCGACCTAACGATCCGCCGAGTTCGATCGGCTTGCCGGTAACGACCGCGGTGACGGTGTGTTTCATCTGCATGGAATACGTATCCATGATCCACGCCATCACACGTTCATTCGTGTTGACGTCGGGCGCCGGCACGTCCGAGTCGGGGCCGAGCGTGGCGATGATCCCGGACGTGTAGCGTCGCGTCAGCCGCTCGAGTTCCCCGACACTCATCTTCAAGGGGTCGCAAATGACGCCGCCCTTCGCCCCGCCGAACGGCACGTTCACTACCGCGCACTTCCATGTCATCCACGCGGCCAGTGCAGTTACCTCGTCCAGCGTCACATTCATGTCGAAACGAATGCCGCCCTTCGCGGGCCCGCGCGAGGTGTTGTACAACACGCGGATTCCCGTGTAGACCTCGATCTCTCCATTATCGAGCATCGTGGGACATGCCACGATGATCTGCTTCTCTGGCTTGCGAAGAACCTTGTAGAGCCCTGGTTCCAGATCGAGCAATTCTGCTGCACGATCGAACCGCGACATCATCGCCTCAAACGGGTTCTCTTCGTTCAGGAACCGGTCTTTGTCCGGTTGAACAATGGCATTGGTCGGAAGGCGAAGTTCGGTTGGCATGCGGACTGTGTGTATTCCGGCGAAAGCCGGCTAGATGGTTTGGTTGTGGTGGCGCAGGTTCAGGAGCTGCTCGATCGACGCGTCCACGATTTCCGTGCCTGACTCCAGGACAACGCGCTGAGAAACATACCACAACGGCGGCCCAGTGCGAGGCCAGAGCGGAGTCAGCTTCACAGCGTCCTTCAGGGTCGTAACCACCGCGTCGAACGAACGAGCCGCGGCCGACAAAGTGGCCGCGTCCCTCTCCGTATACGCATGGTGATCACCATACGTCCGGAGTTCGACGCGCCACCCTGCGCCGCGTAACTGTTCGGCGAATGCACGCGGATTTCCGATCCCGGAAATGGCGAGGACGCGGGCATCCCGCATCGACAGCATGGGGCGTTCGCCGGACACGCCGAGTGTGCGCACCGAGTCCACGGGGAGCGACGCGACACACACCTGTGGAGAAAACCGGGCGAGATCGTTCGCTACTTCAGCTGCGCGCTCGGGCGACGCGGACTTGCGAGTCACGATAACGAATGAGGCGCGCGCCAACGCCTCGTACCCTTCGCGCCAGGGCCCTGCCGGCAGGTAGTGCGGTGCCCCGGTGCCCTGCTCCGCGCTCACCAGCACGCAATCCACGGCGCGCGCGATACGTCGATGCTGAAAACCGTCGTCCAGCACCACAACGTCGCTCCCTTCCGCCTGGGCGCGCACCACGGCACGGACGCGATCCGCATCGGCGATAACCGGCACACCAGGGTTCAGTTGTCGATGCACGAGTGGCTCGTCGCCACCATAGCCACGAAGGACGACCGCCGGGTGTGCGCCGCGACCAAGCAGACGCTGAATGAAGTACGCCGACAGCGGCGTCTTGCCGGTACCTCCGACCGTGAGGTTGCCCACGCTCAGCACCGGCAGCTTCGACGTGTGTACTTCCAGCCACCCCCGATCGTACGCCCGATTCCTCACTCGACTGGCGAACCCGTACATCCACCCAAGCGGCGAGAGAAGCGCCCGGAGTCCGAGCGCCCCCCGCCCCGAATCGCTCCAGACCCGCTCGATCGCGCTCACGTTAGGGCGTATTCATCGTCAGCCAGGCCGTTGAGCATGTCAGCGAGTGATCTGGCCTCGGCGTCTGCGTCCACCCCTCCACCGTCCTCCGGCCACACCAACGGTGTGTGAAAGAGCTCGATCGTCGCGAATGGCTTGGGAATGACAAAACGATCCCAGGAACGTAGCACCCATGCATGCTTCACACGCGCGCGTGCAAGGATGATTGGCGCGTGCAACCGCTGCGCCGCCACCACCACACCGGGCGCGAACACATGCCGCGGCCCTCGAGGCCCGTCAGGTGTCACGGCGATCTGCTCTCCCGCGCGCAGCGCGCCGATGAGCTCTCGCAGGGCGCGGGTACCCTCGCGGCTGGAGGAACCGCGGGCCGTGCGGTATCCAATGCCTTCGACAATCCGAGCGATGATCTCCCCATCAGAGTGCGTACTGATCAGCGCGCGGATTCCTCGCCCGCGCCACCACCAGATGAGCGGCAGCATTTCACCGTGCCACAGGGCAAACGCAGCCGGCTTGCTCTCGCGAATGCACGCCTCGAAGGGCTCCCCACCTGTCACTCGGTAGCGCCACGTCGCTGCGAGTGCCCGGTACACGAGTCCTCCCGCGGCGCTCGCCAGCAACACGCGCATTCGTCTCGCCAAGCGCGGTTTGTCGGCGCTCACGGCACAAGTGCGCTGGCCATCTGGGCGACGCGCCGCGCCGCCCCGGGCTCCCCCAACTGGTCGCGCACGTCCTGCAACCCCTGTCGCACGCGAGCACCTTCGGGGGAATCCGGCTGCAGCAGCGGCTGTAAGGCGTCTGCCATTGCCGCGGGCGCAACGGCATCTTGTACGAACTCGCGCGCGACCTCGCGGTCTGCCACGATGTTCACCAACCCAATCCGTGGGATTCGCACCAGCCGCCGTGCGATCGCGTGCGTCCATGTCGACGTACGATACGCCACGATCAGGGGACAGCCGGCGACGGCCGCCTCCAAGGTCGTCGTGCCGCTCTTGCAGAGGCTCGCGTCCGCCGCGCGCAACACGCTGAAGGACGCGTCCGCGACTTGTCGAAATGGGCATTCGTTAGGACTCAGCTGAATCCCGGGTGCCACGCTCACGACGACTTGTAGTCCTGGGATCCGGCGTTGCAGCTCCAGCGCCGTGGCCGTGAATGGGCCCAAGTGGCGGTGAATTTCCTGTCCTCGACTCCCTGGAAACAAGGCGAGGACCGGATGCGCCTCGTCCAGGCCCAAGGCCTTGCGCGCTTCGTTCTTCGATGGCAACTGCGCTGCGCGGTCGAGCAGCGGGTGCCCGACGAACGTCGCGTCGATTCCGTGCGCTCGCAGCAATGGCTCCTCGAACGGCAGGATGACAGCGGCCTTTGTGATCAAGCGCGCCAACTTGGGGAGTCGACCGGCACCCCATGCCCATACCTGTGGCGTGATGTAGTACAGCACCGGGACCCCTGCCGCGCGCGCGGCCGCGGCAGCGCGCATGTTGAAGCCCGGGTAGTCGATGACGATCAACAGTGCCACGCGTCCGGATTGCAGCCGACGGCGCAGGTCGCGCAGGAGCGCCCAGTGATGTGGGACCTGACGAAGTACCTCCACGAAGCCCATGACGCCCAACGCATCGATGCGTTCGAACAGCTGGACTCCCGCTCGCGCCATCTGCGGGCCACCCATCCCGGCAAGAGTCAGGTCGGGGCGGGCGACGCCAAGGGCGGTCGCCAATCCGGCGGCATGCAGGTCCCCGGAGGCCTCGCCTGCGAGGATCAAGACTTCACGCACGCCCAGTGCTCGGCCGGCTCGCGAGGGCTGGCAAGGCGCGCTCGATATCACGCACGATCCGAAGCGCCACTGCCAATGCCTCGCGACCGGCACGCCCGTCGACGACGACCGGTGCCTCCCCGCGAAGGGCGGCGGCAAACGCCTCGAACTCGAGCCGCAGCGGTTCCCCTTCCGGTGCCGTGAGCGCGATGCGCTCCACAAATGCTTCCAGCTGCTGTGGCGCTCTCGTCAGCTCCGACAAGTCCAGGTCGCGCTTCAACCGATAAAACTCGCCCTCGCCGGAACCCAGGTCGAGGGAGAGGTATCCGCTCTTCTGAAACACGCGAAGCTTGCGCATGCGTTCGCGGGACACGCGGGACGATGTGATGTTCGCGACGGCTCCCGACGCGAAAGTCACGCGGGCGTTGGCGATGTCCACGAACGGCGTGAGCACCGGGACGCCGACGCCAGCGACCGACGACACCGGTCCGCCCACCAGGGTCAGCACCAAGTCGATGTCGTGGATCATCAAGTCAAGCACAACCGCCACGTCCGAGCCGCGAGGATTGAACGGCGCCAAACGATCGCTCTCAATGAACAGCGGGTGGTCCACGAATGGCAGTGCGGCCCTCACCGCCCGATTGAATCGTTCCACGTGCCCCGTTTGCACCAGCGCGCCCTTGGCCTCCGCCATCTGCAACAACTCGTCCGCCTCCTCGAGCGTTGTGGCGAGGGGTTTCTCGATCAGGAGGTGACGCCCGCGCTCGAGCGCGGAACGGGCCACGGCATAGTGCGATGGCGTTGGCACCACGATCGTCAGGGCATCACAGGCGGCGATCAGGTCGTCGAGCACATCGAAGGCTCGCACCTGCAGCTCGCTCGCCACCTGCAAGGCGCGTTCAGGACGCGCGTCGTGAAACCCCGCAAACTCCACGCCGGGCATCTCGCGCAACAAGCGCACGTGATGATAGCCCAGCGCACCAGCGCCAATCACGCCAATCCGTGGCAGGGCGCGGGTCAAATCACCACTCCTCGGCCACTCTCCTCCAGAAAGCGCAGCAAATGCTCCACCTCTGGGTAGGGATGCAGCTCGTTGCGCGCTCGCTCCATGGCTTGCGAAACATTGAGCTCCGAGCGGAAGAATAGCCGGTAGGCACGCTTCAGCTCACGCAGGACCGCCTCATCGAACCCGCTACGTTGCAGGCCCACGCTGTTGAGGCCGTACAGCTTCACCGGATTACCCACGGCCTTCAGGAACGGCGGCACGTCCTTGGCGACTCGCGAACAGCCGCCTGTGAACGAGTGCTTGCCAATTCGCACGAACTGGTGGACGGCCACCAAGCCGGAGATGATCGCGCGATCCTCGATCGTGACATGCCCCGCCAGCTGCGTCCCGTTCGAGATGATCACCCCATCGCCGACGTGACAGTCGTGTGCAAGGTGCACGTACGACATCAGGAAGCAGTTCTTCCCTACACTCGTCTTGTACGATTGCGAGGTGCCGCGATTGATCGTGCTGTACTCCCTGATGCGCGTTCCATCGCCAATCTCCACCCAGGTCTCTTCGCCCTTGAACTTGAGATCCTGCGGGTCACCACCCAGCACCGAGCCGATGCCGACAGTGGCGTCGGCGCCCAACCGCACATTTCGCTCGAGGACAGCGCGGGCCTCCAGTATGGATCGGTCGCCGAGTGTGCATCCCTCGCCCACGATCGCGTATGGACCAATACGAACGTCCTCACCCAGCTGCGCGTTCGGCGAGACAATCGCGGTCGGATGTATGGCGGAGCTCATCGGTCGCGCAGGGTAGCCGCCATGTCGGCTTCACATGCCACCTTGCCGTCGACCTTGGCGACGCCGTGCATGTGAACGTAAGGGCCACGCATATGGATCACGCGCAGCTCAAACACCAATTGATCGCCAGGTCGAACACTCCGGCGCCACTTTACGTCGTTCACCGCGGTGAACAGCACCACTTTGCGGTCCCGGTTCTCCAAGCCCATGAACAACAGGATTCCTCCCGCCTGCGCCATCGCTTCAACGATCAGGACCCCGGGCATGACGGGGTTTCCCGGAAAGTGTCCCTGAAAGAAGCTCTCGTTATACGTTACGTTCTTGATCGCCACGAGGCGCTTCCCTTCCTCGACCTCCAGCACCCGGTCCACCAGAAGCAGCGGATAGCGGTGAGGTAACAATTCGAGGATCTGCGTGATGTCCATCGTCCGCAGTGACGTAGCCCGCGAGCGTTTCAGGAGTTCGCGGGTGAGCGTTATGGAGCCTCGGTGACTCGGCCGGTAGGCGGTAATGGAAGCGTTGACTCGACGGCCCGTCAATGCGAGGTCCCCCGCCAGGTCCAACGCCTTGTGTCGTACGAACTCGTCGGGCCAGCGCAATTCGTTGTCCACGACGCCATTCGCATCCAGCGCCAGGGCATTTGCCGTGGTGCCTCCCTTGATCAACCCACGGCTTCGCAAGGCCTCGACCTCGGACACAAACCCAAAGGTGCGCGCATTGGCCAGCTCCTGCACGAAGGTGTCCGGCGTAATATCGAGCGCGATACGCTGATGCCCGATCAACGGATGCGGAAAGTCGATGTGAACGTCCACGTGCAATCCTTCCGCCGGCGTCACCTCGTACCGCGATTCGCCCACCTCCAGTGTGAACGGCTCAGTGACCGTAAGCGTGTCGGGCTTACCGCCATTTTGCACGATGCCCGCGTCATCCAAGGCTCGAAAAAAATCCCCCGCACTTCCGTCCATGATGGGTGGCTCGGGTCCATCAAGCATGATGGTCAAGTCATCGATCCGGTGACCAGCCACCGCAGCGAGCACGTGCTCCACCGTGTGGATCGCCTCCGCGCCCTCCCCTAGCTGGGTGCGTCGCTCTGTCTCGACCGCCTGGTCCACATGCGCCCGGATGCGCGGATTGCCCGGAAGGTCCGATCGCACGAACACGATCCCCTCGCCAACCCGGCCCGGACGAAAGATCAGGTGGCACGGCCTACCAAGGTGCAACCCGACGCCATCGAGCGCCGCCTCCCGCGCGATCGTTCTTCGAATTTCGGCCACTTAACCTTGCTCCTCCAAGAGTCGTTCTAGCTTCCGCCACAGAGCTCCAAGCTTGAGCAGGGCCGCCTGAGAGCGCAATTGCTCACGATGCGGCCGTGCGGGATACCCTGACCAAGTTTCACCTGGCGGAACGTCGCTGATTACGCCCGCTTGAGCCCCCAAACGCGCCCCATCACCGATCCCAACATGCCCCGCCACTCCAACTTGTCCAGCCAGTATCACGCCGTCCCCCACGCGTGTCGAGCCGGCAAGTCCCACCTGTGACATCAGCAGGCACAACCTCCCGACGCGGACGTTGTGGCCAATCTGAACCAAGTTGTCAATCTTGGTCCCCGCCCCCACGACCGTGTCATCGATGCTGCCACGGTCGATGGTGGTGTTGGCGCCGATCTCCACGTCGTCGGCGATCAGACAACGGCCGACGTGGGGAATCTTGGCATGCACGCCGTCACGAAACACATAGCCAAATCCGTCGGACCCCAGACGAGCGCCGGCGTGAACCACGACGCGGTTGCCGAGGGAGGTGCCGGGGTACACGGTCACGTGCGGATACAGGTGGCAATGCGACCCGAGAACGGCGCCTGCTCCCACGACGGCGTGCGCGTCGAGTTGACTGTGCGCCCCAACGCTCGCCCCATCCTCCACGACCACATACGGGCCGATCGTCACCCCCTCGCCAATCGTGGCCCCACGACCTAAGCGCGCCGTCTCGTGAATTCCGGGCGTCGCGACAGGCATCGCGTACAGCAAGGGCAGGAGCTTCAACACGGCCTCGTGCGGCCGCCCGACCACAATGCGTGCCGGAACGGGGCCCGGTGTTGCGGCCAATTCAGGTGCAACCAGAACAACCGAAGCGGCGGACGTCGACAACTGGCCGGCATATCGTCCGGCGGCCAGGAACGTCAGCTCACCGGCTGTCGCGCGGTCGATCGGGGCCACGCGGCGAACTATCGCCTCGGGATCGCCGACCAAGGTCCCGCCGACCAAGGCTACAATGTCGGAAGCGGTGAGAGTGCGAACACCCTCACCGCTTGCGGAAGTCCCCCGAAGGGAGTGATTCGGGTCCGTCACCAGAGCTTACGCCGAGGGCTTGATCGGCTTGGTGACGCCAGCTGGAGCAGGTTTAGCTCCCACCGGAGTCTTGGAGCTGTCGGGCTTCATGGCCGTGACGGGCACGGGCTTGAGCCGTCCGATGACCTTGTCCGTGATATCCAGAGTCTTGTCGGCGGCGACGATCACCGCACCCTGCGTACCAACGTCAAAGATGAACGTGTACCCTTCCTCGGCCCTAAGCGCTTCGAGGACCTCGCGGACTTGCGTCATGATGGGCTGCACCAAGTCTGACTGGCGCCTCTGCATCTGCTGGTCGAGGATGTTCGCGCGCGTCTCGAAGAGGTTCTGCTTGTCTTGAATCTCCTTCTCGCGCAGTTCCTTGTTGACCGCAGTAAGGGTCGCCTGCTGCTTCTGATAGGCTGCGATCATCGCCTGCAGCGTGTCCTGCATTTTCTGGATCTGCGTGCGCGCCGCGTCGTACTCCTTTTGGAACGTGCTCTCAGCGGCGGCACGGCCCGGCGCCTTGTCGATCACCACTCGTGAATCGATGAAGGCGAGTTTCACGGCCCCTGAGGTCGGCGCGGCGGCGGAACCACTTTGGGCGTGCAGTCCCAGCGGGGTCGCGGCAACGAGGGCGAGCGAAAGTCCGGCGGCGAACGAACGAAAAGTCATGATGTCTCCAGTCCTAGAACAGCTGTCCGAGTCTGAAATGTAGCTGCCATTTTGGTTTCGGCAGCCCCTGAGCGTCCAAGCGGTCAAAACCATAGGCATAATCCACGCCTAATGGCCCAAGCGGGGTGACGGTCGAAGCCCCTATCCCAGCGCCCCGAAAGAGGCGCGTTGGGTCGATCTGTCGCGGGTGATGCCAGACGTTCCCCGCATCGTAGAACACATTGAGGTACAAAGCCTGGCTGACCCGCATGCCGATCTCCGCGGTGGTGGCGAAGAAGGCCTTCCCGAACGAAGCCCTGGTGGCGTTGAAGGTGCTCGTTCCGGTGACGTAACCGTCAGGGGATATCGAGAACTCCTCATAGCCGCGCAGACGCTCTCCGAATTGCACACCGCCTAACGCGAATTCCTGTGTGAAGAAGAACGGGCCGGTGTTACCGAAGACCGCGCCAGCCCGGGACGTAAGTCCGGCCACGATGACGATCGGCTGTTGCCCGGGCTTCTTACCCCCGAGTGTCGCGAGGGGTGCATAGACGGACTGCTCCGTCGTGTAGCGCTGGAACGCCGACGAGCCTCCCAATGGGCCACCATTGAACGACGTCGAGAAGTTCTGCATGGAGCCAGCGGTCGGGAACGGCAGGTCCACGCGCGTATCTCGCTGGAAGTTTGCACCCAACGTGGAGCGAAACTCGCCGTTCCCAAACTCAGCCGCCGTAGTGCCTAACAATCCGCCGGAACCAAACCGCACCGTTTCGCCGCCATAGGACAGGAAGACGCGAGAGAATCGCGACCTGGGCACCGGCAGGCCAAACTGGATCGTAGCGCCAGTGCGTAGCGATCGACCGAGGTCGGCAATGACATATCGCGTTTGAGTCCGGTACGCGGAAATGCTGCCGGAAATCTGCGATTGCCGAATGCGCGGATCAGAATAGGTGAGGTTGAAATCGTTGAAGTACCGCCCGAATTGCCACTGCAGGGACCCACGCTTGCACTGTCCGAAGAGGTTTGGCTGGTCCAACCCGATGAACCCGCCGACACCTGTTCCCTGCCCCATTGACGCGCCAAAGTTGACATTCCCGGTCCGCTTTTCCTTCACGCGAAATACGATATCGACATCGCCAGTCTCGTTGGCATTTCGGGTGTCCGGCGGCGGTAGCGGCGTCTCGAAGAATCCCATATTCCCGATACTCTGCCAGCTCCGAATCAGGCGATCCTGGTTGAACACATCGCCTGGAAGAATCACCAGTTGGTCGCGGATACACGTTTCGCTCGTGTAGTCGTTGCCCAGAATTTCCACGCGATTGATGATCGCCGGGGAACGCTCGTCGACCTCCCAGCGGAGGTCCACATACGGCGTTGAGTCAGCGGAATAGCGTCGTTCAACCACCGGCCGGATGTTCGCGTAGATGTACCCATCGTTGCTGTAGGCCGTGCGCACCTTGTTGGTGGCATCGTCCCAGCGGCTCTGATCGAACACCCCTGTCGGAACGGGCGATCGTCGCAGGATGAAATCGGTCACTCGCGAGGTGAACGGTCTCGCTTGGTCGTCGAACGGATAGAAGAGGCGGATATCTTCGGATGAGTAGTGCTTGTTTCCCGAAGCCTCAAAGTCCCCAAGACGGTACTGCGGTCCCTCGACGACGCTCAGGTCGATGAGCGCCTTCCCGCGTTCGCGGTCCACGATGAGTGAGTCGTGGCCCACGCGAAAATCAATGAACCCACGGCGGGCATAGAGCTCAGGAATTCGTTCCGACAGGTCGCCCGCGTAGTTGTCGTCGTTGAACTCGCCCTTCTTCCACCAGAAAAACCCTTCGGGCTGAGTCTTCATCGCGCCAGCGATGGCCTCTGCCTTGAGCGACTTGTTGCCGCTGATCCGAATCCCCGAAACTGCCAACCGACGGCCTTCCTCAATCTTGAACACGACGCGAATCGCGTCGTCGCCAACCATCGTGGACTCGGCCTTCACCCGGGCCAAGTAGTAGCCGTTCTTTGCATACGTTGAATCGATCCGCGCGATGGCCTTTGCGACCGTGGCTGGGTCGAGCGGCTTCGTAAGCGGCAGTTCGGCCTTCTCTCGGACGCCACCCGAACGCAGCCGATTGATTCCCTCGACACTCGTTTCCGTGAGGATCGGGCGCTCCTTGACGTTCACCACCAACACAGCGTGGTCCCCGGCCGGCGTGACCTCGCATGTCAACGAGACCTCGTCGTAGTTCGCTGTTGCGTACAGCGATCTGATGGCGCGCTGAACCAATCGGAAGTTGAGCTGCGTTCCGGCCGTCAGGGCCGCGTCGCTGCGGATGGTGGCGGCATCAACCCGCTTGTTGCCGCGGACCGCGATCGAGTCGGGGCTCGCACACCGCCCGGACTCCACGTCTTGAGCGGCAAGCGGAGTCGCCAATAGGGCGCTCGACAGCAAGTAGAGAATCTGACGGGACATAGCCGGGAAAATATACACAAACGACGCCGGCCGGGTTCGAACAACCCGGCCGGCAATTTGACACGCGAGGACCCGATTCGGCTTACGCCTTCGGCAATCCTGTTGGGATGCGAAATTCCAGCCGATCCCCTTCGGGCGCTACGTCCACGTCGATCTCCTCGCCCTTGGCGAACTCGCCCATGAGGATCTTCTCGGACAAAGGATCCTCGATGTATCGCTGGATGGCGCGCTTGAGCGGTCGAGCCCCGTACTGCTCGTCGAACCCATGCTTCACCAGAAAGTCCGAAGCGGGCTCGCTCAATCGCAGCGAGAGTTCCTCTTCGGCAAGCCGCTTCTGCACCTCACGGAGCAGCACCCCGACGATCTGCTTGATGTGCTCCTTGCTCAGCGGATGGAACACGATCACATCGTCCAACCGATTCAAGAACTCCGGATTGAAGGTGTGCTGCATCTCCTCCTTCACCTTCTCGGCCATGCGCTCGAAGGACGCCCGCGAATCAGGCGAAGCGAAGCCGAGGCTCCGGTTCTTCGTGATATCCTTCGCGCCGACGTTCGACGTCATGATCACGACGGTGTTCTTGAAGTCGATGACCCGTCCGTAGTTGTCGGTCAGGTGACCCTCATCGAGCACCTGCAACAAGATATTGAAGACGTCCGGGTGCGCCTTCTCGATTTCATCGAGTAGCACCACGCTGTACGGCTTCCGGCGCACGGCCTTCGTCAGCGTCCCGGAATCCTCGTAGCCCACGTAGCCCGGCGGAGCACCGATGAGGCGCGACACCGAGAATTTCTCCATGTACTCGGACATGTCGACGCGAATCAACGCGGCGGCGTCGGCAAACAGGAACTTGGCCAAGGCACGAGCGAGCTCGGTCTTTCCGACGCCGGTTGGACCGGAGAATATGAACGAGCCAATCGGTCGCTTTGGATCCTTCAGGCCCGCCCGGCTGCGACGAATCGAGCGCGAGATGGCCTTGATCGCGTCGTCCTGCGCAACAACGGAAGCGTGCAGCTCTTCTTCCATGCGCAACAGGCGAGCACTCTCGGCCTCTTGAAGGCGCGTGACGGGAATCCCAGTCCAGCGGCTGACGATAAAGGCGATCTCCTCTTCATTCAGCACGGGGCGGTGCGACTGACGGCGCGCCTCCCATTCTTCCTGCATCTTGCGAATATCGCCCTGCAGTTCGCGTTCGCGATCTCGCAGGCTTGCAGCGCGTTCGAAGTTCTGGTCGCGAACCGCCGTTTCCTTCTCGGTGTTGACCTTCTCGAGTTGGTCCTTCAGCTGCGACACTTCGGCCGGCGGAACCTGCGCTGCCAACCGCGCGCGCGCCCCCGCCTCGTCGATCACGTCGATCGCCTTGTCTGGGAGGAAGCGATCGGTGATGTAACGCTCCGAAAGCTTCGCTGCGGCAACCAGCGTATCGTCCGGAATGGAGACGCGATGGTGATCCTCGTACTTCTTCCGTAGCCCCTTCAGGATCTCGACCGTTTCCTCGATCGACGGCGGGTCGACGATGACGGTCTGGAAACGACGCTCCAATGCGCCGTCCTTCTCGATGTACTTGCGGTACTCGTTCAGCGTGGACGCGCCAACGCACTGCAACTCGCCACGCGCCAACGCCGGCTTGAGCATGTTGCTGGCATCGATCGCGCCCTCCGCCGCGCCAGCTCCAACGAGTGTGTGCAGCTCGTCGATGAACAAGATGACATTTCGGTTCTGCGCGATCTCGTTCATGACCGCCTTCAGCCGTTCCTCGAACTGGCCACGATACTTGGTGCCAGCAATCACAGCCGCCATGTCGAGCGAAAGCACGCGATGATCGCGCAGGGCATCCGGGCACTCACCCGTGGCAATCAGCTGAGCCAGACCTTCGACGATCGCCGTCTTTCCCACGCCTGGCTCGCCAATGAGCACCGGGTTGTTCTTCTTGCGACGCGTCAGGATCTCCATGACGCGTTCGATTTCCTTTGAGCGCCCAATCGTGGGATCGAGCTGGCCCTCGGACGCCAACTGCGTGAGGTCGCGACAGAAATGATCGAGCGCGGGCGTCTTGGATTTCTTCTCGCCTTTTGGCGCGGCTTGCTGCGCTGGGCCGCTGCCCTGTTGCGCGGTTGGCGCCGCGCCACCTTGCGGCATCTCCGTGCCTAACAAGCGCAGAGTCTCGGCACGCGCCGCGTCCAGATTCACGCCGGCATCCGTCAGGACCTGGGCTGCGATCCCCTTCTCCTCGCGCAACAGCCCGAGCAGAAGGTGCTCCGTGCCCACATACGAGTGATTGAGCTCTCGGGCCTCGCTCATCGCGAGTTCGAGAACCTTCTTGGCGCGAGACGTATACGGAAGGTCGGGCCCGGCAGTCTGCGCTGCCTTACCCTTTTTCACGGTCTCCTCGATCTTCTGCTGAACCTCCTCCAAATCCACGGAGAGGTTCTGCAGCACCGCCGCGGCGACTCCCTCGCCCTCGCGGATCAGGCCGAGCAGGATGTGCTCCGTCCCCACATACTCGTGGTGAAGCCGTTGTGCCTCCTCCCGCGCCATCTGGAGGACCTTTCGCACGCGCTCGGTGAAGTTGTAGCCGTTCATGACTCCCTCATGTCAGGTCCGCGGCGCCTCATGCGAGCGGCCCCGCCTCGGCCGCAAGTGCCTCACGGACATAACGCGCTCGCGCTATGTTCGCCTCGCTTTCAGTCAGGGCATGCCCCTCGGCATACGCCAAATGGGCCGCCTGGCAGAATATCAGGAGCTTGTTAAGCGTATAAACACTTAGCCCGGTGACCAACTTCAGTCCAACTGCAAGCCGTACGCCGCTGAGGAAGTTCATCGCCTCCTCGAACGCCAAGCTCCTGGCATACCGCAAGGTGCCGTAGGCACGCCAAAGCTTGTCCTCGATAATATAAGCCGCGTCCCGCCAGAGCACCCGCCGGGCTTCGTGCTCTCGCTGGATCACGTGACGGACAATTCGTGTGAGATCCTCGGCGAGTTCCACCTCGCTTCTTCCTAGTGTCGTCTGATTAGAGATCTGGAAGAAGTTGCCGACAACCTCGCTCCCCTCGCCGTAAAGACCCCGGTACGTCAAGCCCATCTGCTGCAAGCTGTTGAGTACCTTGCCAATCTCCTTCGTGAGGACAAGTCCCGGCAGGTGGATCAAGACGGAAGCCCGCATTCCCGTACCGGTGTTTGTGGGACAGGCCGTCAGAAATCCGAATTCCCGGTGGTACGCATAAGGCACCACGCCGCCGAGTTCCTTATCGAGACGAGTCACGGCGTCCAGCGCTTCAGAAACATCGAAGCCTGAACGCATGGCTTGGAGGCGCAAGTGGTCTTCCTCATTGACCATCACGCCGATTCCGCTGCCCAAGGCCAGTGCGGCACCGGTTCGCAGCCCACTCGACTCAAGCCCGGCAAGGTCGCGGCTCACGAGATGGCGCTCGTGCAAGAGTGCTCGGTCAGTCGACGGCAGTTCGTCCAGACGCAACAGCGCGCTGCCACTCAGGCTGGACACACGCGGTAGGGCGTCGCGAACCTGCGCCAGCACTCGAAGTCGTTCACCCTCGCGAGCACGCGTCGCAAAGGCGTAGCCGTCTACGTTTCTCGCGAGACGAATACGTGTCGACAGTACCACGTCCGCGTTCTCGCCCGACGCGTCCAACCACGCAATGCCGCCGTCGGGCAGAAGCGAAAGGTCCAAGGTCATTCCATCACCCGCAACTTGTCCCGCAAGGATGCGGCCAGCTCAAACTCCTCGTTCTCGATCGCACGACGCAACTGGTCGCGCAATTCGCCTAGTGTGGACGCCCGCTGCAGTACGTCGGGTGCGGGCGGGTGGTACCCTCTCCCGACGTGCTTGGCACTGTGATGCACGCGTCGCAACAGCTCGCGCAGCGGTGCCTCAAAAGTCTGGTAGCAGCGGGCGCAGCCCAATCGACCTGTCGACCGAAAGTCGCGAAGCGTCATTCCGCAGAACGAGCAAGCGGTAGCCTCCATGGGCTGTGCCGACGCCTGCTGCTGCACCGAGTGAAGGAACTCGCCAATCAGATTCTTCGGAGGAACAACCGTCGTCTCCACCCCGCGCTCGGCCGCACATCGCGAGCACAAATGCAGCAGCGTCACATCGCCCTTGACGACGTGCGTCAGCTGCACTGTGGCTTCTCCTTCGCGACACACGTCACAAATCATCAGGTAACGACTCCTCGCACGTCAGTTTCGGCCAGCGAACCGTCCTCCAACAGGAGGGCACGGTCGGCCCGAGCCGCAAGCGACCGGTTATGAGTAACGACGACCATCCCAATCTCGAGGTCGCGGGCCAGCTGAGCCAACAAATCGTGCAGCATCTCTGCCGTGCCATGATCCAGATTGCCGGAGGGCTCATCGGCAAGGAGAAGGGCTGGATCCATGGCGAGCGCTCGAGCAACCGCGGTGCGCTGCTGCTCTCCGCCGGACAGCTCCGACGGGCGATGGTGCATGCGTCCCGTGAGTCCTACGCGACCAAGTAGTAACTCTGCTCGACTGCGCGCCTCGCGTTCGTTGATACCCGAAATCCGCAACGGCATCATCACGTTCTCCAGCGCCGAGAACTCGCGGAGGAGGTGATGAAACTGGAACACGAATCCGATCTTGCGATTTCGAATGGCGGCCAGCTCGTCATCACTGCGATTGGAGAGGGACTCGCCTTCAACCCGCACCTCGCCGCGATTCGGTCGGTCCAGCGCTCCACAGACGTGCAGGAGCGTGCTCTTCCCCGCTCCACTGGCACCGACGACGGCCACCATCTCGCCGCGACCTACCATCAGCTGCACGCCGTTCAACACGTTGATCACGCCGCCGTCGCCACCACGGAAGGTGCGAACCACATCACGTGCATCCAAAACCATCATCGTGGCCTCATGGCACTACTCGTGACGAATGGCTTCGAGCGGATAGAGCTTGGCCGCTTGTTGGGCGGGATACAGCGTGGCCAGCCCGGCGATGACAACACTCGCGACAATCGTCACCAGGACGTCCCACACTTCGGTCGTCGCGGGAAGGTGATCGATCATGTAGATCTCCGGGTTCAGCCGGATGAGCTTGTATGTCCCGACCAACATGGACACCACAAGTCCGAGCCCGACGCCTAACGCTGTTCCGAATGTCCCGATGACCAGCCCTTGGGTGAGGAACACACGCCGAATCGACTTGGCGGTCATCCCCATGGCCTTCAAGATGCCGATCTCCCGCGTCTTGTCAGCCACCACCATCGTCAAGTTGCTCACGATATTGAAGGCGGCCACCAAGACAATCAGCAAGAGAATCACGCCCATACCGAGCTTCTCGAGCTTCAACGCTTGAAAGAGCGATGAATTCTGCTCCTGCCAATCGACCGTTCGGTACGGATACCGAAGCGCCTCAGCGAGTCGCTCGGAGACGTCTGACGCCGTCCAACGATCCTTTGTCTTGACTTCTATGCCCGTCACCGCTTCGCCAAATCCGGCGAGTTCCTGCGCGACAGGAAGGGATGAGTACACATATGAATTGTCGTACTCGTACATGCCGGACTCGAAGATGCCCGTCACCTCAAACCGTGACTGCATTGGCACGGGTGCGCCGGTGACGGGACTCACCTTGCCACCGCCGAGCGTCAGGAGCGTTACGGAATCTCCTGGGTACACGTTCAGCCGCTCGGACAGGAGCTTCCCAACCACCACACCACGCTGCAAACCGTCGGAGCTGGCGAAACGAAAGTCACCCTGAATGGCTCGCTCACGGATGGTCGTGACGTTCACCACATCGCGTCCCTGAGGCTCCATCCCCATGATGTACGTCCCCGTCACATAGTCGTGCCCGGCGCTAATGACGCCCTGAGTCAGCACGAACGGCGCAGCAGCAACCACACCCGTGGTGGTCTTCACACGCTCCAACGTGTTCTTCCAGTCCGCCATCTTCAGGTCTTCGCCGTACGTCAGTACGCGCAGGTCGGGACTCCCAACCAGAATCTTCTCCCTCAGGTCACGCTGTAGGCCGGTCATCACGGCCATCACGACGATCAGTG
>JBGAJQ010000061.1:0-32468 GCA_044224875.1 Gemmatimonadaceae bacterium | reverse complement strand
CCGCGAGGAATTGCTCGCACGCCTAGTCCGTCGCACACACTGGAGCTACGAATCGGCCCCGGATACGGAGTTGCACCTGTCGCCGTTCGACGCCGAGTACCCCAAGCCCATCACCTGGACGCCGGGGGCCCAAGCCGCGCACTACGTGCAACTCGGCACGTACGCGATCGGTGCGTCGGTCGCCCTTGCCGTGTCGATTCCTTACATCCAGTCGCTGGGCGTCGCGAACATCGAGCGCTACCGGCAGCCCATGCTACAGAAGCTGCAACAGGAGATGCCTAGACTCGGGTTCACTCCCCAGACTCCGCTTCACAGTACGTCACCGATCGTGACCTTTGCGCACCGGGATACCACGCAGGTAGCCGAGCGCCTGGCGCGCGCCCGGGTGACGATTCGTGTGGCGCCAACCTGGGTGCGAATCGCGCCGTCCGTCTACAATGACATGGACGACGTCGACCGGCTCCTGAACGCCCTCTCATAGCCTAACGTACTGGCTCTCGTCACTGGCAGCCGAACGGCCTGCCACACGCGGAGAGCCTCTCACCCCGCACCCGACACCGAGGCACGCCAGACGACGTATCAAAGAAGCATCACTTCATCGATCGCTTCATGCCTGCCAATACGTCGTCTCCAGTCCTCCGGGATCGCCGCGAATACCTACACACGCCCCTGCTTGGCGGTGTGGAGTTGTTGGCGGCCGAGTACCGCCAACATGTCTTCCCGCGACACGTGCAAGATCAGGGGGTGATCGGACTAGTTGAAGCTGGTCACATCCGGTTCATTGGCGGCGGCATAGACGCAGAGATCGGGGACGGCGATGTGCTGTTCATTGCTCCGGGCACGGTCCATGAAGCCGCTGGTGATGGGGACGGCGCGTGGGGATATCGTGCGATCTACCTCACACCGGCTCAGTGGGTGTCCAGTTGCGCGGCACTCGGGGCAGCACCACCCACCGACGCAGCCATCGTGCACAATGATCGTCTCTACGGGCGCGCCTGGCGGGCCCACCGCGACCTTGTGAGCGGAATCTTGGCTGAGCGAAGGTTCGAGGAGGTCATTCGTTCGCTCATGGCGGCGGTTGTAGAACAGAAGCACCAGCCGACAGGTACAGGGTCGCGAGAGGTGGAATCGGGACTCACCCGCGTTCGGCTTGCGCTCGATTCAGCCACCACGCGGCGCATGACCGTTCCAGAGATGGTGGCGCTCTCCGGGTTGGGACGGTTCCGCTTCCTTCATGAGTTCTCGCGCGTCTACGGAGTCTCACCCTACGCCTATTCATTGAATCGACGCCTGCTCGAAGCGCAGCGTCGTCTGGCCGCCGGGGCACCCATATCGCTCACCGCGCTGGAGGTCGGATTCGCCGATCAGGCGCACCTGACACGCCACTTCCTACGAACGATTGGCGTGACACCTGGCGAGTACCAGAAGGCCTACACAATCACCGCCGCCAGCTCGCGCGGCACCGCGCGGGCAGCGGCACCCTAGGGTTGCCACGGCGATCGGGTTTACACCGACAGCCGATCGTCGTACGGGACAGTTTCTCCGTGCTCCAGGTACCGGCGTAGCACGCGCAGGTACATCGCCCAGCAGTGCGTCGAGATCCGGTAGTGCTCGTTCGGGGAGGTCCATCCGGTGTGTGCGAACCGAAGCCACGTCGCATCACCTCGCGCCTCCAACTGGAAGTTGACACGCGAACCCTTCCAGTCTTCATCGGAGCGCGTCATCTCCAGCTCGAACAGCTTCGGTGAAGCGCAGTGGGTCACCCGGGCTTGCCACGCGTAGTCCGGCCCGAAGTCGAGTTCGTAGAGAGCGCCTTCGCGCACGTCGCCCTTGCATCCCAGCGTCCACCACTCGTTGAGGCCCGCCGGTGTGCTCACGGCATCGAAGACGCGACCGATCGGCGCATTGATGGGGAGGTCTTGCAGGATCTCCGACATGATAGTCCGCGTGAAGGTTCGAAGAGACAAACGTTAGGCGCCGTGGCGGTCGTACGAGGCCAGACTCCCTTCTGACGGCTTTCAAGCTCATCGGTGCGGGCAGACGGCCAGCGTCCTGCCGCATCATTCACCTCAGCCGTCAGCTTGTCCACCACTTCAGGACGCGAAGGGCCCGAAGCGTGTTCCAGCGGCTCGCTGCGCGTGGCGACTCGAGCGCGAACCACGTCTTGCCCGCATACACCTGTTCCAGCGGCCACCGGCCATCGCTCGTTCGCTTGGCTCCCAGCAGGTCGATGGCTTCCTCGAGCCGGGGATCGCGCGCCGCGTCGACCGACTGGAGGTAGTCGAGCGCCCGGAGGACATCGTAGTGCCACCTCGGCGGAAAGGCGAATCGCGTGAAGGCCGTGGCGATCACGGTGCCAGTACGGTGCGAACGAAACAGACGATGCGAGAGCAAGAACTCGTGCGCCCGCGAGCGTGCCGCCCGACAGTCTCGCAAACGACGCTTGCCGCGGACCTCGTACCATTGGAGGCCCTCCAAGGCACTGATGGTCGTATGCATGGACGAGTGCGTGGCGCGATCGGGCCACCGACAGTTCCAACCGCCGTCTGGCAGCTGTTGCGCGAGTATGTAGTCGGCGATGGCATCCACAGGCGGACCCTTGACCCCGAAGTATGACACGATCGAGAGGGTCATGCCGGAGATACACGTCTCGCTCCGCGTAGCCTTCCCGTAGTTCACGCCACCGTCCGCGCGAAGACCATTCGCGAGCAGGAGCTGGCACGCCGCCAGTGCCTGACGGTTCGTCGCTGGCAGCCCCAGGTCTCTGAGCAACAACAGCGTGTAGTGCGTCGACGTCCACTTAGGGTTGTAGAACCCTTGCCCCCACGTTCCCTCTGCGTCTTGAGATGCGAGCATCCGGGCACCCCAACCTTCCCGCGCGACGCGCTCGCGGCAACGCTCCACCGTTCGGCGATCGGCGCCGAGGAGGTCGCGATGCACTTGCCATTGAATCGATGGATCGCCAGCGAGCAACCATTGGATGACCGGATCAGTGCTCGCGTGCGATCGGGCCATGGGTCGGGGCATGAGTTCGGGAACGCGTAGGCGTTAGGTCTTCGAAGGCGACCGGCACGCAATCCGTCGGAGCTTCGAAGGTGGCACAAAGGGAAGCGTTGCGCGAGGTGGAGCACCCGCCCTCGTTCGGGTCGACCTCGCTCGGCGTGGGGCGGCAGACACACCACTGGATGACGCGGATCCGCTGGACGGAGAAGCGACGCCCGCTAGCTTGCAACCATGCGCGACGTGGTGCGAATCCTGTTGCTGGCCGACACCCATCTGGGGTTTGACCTGCCGGTACAACCACGGGTTCGCCGCCGCCGCCGTGGCCACGACTTCCTGGCAAACTATGCCGCGGCCCTCCAACCGGCGTTGGAGCGCCGAGTGGATCTGGTCGTCCATGGCGGCGATGTCTTCAACCGGTCACGCCCACCGTCCACGGTCGCCTTTCAGGCCTTTGAACCACTTACACGAGCGGCCGACGCCGGCGTGCCGGTTTACATCGTGCCGGGCAACCACGAACGCGGTCGACTTCCCCATCTGCGATTCGCGAAGCATTCCGGTATCCACATCTTCGACGTCCCGCGAACGTTTGTTGCTGAAGTCCGCGGCGTGCGCGTGGCGTTGGCCGGCTTTCCGAGCGAGCGCGATGACGTCCGAGCCAAATTCCCCGAGTTGCTGGAGGAAACGGGTTGGCGCGATACGGCCGCGCAGGCGACTGTCCTCTGCACGCACCAGTGCGTGGAGGGCGCGAAAGTTGGTCCTGCCGACTTCACGTTCACGACGGCCGCGGACGTAATCCGGGGACGCGATCTTCCGGCGGGATTGAGTGCCGTCCTCTCGGGTCACATCCATCGACATCAGGTGCTGACCACTGGGCTGCGAGGCCGCCCGCTGGCGGCGCCGGTGCTATACCCGGGGTCCATCGAGCGCACCTCGATCGCCGAAGCTGACGAAACCAAAGGCTACATGGTCGTGGAGCTCACACTGGGCGATTCGGATACGCAGGTCGGCTGGGAATTCGTTCCACTGCCAGCCCGGCCACTGGTTTTCCGGGAGTTGCAGCTGGAAAGCCTTGCCGAGGCCGACGCCGAGCGGCAGGTCGCCGCCCTGATACAGTCCGTGCCCGCCGATGCCGTCCTCACGATCCGCATCGTCGGAACGCCGACCGACACATCGCTTCGGCTGCCCTCCGCCGCACGCCTCCGAGCCCTCGCCCCCGACACGATGAACATCGAATTGCGCCTCCCGGAACGAGGTGTCACCCCACGACGGCCAAGGCCACACCGCGACGAAGACGTGCTCGAACTTCCGTTCGGCCCCTGAGTGCGCGGCGGACATGCCGTGGTCGCGCTGCCCCCGCAAGACGTGACCGTCCGATCCTCGTCGGACACGGCGCATCAATCGATGGTGCGACCACCGTCGAAGTCGTAGGGCCCCGAGAACAAGCGGCGATACCGACCAGGGGTCATGGCGCAAGAGCGACGAAACGCTGTCGTCAGGTGACTCTGGTCGGCGAACCCGCACATCAGCGCCACCTCGCTCAGTGTGTTCGTGGTGGTGGTAAGCAGGTCCGACGCGTGTTGCACGCGTGCCTCTCGGATCACATCACCGGGCGTCTGGCCCAGCCGCTTTCTGAACACACGCGCCAGGTAGACCGGGTGGACGTCGCAGGCTCGCGCCACATCGGAAATGGAAACCGCTTCGCTCCAGCGATCGCGTAACAGCTCCAACGCCCGCTCGAACCACGGCGGTACATGGGGTGACAACCGTGGCAACGAGGTTGGCGCGGCATGGCGGGCGAGAAGTTCCAGGACGAGGGCGTCCACCTCCACTTCCATCGGGCAATCCTCGCGCACGATCGACACCAACTGACCCGCCACGGCCAGCGATCGCGGGTCGCACCGGCACTCGGCGTCCACGGCGAGTTGATGTGTGCCCGCAACCGAGTCCCACAAGCGCGCCGAGAGTTGTATCGAAAGAAAACGGCCGGTGACGACACGATCGCTGCGCGCGTAGTGATCACGATGCGTTGTGCCCGGCGGATTGTAGACCAGCATGGGTTGCCGGCATACGGTGGGTGCACCCATCGCCGAACTGCGGTAGTCACCACGCAGATGGAGGATCAAATGCGCGGTGTCGTGGGTGTGCAGCTCGACTTCCAACACCGGATCGGGGCGCATGAGCGTCACGACCACGTCGTCAGATACAACCCGACGATCGGGCGTGCCGAAATTCTGGCCGTACCCGAGACGTGGCGATGGCGACGATGACATGGGGCGAGACATGGTCGATCCTGGCCGCCGCTATCGCCGGTGCGACATTCTCATCGGGCGCACGGTCGGCGGCACCGAAGGACGCGGCAGGCGCGGACGAGACCAGTGAGTGGGGACATGGGTGCGATCGAGACGAAGCCGACAGTGGTGGTTCGGCGCCATACGCCGCGCGCGGCAGTCCAGTTTCACCCCGCCCAAGGGCGTTCATCGGCGTCAGGATGAACGTGCCCGTGGCCGCAACCTGCCGACGACGCTCGCATGATGCGCACGAAAGGCGGCGTGTCGCCGACACGTATTCCAACCGGTTTGTCGGCGCGGACGCCAAGGAACGCGATAGGCGCCGGACCATTACGACACACTCGACAATTCGCCGATCAGCATGCATTTCTTCCCTACTGTTCGTGCGACCCCCACTTGGCCATTGTGCTCTGTTCGAGCATGTCGCGCCGAAATCGTCCGTTGCACTGAGGGAGCAAGATGCGTCGAGTTGCGGTGATGATCGCCGATGATCATCCACTGGTGAGTCAGGGTCTCAAGGCGGTACTCAAGCCGCAGTACTTCGTGGTGGCCGTCGAAAGCGACGCGCGGGAGATCATTGGCACGGCCGTCAAGCACACGCCGGAGGTCATCATCCTCGACGTGTCCATGCCCCATCGCAACGGACTCGAGCTTATACCGGAGCTGATCGCCGCAGTACCGGAGATCAAGGTGGTGGTCGTCACGATGCACGTCGATCGAACCTTGGCGGACTTGGCCATGCAGGCGGGGGCGCATGCGTTCCTCCCCAAGGAGGCGTCGGCGGACGAGCTCAACAATGCGATCGCGGAAGTCCTCGCCGGCAAGCGGTTCATTTCGCCTCGCGTGCCACGCCGGTCCTTCCGCGATGGTGTGGCCGTGGAGCATCCAGAGCTGGACCGCCTAACGCCGCGTCACCTCGAGATCCTCCGCTTGATCGGCGCCGGCAAGAGCACGGGCGAAATCGCCGAGGAGTTGAAACTCAGTCCGCGCACGGTGGAGTTTCATCGAGCGAGCATGCGAAAGGCCCTCGGCATTACCACCGAGTTGGGGCTGATGCGGTTCGCCATCATGCTGCAATTCGGTGGTGACGGTGGCGCGTCGACCACCACCGATGCCTGACGAGAACGACGTGTGTCGCGGGGCCGTTACGACTTCGTGGCGTAACTAGGGTTTGCACGAGTGTACAGTCTGGCGAGCGGGTTCTATCCTGCTTGCCATGAGCAGCCCACTTCCTCTTCTCGTGCTGGAGCCGCCCTACGCCATGGTGCGTTGGCTGCGCGATGACGCGCCGCCCATGGGCTCCGTGCTCCTCGTTGATACGGTCATGCGTGCACCGTCGATGACCGACCTGCGGACGACCATGGATGTTGCCCCGTGGTGCCCGGTCTGCATCCTGACGGATCGGCGGATTGGCGGCCGCGGCACACGTCGCGTCCCACGTACCTGTCAGGTCGTGGGCCTGGACGGACTCGGTGATGCCACCAGCGCCATCCTGCGATCGGTGGACGATCGCCCACGACCCACCCCGAGCACCCTCGTGGAGTGGATCGTTAGGCGTACCAAGGTCCATTCCGTTGGTCGAACCCTCTCCGACTTGTTCTCGCGCCCGCTGCTTCGCCGTGTGGAAGCGAGCTATCTCCCATTCCAGGCGCGCGACCATCTGGCCATGCTCGGCACCTGGAACGCGCTCGATTGGCAGCATGCCGCGCAATTCGCCGAGTATGCAGCCGACCGGACGTCACTGAACCGGCTGCTGAGCGACACGGCGCCATGCGCTCTCGAAACCCGCGAACGCATGCAAGACTTGTTGGGCGTGTCCGATCGCGCGTTTCACGACGCCCATGGATGGGAGTGGGTGTTGGAGCTTTCGCTGCGACGCAGCGGCTTCTTCGAACAGGGCGCCAAAGACTTCCGTCGCATGGTGCAGCGACGTTCGGCGATGCCGGTTCGGTCTACGGGCCTACCCGCGTATGCGATGCGGGAAGGGTCCGGCCAACGGCAGATCGCGTAGGAGATCCTTGTGCCAAACGAGCGACTGGTTTCAGCGGGAACGGGGCGCGCCGAGGTGCGGGGACTGGTGCAGGTTGCAGGTGGCATGCGGGTTCCGGGTCCCGTGATGGGAGCGGAGCGACATTGGGGTGGACGGACCATATCGGAGCCCCGCATGCTGCCGCGTCCCGCCACGTGGCAAGAACGCGTCGCGACCCTGTTACGCGACGCCTACCGTCAGACGCCGGCCATTCCCCTGGGTGCACGGCCGAGACAGACTAGCGCTCGTTAGGTCGTCGTTGGCTCGAGCACTACCCGACCGCCAACAACACCCACGCGAATTGGCGTAAGGCCCGCTTCGGCAGGCCCCCGACGCAGTGCTCCGGTGCGACAGTCGAAGCGCGCGCCGTGCCAGGTGCACTCCAACTCACATCCGCTCAAGACGTCCCCCGCCGAGAGCGGCATCCCGTTGTGCGGGCACTCATCAAGGAACGCACTCACCTGATTCCCCGACCGAACCAGGCAGACCGCCCGTCCATCGGAAAGCCGGACGGGAAGCACGCCAGGGTCAGGAATGTCGTCCAGAGCCGAGAGATCTTCCACGGACACGAGGGATAGTACAGGCCTGGGCCTAGGACGTCGAACCCGATGGAGTCACAGCTCCGTCGTCAGCAATGGCCTCATGCAGTGCGTGCCACGCCAGCGTCGCGCACTTCACTCGTGTCGGTAGCCGCGCCACGCCGGCAAACGCTTCCAATCGCCCTAGACTGGCGCGCGACTCTGCATCGGCAGTACCTGTGACTAACGCGTGAAAGCGCTCAAACAGCTCCTCCGCTTCTGCCTTCGTCTTTCCCTTGATCGCCTGCGTCATCATGGACGCGGATGCCTTGGAGATCGCACAGCCCTCGCCGCGAAAGCGCACGTCTGTCACGCGATCGCCCTCGAACTTCACCCAAAGTTGCAGCTTGTCGCCACACAGGGGATTGTGACCCTGAACGGTTCGAGACGCATCGGCAAGCTCCCCCCAAGTCCGGGGTGAGCGATTGTGCTCGAGGATGATCTCCTGGTACACACCGCTCAGGTCCATGCTCATCCGAAGATCGCCCGCACGTTATGCAGGCCACGGATCAGTGCATCCACATCCTCTCGCGTCGTGTAGACGTAGAACGATGCACGCGCGGTGGACGGCACACCAAACCGTCGCATGAGCGGCTGCGCACAATGATGGCCGGCGCGTACGGCAACACCGTCGGCGTCCAGGATCGTGCCAATGTCGTGCGGGTGTACGCCATCCATGGTGAAGCTCAAGACGCCAGCCTTCGCCGGTGAAGTGCCCATCACGTGCGTTCCGGGCACTTCCTGAAGGCGTTCCGTGGCGTACGCGAGCATGTCGTGCTCGTGAGCGGCGATGGCGTCCATACCGAGCTGCTCGAGGTAGGCGATGGCGGGCGCAAACCCGGCGACGGCCGCGATGTCCGGCGTGCCTGCCTCGAACTTGGACGGCAGCGGCGCGTACGTGGTCCCTTCCAGCGTCACCGTGTCGATCATGTCGCCGCCTCCCTGGTACGGCGGCATTCGCTCTAGCCACGAGGTCTTACCGTACAACACTCCCACGCCAGTGGGCCCGAGCATCTTGTGTCCGGAAAACGCGTAGAAGTCGCAATCGAGTGTCTGGACGTCCACGGCGATGTGCGGCGCGGCTTGGGCCGCATCGATAAGAACGGCTGCCCCCGCCGCGTGCGCCATCGCCACGATGCGCTCGACCGGATTGATGGTCCCCATGGCGTTGGACACGTGGTTCACCGCCACCAGCCGCGTACGGGGCGATAAGAGATCGGCCAGCACCGTCAGGTCCAACTCGCCGATGTCCGTCACCGGGATGAACCGCAGGACGGCGCCGGTCCGTTCGGCGAGCATCTGCCATGGGACAAAGTTCGAGTGATGCTCGAGGACGGACACGATGATCTCGTCGCCCGAGCGCACGAAGGCCTGCCCGAACGAACTCGCCACCAGGTTCACCGCCTCGGTCGTGCCGCGCGTGAAGATCACCTCATGCACGTGCGGGGCGTTGATGAAGCGCTGCACCGCCAGACGCGTTTCGTCATAGAGCTGCGTGGCGCGTTCCGCCAGGTAGTGCACGCCACGGTGAATATTGCCGTTGGACGATTCGTAATAGTCTCGAATGGCTTCGATGACCACACGAGGCTTCTGGCTCGTGGCGGCACTGTCCAGGTACACGAGTGGTTTGCCGCGCACGCGCTTCTGCAGGATCGGGAAGTCGGCGCGAATCAGCTCCGGATCGAGTCGCGTGACCTGACCGCGTGCCGCGGCCGTCCCTTCAGTCGTAATCGCCGAGCTCATGGCATTACCCCCCGCGCGGACCCTCGCCAGCGTAGCGAGCGAGCGTCAGCGCCTCCAGCGCCGTCCGCAGTGGAAGGAGCGGAATCGTTTCCAGCACTTCCGCCGCGAAGGCGTACGTGAGCAATCGCCGCGTCGTCTCGGCCGTGATGCCACGGCTCTGCATGTAGAAGGCGCTGATCGCGTCCAACCGGCCAACCGTGGCGCCATGCGTACACTTCACGTCGTCGGCGAAGATTTCCAGTTGCGGCTTGGTGTCGATGCGCGCGCGCTCGGACAACAGGAGTGTGTTGTTGGTCTGCTTGCCGTCCGTCTTCTGCGCCACCGGGTGCACATAGACCTTGCCGTTGAACACCCCGTGAGACTCGCCGTCGAGAATGCCCTTGTAGACCTCACGCGAATAGCAGTTTGGCTGGGCGTGCTCGATGCGCGTCTGGTGGTCACAGTGCTGCGCACCATCCAACATATACAGGCCATTGAGCGTCGCGCCGCACCCGTCGCCACCTAACGTGGCATAGATGTTTGTCCGTGACAGCTCGGCGCCTGTGGCGAAGGCGAAGGATACGTAGTGGGCGTCGCGATTCAGTCGAGTTTCGACATGCCCCGTGTGGAACGCACGCGGGGACTCTCGTTGCAGACGATAGTGGTGCAGGGTTGCCCCATCCTCTACCACTGCCTCGGTGACGGGGTTCGCCAGATACCGCGCGGTGGTGAATGAGGCATACTGCTCGATGACGCTGATCTTGGCGTGCCGCTCGACGACCAGCAGGTTGCGTGGGTGGGTGACACCCCCATCGGCCGCGGCATCGGTGAGGAACAGCAGGTGGAGCGGCACCTCGGTGGTCGTATCGCGCGACACGTGGACCACCGCGCCGTCCCGCATCAGAGCCGTGTTGAGCGCCGTGAACGCCAGCGCCTGATCATTGTAGCTGGCGAGACGCCCGAGGTGCTTCTCCACCAAGGTGGGCTCCTCGTGCAGCGCGCTCACCAGGCTCATGGCCCGCACACCCGGCGGCAACGAGTCGATGGTAGAAAGCGACGGCGTGAACCGGCCATTCACGAACACCAGCAACGGCCAGTCGCGCGATCCCAGTAGCCATGGCGCCAGGTCCTGCCGGCTTGGCGCCACGGACATCGGGCGCATTGGCTCGAACGACGACTCGGCGATTGGGGCCGGCGATGTGAAATGCCAATCCTCGTTGCGCGGAGTCGGGAAGCCGTACGCCACAAAGCGCGCCAAGGCATCGCGTCGCATTGGCGCGAGAAACGAGGGCCCACTGCCGTCAGTGCCAAGCGCGGCGAAGTGGTCGGCGTACGACGTGCTCACGCGCGCGCTCCCGCCGGAGACGGTGAATCGATCAACCAGTCGTAGCCCTTCGCCTCCAGCTCCAACGCCAGCTCCTTGCCACCCGAGCGTACAATGCGCCCCTGCGCCAGGACGTGCACGCGATCCGGGACGATGTAGTTCAACAGTCGCTGGTAGTGAGTCACCACGATCGTCGCCCGGTCTGGGCGTCGCAGCGAGTTCACGCCGTTGGCCACGATGCGAAGCGCGTCGATGTCCAGGCCAGAGTCGGTTTCGTCGAGAATCGCCAAACGTGGTTCGAGCACCGCCATCTGCAGGATCTCATTGCGTTTCTTCTCGCCGCCGGAGAATCCGCTGTTCACCGAGCGTTGCAGCATGGCCTCATCCATTTCCACCAGCTTCAACTTCTCGGCCATGATGTCCAGGAAGTCCATGGGATCCACTTCCTCCTCTCCGCGTGCCTTCCGTACCTCGTTGTAGGCCGTGCGCAGGAAGTAGGCGTTGGATACGCCCGGAATTTCCACCGGATACTGAAAGGCGAGGAACACGCCCGCGTGTGCGCGCTCCTCAGGATCCATCGCCAGCAGGTCCTTGCCGTCGTACTCGACGTGTCCACTGGTCACCTCGTACCCCGGGTGGCCGGCGAGTACCTGTGCCAGCGTGCTCTTTCCCGAACCGTTCGGACCCATGATGGCGTGGACCTCGCCAGCCATCACCTCCAGCGAGATGCCCTTCAGGATTTCCTTCTCGCCCGCGGTGGCGCGCAAGTCTACAATCTTCAGCATGAGTCGTCGTCTCGTGGGTTAACCAACACTGCCTTCGAGCGTAATGCCTAACAGCTGCTGCGCTTCCAATGCGAACTCCATCGGCAGCTCCTTGAACACCTCGCGACAGAAGCCGCTCACGATCATGGAGACCGCCTGCTCGGCGCTCATCCCCCGTTGCTTCAGGTAGAAGATCTGGTCTTCGCCAATCTTCGACGTGCTGGCTTCGTGCTCCACGATGGCCGTGTTATTCTGGGCTTCGATGTACGGAAACGTGTGGGCACCGCACCGGTTGCCGATCAACATCGAATCGCATTGCGTGTAGTTGCGTGCTCCGGTCGCACGGGGCATCACCTTCACCTGGCCACGATAGGAATTCTGCCCGTGGCCCGCTGAAATCCCCTTCGACACGATGTTCGACTTCGTGTTTCGGCCGATGTGGATCATCTTGGTTCCGGTGTCCGCCTGCTGGCGGTTGTTCACCACGGCCACCGAGTAGAATTCGCCGGTGGAGTTATCCCCCTGCAGGATCACGCTCGGGTATTTCCAGGTGATCGCAGAACCCGTCTCGACCTGCGTCCAGGAGATCTTGGCGTTCGTCATGGCCTTGCCGCGCTTCGTGACGAAGTTGTAGATGCCACCGCGGCCCTCCTCATCGCCGGCATACCAGTTCTGGACCGTCGAGTACTTCACCGTGGCGTTGTCCAGGGCCACCAGCTCCACCACCGCGGCGTGCAACTGGTTGGACGAGCGCTTGGGCGCCGTGCAGCCTTCCAGGTAGCTCACGTACGCGCCCTCGTCAGCCACAATCAGCGTGCGCTCGAACTGCCCGGTGTCTGCGGCGTTGATCCGGAAGTAGGTCGACAGCTCCATCGGACAGCGCACGCCCTTGGGCACGTACACGAAGGATCCGTCACTGAACACCGCGGCGTTCAGCGCCGCAAAGAAGTTGTCGCTGTACGGCACCACGGAGCCGAGGTACTTCTCCACCAGGTCGGGATGCTCGCGCACCGCCTCGCCAAAGGAACAGAAGATGATCCCGTGCTTCTTCAGCTCCTCCTTGTACGTCGTCCCGACCGACACCGAGTCGAACACGGCATCCACCGCCACACCGGCGAGCAGCTTCTGCTCGTGCAGCGGGATGCCGAGCTTGTCGTACGTTTCCCGGATCTTCGGGTCAAGCTCGTCCAGACTGCCTAACGGCTTGGCCGTCTTGGGCGCCGAGTAGTACGACACCGCCTGGTAGTCGACCGGCGTGTAGGTGACGTTCGCCCAGTGCGGCTCGCTCATCGACTGCCAGCGACGGAACGCCTTCAGCCGCCATTCGAGCATGAACGGCGGCTCGTTCTTCTTCGCCGAAATCGCGCGGACGACGTCCTCGTTCAGCCCTGGAGGCAGCTGGTCGACGGCAATGTCCGTCGTGAACCCGTACTGGTACTCCTTCCCAACCAGTGATTCGATCTGTGAACTCATGACTTCTCCCGCCACGTATCGGCACGCAGTAAGGCGACCACTGGCGCGTCGGTCGCCGCGCTCGCCTGGATGCAGTAACTGCAGGAATTGGCGCCCTTGGCGATGTGCGCCTGGCGCGTAACCTCGGCCCCGAGCACCGCCTCAATGAACCGCTCCTCCGCCTCACACACTTCCGGATACCGCTCGGCGATAAAGCGAATCGCACAGTTGTGTTCGTGCAGCGTCTGTGTGGACCCTTCCGCACTTCCCGGTGCGTCCACCGCCTCGGCCATGTAGCCTAACGAGGTGAGCAGCTCGGCTAGTCGGTGTGCGCGCTCGGTCACCGGCAATCGCGCCAGCTCCGGCTTCGCCGACTCGGCGATGCGCTCCCAGCGTCGCCAGAACAACCGGACGATCCCATCCGTCCCCTCGACTTCGCGCACGTGCTCGAGCGCCTGCTCCAGCGCCGATTCGTACGCGCGCGGAAAAAGGGCCTCACCGGCCGCGGTCAGTGAGTACGCGAAGATCGGCCCGCCCACGCCGCGAATCTCCCGGCGGTACTGCACCAAGCCCTCGACCTCGAGTTCCTTGAGGTGTCGTCGCAGGGCGTTGGCGGTAACACCAAATCTGTCGGCAAGTTCTTTTGCCGTAAGCGGTTGCGCGCGCTTCAGATCGACCAGTAGCTCGCCGCGTGTGCCGCGGAAACCGGCGGGAATGGCAATGCCTCCAGACATGAGGACAAAGCTAGCCGCTAGTTCAAATAGTTCAACAAAAGTGTGTGAGAATTCCTTGGTGCGCCGTCAACCCTTCCCGGGCCAGTGCTTAGTGGCGCACTGCGTCGGTAAGCCGGTCGATCATCTCGGCAATCGGAAGGGGTGGATGTTCGTCGATGTTCCACCCGGTGAAGACCGCGACGATCTCCTCGCGTGGGAGCACGATCAGCCTCTGGCCTCCATAGCCGTTCCCCACCCAGGCGAGCTGGTCCTTTTCGGCACCGTACGGAAAGAGCCACCACTTGAGCCCGTACTTCGCACGCTCGCCAGCGGCGATGGCCGGCTTCATGGATTGCGTGAGCCACGCGGCCGAGACGATCTGCTTGGACTCCCACTGGCCGGCACGCAAGGCGAGGAGGCCGAGCTTGGCCAGGTCCTCTGGAACGAGGTAAAGGCCGCCTTCCGTATCTGGAATGCCTAACGGTGTGCGCTTCCAGTAGTAGACGGCTATGCCCAAGGGTGCGAACAGGTACTTCTCGGCATATTGCGCCAGGTCTTGTCCCGTCGCCTTCTGGAAGATGTGCGCCAACAATTCCGTGGCGCCGCTGTTGTACACCCACGTCGTCCCTGGCTCTGCCGCCATCGGGCGGTCAATGACGTACTGCACCCAGTCCTGGCTCTTTTCCATGGCGGCGCAGTTGTTCTTCGGGTCCGTGTACTCTGTCGTGCTTTCGTCCCATTCGAATCCGGCGGTCATGGTCATGAGGTGTCGGACCGTCATCCGCCGCTTACGGTCGTCGATGTTCCGCACCTTGGTGGTGTCGAAGAACGAGAGAACCGTCGTATCGATCGTCGTTAGGTCCCCTCGCTGCATGGCCACGCCGAATACCAGCGAGGTGACGCTCTTGGACACCGACTGCATCGTGTGCAACCGAGAGCCCTTGTAGAACGGGTGCCAATCGGCGTCGTAATAGTTGTACTCACCGGGCACGTTGCTTCTGCCGCCGTACGTGGCGCGATAGTCGTGCGGGTAGGCCGCCTCGTAGACCACTTCACCTCGGCGGGACACGAACATCGCGTCGACGAAACCGTACTTGCCGTCGGCGAAATCCTTGTCCAGCGCCGCCAGCTTTACCGAGTCGAGTCCTATTTGCGCCGCACGCGCGTGGGACCACTCAGGCATCGGCCATCGCTCCCGCGGTGTCGCCTGACACGCCGCAAGGCCCGCTAGGAAAAAGAAGGGAAAACATCGCATGTGAACCTCAGGCGAGTTGGCCGCCGAATTTACCTGCGGCGAGCGCATCAGGCGAGCGAGACGCGCGGTAGAGTTTCCGGATGATCTCCGTCCAGGACTCCTGATGTCGCTCTTCGTCCGCGAATTGCGCGTTCTGAAGGACACGTAGTTCCCCGAGTGTTCAGCGCCGCGCGAATTGACGAAAGTACTGGCACAGGCACCGGCGCTGTGCGGGACGCAGAGGGGAATACAGGGTTGTGGGGAGGAAACTGCGTACCCGCCCGCCGAGTGTCGCGGCATGCGTTCATCGCCAGCGCCTCTCTGATCGCGCGGCGGCGTGCGCGAAGGGGCCGGACGGTGATTCAGCTGCAACAACACAGATTGTGTCAATCGCTCATGACTGCCACCACCACGTACACCGGCTCGCCAGAGTCGCCAGCGGAACGCAAGCTGGCGACGTTTCAGGCATCGCGCCTGAGCCGATTGACGGGGGTGAGCACGCGACGCTTGATCGGCGAGTCGCTGGGTTCTCTTAGCCGATCGCTGCCGTCGGCGATCGATCCCGACCTCTTGGAGAGCGTGACGCTCTCTGGGCGGGTGGTGCGAGTGGACTCGGCTTCGGGGCGCGATATCCCCGTGCCCAATGCCACCGTGCACTTGGAGGATACCGAGTGTCAGCTGGTGGCGTTCTTTCCGAAGTCGTGGCCGTGGGCGTGGTACTTTCCGTTGTCCTGTCGGCGCGAGGAAATCGAACGCGCAACAACGGACAGGGACGGGCGCTTTTCGATCTCCGTGCCGCGCTTCGACATCGATTGGATCCAACGTTGGCGTTATGACCGTTGGCGCCACGGCGACCTGTTCCGCCGCGCATCGGCGAACCAGCAGGCGCTGGCCCAGGGGAATGGCGCGCCACACGCACTGGATGTTGAAGGAGTCCTTGCCGCGGCGCGTGCCGCGCGCCGCACGTGGCGAGTGCCTCGGACGGTCGCCTCGGTGCGTCGCCACCGTCAGGCAGAACTGCCCGCTCCTCTGCCGCCTGCGCTCGCGCGTTTACGTGGGGACACCGCCGGCGCTCGTGCCATGCTGGCCGAGGCGCTGGATGTGTCGGAGACACGGCTGGACGGGTTCGACCTGGCGAAGCAGGCCGGCCCGTTCGAACGCCCGGCCAGCGAGCAGGTGCCCGAATGGTTGCTACTGACGGACGTGCCGGACATCACCTTCCGTGTGAGCGAGGACGGCGAGTTGCGCTACGGTGGCGCGACCTTCGACGTGCAATGGAACACCTGGTCGTTGCCAGATCTCACCCTTGTCGCGACGCATCGTCCCGACGATTCGGAGCTCGCGTCAACACCCGCTCCACAACTCCCCTTCGTTCTACAACCACGGCCGCGGATCGTGGGATTGGCACCAAAGATCCAGCAAGGAGGCACTACGCCGCCGTACATCGACATCGCGTCGGGCTACAACGCCCGGCCGAACCCTCATCACGCGAGTCCGATGGATCGCGGTGCGGCATTCGACATCGATGCCGCCGCTCCATTTGCCGGGACGTTGCAGCTGTATGGCGACGTGCGCCTCCCTGGCGCGTCCTACTACCGCGTCCTCCGGTCCAATACCCACGGCACCACCTTCGATCCCTTCCTCGGTCTCTCCTGGCCCGTCTATCGATCCGTCGCCGGTGAGCTGCAGGTGCAATGGACCGCCTCCGATGCCGATGGCTGGTATCCGATTCCGTCTGCCGCCGACCACTGGTTCCCAGGCACGTTGCTCCTGGAATGGCCGCAGGCCGGACTGGGCCGCCATCTCGTGCGGCTCGAATGCGCCGATGCCGACAAGCGACTGCTCGGGCAGTCGTCGCGCGTGGTCGAGTTCGACGACGCCGAGCCGCAGGTGCTCTATCACCAGCTTGCCTGGAAGTTCGTATCGGAATCAGACGACATGTTCGACGCGCCATCGCGCGACCTGCTTGTCCCTTGCCCCGCGATACGACGCAACGGGGCCACGGAGCCGATCCAGATCCTCTTTCGCGTCGGAGCGTCACCCGCCCATTTCCGATACGCCTCACTCGGTGCCAGCGGTTGTGGCGAGTGCGACTTTGTCCTCGCGGCAGACGAGGAGAACCACACGTCGCACTGGTACATGACGGCCACCGACTCCGCCGCCACCCTGCGCGGCAGGTTTCAGCTGGACGGTGGGTCCGCCGAAGGCGCGTACTCGTTCAACGTGTATGCATCGAGTCGTTGGTCCGACGGTGGGGATGGGGACGATGCAGCGGGAACGCAGCCAGCGAGCTCAGCTTCACCAATCTATGTCTCCCCGACCATCCCGGTTGCTATTCATGCCTAAAGGCGGCACTGTGAGTCGCGAGGAGATGCCAGCGGCAGCCCATGACGTCTTGGCGTCCGCGTCGGTCTGCCCGCTTCGCCAATGTTCGAGTCTTTGCCAGTGTCTTCACCACAGTGGTTCGAGTTCGCGTTAGGCGCACTGGCCACGTGGCGGGTATCGCACCTCATTGCGCGAGAAGAGGGACCGTGGGATCTCGTGTTGAAGTTGCGGGCCAAGGCGGGGTCAGGAGTGGTTGGGCGCCTGATGGATTGCCCGTACTGCGTCAGTCTGTGGGTGGCCGCGCCAGTTGGCGCGTGGTTTGGTGACACATGGGGCAGGCGTGGGCTCTGGTGGTTGGCGTTGTCGGCAGGGGCGTGCCTGGTTGAACGCTGGTGGGATACGCGCGAGCGCGTCGCGCGCACGCAAGACGTCTTGGTTGAGGAGGAAAGGACCGATGTGTAATTGTGGGAGCCGGCGAACCGCCTTGTCGGCGCAGTTGTCGGCAGCACCAACAACGCCGCCGCAGGACCAGCGTGAAGGTCGGCGGTTCGCTGCGGACGCGCCAATGGTAGGGCTGGTGTCACGGAGCTTGAACACGTTCATGGCGCGTGGCACCGCGACCGGACGCCAGTATCACTTCCTGCCACGCGCCGTGCTGCGTGTGGACGCACGCGACGCCGTGGGCCTGCTCGCAACGGGCCGAGTGCGCCGCTCGGGTTAACGTCCGTCGGGACTCGTCAGGCGGAACGCGGCACGATGATCGCCTTCGTCAGTTCACGACGCTCGATCGCTGCCAACGCCTGTGCGGCGTCGTCGAGCGTGAAGCGCGCGCTCACCATCTCTCGCCAAGGCACGCGGTCCCCGAAGCGGGCGGCATAGCGAACCGCCTTGTGGAAATGCGAAAAGTCGCAACCCCAGCACCCGACGAGCTCCACGTGCTTGCGGTTGATCTGGTGGTGCGGGTGAATACGAACGTCGCCGTTGTCCGTGTAGTGGCCGGCGATCACCACGCGCCCGCCATCGCGAACCATATCGAGCCCCTGTGACACCGCCTCGGGAGCGCCTGACGCCTCGATCACCACGTCCACGCCGTGGCCACCCGTCAGTCGCGCGACGGTGGCCGTGCGTTCAGCGGCAGGCATGTCGAGACCAAGGACGTCGGTTGCCCCCATACGTCTGGCGTATTCCAGTCGCGTCGCCGGATCGCCGATTGCAATGACCCGTTCGGCTCCGGACAACGCCGAAAGGGCGATCGCCGACTGACCCACCGGGCCAACACCCAGCACAGCGACCGTCGCACCCAGCCGCACGCCCGCACGTTCCACGGCATGGGCGGATGTGACCAGACCGCACCCCCCTCCGATGAAGTCCTCCGGGGCGAGATCGTCCGGCAGATGCAACATCTTCACGCCGGGCTTCATCCACAGCGCTTCCGACCAACCACCCAGCAGCCCATCGGCGACACCGTAGCTGATGCCATACACGCGTCGATGCGGACATCGCGTCGTCTGCTTCGTCACCAGGCAGTGGTAGCAATTGCCGCACGTTCCGTGAACGTCCAGAAAGGTGACGACGTCTCCAACCCGAAACGGTCGTCCGTCTACTCCGAACAGCGGTGAGGGCAACTCCATGATGCGCCCCACCGATACGTGACCGGGTATGAGTGGATAGGGCACGCCAGACAACTTGCCGTGGTGGAGATGTACGTCAGTGCCGCAGACCTCTGAGTACAGCACATGGAGCAAGGCACTCCCCGGCTCGAGTCGCGGTGCTGGGAATTCCCGAATCTCGATCGCCTGGTGCGGGGCGGGGATAACGGCGGCGCGATACGTCGTCATACGCTTGAGGAGAGTTCCGTGATGGCGCGTCGCAACAACGCGATCGCGATGTCCACCTTGTATCCGTTCTTAGCCAGAGGTTGTGCGTCGTACATGGCCCGTTCTGCCAGGGTGTCGACGTCATCGGCAGACAAGGCGCCTGACGCCACGTCTTCCTCAATCGACGAACGGATGCGCCACGGCACGGGTGCCACGCCACCAAGGACGAGCCGGATGCGGTCGTCCGGCCAGCGAGCGGCCGCGATCGAAACGACCGCAAAGTCCCACGCCGCCCGCTGCATCACCTTCTCGAACCGCTGACGGCCGAACGCCGCATGTGCCGGCAGCTCAATCGCCCGTATCAGTTCTCCTGCTTGCAGCACGTGCTCGAGGTCAATGCGTTGCGATGGCAGCACGAAGAACTCGTCGATCGGGACCCGCCGGTCGCCGGCGGAATTCGCAATGACGATCGTCGCGTCCAGCGCCATCAATGCCACCGCCAGGTCCGACGGGTGCACGATGTAGCAAGGACCCCCTCCGAAAATGGCGTGATACTCGTTCTCGCCATCGTGGGCATAGCAGAACGATCCGCCATGCTTGTGGCACGGGAGGCGTTGCCGGAAATACCAGCAACGCGGCCGCTGACAAAGGTTGCCCCCCACGGTTCCCGCATTGCGAATCGCCGGGCTCGCGACAGCGGCACACGCTTGCGAGAGGGCGGGGTATGCCTGACGCAAACGCTCGTCGCGCTCGATGGCTGCGAGCGTGGTCGCCGCCCCGATCACCACTGATCCGTCATTGCTCCAGGTCAGCCCCTCCAACTCCGGCGCTCGGCACACGTCAACCAAAGTGCTGGCTCCGACGACGCGTTCGCGAATCGAAGGCAGCAGGTCGGTTCCACCAGCGAGTGGGCGCGCGCCTGGCGACCGAACGAGTGCGACGAGTTCAGCCACCGTAGCGCCCTTCTGATAGGCGACGCCATCCTCGCCTGTTGTCGGGACGTTTGAGACAGGCCATTCCTGCGATAAGTTCATGCGCGTGATCTTACCGCGTAGTACCAGCGCCGCCAATCAGGCCCGCGGACTCCGTTTCCTTGTGGCTGCGTTTTGCGCGGCCGTGTCCGGCTGCTGGGGAACCGGAGGTGACGGCGCCGCTCTGGCCGCTGACAGCGCGCGAGACAGCGCCGCCGCCGCTCCGCCGCCAAAGCAGAATGTCGTTCCGGCACCGTTGGAAAACCTGGATCCCGTAGCGGACACCATCGCCGGGCGACTGGTGTTCGCGCCGACGACCCAATCCGATTTTGTCGCCGCCGTTCGCAAGGGCCGCCTCCTGATCGACCTCGGTCGCGTGGACGACAACGTGACAAAGAGCCCCGAGCGGTTAGCGGCCTTCCGAAGGGCGGTTTCGGCACGCACGCCCTTTGACAGTGGGTCGGTCGTCCGGGTGGCAGGCCCGTGGGGAATTGGTGACGCCAACATCGCGGAATTCGATGCGTACGCTGGGCGCATCGTCGGTGTGCTTCGAGGCGGGCCAGCGATCGACTCTGCCGTTCAGGCAAGCGACTCCGCGGTGGTACTCGCCCAGCGCTCCGGGACAGGTGCGCCGCCTAACGTTTCCTCGTGCGACCGCGAATGGACGGCCGAGTTGCGACAACGCGCGCTGGCCGTGCGCGATTCGCTCGAACGCGGCCTTCGTGCCGGCGAGCAGCCAGTGTATCCCCGGCTGGTCAAGTCGCTCCGTATCCGGCGCACGATGTTGCGCGGTTGCTTCCCCGACGCCAACGCGATGGTGGCGGTGGCCTTGTATGGAGGGGACTACGAGTGGGTGCGCGAACGAGTCGTCGTACTGACCACGGGTGGCGCCGTCCGCACCGTGCCGGTCAAGGACCTGCGACTGCGTGCACACGACCTGCTGGACGCTTTCGACGTCGATGGCAATGGCGTCGACGACGTGGGCGGGCGCGGATACACCACGCGCGGCGGTGCCCATGTGGTCCTCAAGTGGGTGGATAACCGGCTGGAACGTGCCCGCGCGTGCCGTCCTATCAGTCCTCGGGTGGTCAGTCGCCTAACGTATGGGGTAGAAGGCCACCACCCGAAATCCAAATTCCTCGTCCACCGCATTGCGCTGGTAATCGATGAACACATCGCGCGGGAAGCCGTAGGTCGCGTTGTACGCGGCATCGATCGAGTACGCATTCCGGGTGAGCGCGTCATCGATCAGTTGGAACAGCCCGTCAACGTCCCGGTATTGGAGCGCCAGGTCGGTGACTAGCGGCGTGCCGGTGTCCGCATATCGCACGGCCACCACGCGATCGCCCCGGACAGAAACCTCGACCGGAATGCCTCCCGTCACACAGAAGCAGTCATGGATGATGATGTAGTCGTAGCTGGTGTAGCCGGCGCTGATCCAACGCTCCCAGTAGTATGAAAGGTCGTTTGATTCGCGTTGTAAGGGGTCGACGATTCCGCACCCGGCGACGAATAGGGTCCCCACGACGGACATCATTCGGACAAACCTGAATGACAACATTCGCGACATGTGCTTTCTCCGGCGTAGCAAGTTGAGTCGGCGAGCTCGAAGCGATGACCCCCTATCGCAGCCCTCGTGCCGTGGCTCCGCGTCCCCGCCAATTGCCCTCATTGTGCCGGCAGTCCACCCTATCCGGTTCACAAGGCGCATCCTGATGTCCGTCCTGATGATCGCTGGATGTCGCCACGCTCCGGTTCGGCCTGAACCCTCGCCAAATCGAGGGCCGAACGACGACATCGCCGCCGCCAGCTCGCCCACTCTGTCGCCCGGCGAGGACGACCTCGCGTCCACCCTGGGTGCCAAGCATCTCATGGTGCCCGTGGACGGAGTGACACCAGACAAGGTGCCCGACACCTACAACGCCCCACGAGCGGCCGGGACACATCGCGCCCTCGACATTCTTGCTCCCCGGGGCACACCCGTGCTTTCAGCGGACGCCGGGCGGATCTATCGCCTGCGCTCAAACGCGAGTGGCGGAATCACGATCTACGCCACGGACCAAGGCGAGCAGTTCATCTACTACTACGCGCACCTCGATCGCTACCGCGAAGGACTAGCCGAAGGGGACGCCCTCGAAGCCGGCGATGTGATCGGCTATGTTGGCACAACGGGGAACGCGCCGCCCAACGTGCCACACCTGCACTTTCAGGTCATGCGCTTCCGACACGACGGCAAGTACTGGGACGGCGAACCGATAAACCCTCACGCCTACTTAGAACGGCGTGGAGCGAGGCGAACTCCATGAAAGGAAGTGAGCGCGCCGACCTGCGCGCAGAGGCGCACCACCTGAAGCCCGGACTCCACGTGGGTCACGCGGGAATCACGGACGCCGTCGCGCAGTCACTAGACGATGTGTTGCGCACCCATGAACTGGTGAAGTGTCAGGTCGCGAAGGGCGGCGACCTCAAGGCGAAGACGGCGGCCGCTGAACTCGCGCCGCGCGTCCGGGCCGAGGTCGTCCAGGTGATTGGCCGCACCTTCACGCTCTATCGCCACAATCCGGAACTTCACAAGAAGGCGGGTCAGCTTCCGCCGTGGCGGCGCTGACCGGCGCTCGACTCGTCAGGCATACGCCGAACGAATGGCCTCCAGGACGCGTCGTGGTGACAGCGGCAGCGTATTCACCTCCACGCCTAACGCATCGGATACCGCGTTGGCGATCGCCGCGGCGGTGGGTATGATCGGCGGTTCGGCCAACCCGCGAGCCCCAATGGCGTTCGCTGCGGCGTCGGGAACGTCGAGGCAGGTGGCGTCAATCGTTGGCAGGTCCCCCAACGTCGGGATCTTGTAGTCGTGCATGCCCGGGTTGAGTGGGATGCCGGTCGTCGGGTCAACCACGCGATCCTCGAACAAGGCGAAGCCCAAACCCTGGATGATCCCGCCCTCCAGCTGGCTTTGCGCGAGCAGCGGATTGATGATGCGCCCGGCGTCGTGAACGGCGGCAATCCGTGTCACCCGCACGTGACCCGTCTCGGCGTCCACTTCCACCTCCGCGAACTGTGCACCGACGCTCACCAATCCGACTTCGCGCGAATTGGGACCGCGACTGCCTTGGCCCATGATCATCACGTTGCCAAGCTTCTTCGCCACGTCGGCGAAGGATAGGGAGCGCGCCCCATCGCGCGTGGTGACGACGCTGTCCTGCGCAACCAGGTCATCGGGATGGCACTCGAGCATCTCTGCCGCGGCTTCGCGCAAACGCCGCTGTGCATCCTCGCCGGCCGCGCGAATGGCCGGCCCAACCGACGCCGTCGTCATGGAACCCCACGAATTTCCCGCGTACGGGGTGCGTTCCGTGTCTCCCAGGATCACGCGAACATCGGCAAACCGGGCGCCTAACGATTCGGCGCCGATCTGGGCCAGGATCGTTCGCGCCCCTGTTCCCAGGTCCTGTGTTCCACTCAAGATGTCCGCGGTACCATCGGAGTTGACGCGAACGGTGGCGTAGGCCGGCGGGCCACCCCCAGCGCCCCATATCTGGGCGGCGCATCCAACGCCTCGAAGTCGCCGCCCACCAGTCGCGTCGTCAGTGCTCCCCGCGCCCTCCGCTCGCCAGCCGAAACGTCGGGCTCCCTCGTCGAGGCACTGCCCCAGCGCATCCGCCGAATACGGGCGTTGCTTCTCCTGGTCACGACCCGGGACATTGCATCGCCTCAGCTGCAACCGCTCCATCGGCAGCTCCGCCGCCAGCGCATCCATCGCCCGTTCCAGCGCAAAGGCGCCCTCCACGTGCCCTGGCGCGCGAAACGCCGCCATCGCCTGCGAGTGCACCCACGCAAACACATCGGTCGTCCGAACGTTGGCGCACGCATACAGCTCGTGAAAAATCGCCGTCGGCGACGCGTCCCACCCGCCGGTCCCCATCGAGACGTCCGATTCCCCGACGATGGCCGTGAGCGTGCCATCGCGCCGAGCGCCTAACGTCACACGAATGCGGGCCTCTGGGCGGTGTCCGGAATCGACCTGCTCGCCGTACCGATCCAGCACACAACGAACCGCCCTTCCTGTGCGACGGGCCAGGTGCACCGCGGCGAAGGTGTACGCACCGGCGTTGTTCTTTGAACCGAATCCGCCGCCCATGTGGTCCTTCAGCACCCGCACCGACGAGCGTGGAAGACTGAAGGCGTTGGCAATCTCGTCTCGGACTCGGAACACCCCCTGGGTCGATTCCCAGACGGTCAGTCGGTCGCCCTCCCACTCCGCCACGGCACCGTGCGGCTCCATAGAGGTGTGCAACGCGGAAGGCGTGCGGTACTCTCGGCGAACGATCACATCGGCCTCGCGCAAGCCGGACTCGACATCGCCCCGCTCGACCACGTTCGGCGACCCTTTCGACACATTGCCCGACGACCGAACGACCGGCGCCCCGTCAGCTACAGCGTCAGAAAAAGTCACCGCGTGCGCTCGTCGCTCAAATCGCGCCGATGCCATCATGCGGTCACCTCCCGCGCGCGCGGCGGCGAGCGACTCGGCGCAGATCGCCGCGATTGGCTGTCCGACATACGAAATGTTCCGATCGAACAGGAGCGTCCCGGCGACGCGAATCTTCGGCACATCGCCCGGTCCGATCGCGTCGATGACCTGAGAGTCCGATCGCGCCGCGGCCATGTCGATGGCCGTCAGGGTCCCAGCAGCAATCGGCGATCGCAACAGGACCGCGTAGAGCATCCCCGGCCGCACGACGTCCGCCGTGTATCTCGCTCGGCCAGTGACCTTCTCTCGCGCATCCACGCGCGGTATCGGCTGGCCAACAATGCGCAGTTTGGAGTCGTCGTCCCACGGGGGCAACTCCGCGTCGGGGAGCTCCACGATCTTCGTCTCCTCACGACCCTCGACCTCGACCACCGTGGTGACGAAGCGCTTTCGACGTCTGCCGTCGGGCGAATGCTCGCTCATGCCGCGCCCGTGTCGGTCGCGGCAACGGAGCGAATCGCGGCGGCGATCTTCGGGTAGGTGCCACATCGGCACAGGTTCCCGCTCATCGCGCGGGCGATCGCGGCATCGTCGGGTGTTGGATTTTCCGCCAAGAGCGCCACGGCGGCCAAGATCTGGCCCGGTGTGCAGAATCCGCACTGCACCGCGTCATGGTCGATGAACGCTTGCTGGAGGGGATGCAGGGTGCCGGGTGCCGTGAGCCCTTCAATCGTGGTCACCCGCCGACCCTCGCACCGGCTCGTTAGGGTGATGCAGGAGTACACCGGTGCTTCGTCCACCAACACCGAGCACGCCCCACACTCACCGCGCTCGCACGGCACCTTGGTCCCCAGCAGGTGGAGACGGTCGCGAAGCGTGAACGCCAGGCACTCCAAGGGCGCCGGGTCCAATTCGCGAACGCGCCCATTAATCGTGACTTGCATGCGGGGTGAATCTTCCTACGGGACACGTCCTGTCCAGCGCTGCGTAGGATGCCCTTTTCCGCGAACTTTCGGCTAGTATCTTTCCCCGGTCAACCTTCGCCTTCCGCCCCTCGAGCACACTATGCCGTACGTCATCACGGAAGCCTGCATTGGCGTCAAGGACAAGTCCTGCGTCGACGTTTGCCCAGTGGACTGCATTTACGAAGGAGAGCAGCAGCTCTTCATTCACCCAGATGAATGCATTGATTGCGGGGCATGCGAACCGGAGTGCCCTGTGACGGCGATCTTCCCAGAAGAAGACGTGCCCGCAAACCTGAGGCAGTACGTTCAGATCAATCGGGATGTCTTCAAGCAGAATCCGCCACCCGGCCGACCGACGCGATAGTCGGCGAAAGGGCACGGGGCTGTTGACGGCCGATGGAAGAAGATTCCATCGGCCTTTCTTTTTCGCCGTGGCGACTGGTTTCGGACCGTCTTTCGGGTCCGAGATAGCGGTTCGCCCCCCTGCCGGACTCACCTGGTCGTTCGCGCAGACGGCAGTACGGCTCCTCAGCGAGCGCCGCCCTGTTACGCGAGTGTCAGGCTCGCGAGAAACTCGCTCAGGACGTGATTGAACGCGGCGGGACGTTCGAGGTTGCTCAAGTGACCCGCGCCGCCGATGGTCTCCAACAGGCTTCCACGTATCATCTGGTGCATGGCCTGAGACTCGACGATGGGCGTGATGGTGTCCTCGTCACCAACCACGATGAGTGTCGGAACATCCACGGTGGTCAGGGTCGCGGAGGCGTCCGGTCGCTCCTTCAAGGCGCCGAGCGCGCCGATCACGCCGGCGACCGGCGCGGAGGAGAGCATGTTGTGGACGCTCTCGACAACTTCGGGGGCTCGCGAGTGAGTTCCCTGGCCCACCATGTTGCCAATCATGGCGTCGGCCACCGCGCTGCTTCCGCGCTCCTGGGCCAGCGCGATCATGTCGTCGCGTTTTTGGCGGCCCTCGGCGGAGTCGGCACCTGCCCGGGTGTCGACGAGGGCCAAGGCACGTACTCTGGCCTTATGGCGCCGCCACATCGCCATGGCCACATAGCCCCCCATGGACAGGCCAACAACGACCGCTCGCTCCACACGAAGCACGTCCATGAGCGACACGACATCGTCCGCGTACTGGTCCATCGAGTAGGGCGGTGCGACGCTCGATTCCCCGAATCCTCGCAAGTCCGGGGAGATACAGCGCGCACGGTCGACCAAGCCGTGTGCTTGCGGCGCCCACAGCGAGCGATTGTGCGGAAAACCGTGCACGAAGACCACCGGGATACCCTGCCCGATGTCGTCGTAACCGGTTTCAAGATTCTCGCACAAGGCAATCATGTCTCATCCGCGCCTAACGTCAGACCTCCGCGGCGGCGTACGTAGCGCCGCATGCCACGCCACGAATCGGCGAGCGGTGCCAAACATGCGCCGGTCGGGCGGGGCTCGTCGAGGCCCCTCGGCCATGTGGTCGATTGCACCAGCGTCGAAGGGCCGACCTGAGCCCAATGGAGCGGGCGATCCGCAGTGAATGGCGGTGCGGGAGCTGATTGGCGGACGTCTCGCGGAATCGGACCCATCTGACGCCGACTCGCTACATTACACGTTGCGTGTTTCGGGCACTTGGGCCCGGTCGCCTGGCCTCGACCTTCGAATTTTCGGGACGTGTCGGCAACGAGCAAAGCACTTGCGACCCTTTACCTCGACTCCGCTGAGGCGGTGCAAGCGTTCGCTGCGAGCATCGCGAATGCGCCGGCCATCGCGGTCGACACCGAGGGTGCCTCGTTCCACCGGTACGTTGATCGGATATACCTGCTCCAGCTGTCGACTGCGACGCGGCATGCGATCATCGATCCGCTGAAGGTGGACCCCCCGCCGTCCCTGACGTCGCTCTTTCAGGACCGCGAGGTCGAAGTGGTCTTTCACGACGCGGACTACGACCTTCGGCTCCTGCACCAGGATTACGGATGGCGGGTGACGAGGATCTTCGATACGCGCGTGGCGGCGCAGCTGCTCGGCATTCGTACGTTTGGGCTGGCGGCGCTGCTCGAGTCGCATTTTGGCGTGAAGCTGGACAAGACGCATCAACGTGCCGACTGGTCCATGCGTCCGCTCACTCGGGAGATGCTCGACTACGCCGCCCAGGACACGCGGCACTTGCTGTCCTTGCGTGATGCGCTTCGCGGTCAGCTCGAACGCAAGGGCCGCTGGGCATGGGCGGAGGAAGAGTTCAAGCGACTCGAGGGCACGCGTTGGGAGAGCGAAGATTCCGGGCAGGCGTTCCTGCGCTTGAAGGGCGCCCGAGACCTGTCGCGTCGAGAACTGGCCTTGTTGCGCGAGCTGGTGGCCTGGCGGGATGGCGTGGCCAAGGCGCAGGACCGCTCGACTTTTCGCGTCGCTGGGAACGAGGTGTTGTTCGACCTGGCGAGACGAGCCCCCGGTGACCTCGATGCGCTCCGGGCGACGAAAGGGTTGGCTCGATCGATCTCCGATCGCGAGGGACCGGCGATCCTGGCTGCTATTGCGCGCGGGCGCGACGTGCCCGAAGGGGAACTCCCGCGCTTCCCTCGTTCGCCACGGTGGGATCGCGATCCGGATTTCGAGGACCGCGTGTCGAGACTCAAGAGCGTGCGCGATCGCGTCGCGGCCGAGCTGGAACTCGACCCGGGGGTCCTGTGTCCGAGAGAGCGCTTGGAGGCCGTGGCGCGCAAGAAGCCGACGACCATCGAGCAACTCGACGACGTCCCCGAGCTGCGTCGCTGGCAAGTGTCCCTGCTGGGCGACGCGTTCATTGAGGCGCTGCGGAATGGACGTACACCGCCCGCGACGACGCGAAACGGCAAGGAGTCCTCGCCGTACAAGGATGCCTAACGCCTCACAAGGCACCTGGCGCCGATGGGGCGCTCGGTGCATGCTCATTGTGGCGTGTGGGGTCTCGGTCGCGGCGGTCGCCAGCGGGCAACCGGCGGTGGCGCCCACCTTCGTTCCTATCGCGGTCGGTGCCTCGGTCGACACGGTAGCGCCCGACCTTCTCAGGGAATTCCGCGCCGCGTGGATCGCCACCGTCGACAACATCGACTGGCCATCGAAGCCAGGGTTACCTGCGGATTCACAGCGCGCCGAACTGCGCACCCTCCTGGATCGGGCCGCCCGCCTCCACCTGAACGCAGTGATTTTTCAGGTGCGCCCCTCCGCGGACGCCTTCTACGTCTCGTCACTTGAACCCTGGTCGTATTACCTGACGGGGCAACAGGGCGTAGGTCCCGTGCCGGCATACGATCCGCTGGCCTTTGCCGTGGACGAGGCGCATGCCAGGGGGTTGGAGCTGCACGCGTGGTTCAATCCCTACCGGGCACGCTATTCCACAGAGCCGGCGAAGGCGAGCCCCAAACATGTCAGCCGCGTCCGGCCCGCCGCCGTCCGGAAGTATGGTTCGTACCTGTGGATGGACCCGGGAGACCCCTGGGTGCGAGCACGGACCACGCGCGTGATTCTCGATGTGGTGAATCGATACGACATCGATGGCGTGCACCTCGACGACTACTTCTACCCGTATCCGGAGCGCACGCGTCGCCGACGGGAGATTCCGTTTCCGGATGCTGCGACGTGGAAGAAGTACAAGGCGCAGCGCGGAAAGCTCTCCCGCGACGACTGGCGTCGCGAGAACGTCGACAAGCTCGTCGACACCGTGTATCGCGAAATCAAGCGGGCCAAACCTTGGGTGAAGTTCGGCATCTCCCCGTTCGGGATCTGGCGGCCAGGCTACCCGGCGAGTGTGCGCGGCTTCGACGCCTACGAAAAACTCTACGCGGACTCGCGGCGTTGGATACGTGAAGGCTGGGCCGACTACTTCACCCCGCAGCTGTACTGGAAGGTGAGCGCGCCGCTGCAGGGATACGGCGAACTCCTGGCGTGGTGGCGCGGCGAGAATCAACAGGGCCGACACGTCTGGCCGGGGAACTACACGAGCCGTGTGTCGGCCACGGGAGCGGGGGCCTGGGCGGCAGAGGAAATCCTGGCACAGGTGCGCCTAACGCGGGAGAGCGCGACATCGGCCGGCAACGTGCACTTCTCGATGTCCGCCTTCGTGCGCGACGCGGACGGGCTTGGTGCGCGCCTCGTGAGCGACCTGTATGCGCTGCCGGCGGTGGTACCGGCGTCTCCCTGGCTCGGGGCGGCGACTCCGGAAGCTCCGCAGGCCACGGTGACCAGTGTGGAAGGCGTTCCTCGCCTGAGTGTCGCCCCGCCAGCTTCTGTCGAAGTCCCCGCACGAGTGTCGGAGACGGTACGATGGTGGACGGTGCGCGTGCTGGTCGACGGTGAGTGGCGGGCCGCGATCATTGACGGGCGTCAGCGCGTCGTCACCCTTCCGTCATCGGCGATGGGTGGTCCACCCGTTCGCGTCGTCGTCACCGCCGTGGACCGCGTCGGCAACGAGTCCGTTCCCGTCATCGTTGCCATCGCGCCCTGACGCCTAACGAAGCAGCCGTGCGATGGCTGCGGGTTCCTCGCCCGTCACGCAGTAGTGCGCGCCCGGGAACTGACGGCGAGTCGCCTTGACCTTGTCGGCCGCCCCGCCGGCGAAGAGGATCGGTATCGTGTGCCGGGACTTCGCCTCCCAGAGCCACTCGGCGATCGCCCGGCCATGCGACGGCAAGCGGTCGAGCGAGATCACGAAGACGTCGGGGACCGACCCCTCCCGAAAACGCGGCGGCTCCCCCGCCTTCCAGAAGACACGCACCGTGTAGCCGGCAACGCGCAATGCAGCCGAACGCTCGCGTGCTTCCACTTCATCCCAATGAACGTAAAAGACCGAAGCCACGTTCCCCGCAGGTCAAATGTCCGCCGCCCGGCACGCCAGCAATGGACAATATGGCAACGCCCTGGTTCGTTGGGAAGCCGTCAGCTCAATCCGGTGCAACCGACGGTGCTGACGGTGCTGAAGCCCGCTGGCGTGGCCGACGCGCGAACAGCGAAATGCGTGGGCACGCCGAGGCCCTCAGGTGCGTGACATGGGCTCGTCGGGCGTGGCAAAGCGCCCCAGATGAAATGGCGTATGTTGCATACCACAAATCCCCATCGTCAGGTGCGACAACGGGTTGCGGCCGTGCAGCGGTTGTGTCCGGGTCTAGAAGCCGAGGTAGGCGCGAACGCGGGGCTCGATTCGCTCCGGCGTCCAAGGCGGTGACCACACCAGATTCACGTCCACGTGCCCGATCCCGGGAAGGCTCCGAAGCTGCTCCTCGGCGTCGTGCATGATCTCCGGCCCCGACGGGCAACCGGGCGACGTCAGGCTCATGTCCACATGAACGTGGTTGCCATCCACCTCAATACCGTAGATCAATCCCATGTCGACGATGTTGAGGTTAATCTCCGGGTCCTTCACCCGACGCAGCGCAATCCGAACCGAATCCTCGGTGATCGCACCGGGGGTGCTGTCGGCACCGGGGGCGCCGGGCTCGGCACCAGGTTCCTGGGGGGACGACATGGGCGGCTGGAAATCGGTCTCTGACACAGCCGAAAGATCGGCACCCCTCTACCCTCGGGGCAAGCGAATCCCGCCCCGGAGCCCGGATTTATCGCGAGGACTTCGCCGACGACTTCCGGACAGTCGAACTCTTCTTCGCCGTCGTCGAATTCTTCTTCACCGCCGCGGAACTCTTCTTTACGCCCTTGGAGGGACTCGAAGCCGCGCGCTTCGCAGAGGCTGACTTGGATGCCGTCGCCTTGCTGCTACCCGCGCTGCGCTTCGGGGAGGATGCGACCTTCTTGGACTTTGCTGAGCGTGAACGGCGGGAGCTATGCGACCGGCGGGAATACCGCTTGTTCCAGCCCTCGGCGCGGTCGGCGCGGAATACCGCCGGCATGTCCAGCGCAAAAGTCGGGTCGTCGGTCACGGCTACCGCTGCGGCGTCGGCCAGGTCGGCTCGGACATCCGCGATAACCTTGCTCGGACGCCTCGCCCGCGCGGCATGCACTCGGTTGGTCAGAAGAATGACAAACATCTCCCGATCCGGGTCAATCCACATGGAGGTGCCGGTGTAGCCGGTGTGTCCGTACGCGTGCTCACTCAAGTGGGCACCTGAACTCCCCTCGCCGGCCGCGGTGTCCCAACCGAGCGCGCGTGTACCTGCGGCCCGCGCTGTGAACAGCTGAACCGCTGAGTCGCTGACGATCCGCACCCCGTTGTACTCACCCTTGTTCAGCATCATCTGCGCGAACACCGCGAGGTCAGCCGCCGTAGAGAACAGCCCAGCGTGACCAGCCACTCCTCCGAGAGCGTGCGCATTCTCGTCATGCACCTCTCCGCGAAGGGGATAACCCCGGGGAGGAGTGACTTCGGTGGGTGCCACGCGATAGGTCAGCGAGTCGGCAGGCCTGAACTCGGTGTCGCTCATACCCAAGGGTTGGAACACGCGCTCGGCGAGAAACGTGTCCAGTCCCTGACCGGCGATCGCCTCGATTACCCAGCCCATGACGTCCGCGCCAAGGTCCGAATACAGATAGCAGAGACCTGGCCGGCAGATGAGCGGCGTGGACAGTACCGCGTTCTTGGCTTCAAAGGGGGAGCTGGTGCTCCGCCACAACTCCCGGCCGGCCGGCAGGCCTGATCGGTGAGTGAGCAAGTGCCGGATTGTGACCGAGTCCTTGGCACCCCCTGAGAAGACTGGGAGGTAGCGTGAGACCGGAGCATCGAGATCCAGACGGCCTTCATCGTAGAGGATCATCGCGGCGGTGGTCGTTCCGACCACCTTCGTCAACGACGCCAAATCGTAGATCGAGCGCTCGGCGGTGACCTTCGGCGAGGA